>NZ_CP040896.1:1271748-1907622 GCF_006337165.1 Hymenobacter jejuensis
TCCGAACGCCGCCGCAAGCGGTGCATCTGCAACAGCAAATGGCTGCGGTGCCGGGCGTCGCGGCCTGCTCCATCAATGCGCGCACGCAACTGGCGACTCTGCTGTATCACGCAGGCACCGTTTCGGAAGCCGAGCTGCTGCGCGTAGTATCGGTGGGCGGCGTTTTCGCGGTCGCGAAGCTAGAACCAGCACCCCGAACTGACGAACGCCGCCAGTGCCCCGTGCCGCCCGGCTACACGACCGCGCTGGAGCGCATCCGGTTTGCCCTGAACTTACGTCGGCTATTCGTGCGCATTTAAAGCAACTCATTGTTTACTTCTCTTTCCATCAATAATTTAATGCAACAACTTCGACTATCGCTGGCGCTGCTGGCTGTCACGCTGTTTCTCTTCTCCTGTGGCCATGAAGCCACCCCCGCGCCCGCCACGCTCTATAACCGCATTGGCCAAGCCGATGGCATTGCCAAAATCGTCGACCAACTTATCGCCAACGTCGGGGCGGAAACGCAGCAAACTAATACGGTGATGCTACGCACGCACAAACCAATGCTGGATGCGGTCAGCTCCGGCGCCGACCCTACGCGCTTGCAGCGCCTGCGCAACCATTTCATCGATCAGCTGGGCGAGGCCACCGGCGGACCGCTGAAATACACGGGCATGAACATGCTGGCCGCCCACAAGGGCATGATGATCACGGAAAATGAGTTTGCCGTATGGCGCCAAGCCGCGGTTTCTTCGTTGGCTACCAACCAGCTTCCGACCAAAGAAAAAGCCGAACTGCTGGCCATTCTGGACGCTATGAAAGCCGATGTGGTAGGTCACTAAACCCGGAATAATAACACTTGTCCGGCTGGCTTTGGCCAGCACAAAAAAGGGAGCACGTAATCGTGCTCCCTTTTTTAATTTCGCAACTTATTAATTATTAGCCATTTACAATTAATTTGTTTTCGCCTCCCGAAGGATGCGGGAGGTGACCAGCAGTTGGCCCAGATGGCGGGTCGTGTGCTCGGCGGCGTGCACCAGCAGCCCCAGTACGGTAGAGGGAAGCTGCGCCCGGCCTACGCCGCGTGCTTCGAGCAGGGTGTCCGGGTCGGTTTGGCGGAGCTGCGCGAGCATGCGCTCTACTTGCTCGTCGAAAGCCTGAACCAAGTCGAAGACGTGGCAGGGCGGCTCCGGACAATGGCCTTCGCCAGACAACGCTTGCAACTGATTGTCGCTCAGGGCGTGGCCTTGGGCATAGGTACCGAGGCGGTCGAGTACGCCGGTGAGGTGCTGCAGGTGAAAGCCCACGGACGCGACGCCAGCAGGACGCGCCCAGAGTTGGTCCTCCGGAAAATCGAGGAGGGCAGCATCCAGTTCTTCGCGGGCCTGCAGCAGGGCGTGTGCCACGGGTTGCAGCAGCGGCGGCACGTTGGGCAGCGGCCCGCGCAACCATACTTCGCGGGGGTTGGTAGAGGTCATGAAAGCATAACGGCAAGGTGCCCGAGTTGTTGGAATTCCTGGGTCAGCGTGCCCGAAACGCACCTTATTTTTTTGGAGCTCGACTGTGATGCCGCCCTTTAAAACCCATCTCGCAGCATGTTAAATTGAAAGATTATCAAAAATCTTCTATTGATAATCAGATAGTTACCAAAAAATGCGGAGATTCATGGTTCGCGCTCCTACCACCTGCCTCTATTCCTTCAACCTCACTTACCCTAATCTATGAGAAAAAACTGCTCTATTGACCTGACCTCTACTCGCTTTTTCACTCCCCGAAGCCAAGCTGTGGTTTTTCTGCTGTGCTTGGCCAGCCTGTTCACGGCTTCTACCGCGGCGTTCGCGCAGGTGCGCATTATGCCTTTGGGCAATTCCATCACGCAAGCCGACCACAACCACGATAGCTACCGGCGGCCGTTGTGGTTTAAGCTCAAAGACGGCGGCTACAACGTCGATTTTGTAGGCAGCCAAAATAGCAGCTTTAATGCTCCGTCGCCCCACCCCGATTTCGATCTCAACCACGAAGGGCACTGGGGCTGGCGGGCCGACCAAATCTTGGGCTCGGTGCAAGATTGGGCCACGGCCAACACCCCGGATATCGTGCTGATGCACGTGGGAACCAACGACATGCTGCAAGGCCAAAGCGTGGAAAGCACGCTTGACGAAATTTCGCAAATCGTTGATCGACTGAGGGTTGCAAACCCCAGCGTCAAGATTCTGATGGCCCAGCTCATTCCTACTACGCAAAGCGGGCCCAACGCCAACCTGAACATCCTCAACAGCTTAATCCCGGGTTTGGCCAGCCAAAAAACCACGAGCCAATCGCCCATCATCGTAGTAGATCAGAACTCGGGCTTTGACGCCTCCACGCTCACGTACGATGGCATTCATCCTCGCGAAGGCGGCGAAGAACTCATGGCCAGCCGCTGGTATCAGGCGCTACAAGCGGTGCTTGCCACCGGAGTGCCTGCCCCAGCTCCACCAGCACCTTCACCGCCCGCGCCAGCTCCTGACCCTGCCCCCATTGTGTTACGCGAAGCCGACAACCCCAGCAATGTGGTCAACGGCTTGGCCTACCGCTACTACGAAGGCAGCTGGAGCGCTCTGCCCGATTTCAACAGCCAAGCGACTGTAAAGCAAGGCACCACGAATGCTTTCGACCTGAATGTAGGCGGCCGCGCCGACAACTTTGGCTTCCGCTACACGGGCTACATCGAGGTACCCACCGATGGCGAGTACACCTTCTACACCTCCTCCGACGACGGCAGCCAGCTCTTCATCGGCAGCCAGTTGGTAGTTGACAACAATGGTATTCACGCTGCCCAAGAGCGCAGCGGCGTCATCGGCCTGAAAGCCGGCAAGCACGCCCTGACCGTGACCTTCTTCGAGCGCGACGGCGGCGAAACCCTGGCCGTGAGCTATCAGGGGCCCGGCGTGGGCAAACAACCGGTGCCGGCTTCGGCCTTATTTCGGGAGAATACGACGGCAGCGCCTTTGCCGGGAGCGTTCTACCGCGCCATCAATATCGACGGGCCGGCACTTACCATCGACGGGCATAGCTGGCTTGCGTCGGATGGCAACATTGACGTGAGCGGCCAAAACGGAGCATTTTCCGACTTCAGCATTGCCCTGAACCCCGGCACCGATGCCGAGCGCGCCACCATGCTTCGCTCTTCGGTGTGGGGCGGCAACACGACGCTCAACGTCCTCAACGTCGACAACGGCACCTACGACGTATTTTTGTATGTGTGGGAAGACAATTCGCCGGCGACTTTCGGCATCCACCTCGAAAACAAGCTTGTGGTAGCGGAGCACAATTCGGGCGAAGCAGGCCAGTGGAGTAAGCTTGGTCCCTTCCGCGCTGAGGTCAGCGATGGCAACCTGACGGTCAGAACCACCGGGGGTGACGCCAATCTTTCCGGCATTGAGCTATGGCAGGCGGCCCCGTCTTCCCTGCAAGCCGCGGCGGGCGTAGCTTCGCTGAAAGGCCCAGCCGGTTCGGGCAAAGGCCTGCAAGTATATCCGCAGCCGCTGCGCCGGGGTCAGGAGGCGCTGAATCTGGAGTTTGCGGAGCTTCAGGGCCCAGCGCAAATTACCATCTACGACCGCACCGGCCGCCAAGTGTACCAAGCCAAAGCCATCGGCCAGCACCGGGTGCCAAGCCAAGCGCTCCCCGCCGGCCTCTACCTGATTTCGGTCAACGACGGGCATAAAACCCTTACTTCCAAGCTGGTCATAAACTAGCTCTGGTCGAGCTTGGTCTTCAAAAAGGGCAGCCGGTCGGCTGCCCTTTTTTCGTGCTTCAGAAGCGGCTTTATATGCGGAGTTAATGCCTATTTTTAGCTTTTACCCAAAAACATCTTACATGCATAAATTATTGATTATAAGTAATTTACAAAATAACGCAACCCAAGTTGCAGTCTAGCAACCGAGTTCGGCGAAAGCGTGAGGGCAAGCCCCTGCGCAGTGCTAACGTTTATCGGCTCAGCGGGGGCTGGTACTTGCGCAAAAAAGGCTTAAAACCAACTACTAACGTAAACTGTCGCCGCTTTCTCCATGTTGTTAGCCAGCCAAAGTTGTACAACAAACGTCAGAGAGCCCCAAACCTCCGCCTCATGTCCATCACCTCTCAAGTAGACTTAGCCGGCCTTCAGCGCATCAGCGAAGCCGTCGGTATTACCCTTAAACAAATGCGCGAGTACGCCCAGCCGGGGATGACGACCAAAGAGGTAGACGAATACGGCGGACGCATTCTGGCTGCCTTGGGGGCCAAATCGGCTCCGCGGCTTACCTATGGTTTTCCGGGCTGGACGTGCATCAGCGTGAACAACGAAGTGGCGCACGGCATTCCTTCGACCCGCAAAGTGCTGCAACACGGCGACTTGGTGAACATCGACGTATCGGCGGAGATGGGCGGCTATTGGGCCGATAACGGCGGCTCATTTGTGCTGGGAGCCGATGTGCACAACCACCAGCCGCTGGTCGATGCCTCCCGGCAGATCTTGCGCAAGGCGCTCAACCAAATCAAAGGCGGGGTGCGCATCGCCGAGATCGGGCGCCTGATCGAAAGCGAAGCCCGCCAGGCGGGCTACAAGGTCATCAAGAACTTGGTCGGGCACGGCGTCGGGCGCAGCCTGCACGAAGAGCCCAAGGAAATACCCTGCTACTACGACCGCTACAACCTGAAGCGCTTCAAGAAGAACTCAGTGGTGGCAGTGGAGACGTTTATTTCCACCCGCGCTACGCTGGCCCATCAGCTCAGCGACGGCTGGACGCTGGCCACCAAAGACGGCAGCTTCGTGGCTCAGCACGAGCATACCATCGTGATTACCGATGACAAGCCCCTTATCCTCACGGAGGCGAACAGCATTTGGGAGTAAGTAACCCCGGTTGCGGCTGCTTTTCAGATAAGCCGGCCAGGACCTACGACGGCCAGCCCGCAGGCAATCATGGCGTTGTGCGCGCAAAATCGGTGGCCGGGCCTTACCTTTGCGGCATGTTGGAAGTCTCTCTTCGCGGTGCTACAATGCCCGTTTCTCCTTTTCGGAAGCTGATGCCGCACGCGGAGGCGGCCCGGCAGCGGGGCCTCACGGTGTATCCGCTCAACATTGGCCAGCCCGATATTGAGACGCCCCCGGCGATGCTAGCCGCCGTGCAGCAGGCCGATATCCGGGTGCTGGAGTACAGCCCCAGTGCGGGCAACGAAAGCTACCGGCGCAAGCTGGCCGCGTATTATCAGCGCGCGGGCATTCCGGTTACGGCCGAGGATATTCTGATTACAACGGGGGGCAGCGAAGCCATTTTCTTCGCTTTGATGAGCTGCCTCAACCCTGGCGACGAGCTGATCATTCCGGAGCCGTTTTATGCTTCTTACAACGCCTTTGCCGTGGCGACGGGCGTGCACATTGTGCCGGTTACCTCGCACATTGCCGATGGCTTTGCGCTGCCGGCCATTGCGGAGTTTGAGAAGGTGATCACGCCTCGCACCAAGGCCGTGCTGCTTTGCAACCCCAACAACCCCACGGGCTACGTGTACAGCCGCGCGGAGCTAGAGCAACTTCGCGACATCTGCCTGCGCCACCATTTGTATCTGTTTTCCGACGAGGCATACCGCGAGTTTTGCTACGACAGCACCTACGTGAGCGCTATGCACCTAAGCGGCGCCGACGAACACGTGGTGCTGCTCGACACGATTTCGAAGCGTTACAGCGCCTGCGGCGCGCGCATGGGTGCTTTCGTGACCAAGAACAAGTCTTTGATTGCGGCTGCCCTCAAGTTTGCGCAGATGCGCGTAAGCCCGCCGGGCCTGGCGCAGCTGCTGGGCGAAGCCGCTACCGACTTGCCCGAAACCTATTTTCACCATACCAAAGCCGAATACGTCAAGCGCCGCGACCTGATGGTGAGCCGGCTCAACGCCATGCCGGGCGTGTTTTGCCCCTCGCCGGGCGGCGCCTTTTACGTCATTGCGCGCCTGCCCATCGACGACAGCGAAGCGTTTGCAATCTGGCTGCTGGAAACTTTCTCTCACCACAACCAAACGCTGATTGTGGCCCCGGCTACTGGTTTTTACAGCACGCCGGGCTTGGGCAAAAACGAAGTTCGGCTGGCCTACGTGCTCAACCGCGATACGATGAACAAGGCCCTCGACTGCCTCGAAAAAGCCTTGGAAGTGTATCCGGGCCGCATTGGGTAAGTAGCAGGCCGCGTTAATTTGTAGAAGGCGGAAGCCCCCGTAAATTACGGAGGCTTCCGCCTTCTCATTTTCACGCCCTTACTATGGATAATCCTGATTTTGAAGTAGTTACGACACTCACAGTGGTACGGCGAGGAATCTGGATGCCCGATTATGAGCTTCAGAATGGCGAAATCGTAGTCGGGACGTTGAAGCGGCAAAGCATCTGGCAGCCACTGACCGAAGCCAGCACCCCCGCCCAAAGCTGGACGTTCAAGCGCATCGGCTGTTTTCATCGGAAAATTACAGTGCGGCCGGCTGGGGCACCTACCAATAGTGCGCTCGTCAGTAGGCAGTGGAACGGCCAGGCCGAGATTGTTTTCGCCAACGGCAAGCAGTTTTACTTCCGCAAAAAGAGCTTCTGGAGCACAACATGGCAGTGGCGCACTGAGACAGGCGAAGTGCTGGCCGAATTGCGCCGCACCTTTACTCTCACGCCGCAAGTAGGACTCACGCGGCTCTCGGCCTTGGGCACTACGTTGCCCGAAGCCCCTTTGCTCTGCTTGTTGGGCTGGCATCTCATCCGCATAGCCGCCGGCCACCGCAGGCAATAGATTGACTATCAAATAATTATATTAATCATTTCTTTTTGCGATAGTTGCCCTGCACGAAACCGGCACGAGCATTGGTGCCGCGGCCATGTCGAACAACCCCCGTTTAAACTTGAAGGGTAACTCGTAGTCCAACGGGCCGTGAACGTGGTGCCTATTGTGCTTCACAAGTAATATATTACGCCTTTCATCAACTTTTCTTCTCGCATCTTATGCCCGTTCAGCAAGCTTCCTCGGCGGCCGTCGCTCAGAAAAAATACTCCCTGGCCATGCGCATCTGGCACTGGAGCAACACGTTTGTCGTTTCGTCCCTCCTGACCACCATTTTCTTTCTGTTTGTGGTGCTCAAGATGAAGACGGTCGGCCCGGCATTTCAGGAAGCGCTGCAAAAAACCGGTGTCACCGTCACCCTCGACCAAGCCCGCTCCCTGACGCGCATCGTCAGCCACCGCATCTGGGACTGGCATATTTATTTGGGCCTCACGCTGGCGGTGCTGTTGCTGTTTCGCACGCTGATGGAATTTATGCAGCCCGCGGCGCAACGCTTCTCGCGGCGCTTGCAGGAGGCCAAGCAGCACTACCGCGAACGCGGCGCCGACGTAAAAGACGCGCGCCACTCGTTGCTGGTAAAGTACTCGTATGTAGTGTTTTACATCATGTTGGCCGTCATGGTAATCACCGGCTTGCTCCTGGTGTACGCCGACGATGTAGAGGCCTTGCACAAAATAGAGCACACCGTTAAGGAGGTGCATAATTTCAACATGTACCTGATTATCGCGTTTGTGGCCGTGCACATTGTGGGCGTGGTATGGGCCGAAGTAACCAAAAACAAAGGCATCGTATCGGGCATGATCAACGGCGACGACTGATCGGGTTTTTGCGTTCAGAATTATCCGCAACCGCGTTGGGCTTTGGCTTGGCGCGGTTGTTTTTTATTGCCGTTGAGGTGCCCGGTGGTGCGGGCCTTCGTGTACCTTTATTGGAGCGTTTTATTTCACCCGTCAGTCTCCTTGTTTCTATGCGCAAGCATTTAGCGGGCCTTGCCCTCACCCTTACAACTATTTGTTTATCAATTAGTTGCCCACACACCGTTGAAGCCCAAACCCCGGGTCCCAACCGCTTCGTAACCGACAGCCTCGACAGCTACATTCAGCGCGGCTTGCGGCAGTGGCAGATTCCGGGGCTGGCCATCGTAATTGTCAAAAATGGCCAAGTGGTAGTGGCCAAGGGCTACGGCACGCGGGCCGTGGGCAAAAACGAGCCCGTGGATGCCAACACGCTGTTTATGATCGCCTCCAACAGCAAGCTGTTTACGGGCACGGCACTGGCCAAGCTGGAAGACGAGAAAAAGCTGTCGCTCAACGATCACGCGGTGAAATACTTGCCTGGTTTCCGGCTTTACGACTCGACGGCCTCCCGGCTCGTAACCGTGCGCGATCTGATGGGCCACCACTTCGGCACCAAGACGTTTCAGGGCGATTTTACTTTCTGGGACTCCAACCTCAGCCGCGAGGAAATCATTAAGCGGATGCGGTTGCTGAAGCCCAATGGTGAGTTCCGGAAGGATTACGGCTACTGCAATGCGGGCTTCGTGGCTGCCGGCCAAGTGATTCCGGCCGCAACGGGCGGCACCACTTGGGAAGCCTATGTGCAGCAGAATTTTCTGCTGCCTCTGGGCATGACCAATACCTACACGGGCACAGCCGGCCTCGCGCAGCGGCCGAACGTGGCCATCCCCTACTCCAATACCTACGGTCCGCTCGCACCCGTGCCCTTCGACGAGATCGACAACTTAGGGCCTGCCGGTGGCATCGTTTCCAACGTCGCGGACTTGGGCAAGTGGCTGAAAATGCAGCTCGATAGCGGCCGTTACGAAGGCAAGCAAGTGGTAAGCTGGGCAGCAGTGCGCAAAACCCGTGACCCCAATACGCTCCTGTCCACTCGCAAGTCGACGGCGTTTCCGATGCACTACATCACCTATGGCTTGGGCGTGTTTTCGGGCGACTACAACGGCAAGCAAATCTACTGGCATACGGGCGGCGCCACAGGGTTTGTAAGCAACACCTGCTTCGTACCCGAAGAGCAGATCGGCATCGCCATCCTGACCAACAACGACAACCAGAGCTTTTTCGAGGCCCTACGTTATCAACTGCTAGACAGCTATTTGGGTGTGCCGTACACCAACCGCAGCGCCCAACTCCTGAAAGGTGCCCGCGAAGAGGAAAAAGCCCTTAAAGCAACCGTAGCCCGCCTGAATACGCGCGTGAAAAAGAATAAGCCCGCCCTGGCCCTCAGCGCCTACGCCGGCAATTACACGCACCCCTTATTCGGCCCCATCACCATCGAGCAAAAAGGCAAGCAGCTGCTCGTACGTTTTGCAACGCACCCCGGCCTCACCGCCACGCTCGACTACATGGACGGTCAGGAATTTCGCACCACGTATTCCAACCTGACCTTCGGTATTTATCCGGCCGTGTTTAAGGTCGAAGGAAATAAAATCTCGGGGGTGGAATTAAAGGTGAATGACTTTCTGGAATACGATCCTTACTTTTTCACGAAAGGGTAAAAGCTTCATTTCATAAGCATAAAAAAGCCGCTTCTCATTAATGAGAAGCGGCTTTTTTATGCTTGCATGCTGCTTACAGCGTCGCCAAATCAATTACGAAACGGTACTTCACGTCGCTTTTAATCATGCGTTCATAGGCTTCGTTGATGTAATCGATGTTGATGACTTCCACGTCGGAAACGATGTTGTGCTCGGCGCAGAAATCCAGCATTTCCTGGGTTTCCTTGATGCCGCCGATGTGCGAACCGGCCAAACGCCGGCGCTGCCCCACCAGTGGGAAAATGCCAATTTGCGGAGCTTCGGGCGGCAAGCCTACCATCACCATCGTGCCGTCGAGGCGCAACAGCATCAGGTAGGCATTGAAGTCGATGTTGGCACCTACTGTGTTGATAATCAGATCGAAATAGTTCTGCGTGGCTTTGAGTTGCTCGGCGTCTTTGGTCACCACGAACTTATGAGCGCCCAAGGCTTTGGCATCGGCCTCTTTACTGGACGATGTGCTAAGTACAGTTACCTCGGCACCCATGGCCGCGGCGAGTTTTACGGCCATGTGGCCCAGGCCACCCAAACCGACCACACCCACGCGCTTGCCCGGACCAGCATTCCACTGGCGCAAGGGCGAATACGTGGTGATACCGGCGCAGAGCAGCGGCGCAACGCCCGCCAGATCCAACTTGTCAGATACATGCAGCACGTAGTTTTCGTCCACCACAATCTGGTTAGAATAGCCGCCGTACGTGCGCGTTTGGCGGTCTTGCAGGGTGCTGTTGTAGGTGAAGGAAATATGCGTTTCGCAGTATTGCTCCAGCCCTTGCTCGCAGTTGGAGCAGGTGCGGCAGGTATCAACCATGCAGCCTACGCCGGCCAAGTCACCCGCTTTAAAATTCTTGACGTGGTCGCCTACTTGGGTAATGCGACCTACAATTTCGTGGCCCGGCACCATCGGAAACGTAGAGCCGCCCCACTCGTCGCGGACTTGGTGCACGTCGGAGTGGCACACGCCACAAAACAGAATTTCGATCAGGACATCGTGCGGCCCTACTTCGCGGCGCTCAAGTTGGAAAGGCGCTAATGGAGCCGTTGCCGCGTCGGCGGCATATGCTTTTGTTTGAATCATGGGTCTGGGTTTTGGAAGTCTTTTAACCCGCTTCCGGTGTAAAGGTTGGCGGGCCGCGTACAAAAGCCGAAATAATGGCTTCGCGATGGCGTAAACAACAGCCGCTAGCTTTGCGCGTTCTGACGTCGGGGCAGTGCTGGTTGAGGTTTGTACCAGCATGAGCAGCCGCTCCTTGCCGCTTCGTCCGTCATCCAGAGCGCATCAAATCATCACAGATGAAAAATAAAACCCTGATCTGGCTTCCGATACTAATCGTCTGCCTGCTTGCCTTGGGCAGCCGCGCCGTAGCTGGGCCTACCGCCAAACAAGTCCCCGATTTCAAGGTGCGCGTGCGCGTGACGAGTATAAACGGCCAGCGCCCGACCGCCGAGCAGGGCTTCACCCTTGCCTTGGCAGGCACGCCGCAGGGCGCTACGTTCAAAGGCGTGGCGTGGAGCGCCTGGGTGGCTTCTACGCGGGCCGGAATCGAGCAGGCGGTGGCAACTTACAACAACGCCAACAACAGCAACTGGCAGGTAGTGACCGGGTTAACCCTCAATCCGGCGGCGGCTAGTCCGGCGTTTCCCAGTATCAAGCTGCAAGTGGAAAGCGCCTTGGTCGGTGGCGAAACCAGCGTTACGGAGGCCGAGCTGTTTGGGCCAAGCGTTGGTCTCATTCTGTGGAAAGGCCCCGATGCCAAAATTCACATCGACACCTTCACGGGGCACGGGCGGCGTTACTACGACAAGGCCATGAAAGATGCCTTTTTGCCCGCCAACGAACGCCCCAAGAAGATCCTGTTCGGCGATCGCTACATCGGCGGCGACAACGACAACCTGAGCTGGAAAGAAGGCATTCGGCGGCTGTGCGGGCTGGGTTTCAATGCATTGCATCCGGTGCCCGCCAACCTAACGGCCACCGTGCGCGAAGCGGGCATCCAGAAGTTATGGGGCGCCGTGTACAACCCGCCCGGCTACGCCTTCAATTTCAGCTCCAACCGGCACGCCGAGTTCGTCAAGTTTGCGCAGGATCAGATCAACCCTTCGCTGGCGGCGGGCTGGAAGAAAGAAGACATCGGCTTCTGGGTCACCAGCGACGAGCCCGGCTGGTACTACCCCAACACCTACAACGACTTCAACAAAGATCCGAATGCGCTGGCCGATTTTCACAAGTACTTACAAGACAATAAGTTATCCCCACAAGATTTGGGCAAATCTTCGTGGGAAGAAGTGCAGCTAATCGGGCGAAAACAGTACACGGATTTGCCTTCGCGGCGGTTGTTTTACTGGTCCAACCGGTTTGTGCCGTGGGCTTCGTCGCAGTTTTTCGCGGAAGTAGCCAAGGCCTACGAAGAAGTTATCCGGCCGGATGTGCCCATTCTTGTCAATTTTAACAACTTCATGGGCGTGGCGTATCAGCCCGGCCCGGTGGGCAACAACCCCACGAAAACCGACCCCAACGCCGCCATGGGCCAGCACGATTGGCTGGAATTCGGCCGGGCGCGCGGTACCACGTCTATTTCTACGGAAGACTGGTTTGGCGACGACGTGGCCTACCAATGGTCGTTTTATGCCTCGCGGTTGCGGGCTGCAGCGGAGTTGGGGAAAGTTGATTTCGGCTCGCTGGTGATTCCGCGCGTGTCGGGGCAGCGACCGGGCGGCATGGCCCAGAAGCTGCTTGCGCTGGTGGGCAACGGCGCCAAAACCATCGATTTCTTCACCTACGGCCCCGAATACGCGTTTCCCGGCAATTGTTACTCCGAAAATCTGGCGGTGATGAAGCCGTTGTCCAAAGGTATGCAGCTGGTGGCCAAGGCCGAAGATTTGCTGTATCCCGGCCTGATGCGCCCATCGGAAATCGCCATTCTGACGCCGCAAAGCTCCCCGCTCTGGGACTTAGAAGATCAGCAACTGGCTCAGGGTCTGATGGATGTGACCAACGCCGATATGTACAGCGGCCGAATGGGCTACCAATCGGAGCTGTACTCACTGTTTCTGGCTTTGCAGCACAGCGCCGTGCCCGTCCGCTTCGTGGATGAGCAGAAACTGACGGAGCCCGATTTCAAAACGGTTAAAGTGCTGTATCTCACGGCTCCCGATTTGCCCGCCGAATCGGCCACAGCGCTGCTGCAATGGGTGCGCGACGGTGGCACGCTGGTAACCGTAGCCGGGGCCGCCGAATTTGATCGGTATCACCAGCCCATGCCCATGTTGCTACAGGCTGCCTGCGTGGCCCCAGCTACGGCTGTCCGGATGCCGCTGTTCAAATACGACGATGCCAAGGCCAACGGCACGCTCACGCAGGCCAGCAAACAGGTAGCCGTGTTTGGCGAGCGTGAGAAGCTGACAATCAGCGCCAACCAAGCCAATGAGGTGCAGATAAAGGCCACTTTCAACGATGGCACACCGGCCCTTACGGAGCGCCCGCTTGGCAAGGGCCGCATCCTGCGCTATGCTTGCTATCCGGGTCTCTCGTACCGCAAATCGGCGAAGGGCACCACGGGCGGCTTAGCTAGCGGCTTTTCCGAGGCGTGGCGCAATCTCATCGTGCAACCCGTGCAGGCGAGTGGGGCCACTTTGCCTGTTAAAGTCAACAAAGCGCTTATTGAAGCGCCAGCGCTGTATAGCCAAGCGGGCGTGGCCGTAACGCTGCTCAACTGGAACGGCACGCCGCAAACCGTGGAAGTCACCGTGGCGACCGATAAAAAAGTGCGGCGCGTCGCGTCGGCTGAGAAAGGGCCTTTGCGCTTTCAGCAGTCGCCAAACGGCATCACCGTTAGCTTGCCACTTGGCGACGTGGACGTGCTCCAGGTATATTATTAAGCGCTTTTCGCGAGGGCGGCATCTACCTGGGCGCGCATTCTTTTCATCGACTCGTGCGCAAACCGGCGCTGGAGCATCCGGCCAAACAGCTTGAAGCCGAGCCAATAAAACGGATTGCTAATGCGGCCGACCTGCGAGAAAGCGTGGATGCGAAAATCTACTTTGCCGGTGGCAAATTGCTTGTGCACCGTAAAATCAATCTGGCCGCGCTCGAAATGGCCTTCGAGCGTGCGGTAATTGTAGCCCCACACCTGCTCCTGCCCATTGGGCGTGGTACGGACTTCGTCGGTCAGGCCGCTGATGCGCACGCCAAACCAGAAGGTAAAAATCAAAAACTGGCCTCGCAGAACCATGGTGCGGTTGTCGAGCGGCGAATCGGGCGGAAAGATGCCGGTAATCAGGTCGGGCGGCGGAAACGTATAGTTGCGCAAGACCTCGCGGGCGGCTTCCCACGAGCCGCCCGGCACGGGCGGGCCAGGCGCTTCGGCCGGCAGATCGGTTTCGTAATCATCTATGCGCCAGCCATTTGCCGCAGTGTATTCGTGACTGCGCTCCGGGTCGAAATTATAGCCCGCCTTACCATACGACTCCAACTGCAAGCGGTGCTGTTGCCACAGCGGCATCGACTCAGCCATGTTTTTTCTCAACGGTATCGTGGTCGTGGTCAATGGTTTCGATGTGCACGGGCTCCAGCACCTTGCCCCCGCTGGCCTCGGCCACGCGTTCGCAGAACGTGCACCAGGTTTTCTCCTGCACCCGCCGCCCAATGCCGAGCGTGTCGTAGGCAAACGAGACTAAGCCATCGCGCGAACGCGCCCAGGAGTGAATCTCAAAACGCAGGGTATCAGGCTGATTGGGCAGATGCCGGAGCGAGAAACGAATGCGCCCCGCTTCGGGGTGCCCTTCCAAAGTCACGAATTCGAAGCCCATGTTTTCCACCTTATCCACGCGCACCAAACCGTTCCAGGGGCCCAGTATTTTGATGGAAAACTCATCGCCTTCCTTGATGAGATGCGCTTCGCCCTTCACCTTTTTGAAATCGGCCAGCAAGTCGGGCGAAAAGTGCTCGACATCGCATTTGATGGCCTCTATTAAGGCGTCAGCCGATTGCATGGGGTGCTCGATATCGACGTAATAGCGGCGTTCAAAAAGAGCGCCGGAGCCTTCGTGAGCAGGTTGTTCGGGTTTAGCCATGGCGGAAAGGAGGCACAACAAGTCGGCAGAAGCCGTTGCGGCGCTCTTCCATACGCATCGGGGCAAATGCGGTTTAGCAATTCTTCCCTTGGCTTTAGGCAGAAAACACATTCGCCATAACTATCTTATTGTCAAATACTTACAAACAATGAATATATTCTTGGAAACCTTCCTGCCTTCATGTACAAGAGTTGCGAAAGGCAAAAAATCGCCCTGCGCATCGCAAAACGGCGTTTTGCCGTAGGCAAAAAACCACCTTCCTCAAGCTATGTATCGCCCCTACCACCCACCCGCCGACCCTATCGTTGTTCGTGAGCTGACGCGCCAGCAAGAGGAAATGCGTACCCGCGTGCGCCTCGAACCGTTGGTTGCCGAACCTACCCTTATTGCGGGCTGCGACTCCTCGTTCCCGACGCCCGATACCATTCTTTCGGTGTTCGTGGTTCTTTCATTTCCGAAGCTGGAATTGTTGGAGAAAGTCTACCACCACGATGTGGTGGATTTGCCATACGTGCCGGGTTTTCTGGCCTTTCGCGAAGCCCCCAACCTGCTGAGAACCTACGAGAAGCTCCAGCACAAACCCGATCTGATCATGGTCGATGGGCACGGAATTGCGCATCCGCGGCGCATGGGCATCGCCTCGCATTTGGGCGTATTGCTGGACATGCCCACGCTCGGGATTGCCAAACAGCGCCTCACGGGCCGCTACGATGAACCCGCCGAAACCGCCGGCAGCCACACGCCCCTCTTGGATAAGGGCGAACTCATTGGGGAAGTACTGCGCACCAAAGACCGCGTACAGCCGGTCTTCGTTAGCCCCGGCCACCGCTGCGATCAGGTTTCGGCGATGCGCCTGGCTTGGGCCTGCACCAAAGGCTATAAGCTTCCGGAGCCTACGCGCCTTGCCGATAAATGGACGCAGGAATTTAAGAAAGAGCTGAAATAGCGTGCAGCATACCTGATTCTTCGAACGCGGCGCGTAAGCTTTGCAACGACTCGGCTGTGCTTGGCGGCAGCCCCAGCAAGCGGGCTACCGCTTCGTATACCGGCCGCGGCGACGTGGCTTCGCCCATAATGCCCCGATCCAGAGGGCGCTGCTGCGACTTCGAAAGCTTCTGCCCATCGGGGCCAGGCAGCAAGGGATGGTGCACAAAGTGAGTAGCCCCGAACGCGGCTGTTTCGGGCAGTTGCGCAGCAAGCCAAAGCTGTGCAGCCGTGCTGGGCAGCAGATCGTTGCCGCGCACGATGAGCGTGGTACCCAGCCGCACATCGTCCACTATTGAGCCGATCTGGTAAGCGGCTTCCCCGTCTTTTTTGCGCACCACAAAATCGCCGAGCGCCTGAGCCAACTGCACTTGCAGCGGGCCTTGCCACAGATCCTCAAACTCGACTACCAATTGTTCCGGCACATGGGCGCGCCACGCCGTGTTGGGCGCGTCAAAATCGGTGTGCGCCAAGCGACAGGTGCCAGCGTAGCGCCCATCGGCGGCGCGCGCCAGAATTTCGGTGCGCGAACAACCGCAAGCGTATAGCAGGCCGGGCACCCTGCGCAACTTGGCCAGCACTGTTTGGTATTCGCCCAAGCGATGGACCTGCGAGTACTGGCGCTCAAAATCAGCTGGGCCGCCGGGTCCGGCATCGTAGTCTAGGCCCAACCACTTGATGGTCTGGAAGATATTTTCCAGATACGCCGACCGCAGACGTACTCGATCCAGGTCGTCGATGCGCAGGTGCAAGGTGCCGTGGGCGCGGCGGACGAGCAGCCACGTCAACACGAAATTAACGGCGTTGCCGAGGTGTAAATAGCCGCTGGGCGTGGGCGCAAGCCGCGATACAACTGGCTTATTACCAACCATATACGAATAAATATTATTCTACCGTTTCCGCCACCCTAGCCTGATTCAGGATGTCGCGGTTGCGAACGCCCCACTCCTGAATGGCCTGCACCACCGGCTCCAGCGACAAGCCGCACTCGGTAAGGGTATATTCCACGGTGGGCGGCACAGTGGCGTAGGCTTTCCGGCTGACGATGCCGTGGCTTTCCAAATCCTTAAGCTCCTTGATGAGCATGCGCGGCGTAATGCCCGCCACATCGCGCTCCAGCACCTTAAAGCGCATGGTGCCGTGCGCAAGCAAACTATGGATGATGGCGAACTTCCATTTGCCCTCCAGCACATCCAATGTCTGTCGGAAAGGACAATCTCTGATAATTTCTATTTTTTTATTTTTCATAACTGCCTGATTACGAGCAAAGGTTACACAGAGTATATTGATATACATTCGTGTAACCACTTGCAAAAGTATAGTATTGGGCGCGAACTTTGAATATACCTGCCAGCAAGTCGGGCTCAAAAGCCCGGCTGCTTACTTCGAAAATTCAACGTTTTATGGCTCAGACTATCTTGCACCCGGCCGCAACCCGGGGCCACGCCAACCATGGTTGGCTGAATTCTTATCACACGTTTAGCTTCGCTAATTATCACAACCCGGCCCGCATGCACTTTGGCGCATTGCGCGTGCTCAACGACGACACAGTGGCCGGCGGCAAGGGCTTTGGGGCGCACCCGCACAACAACATGGAAATCATCTCCATCCCGCTTTCCGGCGATTTGGAGCACCAAGACAACATGGGCAACAAAGCCGTGATTCGGCAGAACGACGTGCAGGTAATGAGCGCCGGTACGGGCGTGGCGCACAGCGAAAAAAACCACAGCAGCACCGAGCAGGTTAAGTTTCTGCAAATCTGGCTGTTCCCGAACGAGGAAAATGTAAAACCCCGCTACGACCAGCAGACTTTCCGGCCCGAAGACCGCCACAACCGGCTGCAACAAGTGCTTTCGCCTTCGCCCGACGATGCAGGCGTCTGGATTCAGCAGGATGCGTGGTTTCACCTCGGCTCGCTCGACGCGGGTTTTGCTACCGAATACCAACTGAAGCGCCCCGGCAACGGCGTGTATGCTTTTGTGCTGGAAGGCGACGTCACCATCGACGGCCAAACCTTGCACCGCCGCGACGGGTTTGGCATTTGGGAAACCGATAAGCTCCAGATCACGGCCGACAGCAACGCCGAATTGTTGTTGATGGAAGTGCCCATGGAGCTGTAGGCCAACCCTACGCGCCGATATACGGTAGACTTGTAGTTCTTTATTTTTCAGCTTCACTGACTTCGGCGCGGCCAGCAGTTCCGTCATGGGATGCAGGCCGCGCCGGAGCACTTTGCACATGAAACACACCCCTGTTGTTTATCCTATTCACGAGCTCATTCGCAACCGCTGGAGCCCGCGTTCTTTTGCCAGCTATCCCGTAGCGCCCGAAACCCTAAATCAGGTATTCGAAGCTGCTTCTTGGGCCGCCAGCGCCATGAACGAGCAGCCTTGGCGCTACATCTACGCCCACCATGCCAACACCGAAGCCTTCGGCAAAATGGTGGAATGCCTGATGCCCGGCAATCGCCCTTGGGCCAAAGATGCGGCCGTGCTGATACTGGCGCTGGCCAAAACCCATTATGACAACGGCACGCCCAACGGCGCAGCCCTACACGATTTGGGCCTTGCCAACGGCAACTTGATTTTGGAAGCGACGGCCTTGGGCCTGCACGGCCACTTTATGGGCGGCTTCGACCGGGCCAAAGCCATTGAACTTTTCCACCTGCCTGATAATCTGCAACCAGCAGTAATGATTGCTTTGGGCTATCAGGGTGAGATCGACCAACTGGACGAGCCTTTCCGAAGCCGGGAAAAGGCCGAGCGCCAACGCAAACCCCTTTCTGAATTCGTCTTTCACCAGCAATTGCCCACCGAATGAACCACCGCATCACCCGAGCCAACGAACGGGGCCTCAAGGACATCGGCTGGCTCCAGAGCAACTTCACGTTTAGCTTCAGCAGTTACGCCAACCCCGAACGCAACGGCTTTGGGTTGTTGCGGGTGTTCAACGACGACTTTGTGAAGCCCGGCAACGGCTTTGGCTTGCACGCGCATGCCAACATGGAAATCATTTCCGTGATGCTGGGCGGCCGGATGAACCACATCGACAGCCTCGGCTACAAGGAAGAAGTGACCACCGACGGCGTGCAAATTATGAGTGCGGGCAGCGGCCTGCGTCACGAGGAGCACAACATCGGCGACGACGAGGTCAATTTCCTCCAAATCTGGATTGAGCCCAAGTTGCAGAACGTTACGCCGCGCTACCAACGTCGCAGCTTCCCAGAGGCCAAGCGCAAAAACCAGCTTACGACCATCGTCAGCAACGAAGAGGGCACGGCGCATTGCTGGATTAACCAGAATGCCCGGCTTTCCCTGGGTTATTTCGATGCCGGGCAGACGCTCACGTACGGTTTTAGCCCCTTGAACAAGCTTGTGTTTGTGTTTGTGATTACGGGCGAGCTGCTTGTAAACGGGCAAGCACTGGCCAAGCGCGACAGCATTGGCATCTGGGAAACTGACACCATTAACATCGAGTGCCCGTCGGAAGCTCGCTTTATTCTGATCGAAGCGCCTATTAATCACTAGCCCCATGCCCACAATCACGGCGCACAGTGGTGCCGAGCATTTCCGTACTGAGATAAGCTCTGACAGCGGCCACCAGCTGCTAGCCGATGAACCGACCGACAACGGCGGCCAAAACGCGGGCATGGCGCCGGCCGAGCTACTGGCTTCGTCGCTGGGCGCTTGCACGTGCATCACGGTGCGCATGTACGCCGCCCGTAAGCAATGGCCCCTGCGCGGAATTGATACAACGGTGAGTTTCGAGCGCAATGCGCAGCACGTGGTTACACACCTTACCCGCCACCTGCGCCTCGACGGCGACCTGTCCGAAGAGCAGCGCCAACGGCTGCTGCAAGTCGCGAATGCCTGCCCCGTACATAAAGCGCTCACGGCGTCAGTAGCCATCGATACAGAGCTTGTATAGCCGCTCTGCTATTCCCTTATTTCCACAAAAAGGCCTTCCGAAGAGAAGGCCTTTTTGTGGAAATAGCTTTTGAAGCTGTCTTATTTTCCAATCAGCGCCTTAGGCTTCCTAAAGAGCCTCTTCAAAACTGGCTTTTATATTTCAAGCCACACATCCCCGTTTATTGGGTATCCTACGCACGTCAAGGCCAGCTTCTTGGCAAGGTCTTTTTCGGTTAGCACTTCGTTGTAGGACATCCAAACCTGGCCAGCCGTACACCGGGCTACGCAACTACCGCAGCGGCCGGTTTCGCAGCTATAAGGCAGATTAATTCCGTGCTTTTTGGCCGCTTGCAGAATCGTATTCGGGTACTGCACCTGAAATTCAAGCTTCTGTTTGCGCAGATGCACAGTTACTGTATGTACCTCTGTATCTGGAGGTTGTATTTTAGGAATTACGAGCGTATCCGTACTAAAATTCTCGCGCTTAATATTTTCAAAAGGCACGCCGGCTTCCCGCAGGCCGTACACGCACATGCGCATATATTCCGTGGGACCGCACAGATAGGCCAGCGTTTTTTCGCGTGGAGCAACGCCGAGTTTTGCAATAAATGATTTCAGCAAATCTTTGTACAAACGCGCCTGCGCCAACACGGCGTTATTGCTGTACAAATATTCGATGCGCAGCCGTTGCGGAAATTTGGACGCTAATTGGTCAAGCTCCGCGTGAAAAATGGTTTCCTCGCGTGAGCGGTTGCTGTAAATAAGTACCGCACGCAACGTTGGATGCGCGTATAGCACCGTTTTGAGCAACGAAAATACCGGCGTAATGCCGCTACCTGCCGCCAGAAAAAATACCTGCTGATAAGCATCAATGTCAGGCGGCAAGGTGAAAAACCCGGCGGCGCCGATGGTCAGCAATTGGTCTCCGGGTTGAGCTTGGTCAATTAAGTAGCGCGAAAATGCTCCGTTAGGAATTCTTTTCACCCCGATGGCCAGAGGCTCGCCCAAAACGGGAGCCGAAATAATGGAATACGACCGCCGAATTTCCTGCGTAGCAGTTTGCAACACAAACGTCAGGTACTGTCCCGGCTCATAGTATATCTGTTGTGCATCCGGTTCCTCGAAATAAAAGGTTTTTACATCCGCCAGTTCGCGTTTAATCTTGCTTATCGTTAGCTTATTATATAAATCATTCATTATCAATGCATTATATAGCAAGCTATTTTATGAAAACTACGCTGCTAGTGTAACGCCAACTGGCCGAGGCAATATTCCTGCATTTGCCGGGCATTGCCAATGGCTGAGGCGTCTATATCGTTGTTAAAATAAATATAGGCTTGCTGCACATCAGGAGCGCCGTTTATTTCGTCGGCAATTCGCACCAATTCTTCCTCCGAATAAGGCGATTTGTAGAGCTGCGGCACGCCGTGCAAGCGGTAATACAGCACCGAGGTATTGTGAATTATATTCGTGGGCAGATCGGGGTGGCTCATGCCACAGAAAGTGATTTTATGCTGTGCGAATGTGTTGTACACTACTTCGTTCCACCAACTAACGTGGCGAAATTCCAGCACGTTCTGATAGGCTGGATCTAAATTATCAATAATCTTTTGCAGGCGTTCTTCGGTGAATGTGGTTTTGGGTGGCAACTGAAATAATATACACCCGAGTTTTTCCTGCAAGCCCTCGGCAATGGTGCCATAAAAATCAGCAAGCAGCTGCCTAGATTCGTTGAATTGTTTGTAATGCGTAATCAGGCGCGGCGCTTTTACCGAAAAGCAGAAATCGGATGGGCTTTTTTGGTACCAATTTTCCAGAAAAGAAAGCTGCGGAAACCGATAAAAAGTAACATTAAGCTCAAGCGTTTTAAAGTGCTCGCTGTAGTAATCGAACCACTTGCGCTGTGGCAAGCCCTTGGGATAGAACGTTTCTTTCCAATGGCGATAATGAAAACCGGAACACCCAATAAACCAGGATTTCATACAGCTAAGAGACGTTTGCGAGCTTACCTCTATACGGGTATTTCTTGGCAGCCGGCTATTTAATTCAGAAGCAGATGAGCAGGATATGGCGCAACAGATCTTACATAAGCAATTGATTATTAATCAAATATAAATACCTGCCCATTTAACATGCCGTGGCTTTCCAGCGTAGATAATCTTTTCGCCTGCCAGTTTTCGTTTTCTGTTTTACGCTTCGTCGTATAAGGAGCAGATGCAGCCAGCGCGGGTGCATTCCGCCACCCCAAAGCCACAAAAAATGACATCCATAAAGAAATTCACTGTGGGCGACAGCGTCGTGCTGAAGCAGCAAGAAGACGCTGTATTTGAAGTAGTTGCTACCAAATCGCAGGCGCACACAAGCCCCGAGGGCGACGCTGTTTCCGTACCGCCGGGCTATGATTATGTGCTGCGCCCTTTCGATCCGGCAGCGCATTCGGCGCCGTACGCGTATGCCAAAGCCGACGAAATTGATGTGGCCATGTAGCGCCAGCTTACAGCCGCGCCGTATTTTCTTTTGCGTAAACTTAATGACGCGCTAGCCGCCGCGTACCAGCCGAATATTCTCTCCGAATTCAATTCACTCAATGGAAAATCCGCGCATTTTTACAGCCAACAGCGAAGCCGAAATATGGCAGCAAGTAACCGCCGACATGGCCCTGCAAGGCGAGATTTATGAGTACTCTGCGCAGCTAAACCAGGGAAAGCAACAGATTCTGCTGGATATCGACATTGATTTGGGCGGCGGCTTCGAGAGCGGGTTTGAAAGCACCACGCTTACGGCGCGCGTGTCGGATGACGTAGCGCTGCGATTTGCCATTCACGAGCAGGATTGGGTGAGTGAGTTGGGCAAATTGCTGGGGCTGGAAGACATTGAAATCGGTTACCCGGATTTCGACGAAGCTTTTATCATCAAAACCAACGAGCCCGCAACGCTACACACGCTGTTTGCCGATGGCAACCTGCGCGCTATTCTGCTGAATCACAAAGGCTTTGAGCTGACGCTGGCGCCCGAGACGCATCACTCGGAAACGGATATTGTCCTGCGCTTCAGCAAAGACGAAGGCATAGTCGAAGCCGCCGATTTACAGCAACTCTATCACCTGATGTACGCCTTGCTGGAACGGCTTAATCCATAACGGATCTACGATTTTCTCTTGACCGTTAGTAATTGTTGCATCGTCCGGGCATTGTTGACGGCCGCGCCGCCGATGCCGTTATTGAAGTATAAATACACTTCTTTCACGTGTGGCGCGGACTGAATTTCGTCGGCAATTCGTTGCAAAAACTCAGCGCTGTAGGGCGTTGTGTACAACTCCGGCACGCCGTGGAAGCGATAATACAGCACGTCGGTATTAGCAATTACTTCGTCGGGAAGGGGCTGCGGGTGGCTCTGCCCCACAAAGGCAACGCGGTGGCGGGCCAATTCGCGGTATACCTCGCCTTCCCACCAAGTGGGGTGCCGAAATTCCAGTACATTATTAAATGCGGGATCAAAGCTGTCGAGAATGCGTTGGAGCAGTTCTTCGGTGTAAGCCGCTTTGGGCGGTAGCTGAAACAGCACCGGGCCCAGTTTTTCGCGTAGCCCTTCCTGCACCGTGCCGTAAAAATCGGCTAGAACAGCCTGGGCTTCCGCATTGAATTTCTTGTAGTGCGTCACGAGGCGCGGTGCTTTCACCGCAAAGCGGTACTCGGCCGGACTTTTCGTGTACCAGCCCTCAAAAGTCGCCAGTTCCGGCATTCGGTAGAAGGTCACGTTCAGTTCCAACGTGTTGAACTGCTGCGTGTAATACTCAAACCATTTGCGCGGCGGCAACCCCTCCGGATACAATACGCCCTTCCAATCGCGGTAAGAAAAGCCGGAGCAGCCAATGTAGGTAACAGGCATAAAAGCGGGTTCAGTAAACAAACTACAAGCTTCTACGAAAGTACCCCCACCACGGACAGGCTCTGGAATGGTGCTCTGATCTCGGGCTGTTCGTTACAAAGGCTGCTTTACCTCAAACGTAAATCGGCGGCTGCCCACCAAGCCATTATCCGCAAGTCCCTGAATCACAACCAGATATTTTCCGGCATGATCGGAGGTATAAAACTCCAGGCTTTTTTTGCCATCTGCTGAAGTGGCTACGTTGGGGTTCCAGTAGAGCAGGGTGCGCGCGTCGGGCAGGCGGCTTTGCTTTTCCGCCGCCGTTTCGTAGCGCGGCGCATAGAATTCGCGCTGCCATTGCATGCCCTCGTATTCCTGCACCAACGCATGCGGATTAAGCTCAAAACCAGCCAGATCGCCCTTGTAAGTAGTGTAGCTCACCAAGCCATCGTAAATCATAGAACCCTGAAAATACCGGCTGGTAATTACATCCAGCTTCTGAATTTTCAGCGGGTCCATGGCCATGATCTTGTTGACGTCGAATACCGGCACCCCGTCCAGCAATACCATCGGGTTTTCGTTCAGAATGACGTGCCGAATGTTGTCAAGTACCATAAAATGAAAGCCGTCGTTGCGCAGTCGCACCTGCACGCCGGGCACGTATTCGCGCATTACTTCTTCCAGCACTTTAAAACGAGTGTAGTCGTCGAGTTTATAGGTTTCGTCGGGCTTGCCGTAGAAGGCGGTGCTGTCGGCGGCGGGGAGCCGGTGCATCGTCAGCTGCTTGCGGAAATACGCATTCTGGACCTGCATCTGAAGACTGCGCTTGCCAAGCTCGGTGCGAAAAGATTCCGAAAAAACCAGCGGTGGCACGGCCGAGGCCGTGTATTTTACGGAAAATGGGTTGATGATTTCAACACGGTAGAGGCTGTCGCGCTGGGTATTGGTTTGCAGCACCAATTCTTTAGAGCCGAAGAAATCGCGTGTTTCAAACCGGACTCGGCCATTCTGATCGCTCGTCGCGTTGTACATCCGAATAAGCCGGCTTGGGCTAGCCAAATAAGCGCCGACTTTCGGCGCAGGCGCACCGGTATGGCCGTTCACCACCCGGCCTTCAACAACGTGGCCATTTATTTCGGGGGCAAATTCGAAGTGCGGCGCTTTATTCGAGAATACATCCGTCCAAAGGAATCGGCTCCAGCCATGCGTAAGCATCAGATTATCTGACGCTTCTATTATTTCAGGGCTAGTGCTTGTAAAATAATAATTAGGGTTTTCAACCGTGCCTTTCAGGTTGGAAGTCAGCCATAGAAAGCTGTTTACATCGAGGCCGGGAACGGTTGTTAAAGAGTCCAGTCGATACACCGCCAACGACATGTCGGCGGGCGTGGCTTTCTCAGTGAAAGAGGTCGTTGACAGCTGCAATACTACTTTTTCGCGGATACCGTACTGCTGCTTATCGGCAGTGGCAGCAATGAGCAGTTGGGGCTTTGGGCGCTGAAAATACAGGCGCTCGCTCAGCGGCTGTTTGCGACTGTTGAAAATGGTGAAATGCGAAATTCCGTCCGCCAGGTTTTTTTTCTCAACCACAAATTCGCCGCGCCCGCCCGCAAGGCGAGTAGCAGCCGATACGGAAATCTGTTGGCCCGAGTGCCCCACCAAAAACACGTCTTCCGCCGACTTTTCAGCAATATTCGACGCGACAGTTAGCCGGAGCTGGCCTGGACTGATGTCTTCCAGATGCAGTGTGTAGCCGTATTCATGCGCGGCGGGCAGCTTTCGGGTAACTACTTGCCCACCCAGTAATTTGATTGAGGCTGTGTAAGCTACTCCTTCCTGGTCCGGCGTGAAAGTGAAATTCCCGATGCCGAATTTCAGCGTTTTAAACTGGCTTACCACCACGCCCTGCGGGTTGCGCACCGTGCCTTCGGTCGCTACGCCTTTGCCGGCTCTGTTGGTGATTTTGAAGGCGACTTTGCTCGCCATTCCCTTTACCAGATTACCACCTTCGGGGAAAAACTGTACGTCTACTGCCGCCGAATCCTTGCTTGCTTTTTGAGCCAGATTGCGGCGCGTATTAATAATGGTTACGGGAATGGACGAATAAAAATCGGGGCTAAAGTTTTTCATCCAATTGGTGTAGGCCCGCAACACATAATTGCCGGAAACCAAAGAAGCCGGCAGTTGCCACGAGCCATTGCCGGCGGCATGTTGCAAATTGATTTTCGCCTGCAATACCGGATTGTGTTCTTTATCAAGGAGTTCCACGTAGGCTACTTTGCTCATTGCCAAAGGCTTGTGATGCGTGCCATCGACGGCATTTAGCTTAAACCACAGGATCTCACCGCTCACGTAAAAAGGCCGGTCGGTGTGCACGTAGAGCTTTTCTTGGAGCGTCTGCTGGCTGTAGGCATCAAATCGCTTGCGTAAGCTGGCCAGCGAATCCGTTGCCTGCCCGTACGTACTTCCCAAGCTCAGTACCCAAGCCAAACCGAAAAACAAAAGCGCCCTGTATGTCTTCATTTGAAAGTAGCGGGAGGAAGAAAAGAAATGCCTGCAGACGCTTGTCACGCTTTTGCAACTTACTGTAGTTCAGATAATTATCTATTTCCAAAAATCCGGCTGCTTGTTGGTGCCGCGCTTGCGGCAGTCTACGCACTCGGCGGTGGAGTAGGAATAGGCAGGTTTGGTACGCGAATCAATAAATTCAATGGGCGCAAAAGGATTGTCCTTGAAATAGCTAATATACCGTGGGTCCTGCGGGCCGGTGGGGTTCCGGACGAGGATAGTATCCACGCGGACGCAGCTTTCGTAGCCAGTAACAGGGAGCCAAGCATTGGTGTGCGGCAGGTCGCGGTTGCGATCGATAAAGAGGCGTTGCTCCGTCACCGACTGCACGCCCACAAAGCCGATGACCGTTTCGCTGGCATCCGAGAGGGCGTGCACGTTGCCCACCAGCTGGCTGGGCAAAGGGTCGAACAGGGTGCCCAGGCTTTCCGTGTTTTTTTGCAGCAGCTCCCAGTAGGCAAACTCCGCCGCCGTCAGCGCGTACTGCCGCACCAACAGGCTGTATTTCACTTGCAGCTTCGTGGAGTTGCTGGGCAGTAAGGTCAGCGGGTAGTGCGTTACGACGTCCTGCGTAAGTTTTATGGTGCTGCTCAGCTTGATGGACGGCGCGCGGGCCGTGGCCCAGCAGTGATTAATGTCTTCGGTAAGCAGCTGAAGGCGGTTGTTGCGTAATTCTATCTGGGCGCGAAAAGCAGAATTAAAATCCCAGGTTTCTTCGTAGTCCCAGCGGTAATAGCGGGTGTTGTTGGCATCGTCGTGGGCATTCACATAAAATTGCAGCCCTTTGTCGCTGATCTGCCACGTTACCGAGTCGATGGCCGGCGTGATTTTGGCCTGCACAAAGTCCGAGGCGTACTCCCGCTGCCCGCTGCTGCGCACAAACAGGCGATACCGCTTGTCGGGAGAAAGCGTCAGCACGGCCGATGTATAAGTACCGGGGGCAGTTTCGGCTAAGGGGTAGCGCGTTCCTGCTTCCTGCTCGATGAACACATTGGCTTTGATTTCCGCTGGCGGCGCCGTTTTGTTGCCGAGGTTTTGCGTGCGCGAGAGACGAATTGTACTCACCCCGGCTGCGTTGATCGCACCGTCTATTACTAAATACCCAACTGATTTCTGGGCAACTTTTGGCTCGAAGCGGTCAATGCAACTCGCCAGCAACAACACCGGCAGCAAGGCCCGCCGACGCCATACCCCACGTAGTAAGTCGATCAATGAATTTGCGTGCATTTATATAAGTAATTAATTATCGAGTATTTATAAATAGGCTTATTGCCAAAAAGCCGGTCGCTTGTTGGTGCCGCGCTTGCGGCAGTCCACGCACTCGGCCGATGAGTAGAGGTAATACTTAGTGGGGTCCGTCCCGATCTGTATTTCTTCAATTGGGAGGAAGACGCCGCTCTTGAAAAACTCGATTACGAGCGGCAGCGGCGGCTTTTTGAGGTCATGCGGGCCGGGGATGGTGTCGGGCGGAACGCACTTTTCGTAGCCGGTCTGAAAAACCCAGGTACGGGGCAATTGGCCATAATCGACGAAAATGCGCTTTTCGGTGACCGACTGCACGCCCACAAAGCCGATGACCGTTTCGCTGGCATCCGAGAGGGCGTGCACGTTGCCCACCAGCTGGCTGGGCAAGGGGTCGAACAGGGTGCCCAGGCTTTCCGTGTTCTTTTGCAGCAGCTCCCAGTAGGCAAACTCCGCCGCCGTCAGCGCGTACTGCCGCACCAACAGGCTGTATTTTTGCCCCAATTTTTCTGAAGTAGGCGGCAAAAGCGTGAGCGGTTGGTGAGCAATCACATCTTGCCCGAGCTTCGCGGTGCTGCCCAATTTAATGGCCGTCGATTTCTCCGTCCGCCAGCAGTGAAAAATGTCCTCGCCGGTGCGGGAAGTAAGCTGGCCGTTGCGGTACTCAACTCCGGAAACGTAGGCGGAAGTAAATTCCCAGGTTTCCTCAAAGTCCCAGCGGTAATAGCGGGTGTTGTTGGCAGCGTCGTGGGCATCCACATAAAATTGCAAGCCTTGCGCTCCGGCCTGCCACGTCACCGAATCGATGGCCGGTGTAGTTTTGGCCTCTACAAAATCGGAGGCAAAATCCTGCTGCTTCTGAGTCCGAAAAAAGAGACGATAACGCTTACCCGGAACCAGGTTTAGCGCTTGGGAAGCGTACACCCCCGGCGCCGTTTCGAGCAGCGGAAAGCGCAGGCCGCCCTCTTGCTCAATAAATACGCTGGCTTTGGTTTCGGCCGGCGGGGCGTCTTTGCTACTCAGATTCTGCGTGCGCGAGAGCCGAACAGTGCTTACTCCATTGAGGTTAATGCTCCCATCTACGACCAAATAGCCAACGGAAGCGTTGAGTACGGTCGGCTCGAAGCGGTCGATGCAACTTGCCAGCGCCAATAAAAGCAACGCCCACCAAAGACTAGCCGGGCGCAGCAGAAGCGAAAAGTAGCCCATCTAGAATTTGAAGTTGTAGGTGATAGTAGGAATTGGCCGCCCAAAAATGGAGAGCTTATAGCCTTTGATCTGGCCATTTTCCGATTTGAAATAAATTGAATACGGATTCTTGCGGCCCGTCAGATTGTAGACAGACAGCGTCCAGGAGCCGTGCGCCAGCTTCTTCACTTTGTGGTTGCCCTCGAAATTCAGCGCAAAGTCGGCGCGGTAATAATCGGGCACGCGGTACTCATTGCGATCGGAATACAGCACTCGCGTCGAGTTGGCCGTGACGTATTTGGCCAGCGGCAGCGTAATGGGCCGACCCGTGCTGTAATTAAAATTAAGCGAAGTGCTAAAGCGCCGACTGAAGCGGTAATTACCAATCAGCGTGACGTCGTGGGGCTTGTCGAAATTGCTCGGGTAAAACCGGCCGCCGTTGATCATGTCGCTGGTGGTAGCCACGTTGACTTGCACCAGCGAGCGCGAATAAGTATAGCTCACCCAGCCGTTGATTTTGCCCGTCAGCTTTTTCACCATTACTTCTACGCCGTACGCCTTGCCTTCCGCGTTAATTACATCGGTTTCGATGTGGTGATTCAGGAGCAACGTCGCGCCGCCTTTGTAATCCAGGAAGTCGTGCATCACCTTGTAGTAGGTTTCCACGGACGTTTCGATGGTGTTGCTTTTGAAATTGCGGTAATACCCCACCGAAATCTGGTCGCCAACCTGCGGCCGAATGTTGGCATCGCTCAATTTCCAGCTATCCGTCGGCGACATCGAGGCCGTATTCGATAGCATGTGAATGTATTGGCGCAGCCGGTTGAAGCTCACCTTCATCGAGGAGTTGTCGGAAAGCGAATACTTGGCCGATAAGCGGTATTCCGGGCCATGGTACGTGGCGAGCGCTTTGCCTTTCTGGTAGTGCAGCGTGTCGGTGATGGTATTCACCGATTTAGACACGCCTCCTAGGTATTGGTATACATCTCTGGGTCCCAAGGCATTAAAGAGCGAGTAACGCAGCCCGATGGAAACGGCCAAGCGGGGCGTAACCGTAATGAGATCGGAAGCATACACGGCACTTTCGACCGCTTTTTCGCGGGCCAACGCGTCGGGAACAATCAGCGATTCGTCGCTGGAGGGCGCAAACGTGCCGGGCGAGACGTTGTACAGAATGGAGCTTACGCCAAAGTCGATGCTGTGCTTGGCGCTGGGCAGGTAGCTAAAATCGGCCTGCGCATTCACCTGCCGGATGTCGTACTTAAGTCGCGCGTTGGTGATTGGGTTATCCTGACTGGAAATGTTGTAGCTGTATTGGCTGAAAGCGCCGGTCAGGACCCCGTAAAGGCGGTTGTTGAAATTGTGCTTCCACTTCGCGCTGGCGTTGGTGTTCTCGTATTGGTACACGCTATCGCTGGCCAGCTTAAACCTATCGCGGCTCCGGTACCCGGTAAGGTACACGGAGTTCTTATCATCTATCTCATTGCTAATGTGCGCGTTAAGATCATAGAAAGCGGCGGCGCTTTGCTTCAGCTTGCTATTCGACAGCAGGTGCAGCAACCAGTCGGAGTAGCTGGTCCGCCCACTGATGATAAAAGAGCTTTTGTCCTTCACGATCGGGCCCTCAAGTGCTAATCGACTGGTTAGCAATCCGATACCGCCCGAGCCAGCGAACTGCTTTTTGTTGCCGTCGCGCGTGGCAATGTCCAGCACCGACGACAAGCGCCCGCCGTAGCGCGCTGGAATTGTTCCTTTGTATAGCTCGACGGTTTTGAGGATGTCGGGGTTAAAGGCCGAGAAAAAGCCGAACAAGTGCGAGGGGTTGTAGACGGTCGCATCATTAAACAGGATCAGGTTTTGGTCCGTGCCCCCGCCGCGCACGTTCATCCCGGTACTGCCCTCGCCTACCGACTTGACGCCGGGCAAGGTCAGCACCACGCGCAAAATGTCCGTTTCGCCGAAGGCGGTGGGCACCTGCTTCATGGTTTTGATGTCGAGCCGCTCCAGCCCCATTTGCAGGCCCGCCACGTTTTTGTCTTTCTCGGCCTCAATCACCACTTCCTTCAGCGTAGTGATGTCTTCTTCGACCTCTACGTCCAGCTTTCCGTCGGTGCGCAACACCACTTGGCGCCGTGTATTTTTGATGCCCACACCCCTAATTTTCAGTTCGTGCCGGCCCACGGGCAACGTCAGCGAGTAGTACCCAAACTGATCGGTGGCCGTGCCGATGGATGGCGACTCGATGTACACCGAAGCGCCGATCACGGCCTCGCCCGATTTCAGCTCCCGAACGTGCCCGACCAGCGTGACGTTGCCGTTGGCCGTAGCCCCACGGCCACCACTGATTTCGTATACTTTCAGTTGCAGCGCCGCCGCAGAGCGCGATTTGCGGTTGGCCGCGTCGTCGTTGGCATTGTCAACGACAGCAACTTTTTCCTCATCGCCCGGCCGGAAATAGTCAGCCGGCAACTCCGATTCCAACCGGAGGCCCGAGGTGATGTACACGCGCCCTTCGCCATCGATAGCGTAATGCAGCTTCGTGCCCTTGAATACCAAATCCAGCACTTCCGGCAATGGCCGCTCCCGCACTTCCGTCGTGATGGATAAGCTGTCAACGGCCGCCGGATTAAAGTAAAAGCGATACTTCGACTTCGACTCTATGGCTTTGGCAAAATGCTCAAAAGTGGCCCTCTCAAATATTCCGCTGATTACCGGCGGCGTGGCGTTTTGCGCATAACCGGAAGATACAGCACATAACATCAAGAATATCAGAAGTATACGTATAAATCTTTTCATCTAAATCAGTTGCTGCTATGTCAATCGGCCGGCGCTTTCTTACTCGTTACTTGCTTTGTGAAAGCTGGCCTTGCACTGAATTATAATAGGTAACCAACTCCGCCAACGACGTTTCCCTGCTGGCTTTGTTAAATTTTAATTTGTGCTGCCGCGCGTACGCCTCCAGCTCCGATTTTTTATCGCTTAATAATTTTGCCACGCCATTTTTGGAGCTAACCGGATAAAAGCGATTTTCTTGTTGCAGAAAATACGTAACGGCTTCCGGAAAGGAGCCTTCTATGCCGTTGGGGCCGGCCTTTGTATGGAGCACTTTTACTCTTTTTGCCAAGAGCCTAGCCCTACCGTCGACTAGCAAGTCGTAGAAACCCGTCGGCACGGAATTATCGGCTACGCTGCCGGTTACAATGCGCGTAAAGGTGTGTTCGCCGAACGCGAAGTAGGTTATTTTTTCGCTTACCAAGCGCACTTTCAGCGGGCTGGCGACCACCTGCGACACCACCTGATCCAGCTTGATGTCGTACCACAACGGCACGTCTTTGTACAGGACTCCGTCGAAATAAACCGCGCCGATCTGCTGGCTGCCGTCTCCGAAAAACTGGTGGCCTTTCATGTAAGGCAACTTGTAATCGATGTATTCCGGCCCGTTGGTCAGGAGCGTGTTAGGCCCCATAGCCTGCGCATACTGCTTGCTTGCGGTCGTAACAGCGGCAGTCAGCGAGGCGCTATCCTGTGGGCTGGCTTGTCCGAAAACGGGAATAGTGGGCAATGCCCCTGCAATAAAGCAGTAAAGCCAAAACACCCTTGCATTCATAAGTACCTTATAATCAATCACTTATATTGCCAACCAATTTATTGCCAACAGCTCCACAGGATCGACAATTTTTTGCATTAAATATATAAGTTATTTCACATTAGCTTCTTATATCCACTTTTGTCTCTTGCAGTTCTTTCTCAAACACACATCAGCTTGGCCATGAATCGCATCGTAACCCTTACTCTCAACCCGGCCATCGACAAAAGCACCTCGGTGGATAAGCTTGTGCCGGAGCACAAAATGCGGTGCGTAGCGCCCAAGCTTGAGCCCGGCGGCGGCGGCATCAACGTGTCGCGGGGGCTAAAGCGGCTCGGTCTGGAGTCGCTCGCGCTGTTTCCGGCCGGCGGACCAGCGGGGCTGCTTTTGCAGGAACTACTTGAGCGCGAGCATATTGCACAACACGCTATTGCCGCGGCCAACTGGACGCGCGAGAACTTTATCGTCGTCGACTCTGCTACCAATCAGCAGTATCGGTTCGGGATGCCGGGCACGCTGCTTTTGCCTGACGAACAAGCGCAGGTGTTGCGCGTGCTTCAGGAGCTTACGCCCGCTCCCGAATTTCTGGTTATCAGCGGCAGTATGCCCCCCGGCGTTGCCCCGGATTTTTTGGTAGAAGTAGTGCGGCGGGCGCACGCGGCGGGCACCAAAGTAATAGCCGATACTTCGGGGCCGGCACTCGAACGCATTGTCGAGGAGGGCGTGTACCTCATCAAGCCCAACGTGGGAGAGCTAGCCCGCATGGCCGGCGTCGATGAGCTGGACAGCGCCGCTGTGGGCAAAGCCGCCAAAGCCCTGATCGCCAAAGGCAAATGCGAGATTATCGTTGTGTCGTTGGGGCCGCAGGGCGCCTGCGTCGTGACCCAGGACATGGAAGACCACGTGCCGGCGCCCGCCGTAAAAAAGCGCAGCACTGTAGGAGCCGGCGACAGCATGGTAGCCGGAATGCTTTACGCGCTATCAACGGGCAAATCGGTGCGCCAGATGGTGCGGCTGGGCGTGGCTTGCGGTACGGCGGCCACGATGAACTCGGGTACCGAACTGTTCAAGCCTAGTGATGCCGAAAAGCTGTATCAATGGCTGCTCCGAACCATGTCAGAGCATGTATTGGACTAAACAGGCCACACCTGCCAGCCATTAACTAATTGACTATATGATACTTATGATTAAATCACAATTTTAAGCTTACAGTTGCTTGCGCTAACTGGTACTTGAACTCCCGAACAGTGGATCGCTGGCCCAGACCGATATGGTTTAACCCAGCCATGTAACGCAGGTCCAGGCTTAGGTGGTTTGACAGCGAAAGTTCAATGCCGGCGCTGGCCCCAACGTTACGCTCTTCCGTGTCGTGCGTTACGTTGAAAGTGCCGTTTGCGGCTTGTTGCTTGGCCTTAATCAGCAAGTCAAATTGGGGCCCAACCATGAGCACTACTCGCGGGCTGATGGCATATTCCAGCATAACGGGCAGCGATAAATATTGCAGCCGGTACTTCAGGCCGGCATCCTTGTCCTCACCGGCCCTTTGCGAAATCAGGTAGTCTTGTTGCAGAGATAATTTGCCAAACAAAGGCACTTGCAGCGTGAATCCGCCGGTAAACCCAGGCGCCCAAATGGTTTTGAACGGCGGGCTGGGCTTGGGCGATACTTGATTAAAATTCATCGCCGACAGATTGCCTCCTAATTTAATCCCGAACCTCGCCCGTCTTTTTTCCGGCGCTTGCTGTTGAACAGCTTTTTCCTCTGGCTGGGGGTGGAGGTATGGAGCAGCAGGCGCTTCGCAATGCACTGTATGCAGCACCGCTTGCCGATGCGCTGAGTTATGCGCTTGAGCAACCTGTATGAAACAAACCCAAATTCCTGGAGCAAGTAACGCGTGCTGCATTGCGAAATGGCATAACCTCTCCCAATGTATCACTCTTGTTAGTAAGCATTTAGCTAACGCAACAAATAAACCAAGTAGGCTCTGATTTGCTTGTTTGCAACGAACAAACTAAAATCCACCCAAACATTAATTTGCTGGCGAACGCGCACCCGTACCCGTGTTTTCTGCTACATAATGCGTGCAACCACCCACGCTTTGCTCAGACTTTATACTTAGTCATAACTTCTCCAAAGCTCATGAAACAACGCTTCCTCGCTCTTGTGGCTCTACTACTCAGTAGCCACGCCTACGCGCAGTACACCAAAACCGCCATCAAAACGCTGCCCTATCCCCAAACCAAGAAGGTAGACACCGTTACTACCTACTTCGGGACCAAAGTGCCGGACCCCTACCGGTGGCTCGAAAACGACCAAGCGGCCGAAACAAAGGCTTGGGTGCAGGAGGAAAACAAAGTGACCCAGAATTACTTGGCCCAGATTCCGTACCGGGAAGCCATTCACAAACGGCTCGAAACGCTGTGGAATTACGAGAAATACGAGGCGCCTTTTAAGGAAGGCAAGTACACGTATTTCTCAAAAAATACGGGCTTGCAGAATCAGTCGGCGCTGTACCGCCAGGTGGGCAACGGCGCGCCGGAGCTTTTTCTGGACCCCAACACTTTCTCGAAAGACGGCACTACATCGCTGGCCGGCATCAATTTCACCAAGGACGGCAGCATGGCGGCCTACCTGATTTCGGAGGGCGGCTCCGACTGGCGCAAAGTCATTGTGTTGAAGACTGCCGATAAGTCCATCATCGGCGATACGCTCACGGACGTAAAGTTTTCGGGCATCGCCTGGAAAGGCAACGACGGCTTTTATTACAGCAGCTACGACAAGCCCAAAGTTGGCAGTCAGCTGGCGGGCCTCACGCAGTACCACAAGCTGTATTATCACAAGTTGGGCACGCTGCAAAGCACTGATAAACTGGTGTTTGGCGGCGACAAAACCCCGCGCCGCTACATCAACGCACATCTTACTGAAGATCAACGCTTTCTGGTGATATCGGCTGCCAATACTACTACCGGCAACGAGCTTTATGTGCAGGACTTGAGCAAGCCCAGCAGCGGCATTGTGCAGGTAGTCGATAATTTCGACAACGAGCACCAAGTTGTCGACAATGTGGGCAGCAAGCTCTACGTATTTACCAACCTAAACGCGCCGAACTTCCGGGTGGTGACCGTGGATGCCGCCAATCCCAAACCGGCCAACTGGAAAGACCTGATTCCAGAGACGAAAAACGTGCTCGACGTTTCGACTGTCGGCGGGAAAATATTTGCCCAGTATTTGAAAGACGCCACCTCCCTGGTGGAGCAGTACGACATGAACGGTAAAAAGGAGCGCTCGGTAGAATTGCCTTCTATTGGCTCGGCTAGCGGCTTTAATGGCAAGAAGGAAGAGAAGGAAACCTACTACACGTTCACCTCATACATCTATCCGCCCACGATTTTCAAGTACGACATCGCCACGGGCAAATCGACGGTGTACAAAAAGCCGAACGTGCAGTTCGATCCAACGAAATTCGAGTCGAAACAGGTGTTTTATAACTCCAAAGACGGCACCCGGATTCCGATGATTATCACCTACAAAAAAGGCTTGGTGATGAACGGCAAGAACCCCACGCTGCTGTACGCTTACGGCGGGTTTGGCATTAGCATGACGCCGAGCTTTAGCACCTCCAACATCGTGTTGCTAGAAAACGGTGGCATTTACGCAGTTCCTAATTTGCGCGGGGGCGGCGAATACGGCGAAACCTGGCACTTGGCCGGCACCAAAATGAAAAAGCAGAACGTGTTCGACGATTTCATTGCCGCCGCCGAGTACCTGGTGAAAAACAACTACACCTCGAAGGATTTCCTCGCGATTTCGGGCGGATCTAACGGCGGCCTATTGGTAGGCGCTGCCATGACGCAGCATCCGGAGCTGTTTAAAGTAGCTTTCCCGGCCGTGGGCGTGATGGATATGTTGCGCTACAATAAGTTTACGGCCGGCGCGGGCTGGGCCTACGACTACGGCACGGCCGAGGACTCAAAGGAAATGTTTGAGTACATCTATAAGTACTCGCCCTACCACGCCCTGAAGCCCGCCGAATACCCTGCTACGCTCATCACGACCGCCGATCACGACGACCGCGTGGTGCCGGCGCACTCGTTTAAGTTTGCGTCGCGCATTCAGGAAAACCAGAAGGGTACGTCACCCGTCCTGATCCGCATCGAAACCAAAGCCGGTCACGGCGCGGGCCGCTCGACGGCGCAGGTAATCAGCGAGCAGACCGACAAATGGGCCTTCATGTTCCACAACATGGGCGTGCAATACCCGTCTGCGAAAAATTAGGTTTGGACTAACTGGCCTTGAAAAAACTTGCCGGCTCAGTAGGGCCGGCAAGTTTTTTTATGGCCTGCCGTGACGCAAACGGCGGTAATCTAGCTTTATACCAAGTACTTGATTATCTTACTATTACAAGCCACCTTTTGCAACCAAACCTGTCTTTTTATGCGCTAAGTAGGAATCCGATTTTTCACCTAAACTTTTCGGCCATGAACGACCAAACTGCCTTGATTACCGGTGCCTCCAACGGCATTGGTTTCGAACTGGCCCGCTGCTTCGCCCGCGACGATTACCGCGTCGTGCTCGTTGCCCGCCACCTCGACGAGTTGAAGGAAGCCGCCCGCCTGCTGCACCAGGAGTTCGGCGGCGTCGACATTGTGCTGTTGCCCTTCGACCTGAGCCGCCCCGAAACGCCCGAGCAGATTTATGCCGAGACAACCAAACGGGGTTTTCAAATAGACGCGCTGGTCAATGACGCGGGTTTTGGTGAAACGGGCTATTTCACCGATACCGACATGCAGACCGAGCTAGACATTATTCAGGTAAACGCGACCTCGCTCGTGCACCTGACCAAGCTCTACCTGCGCGACATGGTAGCCCGCAACGAAGGCCGGATTCTGCAGCTCGGTTCCGTGGCCTCTTTCACGCCCAGTCCGTGCCAAGCCGTGTACGCCGCGACTAAGGCTTTTGTGCTCAGCTTCGCCGAAGCCGTGCAGCATGAGCTAAAGCAGAAAAAATCGGCCGTGACCATGACTATTCTCTGTCCGCCGCCCACCGCCACCAACTTCTTCCACGTTGCCCACGCCGAAGATACCTGGGCCGCCAACCACGCTGCCTCGCCCCGCGAAGTAGCACAACAAGGCTACGACGCGCTGATGGACGGCGCGGCCCGCTCCCTGCCGACAATCAGCGCCAAAGTCAATTTCTTCTCCAGCCTGCTCCTCCCCGATTCGGTGCTGGCCACGCTGATGAATACGCAGCTACATCCGACGAATAAGTAAGCCATTTGTAAACGAGCTTGTCCGTATTCTTCAAGGATGAAAGAATACGGACAAGCACTTGTGTAAGTACCTTATAATGTGATAGATACAAATTACTAAACTAGCTCAATTCATAATCACCTTTTGCGCTGTTTTCGCTGGGTCAGGGCATTTTTAATGGGCGTATCGCTCGTTCTGCTGAGGGGCATTAAGTGAGAATTTTTAATTTTGCCTTTACCAACAGAAAAACCGGTTTATGTGATAGCTGACTTCTTTCAAAAATCGAGTAGCCAACCCACCTCGTGGGTTGCTCTAGCCAATTGCTTTTTGAGAAAGAAATCATGCTATTCCTACAAAACCTCGGGTATGCACACCCCAATAAAGATGTGCTATTTGACAGCCTGAATCTGGCAGTCAACGCCCACCAGAAAATCGCGCTAATCGGCAACAACGGAGCCGGAAAATCGACGCTACTGCAACTTATTGCCGGCGTGTTGTCGCCGAACGGCGGGACTGTGAGCACTAGCGCTGCGCCGTATTACGTGCCGCAGCATTTCGGGCAGTTCGACGAGCTTACCGTGGCCCAGGCGCTGCACATCGAAGGCAAAATTGCCGCCTTGCAGGAAATCCTGGACGGCAAAGCGACAGATGCCAATCTGGCCGTGCTGGACGACGACTGGACCATCGAGGAAAGAAGCCAGGAAGCCCTGCTGCATTGGGGCTTGGCCGAGGTGAGTCTAACACAACCAATGGCAAACCTCAGCGGCGGCCAGAAAACCAAGGTTTTCCTGGCGGGCATTGCCATTCATCAGCCCGAACTCGTGTTGCTCGACGAGCCCAGCAATCACCTGGATACCGCCGGGCGGCAACTGCTCTACAATTTCATCAAGACCACTCCGAGTACTTTGCTGGTGGTAAGCCACGACCGCAAACTACTCAATTTGCTCGATTCGGTGTGTGAGTTGAGCAAGCGGGGGCTTACGCTGTATGGCGGCAACTACGATTTCTACGCCGAGCAAAAGCAGGTGGAAAGCAATGCCTTGAACCAAGACGTAAAGAGTCGGGAAAGAGCCCTTCGCAAAGCCAAAGAAACCGAGCGCGAAGCTCTGGAACGCAAGCAAAAGCTGGATGCCCGCGGCAAGAAAAACCAGGACAAGGCCGGCCTGCCCACCATCGTGCTCAACATGATGCGCAACAACGCCGAAAAGAGCACCTCCCGCCTCAAAGGCATTCACGCAGAGAAAGTCGGCGCGATTTCACAAGAGTTGAGCGAGTTACGGAAGGAACTGCCCGACACCGACAAAATGAAACTTGGCTTCGACAATTCGGCCCTGCACAAAGGCAAAATATTGGTCGCCGCCACAAACGTGAACTACGCCTATGGCGCGCGTCTGCTGTGGCGCGAAGCCCTGAATTTTCAGATCCTAAGTGGCGAACGGTTGGCGCTACGCGGGCTGAACGGTTCCGGCAAAACGACGCTTATCAAGCTCCTGTTGGGTGAGCTGGAACCTACGCAGGGCACAATAGCGCGGGCCGGGGATAAAGCAGTATTTATTGATCAGGATTATTCCCTCCTCCACGACCAGCTCTCGGTGTTCGAGCAGGCGCAGCACTTCAATGCGTCGGGGTTACAGGAACACGAAGTGAAGATTCGCCTGACCCGGTTTCTGTTTACGAAAGACTATTGGGACAAACCGTGCAGTACCCTTAGCGGCGGCGAGAAAATGCGGCTCTCGCTGTGCTGCCTCATGATTAGCAACCAAGCGCCCGACCTCATCATTCTGGATGAACCCACTAATAACCTCGACATCCAGAACCTGGAAATCCTAACGGCTGCCATTAGCGACTACCACGGAACACTGATTGTGGTATCGCACGACGAGTATTTCCTGGAGCAGCTGCACATAGAACGGACCATCTTGTTGGGGTAAGCCCCGAGCAACTCGATAAACAAAAAGATAAAATTTATCAGGATTCGCTTGCTAACTTTGAAAAACAAAGTACTTTTGAAAGCGTAATAAAACACGTAGAAAAGCACGCAGAGTATCCTTCTAGAATCTGCGCTACAGGTTGTGTAAGCAGCAGAAGCAACAGCCTACCTTCTCAGAACCACTGGGTATCCACCGGCGACAAAAGAAACTTCTTCCCCTCTCGAATTTAAAACCATGACTGCTATGACCCTTTCCAAAAGCATCCTTCGCATTATACTTGCTACGGCGTTTCTGCTACTCATTCCCTTGGTGGCGATGCAATTCACCCACGAAGTAGTCTGGACCCTCTCGGATTTTGTGGTTGCGGGCGCCCTCCTCTTCGGCACAGGCCTTACGTACATCCTGGTGGCCCGGAAATGGAACAATACCACGTATCGCATGGGGGTCGGGGTGGCGGTAGCGGCAGGGCTTCTGCTCGTCTGGGCGAATCTGGCAGTGGGGCTCGTTGGGAGCGAAGACAACCCCGTCAACCTGCTCTATGGGCTGGTGCTTGCCGTGGGCATCATCGGCGCCGTTGTCGCCCGCTTCCGGCCGCTGGGCATGTCCAACGCCATGTTTGCGGCATCGCTTACATATGTGATAGTTACCGTAATAGCGCTATTTGTCTGGACGCCCTCGGGTGCTGTCGCCGAACCCTCTGTGGGCCTCGCGAATGTGATAGGCGCTAATGCAGCCTTCGCCGCTATATGGGCCGCTTCGGGTCTGTTGTTTCGCCGCGCCAGCGCTGCGGGCTCGAATATGGGGCAACGCCTAGCCTAGAGACGCACAGTATCAAACTGTATTATTCCCTGCCCTCATTCTTGTTCATATGAGCGTATCCCAATTTGTAATTGTTGGCATCCTGCTACTTGTCACAGGGTTGCTGTATCTGCTGGTAGCAAGCAGAGCACGCAGTGGTACGTATAAATTGGCCGCAGGCGTGGCGGTGGCGGCATCCCTCCTGCTCGTGTGGGGCAACCTGGCCGTCGGGTTCATTGGCAGCGAGGACAACCCGGCCAACCTGCTGTACGCCGGGGTGCTGGCCGTTGGGTTAATTGGGGCCATTGTGGCGAAGCTCCAGCCGCTGGGCATGTCAAAAGCAATGTTTGCCGCCGCGCTAACTCAGTTTGCATTTCCTTTTGTAGCCATGTCGATCTGGCGTCCCGAACTTAACATGGGTGTAGTGTTAGTAATTGTGCTAAACACTATCTTCTCCGGCCTGTGGGTGGCATCGGCGCTGCTGTTTCGCCACGCCAGCGTTACCGGCGCAGTTGCAAACCAGCAACTGGCGTAATAAATGATAAATACAGACCGAATTAGTACTGTAACATGCTGGATTTGCTAATGCCTAACCTACGTACAAGTAATTGATATACAGAATCTTATAAATTCATATAAACATCTAAAAAGCAGCATCCCGTAGCCGAAATGGTTATGGAATGCTGCTTTTTATTGCTGAAAAAGGATGCAACTAGCAGCAGTTTCCCGCTTTGCCACAAGCGTGTTCTTATTTAGTTTAGCTCAAAGCCAACAGTCGGTGAACACTGGTTCAACACATAATTTCTTATTGCAAATAATGACAAGGAAAGAATTTGAAGAAGCTCTTGTAGCGAAGAACCTGGCTCACCATTTAGATAGCTTTGAGTCAGTAGTGCGTAATTGTATTAGGCTTCTTTTGACCTCTGAAGAGGAAGATTTAATGCCTTGTGGTAGTTCTAAAATAGGAGGTCAGCCGGATCTCCCTCCCTTTATTACTTGGCCTACAGAAGCAAATGGAAATCCCTTATCGTTTATTGCACAACTCAACTTTTCTGAGCTCTCAAGATTAGACAAGGACCAGTTGTTGCCTAAAAGAGGAACGTTATACTTCTTTTATTCTGCAGAGCAGGAGGCGTGGGGGTTCGATATAAAAGATAAAGACAAGTTTAAAGTGATTTTCTATGACGGCGATACGGCGCAATTAAGCAGGGTAGAATATCCTGATGCGTTAGATAAATACAGTAAGTATACACCCTGTTTTGTAACTCCACAGCAGGAAATCAGCATTTTACCATACTCCTATTTTGAGGAGCGAATGAAATTCTTATCTCGCGAAGAGGGCGATATCTATTGGGATATTATGAATGAAGGAGAGGTTAATAAAATATTGGGTTACGCTGACCCAATACAAAATGACATGGAACTGGAATGTGAGTTAGTAATCAATGGGCTGTACTGTGGTGACTCTTCAGGCTATGATGACCCAAGGGCTAAAGGGCTTGAGCCAAATGCCATCAATTGGCGCCTTCTGCTGCAAGTAGACAGCAACGAAGACTGCGAAATGATGTGGGGAGACTCAGGGCGACTTTATTTTTGGATTAGAGAAGAGGATTTAAGAGCACGCAACTTTGATAAAAGTTGGTTTATTCTTCAGAGCTACTGATTTTAGTCACGGGCACCAACAGACTTTTTGACACTCTAATTTGTGCGAATACCAATAAATTAGGCCAAAACGTCAGGGAAAGCTCTTCTGCACCCCGTTTGCTATATACCGCGTAGAACTTCTTACCCGAAGCCCTTACTCAGACTATAGTAACCATGAACTTTAACAACTATACCATCAAGGCGCAGGAGGCGGTGCAAAAGGCCACCGAAATAGCCGGCGCCAACCAGCAGCAGGCCATTGAAACGGGCCACTTGCTAAAGGGAATTCTGCAATCGGATGAGAACGTGGTTAGCTTTCTGACCAAGAAGCTAGGTGCGAATCAGAACCTGCTCAACACCCGCCTGGATGCCATTGTAACGGGCTACCCCAAGGTGAGCGGCGGGTCGCCCTACCTGTCGAACGAGGCTAACTCGGCTTTGCAGCGGGCGACGAACTACCTGAAAGAATTTGAAGACGAATACGTGTCGGTGGAACATCTGCTGTTGGGGCTGCTCAGTGGCAAAGACAGCACCGCCACGCTGATGAAGGATGCCGGCTTCTCGGAGAAAGAGCTGAAAGCCGCCATTAAGGAACTGCGCGGCGGCCGAAAGGTCACCAGCCCCACCGCGGAAGATCAATACCAAAGCCTGAACCGCTACGCCCGTAACCTCAACGAGCAGGTGAAAACCGGCAAAATGGACCCGGTAATCGGCCGCGACGAAGAGATCCGGCGGGTGCTACAAATCTTGTCGCGCCGCACCAAGAACAACCCCGTGTTGCTGGGCGAGCCCGGCGTGGGCAAGACCGCCATCGTGGAAGGTTTGGCCCAGCGTATTGTGGCAGGGGATATCCCTGAGAATCTGAAAGATAAGATCATCATGTCCCTGGACATGGGCTTGCTCATTGCGGGCGCCAAGTACAAGGGCGAATTTGAGGAACGCCTCAAGGCCGTAATCAAGGAAGTGACCGACTCAGAAGGGCAGATCATTCTGTTCATCGACGAAATGCACACCCTGATCGGGGCTGGTGGCGGTGGCGAAGGCGCCATGGACGCCGCCAACCTACTCAAGCCAGCGCTGGCCCGCGGCGAGCTGCACTCGATTGGGGCAACCACGCTCAAGGAATACCAGAAGTACATCGAGAAGGACAAGGCGCTGGAACGTCGTTTCCAAGCCGTAATGGTTGATGAGCCGAGCATTGAAGATGCCATCAGCATCATGCGCGGCATCAAGGAGAAATACGAGCTGCACCACGGCGTACGCATCACCGACGATGCCGTGATTTCGGCCGTAGAGCTTTCTTCGCGCTACATCACCGACCGCTTCCTGCCCGACAAAGCCATTGACTTGATGGACGAAGCCGCCGCCAAGCTCCGCATTGAGCTCGACTCGATGCCCGTGGAGCTCGACGAAGTGCAGCGCCGCATCATGCAGCTGGAAATTGAGCGTGAAGCCATCCGCCGCGAAGACAACCGCGACCGCGAAGCGACGCTGAGCAAGGAAATTGCCGACCTCAGCGAACAGCGGGACAGCCTGAAAGCTCGTTGGGAAGGCGAAAAGCAAATCCTGACCAGCATCCAGACCGAGAAGGAGAACATCGAGCGCTACAAGCTGGAAGCCGAGCAAGCCGAACGCCAGGGCGACTACGGCCGCGTGGCTGAGTTGCGCTACGGCAAGATTCAGGAGGCCGAGAAGAAGCTGAAAGAGCTGCAAGACCAAGCCAACGCCAACAAAGACGGCGGCTCGATGCTTCAGGAAGTCGTTACTAGTGAGGACATTGCAGAAGTAGTGGCCAAATGGACCGGCATCCCCGTGAGCAAGATGCTCCAGAGCGACCGTGAGAAGCTGCTGCACTTAGAGCAAGAGTTAGGCAAACGCGTTGCCGGTCAGGCGGAAGCCATTCAGGCGATTTCGGATGCCGTGCGTCGTTCGCGGGCGGGTCTGCAAGACCCGAAGCGGCCGATTGGCTCGTTCATCTTCCTGGGCACGACTGGGGTAGGTAAAACCGAGCTGGCGAAGGCCTTGGCCGAGTACTTGTTCAACGACGAGAACGCCATGGTGCGCATCGACATGAGTGAGTACCAGGAGCGCCATGCCGTGTCGCGCCTCATTGGGGCACCTCCCGGATACGTGGGTTACGACGAAGGCGGCCAATTGACGGAAGCCGTGCGCCGCAAGCCGTACTCGGTGATCTTGCTGGACGAGATCGAGAAAGCACACCCCGATGTGTTCAACATCTTATTGCAAGTACTTGACGATGGGCGCCTTACCGACAACAAAGGTCGGATGGCCAACTTCAAGAACACGATCATCATCATGACCTCCAACACGGGCGCCGACATCATTCAGAAGAATTTCAAAGAGCTGAATGAGTACAACCACGACGAGGTTGTGGACCGCACCCGCGAGGAAGTAATCGAGCGCCTGAAGCAGCACATGCGCCCCGAGTTCCTGAACCGGATCGACGAGATCATCATGTTCCAGCCGCTCAAGCGCAAGGAGATCCGCAAGATTGTCGACATCCAGTTCCGCCAGATTCAGCACCGTTTGGAAGAAGCTGGCATCCGCTTGGAAGCTACCGACGAGGTGCTCGACTACCTCGGCGAGCAGGGCTTCGACCCGCAGTTCGGTGCTCGTCCCTTGAAGCGCGTGCTGCAACGCGCGATCCTGAACGAGTTGTCGAAAGACATCCTCTCGGGCAAGGTCAGCAAGGATGCCGTAGTGGAAGCCGTGCTGGATAATGGCCATATTCGCTTCGAAAACGTGCACGTCGATATTCCCGGCGTCGAATAAGAATTGCTTGATTTAGCATGTAAAAGCCCCGTTGGCAATCAGTATGCCGACGGGGCTTTTTTGTAAACCTGACTTATGCATATGCCGCATCCTCCCGTCCAGACCACAGCCGAAATTATTGCCCATCTTCAGGAGCAGTAAGCCCAAGGCCGGTCAGTGAAGGTGTTGACTCCCGCTAGTTTATCGCGCCTTGTCGAGCCACACATTCTACGCGAAGTCGCCTATTTCCCGCTTGAAGTTTCGCTCTCCTGATTACAATCTATGCCAAGTCGAAAGCGAAAGTACTTTGGCTTCAAATCGCCGCTGCATTGCTGGTGGTAGCAGCGCGCCGGCTGGATATTAGTTGATAGTGTCGACACCTAACATCAGAGGCACAAGCCGCCAGGAAAACGCCGGTTTTTATTATAATAATGCTAATCTCTTCTGACCTAGAGGGTTTTAAAACCGGGGCTTAGCCGAGAATAGCTTATACTGAAGCTTTCGACTAATACAAGGTCCATATTTAGCTATGTATTCGCGTAAAAATTCTACTATATCGGCTTATATTCAGTATATTATAGTAGTTTTTTGCCTACCGAAAAGCGTGTTTATTTCTCAGTATCATTGCTTGTCTTCCATTCCTTTTGTGGCCTTTTGAGCGTTTAGTGTGTAAGTAAATTTGCAGGTTGTCTCTGATTTTTTATCTCTTGATAATACAATTGTGGCACTCATCAAATATCTCCGCACTTCTGAGGACAGGAAAGCGCAGACACGGGGGTCCGCGTTTAAGTGGATTTTGTTAGTAACGCTGTTCCTCGGTACCGTTGCCCTGCTTGCTGCCGTGGCATATGAAATGCAGGTTTCTAAGTTCCAGGCGCAGCAAATTTCGCGCTATGCGGCTATGCTGAGCTATAGCCTAAAGGCTGGCCCGAGCGATGCGGTCGTTTATCCGAGGGGCGGCCCCTTCGACAAACGCCTAGGCTACTCACAGCTGCCGCAGCTGCTGAACCGGCTCCGGGCACGCGGTATGAAGATTGAATCCCAGACGCGCTTCTCCCCTTCCTTGGTTGAATACGCGTCCCGCGGCTTCTTTACGCCGTACCGCGAGAAGCTACAGGCCGGGCTGAAGATTGCCGACTGCCAGGGCGAATCTGTCTATCAGTTTCCCTATCCCAAACGCGTCTATGCCAGTTTTGACACGGTACCGCCCCTCATTGTTCAGTCCCTGCTGTTTGTAGAAAACCGGAAGTTGCTGGATCCGGCCAAGCCCTACATGAACCCGGCCGTCGATTGGGTGCGTTTTGCCCGGGCTGTCCTGCACGAGGCTGCTAAATCCGTTGGTCTGAGTTACCAGCGGATGGGTGGCAGCACTTTGGCCACCCAGATTGAGAAGTATCGTCATTCGCCACGGGGCTTTACCACTAACCGGGGCGAGAAGCTGCGGCAAATGGTTTCGGCCAGCGTGCGTGCCTATCAGGGTGGGCCGAAAACGCTCCCGGCACGGCGGCAACTGGTGCTTACGTACCTCAACTCCGTGCCCCTGGGTGCAGCCGCGGGGTACGGAGAAGTACATGGCATTGGCGACGGGTTGTGGGTTTGGTTTGGGGAGGATATTAACCATGTGAACCAACTGTTGCGCCTACCTAAAGCCAAGGGTGATACGCTATCGGCACAGGGCCTTGCGCTACGCCAAGTGGTATCCCTTATGATTGCCCAGCGCCGACCGTATTATTATCTGAGGCCTGAAGGGAGGGCCCAACTGAGTGCGCTGACGGGAAGCTACCTGCGCCTGATGGCGCAAAGCGGCTACATCAGTGCTGCGCTGCGCGATGCGAGCCTTTCCCGCGAGGTGACCTTCCGTGACTTCAGCAAGAACCCGCCCGTGATTCCAAAGGAGATAGATAAGGGCATTCTCATGGTCCGCACGCATCTTTCGGAGTTGCTGGATGTACCGTTGTACGACCTAGACCGGTTTGATCTTGCCGTTACCACTACCCTGCAAAAAGACCTGCAGAAGCAGGTTAGCGCTTATCTGGATCGGCTGAGCGATCCCGAATTCGCTGGCACCACCGGCCTCTTTGGGGAGCACCTGTTAACCCCCAATCATACCCGGCAGATGCGCTACAGTTTTATCCTGTACGAAAGCACACCGCAGGGGAATATGGTACGCGTTCAGGCGGACAACACGGATCAGCCTTTCGATATTAACGAAGGAAGCAAGCTGGAATTGGGTTCTACGGCCAAGCTGCGGGTGTTTGTCCAATATCTGGAAGTGATCGCTGAAATTCATAAACGCTACGTCAATCAGCCTCCAAGTGCTTTGCTCAAGGCCCTGAGCAAGCCGCAGGATAACCTGAGCCGCTGGGTGCTGGAGTACATGATCAGAGAGAAAGACACTAGTCTGCCGGCACTTCTGCAGGCAGCCACGGAGCGTCGTTACTCAGCCAGCCCGTGGGAGGTCTTCTTCACGGGCGGCGGTATGCACACTTTCCACAACTTCCAAAGCCAAGACAACCGCAGCAATCCTACGGTGCGTGAAGCTTTGCTCAGATCTATCAACCTGCCATTTATTCGTCTGATGCGGGATTTGGTACGCTACAGCACCTACCAGACGGCCGGCAGCACGGTGGAGCTCTTTGCAAACGACCGCGACCCGCGCCGTCGGGTATACCTGGCTCGGTTTGCTGACCGCGAAGGAAGAATGTACTTACGGCGCTTCTGGCACAAGTACGACCATAAGTCCCCGGATGAGCGCCTGAACATACTCCTCCGTGGCCTGCGGCAAAATCCGGTAAGGCTAGCGGCCGTGCACCGCTACCTGTACCCCGAAACGGATTCTGTCAGTTTCGCGAAGTTGCTGCATGAGCGCTTGCCCTATGCCCGACTCACGGACCACAGAATTATGGAACTGTACCATAGATATGGTCCCGAGGCCTATACCCTATCGGATCAGGGTTACATCGCCGGCGTCCATCCGCTCGAGCTATGGCTCTTAGACTATCTGCGGAAGCACCCTGAAGCGCGCTGGACCGAAGTGGTGGAAGCCAGCCAAAACCAACGCCAGCAAGTATATGCCTGGCTCTTGCGCACGCAGTATAAGCACGCCCGCGATTCCCGTATTCGAACCATGCTGGAGTTGGATGCTTTCGAAGACATCCAGCAAAGGTGGAAAAGGCTTGGCTATCCCTTCAATCACTTAGTGCCTTCTTATGCTACCGCTCTGGGCTCCTCCGGCGATCGCCCGGCGGCGCTGGCAGAACTGATGGGGATTATCATCAACAAAGGGGTGCGTCAGCAAAAGGTTCGTATCGAACAACTGCACTTCGCTGCCAATACTCCCTACGAAACCATCGTCAAGCTGTCGCCCGTGGCAGGACAGCAGGTGATGATTCCGGAAGTAGCTGCCGCCGTGCAGGAGGCGTTGTCAGGGGTAGTGGAAACCGGAACGGCGCGCCGCCTGAAGGGGAGCTTCAGCGACGTCAATGGTGATACGCTGCCAATGGGAGGCAAGACCGGTACCGGGGATAACCGCTTAGTTACGGTGAACGCCGGCGGGCAACGCTTAACCTCCCGCGCTGTCAACCGCACGGCCACCTTTGTGTTCTTCCTCGGCGAGAACCACTTCGGTACCCTGACTGCCTTTGTGCCTGGGCGCGATGCGGCCGACTACAGCTTCACCTCTGCTCTGCCCATCCAAGTGCTGCTGGGCATGGCCCCGATCCTGCAGCCATATTTGGTATCAGGCAGCGAGACCCTGGAGCATGATAAGGAAGTTGTTCGTTCGGTGCAGGCGGATGCAGAGCAACCGCAGTCTGCAGCTGTAGCACCACGATAAGCCCTGCCGACGCAATGCCGACGGAGCTTTATGGTTATTCAAATTTTTGCTTACTCAAAATCTGGCCGTTTTGTGCTTCTAATGTCGTTGATTCTGTTTTGCAGGCTGGAGTAATGATCTGTGCTTAGACTGCTACATGTGAGCTTGTTAGCGCTGCTGTGCTGATTAACATTTTGTGAACAAAGGACATAACCGTGAGTTGTCATTTCAGATACTATGCTACTCGTCGCGACGCTTAATGCAGCACGGCATCTACCCTGTATAATGTCTGATCGAGAAGCGTCCGCTTTAGCTAAAATTTTACACCTGATCCCAAGGGAATAATTGGGGCGATGCTCAATCTCTTCGGAGCGCAGGTGCGTATAGCTATACCATTGATTATTTGTCACTTAAAGTCTATTGCGTATGCTCCACTTACTTACCTCCCGCCCAACAGGCTTGGCGGCCTTATCTCGTGTTGTTCGATTAGCTCCCTTGGCATTCGGGTTGCTGTTCTGGCTTTCCGGATGCTCCGAAGATGGTACCATACCCAACCCGTTTTCGCCCACCAAAATCACCGTTGCGCAGGCCGGCATATCGCCCGAAGGCGTGCAGTACGACGAGCTGAACCGCCAGTTTTTGGTAAGCTCTCGCACCAAAGGGCAAATCGGAGCCGTGGAAGACGATGGCACGTACACAGTATTTGCCGACGATTCGCGGCTGGTTTCGACGATTGGGCTGAACCTCGATGTTGCCCGGCACCGCCTGCTGGCGGCCGTGTCGGATATTGGCGTTAACCCCACGCGCACGAGCCCGGCCACAGCGCGTAAACTGGCCGCCGTCGCTATTTTCAACTCCGACAACGGCAACTTAGTCAACTACATTGATCTTGGCGCTCTGCGGCCCAGCCTTGCTCACTTTGCCAACGATATTGCCGTGGATGCCGACGGCAATGCCTACATAACCGATAGCCTTTCCCCCATCATCTATAAAGTTGACAAACAGGGCAAAGCCTCTGTTTTCCTGGAAAATGCGCAACTGAGCGGTGGCGCAGGCTTTGGCCTGAACGGCATTGTGTACCACCCAGGGGGCTACCTGCTGACGGCCAAAAGCAGCGACGGCACGCTGTACAAAGTACCCCTTAACAATCCCGAAAGCTTCACGACCGTGGCTACCAGCCAAAGCTTAGTAGGTGCTGATGGCTTGCTGCTACAAAACGCTCAAACACTGTTGGTTGTGTCTGGAAGCCAAAGCACGGTGTTTCGCCTCAACAGCAGCGATTCCTGGGCCTCTACTCAGGTCACGGGCACCTTCGCTACGGGCGCAACCAGCCCGACTACCATTACCCGGCGCCTCCTGACGGATGCGTATGTGCTCTATCCTTACCAGGCCACGGCCCCGCAATTCGAAATCGCGAAGGTGCGTTTTTAAGACATTACTGGAAGTGCTGGAGCAATGAGGCACCTTTGTAGCCATTGTCCTAGCTGTTTCATAACACATTCATTATCAATACAATAGCCCCGGAAACCATGCTGTTACCGGGGCTATTGTATTGATAATCATTAGCTTAATTGAGGTTTCGAATTCAGAATAGAAGTCTATTAGGTCTTGCTTAGACGCAATTCCGACCTAGTTTCGCACTCTTGGCTAGATTTGCCGCATGTCCGCTTTCCAGACTTACCTCAAGCTCGGCTTCTTCCACATTTTCAACCTGCAGGCCTACGATCACCTCGTATTTCTGCTGGCGTTGTGCGCGCCGTACGTGCTGGCCGATTGGCGGCGGGTAGTGGCGCTGGTGACCAGCTTCACCGTGGGCCATTCCATCACGCTGGCGCTGGCTACGCTGGGCTTTGTACAGTACAGCCCCAAGCTGATTGAAATTCTGATTCCGATTACCATTCTGCTGACTTGCTTGGTGAACTTGCTGCAAGCCGGGTCGGGGCAGGGCCGCAGTCAGATTCCCCGCCGCAAACCGCTTCCCCTCGTCCTGACGGTGCCCAACGTGCTGGCGGCCGTTTTCGGGTTGGTGCACGGGCTGGGCTTCTCGAGTTACCTGCGCGAATTGCTGGGCCGCAACAGCCGCCCGGTGACAGAGTTGCTGGCTTTTAACCTCGGAGTGGAACTTGGTCAGCTACTGATTGTTAGCCTGATTCTGGCGCTGGGCTTTGTGGTGCTGCGCGGATTTCGGACCAACCGCCGCGACTGGATCTTGGTTACGAGTGGAGCGGCTGCGGGCATTGCGACGGTGCTGCTGCTCCAAAACAGCAGCAGTTAAGCCCGACACTTGTCTTTTTGCCACGGGTTAGCGGCATACTTTGTTTAGATTTGCTTTATCTACTTCTGCTTCACGTTTCGCTGTTTTCATGCTAAAACACTACCTGCTGGCTGCCGGCTTTGCGCTGTCGGTCACTGCCCCAGGAGTCGCTCAGACGACCAATTCCGGCACCGACAAATTCAAGCAGCTCGAAACCGAGCTTCCCACTCCCAACACCTACCGGACGGCTTCCGGCGCACCGGGCCACGATTATTGGCAGCAGCGCGCCGACTACAACATCCGCGTCAAGCTCGACGACGACAAGCAAGCCATCACGGGTTCGGAGGACATTACCTACACCAATCTTTCGCCCGACGTGCTCACCTACTTGTGGGTGCAGCTCGACCAGAACATTCTGGACAAAAACTCCATCACGACCGCTACGCAAGTGGGCCAGGTGCAGGAAAAAATGACTTTTCCGGCGATGGAGTACCTGATGAACTCCGATTTTGACGGCGGCTTCAAGATTGAGTCGGTGAAGATGAAAGGCGGCAAAGACCTGCCCCACGTCATCAACCACACCATGATGCGCATTGACCTGCCGACGCCTCTGCGGCCCAAGCAGAACGTAACGTTCAGTATATCATGGCGTTACAACATCAACGATCAGCTTAAGATCAACGAGCGCTCGGGCTACGAATTTTTCCCGGAGGATAAGAATTACCTCTACGAAATCGCGCAGTTTTACCCGCGCATGGCCGTGTACAGCGATTTCCAGGGATGGCAGCACAAGCAATTCTTGGGCAACGGTGAATTCGCGCTGCCTTTCGGCGATTACAAAGTCAGCATCACTGCCCCCGCCGACCACGTGGTAGGCGCTACCGGCACGCTGCAAAACCCCGATCAGGTGCTTTCGGCTGCTCAGCGCAAGCGTTTGGCCTCGGCCGAAAATGCTTCTAAACCTGTGCTCATCGTGACCCAGCAGGAAGCCGAGCGCGCCGAGCAAGGCAGCAAAGCCAAGAGCACCAAAACCTGGATGTTCGCCGCTAAAAACGTGCGCGACTTCGCGTGGTGCAGCTCGCGCAAATTCATATGGGATGCCATGCAGATCAAGGAGCAGGGCAAGCCGGTGATGTGCATGTCGTACTACCCGAAAGAGGGCAACCCGCTGTGGGGCAAGTACTCAACGGAAGTAGTAGCGCACACCATCAAGACGTATTCGAAATTCACCATCCCCTATCAATACCCCGTGGCCATTTCGGTGCACGGGCCGGTGGGCGGCATGGAGTACCCGATGATCTGCTTCAACGGCGGTCGTCCGGAGAAAGACGGCACCTACACCGCCGACCGCAAATACGGCATGATCTCGGTGATCATTCACGAAGTGGGCCACAACTTCTTCCCCATGATCGTGAACTCCGACGAGCGCCAGTGGACGTGGATGGACGAAGGCCTGAACACCTTTGTGCAGTACCTCACGGAGCAGGAGTGGGAGCGCGATTACCCCTCGCGTCGCGGTGAGCCCAAGAACATTGTGGACTACATGCGTACCGACAAGAGCCTGCAAACGCCGATCATGACCAACTCGGAATCGGTGCTGCAATTCGGCAACAACGCGTACGCCAAGCCGGCTACAGCCCTCAACATTCTGCGCGAGACCGTAATGGGCCGTCAGCTGTTCGATTATGCCTTTAAGGAGTACGCTACGCGTTGGGCGTACAAGCACCCCACGCCAGCCGACTTTTTCCGCACGATGGAAGACGCTTCGGGCGTCGACCTCGACTGGTTCTGGCGCGGCTGGTTCTACACCACCGACCACACCGACCTGAGCATCGAAGGCGTGAAGTGGTACACCGTCGATTCGAAGAACCCCGAAGTCGAGAACGCCAAGAAGCGCGAGCTAATCAACGCCGCGCCCAAGACGATTTCGCAACAGCGTAATCTCCAAGACATTAAGAAAACGCTGGTGGATGTGAAGCCCGACCTCAAAGACTTCTACAACAACTACGACCCCACGGCTACCACCGACGCCGACCGGGCTCGTTACCAGAAATACTACAGCGGCCTCACGCCAGCGCAACAGCAGCGCCTGAACGCCGGCGTGCATTTCTACGAAGTAGAGTTGAAGAACAACGGTGGCCTCGTAATGCCCGTGATCGTGCAGATGACCTACGAAGACGGCAAGCAGGAAGTAGTAAACATTCCGGCCGAAATCTGGCGCAAAAACAACGAGCACGTAACCAAGGTGTTCGTGACTGAGAAGCCTGTTGTGGCCTTCTCTCTCGACCCGTACCTGCAAACTGCCGACACGGACCTCTCCAACAACAGCTATCCGCAGAAGGCGGCGCCGTCGCGCTTCGAGCTGTTTCAGCAACAGCAACAAGCTCCGCTCAACCCCATGCAGCAGCAAAGCGCCTTGCAGCAGAAAGAGCAGAAGCCGCTTAACAATACAACGGGCGGCGGATCTAACTAGCTAACCATCAAACACATACAAAAAAGCCAGACAACGCTACTTGTCTGGCTTTTTTGTTGAAAACAATCTAGTATTCGGTCCTTCTAAGAGACTACCGGCAAAGCATCTAATCTTCCACCTGCGTGGCAAATCGTTCGATTTCTCTTTCTGCATCGGTAGGATGAAACTGGAGAATGTGCCGAATGGCGGCCCGTTTCCAGTCTTCCAACACGAGTGCATCGACGCGGCGCTCGGTTACGCGGTCGGGGTTGTCAGCCAGCCATTGTTCGACGAATGCCCGTAGCTTTTGTTCTTGGTGATCCATAGGTAAGGGTCAGGTAAGAGTGAGAAACGTCGGCACGTAGCGCCGTACCAATGCGCTGAATTTACGAGGATAGTCGATGCGCTGTTGCTCCTCCGTAGGCGCCCAACCTCATTTTTGAGTAAGTTAAGGCCATCTTCCACCTGTTTGCTTTTGCTTGACACCCATGGGACTACTCGACGGCCTTCTCGGCAACGCTTCTGAAAGCGACGCCCAATCCATCCAACAGGAGCTAGCGCAACTGCTCAGCTCCGGCGAACAGGTACAGAAAGCCTACGCCATCATCCGCGACCTGATTATTTTCACCAACAAGCGCCTGATTCTGGCTGATAAGCAAGGGGTTACGGGCAAGAAAGTCGAGTACCTGAGCGTGCCTTATCGCAGCATCGAACGCTTTTCGATGGAAACTACCGGGCATTTCGACATCGAATCGGAGCTTAAAATCTGGATTCGCGGACAAGCCGAACCGCTCTCCAAAACCTTCCGCGACGACAAAAGCATCCACGACGTGTACCGCGCCTTGGGTGAGTACGCGCTGTAGAGCCTAATTGCCCCTTTACGCTAACTGCTTGTCATCCTGGGCTTTGTGAAGGATGACAAGCAGTTAGAGAAGAGCAGAAAAACAGACCCGGAAGATTCTGTACCGGACAGAATTATTGGCCATAGCTCACGCGCCGCACAATGCGCTGCTCGCCGTGCGTGATTGCAAGCAAATACAGGCCGGGGCTTACGTTGCGGGCCACTGGCTGGGTAAAGACTTGTTTGCCAGCGGTTTGCCGCGTAGCAGGCAAAAGAGTAGCTACAAATTGCCCCGTAATGGTATACAGGGAAATCTCAACGGTTTCGGGCTTTTCGAGCTGATACTCAACGGATAACTGGTCGCGAACGGGGTTGGGAAACACGTTGGTAGTCGTACGGGCTTGGGCGCTCTTCGAGCCCGTGACGGTGGCTTGCAGGCCAAATTCGATGTCGTCGATGCTGCAATAGTTGCCGGCGTTGCCCTCCGACAGCAGTCCGATTTCGCATTGCCCGTTGGTTACTTGGATGCCCGTAATCTGAATTTGGGTCCAAGTGGCAGTGACGGGCAGGGCTACGGCTTTCTCGGCGCCGCCAAAGTCACTGGCGTAGAGCTGGCACGTCTTCTGGCCGCCGCCATTTTGCACCCAGGCTTTCAGGGTGTAAGTGCCGTTGGCAAGCCCAGTGCGTAACTGATAAGTACTTACCTGATAAGCAGTTGCCTTATAGTGTGTGAGACGATAGGTACCGGTATGCCCGCCGCCTTCGGTTTTATCAGCATCCGAATCGGTAGTGGCACGCGTGGCCCAGCCGGTGGGCGTTTGCAAAGCGATGCCGTCGTATTCGAAGCCCGGATTAGTAGCCAAGTTGGGATCGGGCGTAGTACTCGGCGGGTTTTCCAGGAAAGCATCCAAGGCGATGGTAGGACGGCCATTGGTATTCCAAGCGCCCAGGCTGTAATTCTGCCAATTGTAAGCCTCTGGCTCCCAATAAAATACACCTAATCCTTTCGCATTCGAAACAGCCCGCGTCTTCTTGAGCAAGTCAGTTAGCATGTCCTGCGTAGCCTGCGGCGCGGAATATTGCATGCCCACTTCGCAGATCAGCACTTCCTTGCCGTAGCGCGTCACCATGTCGTTGAGGTTGGCCGCGATTTGGCTGTTGAGCGTGGGCCAGTTGGCCGCCGTGGGATAGTGCGACATGCCGATCACGTCGTACTTGGCATTGTTATTCTTCAGACCATCGAACATATACCGAAACAGCCCGTTGTCGAACCCGTTGGAAATGTGCACGATAACTTTAGTTGTGCTGCTGACGGCCTTCACCGCATCGTAGCCGCTGCTCACCAGGGCCGCAAAATTGGCCATGTTGGTCGAAGCGCGGCCTTCGGGCCAGAGCATACCGTCGTTGGTTTCGTTGCCGACCTGCACCCAGTCCGGCGTGATGCCGTTGGTTTTCAGCGCTGTAAGCACATCCGCCGTGTGATCGTACACAGCGGTTTTCAACTGCGCAAAAGTGAAATTCTGCCAGGCGGCCGGTTTGGTCTGCTTGCCAGGATCGGCCCACGAATCGCTGTAATGAAAGTCGATCATGAGTCGGAAGCCAAGATTTTTGGCCCGAATAGCTTTAGCCACCACATCGTTTTTGCTACACCAGCCGTCGGCGGGATTTACCCACACCCGCAACCGTATCGCGTTGATGCCGTGGTCTTTCAGAATTTGAAAGCAATCCTGCTGCACGCCGTTGGCGTCGTAGAACTTGTAGCCGGCGGCTTCCATCTGCGTGATCCAGCTTACATCGGCGCCCTTGGCAAAGACGGGCGCGACCTGTGCCGAAGCTGCGAACGCCCAATTCAGCGACAGCATAAGCATCATCAGCAAGCGGGGCAGACATTTTACTGGCATTTTCATAGAAATGAAGCGGTAAACGGGCCACAAAGTTATTGGCTTTCCGGTGCTGTACGGGCTTATTTACACGGGCAAAACACATTTTGCTGACCTCAACTTGCCGCCCAAAGAAAGAGCCCGACGATCAGGTCGGGCTCTTTCAATTTGCTAGCAACGTGGGTTATTGCCCGCCGGCCGTAGCCGCACCTTTCGGCATCAGGTACTTGTTATACCAAGCCAAATACCGTTGGTAGCGGTCTTTCACGTAGCTGGGCTTGCTGATGCCGTGAAACTGTCCCGGATAGATAATCAGCTCTGTATCAATATTTAAGCTTTTCAGCGCCTGATACATCTGCTCGGTGTTGAGCAGCGGCACGTTGAAATCCTTTTCACCACACAGAAACAGCGTGGGCGTGCTGATCTGGCCGGCGTGGAAGAACGGGTACGACACGCGCATCCAGACGTCGGGCTTCTCCCAAGGGCGGCCCAGTTCGGTTTCGTAGTCGCGCACGTACTGGTCGGTGCCGTAGCCGGCGAACACATTGCCAATGCCCGCACCGCTGCACGCTGCTTTGAAGCGCTTGTCGCGGGAGATAACCTGGTCCGTCATGATGCCGCCGTAGCTCCAACCGCCCACACCTAGCTTGTCGGGGTCGGCAATGCCTTGCTGCACCGCGTAATCGACTACGGAGAGCACGTCTTCGGTGTCTTTGTTGCCCCAATCAGCGAAAATGGCTTTCGTGTAGTCGCCGCCGCGGCCCGAGCTGCCGCGCGGGTTCGACACAACTACCGCGTATCCATTGGCGGCAAAGTACTGCCACTCGTAAGCGAAGCCATACCCGAACTGCGACACCGGCCCGCCGTGAATCCGCAGGATGGTCGGGTATTTTTTACCCTTCTGATAATCAACGGGTTTGATAATGAAACCGCTGACCAACGTCCCATCTTTGCTTTTGCCCTGAATGGGTTCTACCGCGCCGAATTTCACCTGACCCAGCCAAGCGTCATTCTGCTTCGACAGTGGCCGCAGCGTAGCTTTCTTTTCCAAGGCAAACACTTCGTCGGGCTGTTGGGGCTCGCTGTTGACCACCACGATTTTGCCTTTAGGGCCCATTTCGTACTCCGAAATTTCGCGCGGACCGGCCACAACGCGCTCCACTTTGCCACCCGAGGCAGAAACCTTGGCCAGATGCTGGGCCCGGTCGTCTTCTAAGAGAAAGTAAAGGCTTTTGCCATCAGCCGACCACTGCGGATCGGAAGTGTTGCGGTCGAGGCTGGCTATCAGCTGCTTAGGCGTTCCGCCACTTACGGGCATCACCACCAGCTGGTGCACCGAATACCACATCAATTCTCTGGGTCCGCCCTGCTCGAAAGCAATGGACTTGCCGTCGGGGCTCCAGGCCGGGCGGCTGCGGTAGCTGGGGTCGCTATCGGGCAGCTCGCTGGTAGTAAGCTGGCGGGCTTTGGCGCCGGATTGGGCGTCGATCAGGTAGAGGTCGTAGTTATAATGCCGGTCGGGGTCGTCGCCACGCTTGCTGCTGAATACCAGCTGCTTGCTATCGGGCGACCACGAAGGCAGATGCTCGTCGTAGTTGCCGGGTGTGAGGTTGGTCAGCTTACGCGAAGCCACGTCGAACACGTACAGGTGCTGACGCTGCTTGTTGAGGTAGCCATCGACATCCTGCTTGAATTGGAAGCGGTTGATGACGATGGGCGGCGCGGTTTTTTTCTTCGCTTTCTGGGCCTGCGTCAGCGAATCGGGGTCGGCATCGCGGATGATCATGGCGATGCGCTTGCCGTCGGGCGCCCACACGTAGTCCGAAATGCTGCCTTTGAGTTTGGTTACTTTTTCGGCTTCACCGCCGGCCCGGTTTAGGAGCCAGAGCTGCGCCTGTCCGTCTTCGGCGCTTTCGCCCCGGCTCGACACAAAGCTCAGGTACTTGCCATCGGGACTAAAGCGCGGCTTCGATTCGCTGTCTTTGCTGGTGGTAATGCGCAGATTCTGAGAACCATCCCATTTTGCCATCCAGATGTCGGCGTTGCGCTTATCGGCCGCCGTATCGGCCATCGCGACGGTGTAGGCCACCCAATTGCCATCGGGCGAAATCTGAGCGTCGCTCACGTCGCGCATCTGCGCCAGATCGCTTAGCTGCAAGGGGCGCTTCGCCGGAGCTTGAGCCAGTGCGGCGGGCGCCAGCAATGCCAGCCCAGCCACCAGGGTAATCGTTTTTTTCATGAAATCACATTTGCAAGTCAATCAGCCTCTTACACAGCAGCTATCCAGTAGCTGGGCCTCAAATTAGCGCCTTTTGTACAAATAAGCCCCACAATATTTCTATTGTGGGGCTTGCTCGGCTTATCCTTTGGCAGTCGACTCTAAGCGCCGAAGCCACAACTCAGCGCTCTACCGCGGCCTCCTGAATGGCCGGGGGCGTAGGAATATACTCGGCAGTTGCCGTTTTGTGTTCGGCGGCTTTTTTGCCTTTGTCGTCCTTCACATCCTTGCGGCTAAACGGCCTGATAATCAGGCGCAAGGCTTGATCGGAGCTGAAGTAGCTGAAGGCCCAATCGACGAAGGCCACCACTTTATTGCGGAAGCCGACCAACGTCATCAGGTGCACAAATAGCCACGTAAACCAGCCGAAAATCCCGTTGAAATGCACGTCTTTGGGCAAATCCACTACGGCCTTGTTACGGCTCACAATGGCCATTACGCCCTTGTTTTTGTATTTGAAGGGAACCGGCGCCTGGCCTTGCAGAATGCGTTGCAGATTTTCGGCCAGCAAATCGGCCTGCTGCTGAGCCACAGGGGCCAGCATGGGCAGGCCTTTGGGCATGTCTTCGGTTACCATGTTGGCCACGTCGCCGATGGCAAAGACGTTGTCGAAGCCTTGCACTTGGCTCCACAGATTCACGTTGATGCGCTTGTTGCGCGTCACGGCCTGCTCCGGTATACCTTCAACGGCGGCCCCGTTTACACCTGCGGCCCACACCAGGTTTTCCGTCGGAATGTATTCTGTATCAGAAAAATAGGCCCGGCAGTCTTCAAACTTCTTGATGGAAGTATTCAGCCGTACCCGCACGCCCAGCTCGTCGAGGTAGCGCTTGGCATCGTCCTGCGATTTCTTCGACATGGGGCCCAGCAGCGCCGGGCCGGCTTCTACCAAGAAGATCTGCATGTTCTGCATATCTAATTCGGGGTAGTCTTTGGGCAGTACGTGCTTACGCATTTCGGCCAACGAGCCGCTGATTTCCACGCCCGTAGGCCCGCCCCCAACCACTACGATGTTGAGCAGCGCCTGGCGCTCCTGCGGGTTTTCGGTGAGCAGCGCTTTTTCGAAATTCTGGAAGATGAAGCTCCTCAGGTTCAAGGCGTTCGGGATGCTCTTGATCTGCATGCCGTTCTTCTCGATGCTCTCGATACCGAAGAAATTGGTCAGCGAGCCCGTAGCCAGCACCAGATAATCGTAGCGAATATCGCCCACACTGGTCACGACTGTATTACGCTGTGTATCAACGCGTTGCACATCGCCCATGCGGTAGAAGAAATTCTCCTGCCCCGCAAAGATTTTGCGAATGGGATAGGCGATGCTGTCGGCTTCCAGTGCGCCGGTAGCTACTTGATAGAGAAGGGGTTGAAAGTTATGATAGTTGTTGCGGTCGATGACCACCACTTGCACGGGCGCGTTGCGCAGCTCTTTGGCCAGGCGCAGTCCACCGAAGCCACACCCCACAATCACGACGCGCGGGTGCGCTGAAACCGGTAAGTTCGTATCCATAGAAAGTCAGAAACAGGTCGTTGTACCTGTGCCTTTACAGTAAAACCGGTTTCGCGGTTGTCTGTTCAGATGTCGGCTGCTTTTTATAAGGCCTTAGTGTTCAGGTGAGAAGCCGCACTTGCGGTAGCAGCCGCAAAGCCCAAAGCAACGTCAGCATCACGGAGCCCAAGATCATGATAAACAGCCCATGACGACGGCTTTCGTGCGAATACTGCGGCACCCGCCGGCCGTCGGGCAAAAGCACGGTAGAGGCACGCAGCCCCCACCCGATCCCGATTCCGATAACCCCACCCAACAACGCCAGCGCATACCCCAGCGCCAAGTGCTTCGACGACGCATCGTGCGGGCGGGCGAGCTGCTGGGTGCGGTGTGCGCGCATGATTTCGGTTTCGCGCGCCGGCACGCCGCGCCCCCGCGTGCGGAGCAGCCGTCGTGCCCACACGTAGTCGTTGGGGCTCCATTCGTCGGGCCGCGCCAAAATGTCGAGCAACTCCTGATCTGTGAAGGTGTAGAGGTAATAGTCGGCCGGTGGGTCGGCGAGCGTAGCCTCGGCGTGCTCTTCCAGCAAAGCCCGAACGTGTGCCAAATCGGCGCGCCGCACCTGCACGCGCACTTCTTCCACTATCTCGCGCTGCATCAGCACGTTAGCAGGTACTAAGCGCGTGTTGTCGAGATGAAAAGGAATTCCGTACTCGGCGAGCACGGTCGTGATGTCCGCCGTTTGCTCCAGAGTTGGGAACGACTGAATTGTTACTAATTCGTCCATAAGGCTGAAAAGCAACAATCGCCTGCTATCCTTTGCAAAGCACTGGACAACCGACGATTGTGAAGTTATATCAGAAAACAGCTTACTCGCCTTCCTTCTTTTTGAGGTCGCCGTTTTTGATCTGGTTGATCAGTTGCAGCCAGCTGAAGGGGTTCAGGAGCGGGTTGTTGGAGTATTGCGACGGACCGAGGCCCATGCGGCGGTTTTGCTCGTTTTGCTGAGTTTGCATGGTCTGGCGGTAATTGCCCATGCTCGTGACCGGCGTGTTGTTGAAGATGCGCCGCATAATCTGCTCGTTGAGGTTTTCGGCCGCCCGGGAGCCGCGCTCGGTAGGCAGGCGCAACGCCAGAAAGGCTTCTTTAAAGGCTTTTTCGGTAGCGTAGGGGAAAATGCGCACTTCGGGCAGCACCGTAGCATCTTCTTTGAGCTGCACAATTACGGAGTAGCTCTGGCGCGGGTAGTCGGGCGGGATTACCACCCACTGGTTGCGGTAGCCCAACGACCGAATCACGATGCTGTCGCCGGCCAAGACGGGTAAGGAAAAGTAGCCGTATGCGTTGGTGGCGGTACCGCGGCCCGCATTGGGTACAAACACGCCCGCGCCGGGTACGCCCAACAAGCTATCGCCAGTGGCCACGATGCCGGTAAACTGCACGACGCGCCGCTGGCCCTGTGCCCGCGCCGTGGTGGGGGCCAGCGTAAGCAGCGTCGTTACCGCAAAAAGCAGCGCCGCCAGAAAGAAACGAAATGGAACAATACCAGACATATAGGGCATTATAGACTACAAGTATACGGCGCTTTCGGAGGTCGCTGCCCGCTTTCAGCTAAATTTGTTCCGACCGTGGCCAGACTTCTTTTACCCTCATCAGACAAAAGATGCGCCTAAAACACTTCAACGTTGCATTCGGGACGCAACTCTTTAAGGCGCTCGGCGACGAAAGCCGCGTGCGCATCCTGCATTTGATCTGGCGCAACCAAGAAATGTGCATCTCCGACCTCGAGCAGGTGCTGGACTTCACCCAGACCAAAACGTCGCGGCAATTATTGGTGCTGAAAAATGCGGGTTTGGTGAATTTCCGGCGTCTCGACAATTGGATCTTCTACTACCTAAAGGATGAAGTCTTGGACTTGGTTCAGCAACAGCTCGCCTTCCTAGAGCGCGACCCGCAGCTACTCCACGATCAGGAGGTGTACCAAACGCTCTGGTCGAATCGCGAGTTGGCAGCGTATAAGCTCCAAACCCGCCGTTGGACGGGCGAATAGCAATTCTATAACTATTTTATTATCAATGGTTTACAACCATCATATTTTTGTCTGCACCAATCAGAAAGACGAGATTGGAAAGGCCGTTGCCAAAGCCCTCAAAATCGAAGTCAAAAAGCACGGCCTCAAAAGCTTGCTGATCGGCGGGACGAAGCACAAAAACCGCGTGCAAACCTGCAACTGCCTCGACGCGTGTAAGCAGTGCAAAAAAGGGCCCGGCGCGGCGGTGGTCATTTATCCCGAAGGCGTTTTTTACGGCAACGTCAGACCCAAAGACGCCGCCGACATTGTGCGCGAACACCTGGCCGCGGGCCGTGTTATTACCAGACTTCTGATTGATTAAGCTTTTTCCTGTGTCTATTTCTCGCCCTGCCAAGCTGTACCGCCACCTCTTTTTCGACCTCGACCACACGCTCTGGGATTTCGAGAAAAACGCCGATGAGACCCTGCGTACGCTGTTTGAGCACCACAACTTGGCCCGCTACGGCACCTTCACCGTCGATCAATTTATCGCGGTGTACAGCGACATAAACCACGCGCTGTGGCGGCTTTATCAAAACAATAAAATCACGCAGCAGCAGCTCCGCAGCACCCGCTTCGTCCGGACGCTCACCAAGTTGGGCTTGGCGGAAGCCGACGTGCCCGCCGATATTTCGGAGCAGTTCACCGACATTTTGCCGCAGAAATCGGCGGTGTTTCCGTTCACGTACGATGTGCTTGATTACCTGAAAGATAAGTACACACTGCACTTGATCACGAACGGCTTTAGGGATATGCAATCCATCAAATTGGCCTCGTCGCAGCTCACCGAATATTTTCAGGAAGTGGTCACATCGGAATGCAGTGGGTTTCTGAAACCCGATGCGCGCATGTTTCAGCACGCGCTGGAACGCACCGGCGCCACCGCTGCCGAGAGCCTGATGATCGGTGATAACTTAGAATGCGACGTGTTGGGCGCTTATAATGCCGGCATCGATCAGGTGTATTTCAACCCCGAAAAGCGCCGTCACTTTAACGAAGTAACCTACGAAATCAGCTGTTTGAGCGAGCTGAAGGAGATTTTGTAGGGTTTTGGGCGTGGCTAAGATTCCCTTGAAGGTCTGGAACCGCATTGTTATGCTGCATGAACCCATTGCGGCTGAGGTACCCCTCGAAGACCTACGCTATCGGCGTTGGATAGCTATTCTTGCTTATCGTGAATGCACTAAGTATTGCATTTGGGATGCTACTTATGATGCCAATCTCTTACAAATACACGAAGCGTTTGGCGATGAAGATTATGCCCTAGTGAAAGAGTCTAGATGCAATGTTCATAGTGAAGATGAGCTTTATGAACGACTAGCTGGGATGGGGATTGATCCTACTCTCTTCAATGCCCCGTGGCATGTGGATCACCCTGCTCTCTGAGGTTGACCATGCGTTTTCGTCCAAACGCCTACCCGCCTATTCTTTTACCTTTGCTTCCCCTTCTGTTGACACCCAATCACTGTAATTATAAACGAAGCTATGTCCAACGGCTTTTTCAACGTTCCCACCCCGATCAACGAGCCCGTTAAAAGTTACGCACCTGGCTCGAAAGAGCGCGACGAGTTGCAGCAGATGCTCAGAGAGCTAAAGCAGCAGCAAGTCGACGTGCCGATGTATATCGGCGGCCAGGAAGTGCGTACCGGTAACACCCAAACCATTTCACCGCCCCACGACCACCAGTATGTGCTGGGCCATTTTCACGAAGGCGACGCTTCGCATGTCACGCAAGCCATTGAGGCGGCACTTGCCGCCCGCGAGCAGTGGGCTTCGTTGCCCTGGCAACAACGCGCTTCTATTTTCCTGAAAGCCGCCGAGTTGCTGGCTGGCCCTTACCGCGCCCGTCTGAATGCGGCCACCATGCTGGGCCAGAGCAAAAACGCTTACCAAGCCGAAATCGACGCGGCGTGCGAGCTGATTGACTTCTTCCGCTTCAACGTTCACTACATGCAGGAGCTCTACAAGCAGCAGCCGCAGTCGGCGCCGGGCATGTGGAACTACTTGGAGCACAGACCTTTAGAAGGATTTGTATTTGCACTTACACCCTTCAACTTTACGTCCATCGCCGGCAACCTGCCCACGTCGGTAGCCATGATGGGCAATGTGGTAGTGTGGAAACCAGCTTACGCCCAGATCTACTCGGCCCATGTCCTGATGGAGCTGTTTCAGGAAGCCGGCGTGCCGGATGGCGTTATTAACCTCGTGTATGCCGATGGCCCCGTGGCGGGCGAGGTGATTTTCAATCACCGCGACTTTGCCGGCATTCATTTCACGGGCTCTACGGGCGTGTTCCAGAACATCTGGAAAACCATTGGCCAGAACATCCACAAGTACAAGTCGTACCCGCGCATCGTAGGCGAAACGGGCGGCAAAGACTTCATCATCGCCCACTCTTCAGCCAACGCCAAGCAAGTAGCCACGGCCATCACGCGCGGCGCTTTCGAATACCAAGGCCAGAAATGCTCGGCGGCTTCGCGCGTGTACATTCCTTCTAACCTATATGAAGAAGTAAAAGGCTACGTGCAGGAGGATTTGAAGTCCTTTAAAATGGGCGACGTGGAAGATTTCAGCAACTTCATCAACGCTGTCATCACGGAAACGTCCTTCGATAAGCTGGCCAAATACATTGATGGCGCAAAGGCTGATCCGGACGCAGAAATCATTGCGGGCGGCAACTACGACAAGTCAAAAGGCTATTTCATCGAGCCGACCGTTATCGTTGCCAAAGACCCGAAGTACGTGACCATGTGCGAGGAACTGTTTGGCCCCGTCCTGACCATGCACGTGTACGAAGCCGACCAGTTTGAAGAAACGCTGGCACTGGTCGATTCGACTTCGCCTTATGCCCTCACCGGCGCTGTATTCTCCCGCGATCGTTATGCCATTGATTTGGCTGCCAAGCGCTTAACGAATGCCGCTGGCAACTTCTACATCAACGACAAGCCAACCGGTGCCGTAGTTGGCCAGCAGCCATTCGGCGGTGCCCGCGCCAGCGGCACCAACGACAAAGCCGGCTCGTTGCTAAACCTACTCCGCTGGGTGTCGCCGCGCGCTATCAAGGAAACCTTCGTACCGCCCGTTGACTACCGCTATCCTTTCATGGGCGTAGAAACCGGCGAAGACCTCAACGCTACTGGTCAAGGCGGATTTTAAGCCCTAACTAGCCCAGCAACAAAAAGCCGCTTCAGAAGTCTGAAGCGGCTTTTTGTTGGTATTGCGAATAGACAGGGTAAAGAAGAATGCTGCTCCTCAAATACTAAAAAGTCGTGAAGCTTACCGACGAAATAGCCACGAATTCAGTTATTGGATCAGGTTAGTCTGACCTTTGTTCCCAACTCCCTAGACCCTACCTTTGCCCTCTGTGTCATTTTCTGTCGACATCTAACCGCTGAAAATCATGTTCCTTGCTGTAACGACCAATTACCAGCCGGTTGATTATCTGCCCATTCTGGTGCAATTCGGCCTGGCCATAGCTTTTGTGGCGTTTTCCATGATTACTTCTCACCTCATTGGGCCGAAGCGTTCGAGCAAGGTGAAAGACGAATCCTTTGAGTGCGGCATCGAATCGGTGGGCAACGCCCGGACGCCGATTTCGGTGAAATATTTCCTCACCGCCATCCTGTTTGTACTCTTCGACGTGGAGGTAATCTTTATGTATCCGTGGGCCGTCAATTTCCGCCAACTGGGCACCGAAGGCTTCATCCAGATGATCATCTTCATGGCTTTGCTGATGGCAGGCTTTTTCTACGTCATCAAAAAGGGCATTTTGAAATGGACTGGCACGCACGCCTAACCCAATTAGCGGCAAACTTTTAAGCCCAAGCTGGTGTTCGATTGAAGGGGTTTCCCCGCTTCAAACAGACTTTTCTCATGAGCGATATTCGTGTTCCTGAAATAAAAATGGTGGAGGCGCCGGAAGGCGTTGAAGGCGCTGGCTTCTTCGCCACTTCCATGGAGAAAGTAGTGGGCATGGCCCGCGCTAACTCGCTGTGGCCCTTGCCTTTCGCTACTTCGTGCTGTGGTATTGAATTTATGGCGACTATGGGCTCGCACTACGACATTTCGCGCTTCGGCTCGGAGCGCCCGTCGTTCTCGCCCCGCCAAGCCGACTTGTTGATGGTAATGGGCACCATTGCCAAGAAAATGGCCCCCATCGTGAAGCAAGTATATGAGCAAATGGCAGAGCCCCGCTGGGTATTGGCTATGGGCGCTTGCGCTTGTTCGGGTGGCATTTTCGACTCGTATTCGGTGCTACAAGGCATCGACCGCATCATTCCGGTTGATGTGTACGTGCCCGGCTGCCCGCCCCGCCCCGAGCAGGTGCTCGATGGCCTGATGCGCGTGCAGGACTTGGCCCGCAACGAGTCTATCCGCCGGCGCAACCAACCTGAGTATCAGGCGTTACTGGCTTCTTATAATATCAAATAACAGCTAACTCATAAGCACTTAGTAATCAAGTGCTTATGAGTTTTCATTTTGCTAACAGCTTATCCAATGGCTGAAAACACCGAAGAATCTGCTGCGCAACAAGCCGCTTTGCCCGTCGAAGACCCGAACAAGTTGACCAATGCCCGGGTGCTGGCCAACTTGCGTCGCATGTTTGGCGAGGACGCGTTCACTGATGTGGACGAGCCCTACGGCTTGCTAACGGCTACTACGACGCGCGAACGGATTCACGAGATCATTCAGAAGCTGCACCAAGACGAGGAAATGCTGTTTCAGTTCCTGACTACGATGTGCGGAATTCACTATCCCGACCACGAAGGCAAGGAACTGGGCATGATTTACCAGTTGCACAGCTTGGTGCACAACGTACGGTTGCGGTTGAAGATTTTCTTTCCGATTGCCGACCCGGTAGTGCCTACACTCACGGATGTATATGCCACTGCTAACTGGATGGAGCGCGAAGCCTATGATTTCTACGGTGTTATCTTCCAGGGCCATCCTAACCTCATCCGCATCCTGAATGTTGAGGATATGGACTACCACCCCATGCGCAAAGAATACGCGCTGGAGGACGGCACCCGCGAAGACAAAACGGATTTGTTCTTCGGACGCTAATTCTTACTAGTCGGCGCGCTTATTCATAACGCGCACATTGACAAGCACTTATGCCTGACGCTCTAGAAGGAACGCATAAAATCATAAAAGAAGCGCGTGAGCAGCAGCACAACCAGCTGGTGCCCACCGTCAACGACTTTAATCAGGAGTTGACCACGCTGAACTTAGGTCCGACTCACCCTGCTACGCACGGCATTTTCCAGAACATCTTGCAGATGGATGGGGAACGCATTGTGTCGGGTGTGCCGACCATTGGCTATATCCACCGGGCTTTTGAGAAGATCGCCGAACGCCGGCCGTTCTATCAGATTACGCCCCTCACCGACCGCATGAACTACTGTTCGTCGCCCATCAACAACATGGGCTGGCACATGACGGTAGAAAAGCTGCTCGGCATCACGGTTCCGAAGCGCGCGCAGTACATGCGCGTGATCATGATGGAGCTGGCCCGCATCACCGACCACCTGATCTGTAACTCGATTTTGGGCGTGGATACGGGTGCCTTCACCGGCTTCCTGTACGTGTTTCAGGAGCGCGAAAAGGTCTACGAGATTTACGAAGAGGTTTGCGGTGCTCGCCTCACCACCAATATGGGCCGTGTGGGTGGCATGGAGCGTGATTTCACGCCCGTAGCCCTAGAAAAACTGCGCAAATGGCTGAAGGAGTTTCCGGCCGTGATGCGCGAGTTTGAATCGATGTTCACGCGCAACCGCATCTTCATGGACCGCACGGTTAACGTGGGTCCGATTACGGCGGAGAAAGCCTTGAACTACGGCTTCACTGGCCCGAATCTGCGCGCTGCCGGCGTCGATTACGACGTGCGGGTCATGAACCCTTATTCGTCTTACGAAGACTTTGACTTTGAAATTCCGGTAGGCACCAACGGCGACACTTACGACCGCTTCCTGGTACGCAACGAGGAGATTTGGCAGAGCTTGCGCATTATCCATCAAGCACTTGATAACCTGCCCGAAGGCCCGTTCCATGCCGATGCGCCGCACTACTACCTGCCACCCAAGCAGGCCGTGTACAAAAACATGGAGGCCTTGATCTATCACTTCAAGATCATCATGGGTGAGATTGAAGCCCCTGTTGGTGAAGTGTATCACTCCGTGGAAGGAGGCAACGGGGAGTTGGGTTTCTACCTGGTTTCGGATGGCGGCCGCACGCCGTATCGCCTGCACTTCCGCCGTCCTTGCTTCATTTACTACCAGGCTTACCCCGAAATGGTCGTTGGTTCGTCGCTTTCCGATGCTATCGTGACGCTCAGCTCGATGAACGTAATTGCGGGCGAGCTCGACGCGTAGTTTTTTGCTGAATTTGATTGATATGGAATCTACGACTGCGCCCACAAAGCTTGCCTTCTCTGCTGCTGCTCGGGCCGAAATTGCGCGTTTGCTCACGCACTATCCCGAAGACCGTAAAAAATCGGCTTTGTTGCCGATTCTACACATCGCACAAGCGGAGTTTGGCGGCTGGGTAAGCCCAGAAGTACAGGACTTAGTGGCCGAAGTACTTGATATTAAGCCGATTGAGGTATACGAGGTGTCGACGTTCTACACCATGTTCAATCTCAAGCCGGTAGGCAAGCACGTACTGGAAATCTGCCGTACGGGTCCTTGCATGCTGCGCGGCTCCGATGAGCTGACCCAGCACCTGGAGCGTATTACGGGAGCGAAAGTGGGTGGCGGGCCTTCCGAAGATGGCTTATTTACCTTGAAAGAAGTAGAATGCCTCGCGGCCTGCGGCTTTGCCCCAATCGTGCAGGTACGCGAGAAATATTACGAGCAGCTAGACACGCCTGAAAACGTGGAAGCGATGCTCAACGAGCTGCGCAACATGATTCACCGTCCGCTGTTGCCTTGGGAGCAAACGGGCCTGAAGCACAGCCAGCAATAATCTGAAGCCAATACTGTCATGGGCCGCAAACTACTGACCGAACATATTAACGTTGAAGGCATTGACACCTTTGAGGTATACCGCAAACACGGCGGGTACCGCTCGGTGGAGAAAGCCCTGAAGACGATGACGCCCGACGAGGTGGTGGAAGAAGTGAAAAAGTCGGGCCTCCGTGGCCGCGGCGGCGCTGGTTTCCCTACGGGCATGAAATGGAGCTTTCTGGCTAAGCCGGAAGGCGTGCCGCGCTACCTGGTGTGCAATGCCGACGAATCGGAGCCCGGTACCTTCAAAGACCGCCAGCTCATGTCGAAGCTGCCGCACCTGCTCATCGAGGGCATGATTACGAGCTCGTATGCGCTGGGCGCCAAGACCTCGTATATCTACATTCGCGGCGAGTTGTTGTACGTACTGCGGATTCTGGAAAAGGCTATTGCTGAGGCATATGCAGCCGGCTTTCTGGGCAAAAATATCCTCGGCTCGGGCTACGACCTGGATCTGCACGTGCACCCTGGTGGTGGTGCTTATATCTGCGGTGAAGAAACTGCGCTTTTGGAATCGCTGGAAGGCAAGCGCGGTAACCCACGTAACAAGCCGCCATTTCCGGCTGTGCAAGGCCTCTACGCCCGTCCTACGGTAGTTAACAACGTAGAATCGATTGCTGCTGTGCCCGTTATCGTGAATGACGGTGGCGACGAGTACGCGAAGATTGGCGTGGGCCGCAGCACCGGCACCAAGCTGATTTCGGCCTGTGGTCACCTGAACAAGCCGGGCATCTATGAAATCGAGTTGGGTGTGCCCGTTGAGGAATTCATCTACTCCGATGAGTACTGCGGTGGCATCTGGAAAGGCCGCGACCTGAAGGCAGTTGTAGCCGGTGGTTCTTCCGTACCGATTCTGCCCAAAGAGCTGATTTTAAAAACGGCGGCTGGCGAGCCACGCCTGATGACATACGAGTCGTTATCGGATGGCGGATTCGTAACGGGTACGATGCTAGGTTCGGGTGGCTTTATCGCCATGGATGAAACTACCTGCATCGTGCGCAACACCTGGAATTTCAGCCGCTTCTACCACCACGAGTCGTGCGGACAGTGCTCGCCGTGCCGTGAAGGAACGGGCTGGCTAGAAAAGGTCTTGCACCGCTTAGAATTCGGTCACGGCCACATGCAGGACATCGATCTGCTGGTAAGCGTAGCCAAGCAAATCGAAGGCAATACCATCTGCCCACTTGGTGAGGCGGCCGCGTGGCCGGTAGCCGCCGCTGTTCGTCACTTCCGTGATGAGTTTGAGTGGCATGTGACCAATCCGCAGGAAGCTACGCGCCCCGGCGCCGTATTTCCCGGCAAAGCGGTGTTAGCATAATTAATTGATTAACAGACACTTATCTTTCTTTCCATAGAGAAAGGCTCTGATAATGGCGAAAATAACTTTTGATGGCATTGAGGTGGAAGTACCAGATGGTACCACCATTCTGAATGCAGCCCGCCAGATCGGCGGCGGCATTGTGCCCCCGGCCATGTGCTACTACACGCCCTTGAAGGGCTCGGGCGGCAAGTGCCGCGCTTGCTTGGTGCGCGTAGCCGCCGGTTCGGCCAAGGATCCGCGTCCGATGCCCAAGCTGGTGGCTTCCTGCGTAACGCCCGTACAAGACGGCATGATAGTGGAAAACACTATCTCTGAGCAGGTTATGAACGTGCGCAAAGGCATCGTGGAGATGTTGCTCATCAACCACCCGCTGGACTGCCCAGTGTGCGACCAGGCCGGCGAGTGCGATCTGCAAAACTTCGCGTTTGAGCACGGTGTATCCACGACGCGTTACGAGGAAGATCGCCGTACTTTCGAGAAAATCGACATCGGCCCGCTGATTCAGCTGCACATGACGCGCTGCATTCTGTGCTACCGTTGCGTGTACACCGCTGACCAGATTGCTGAAGGTGACCGCGTACACGGTGTACTAGGCCGCGGCGACGCTGCTGAAATCGGTACGTACATCGAGAACATCATCGACAACGACTTCTCCGGCAATGTCATCGACGTGTGCCCGGTAGGCGCCCTGACTGACAAAACATTTCGTTTTAAGCAACGCGTGTGGTTTACCAAACCCGTAGATGCTCATCGCGAATGCGAAAATCCCAAGTGCTGCGGCCGTGTGGTCTTGTGGTACAAAGGCAAAGATGTATTGCGCGTAACGGCTCGCAAAAACGTGTATGGCGAGGTAAAAGAGTGGATCTGTAACACCTGCCGCTTCGAGAAAAAGGAAACTGCTGATTGGGTATTGGAAGGACCCGCGCACATCGACCGCTCGTCGGTGATTTCAGCCAACCATTACGAACTGCCCGTAGTGAATCCGCAGGTCATTGCCGACCTGCCGGAAAGCACCATGCGCGATCTGGAACAAAACCCGCCTCTCAAATTAGGCTCATCCTAACCTGCTGATGGAAATTCCTGTACTGGGCTGGCAAGCCATTGTAATCTTGGTAGTGTTCGGCGTTTCGCTGCTGATTGCTACGTATTCGACTTATGCTGAGCGCGTTGTAGCGGCCTTTCTGCAAGACCGTGTGGGCCCAGACCGCGCTGGCCCTTACGGGTTGCTGCAGCCACTAGCCGATGCCGTGAAGATGTTCACCAAGGAAGAGTTCTTCCCTGGTGGCGCTAACCGCGCGCTATTCGTATTTGGGCCTTGTTTGGCGATGACTACGGCCTTGATGTCGTCGGCGGTAATTCCGTTTGGTAACATTCTGCAGTTTGGCTCCAATGTCTTCTTTCTGCAAGGGATTGAAGTGAATATCGGAATGCTATGGGTGTTCGGCGTGGTTTCGCTGGGCGTATACGGCATCATGATTGGCGGTTGGGCTTCCAACAACAAGTTCTCGCTGCTGGGCGCCATCCGCGCGGCTTCGCAAAACATCAGCTACGAACTGGCCATGGGCCTGTCGCTCATCGCCGTACTGATGATTAGCGGCACATTGTCGCTGCGCGAAATCACGCTGCAACAATCTGTGGCGGGCGAATGGCACTTCTGGAACATCGTGAAACAGCCGCTCGGCTTCATCATCTTCCTGGTTTGCGCTTTCGCCGAGACTAACCGCACGCCTTTCGACTTGCCGGAATGCGAAACGGAGTTGGTAGGTGGTTATCACACCGAATATAGCTCGATGAAGCTAGGCTTGTTCCTGTTTGCCGAGTACGTAAACATCTTCGTGGCCTCGGCCGTGATGAGCGTGATTTACTTCGGCGGCTTCAACTTCCCGTTTCAATACGAGTTGCGCGACTGGTTGGTAGCCCACCAGGACTGGAGCTTGCTCGCCGCTCAGAACCTGATTACTATCTTGGGCACGCTACTGCTGTTTGGCAAAATCTTCTTCTTCATTTTCTTCTTCATGTGGGTGCGCTGGACGCTACCCCGCTTCCGCTACGACCAACTGATGCGCCTGGGCTGGACCATTCTGATCCCGCTGTCCATGGTCAATATTCTCATCACCGGCGGCCTTATTCTGGCTGGCGTTATTAAATAACCCAATAACTGCTTAAAGCCACTTGCCTATCTTTGGCAAGTGAGTTAAGTGGTTGTGGTACAAGTAGTTCTTCTTTAAGACAGAACCATGCAATCTCTGAGCAATAGAGCTAAGAAAATGGAAAAGAAGCCGATGACGCTCGCTGAACGCGCGTATCTGCCGGCTATTTTTCAGGGCCTTAGCATTACCATGCGTCACTTCTTCATGAAGAAGGCGACCATCCGTTACCCCGAAGAAACCCGTCCCTTCTCCCCTATCTTCCGTGGCTTGCACGTACTCAAGCGCGACGAGCAAGGCCGGGAGCGCTGCACGGCTTGCGGGCTTTGCGCCGTAGCCTGCCCCGCCGAAGCCATCACGATGGTAGCCGGCGAGCGCAAGAAAGGCGAGGAAGGCCTGTACCGCGAAGAGAAATACGCGGTGAGCTACGAGATTAACATGCTGCGCTGCATCTTCTGCGGCCTGTGTGAAGAGGCTTGCCCCAAAGCGGCCGTCTACCTGCAGCCCGATAAGATGGCGCCGCCACGCTTCGAGCGCGATGAGTTCATCTACGGTAAGGACCGCCTTGTGGAGCCCGTTGACCCGGATGCCCGCTCGGGCCGCGGCATTCAGCTCACGCCGGAACAAGCCGAAGCGCTTCGCAATAAGATGAACCAGCAGCCGGTAGCGGCCCGCTAATTACTTCCTGTTCTTCATCAGCCCCACGGAATGTCCCCTCTCTTTTTCTTCCTGTCGTTTGTAGCGTTGCTCAGTGCGCTGGGTGTGGTATTGGCTAAGAACCCCGTACACAGTGTACTCTTTCTGATTCTCACATTCTTCTCATTATCAGGCCATTACCTAATTTTGAACGCGCAATTCCTGGCGGCAGTAAACATCATTGTGTACGCAGGTGCCATCATGGTCTTGTTCCTGTTCGTGATCATGTTCCTGAACCTGAACGCCGATACCGAGCCGCACAAATCGGCACTGTCGAAAGTAGCGGCTGCGGTGGCCGGAGGCTTGCTGCTGCTGGTGATGGTTGCGGCCATGCGCGACATTCAACCTACCGGCTACGATGCTGCCACTTTCAATTCGCAGATCGGCATGGTGGACAAGCTGGGCTTGGTGCTTTACCAGAAGTACTTGCTGCCCTTTGAGTTAGCCTCGGTGCTATTCCTGGCGGCTATGGTAGGCGCTGTGATGTTAGGCAAGCGGGAAATTGGCGAGCGCAATTTCTAAGACATCCCTTCTTTCTCAGGCTTTGAAAAGCGGCGACTAGTAGCAGTCGCCGCTTTTTTGTTTTTAACCGTTTTGCTCGTTTTTATTAAAGCGGCCCATCCTTGCCCAGATTCGGTTTCATACGCACAACATTGCAAATCCTCGCCAGCGCCTACGGCTCATCCTGAGCATTCTTACCAACGCCCACCGCGACAGCGCTACCACGCCCGAGCTCGACGAAGCTGCTTTGTACCGAGTGGTAGTGGCCGAGGCTTTCAAAACTTACCTTACCCACAAGGTCGATCAGGTAAACCACGAAGGGTTTTATCGCGAGTACAAGGGCTTGTGCGCCGACATAGCGACTGTGGTTCAGGAAATAGATCCTGCCTACGCTTTCCCGCACGCTTTGGTGAGTACGCTGCTGGAAGCAGCGCGCAAACAGCTGTTTTTCTCTCAGCACCTGCCCTCCCTTACCGACGTCCCAACACCCGAATCGGCGGGCAAATACATCCTTGGGTTCTTGGAAAGCATTGCTTTTCCGGTTGTAGGCAACTAATCTAAGTTATCTACTGACTACAACCTTCTGCGGACAGGTCAACCATTTCGCTCAGAGGGTGCTATGCTGTGGAACGGGAGCTATTTTTCCAACAACTACAAGCTCGGCCTAAGCTTTCAGTACCCGTTGCTTCTGCGCCAGGAACGCAGCAAGCTCCAGCTCAACCAGCTCAAGCGCCGCGAAGCCGAGTATGGTCTGCAGCAGGATACCCGCGACGTGCAAACAGCCGTTCGCAGCATCGCAAACGAATGGGAAGCTCTGCACGGGCAGCTTAGGGTGCAAGAACAGGTAGTGCGCAACGCCCAAACCCTGCGCAACGGCGAGCAAATCCGCTTCGAGAACGGCGAAAGCTCGGTGTTCTTGATCAATGCGCGGGAAGCTTCGCTGGTGAGCGCTCAAGTGAAGCTGGCGGAGCTGCAAGCCAAATACGCCCAGACGCAAGCGACACTGCGCTGGGCAGCAGGCGGTAGTATCGAGTGAGATTAAGTTAAAACCTCACTCACTCGAACGTCATGCTGAGGTTGGCGAAGCATCTTGCGGGCCACGCTAACTCATTGATTACTGCGGCGGGCGAGATCCTTCGCGTTGCTCAGGCTGACAAACGTGAAAAGCGGAACCTGACTGCTTCGGGTGCCGCTTTCTGTATTATTGAGTAATATGCCCAAGCTATCGATGCATGGGAAACGCCTAACATGCAACGGCCCCATAAACCCTAAGCGCATGCGTAAGAAAGCCTATTTTAGATTGAAAAGCCTGTTAGTAGCAGCGTTCACGATCGTTTCTTTTTCGGTTGAAGCGCAGCAAAAAGCAGTAGAACGCGACACTTCTTTTACGGTGCATAGCGCTTACGTAAAAGCCAAAAAACAATATCCTGCTGTCAGCATTGCCACGCCTAAAATACCGGCTGGCGTTGCTTCGAAAAGGGATCTCACGTATTGCACCGTCGGCGACCGAAACTTGAAGCTCGATATCTTCTATCCCACAGCTAAGCGGAAAGCTAAGTACCCAGCTGTGCTGCTTATTCACGGTGGTGGCTGGCGCTCCGGCGACCGCTCCCACCACATTCCGATGGCGCAGCAGTTGGCTGGGAAAGGCTACGTGACCGTTACGGCAGAATACCGACTTTCCACGGAAGCCATTTACCCAGCGGCCGTCAATGACCTGAAGGCTGCCGTTCGTTGGATGCGCGCGAATGCGAACGCGTATGCTATTGACACGACTAAAATCGCGGTCTGGGGATTTTCGGCTGGCGGGCAACTGGCCGCACTTATGGGCTCCACCAACGGCGACAAGCGCTACGAAGTAAATACCTGTAACAGAGGCGTTTCTAGCAATGTTCAGGCGGTAGTGGATGTAGATGGCATTTTGGCTTTCATCCATCCAGAGTCGGGCGAAGGCGACGACAGCAAATCGACTTCGGCCGCGACATACTGGTTCGGGGCTCCTAAAAGTCAGAAGCCGGAGTTGTGGCAAGAAGCTTCAGCACTAAATCACGTCAGCGGGAAAATGCCGCCTATCCTGTTCATCAATAGCTCCGTGGACAGAATGCACGCGGGAAGAACAGACTTTATCAACAAGCTCAACGAATTAAAAATTTACAACGAGGTCCACGCCATCCCGGATACGCCGCACACTTTCCCGCTTTTTAATCCCTGGTTTGAGCCTACCCTCAACTACACGGCTGCTTTTTTGAGCAAGGTTTTAAACGGTAAATAAATAGACAGAATGAACGTGTACCCATACCACTGGGTAATGACGCAAAACAGGCCGCAGATATATCCGCGGCCTGTTTTGCGTCGACTCAATTACTAAACGTCTTCAGCCACCTTCTTACTGCGTAGCCTTTCCACAACCACAAGCCCGTTAGCACCACCAGCGGCAGCAGGACAAACTTAGTGGCAAAAGCGGCTTCCGGCTTCGAGGCTACTGGCCCGTAGATGTAGCCCACAATCGGGATACTGGCCAGCACATGAAACCAGCGAATGACTTTCCTTTCGGTGGCAGGCTTCATGATTTAAGTACAAGTCATTGATTAACAAAAAATTACACAGCTTGATTCACAGAAGGCTCTTCGGTGGACGCCTGCCGGCGCATCCAGGGCGGGCCACAGCTGGCGCGCATCTTCTGCCGGAATTTCTCCTGTTCTTCGGGCGTCATGGCCGCCATGCGAGTTTCCATCTTCTGGCGCCATTCGCGTTGGTGTTGGTTCCAGCGAGCCCGGCCCCAGCGATGCTGCCCGGGTCCGCCGCGAAAACCACCCAGCAACAGGCGCGAAAGAGCCAGCAGCCCAATGGCTTGGGCAAAATTAAGCACCGGTCCGTGGAAGATGTTGGGAACGAGCCAGTTCCAGAGGTACATGGTGATAAAGCCCGCAGCAGTGATAAACAAGGCTGCAAAAAGCAAAAAGCGCAGGCCGCGAAGCAGCCAAAATTTGCGGTTCATATGGGTGGGGAGATTAATCAGTGAATAAATCCGTGTAAAGCGCATGGAGCCGTTGGCGCAGGTGCTGCACCGCGTAATGCTTGCGCGAAATCAAGGTTTTAAGCGGCACGCCGGTTTCTTCGGCCAGCTCCTTAAAACTTTTGCCCTCCAGCTCGTGCCACACAAACACGTCGCGCTGGTTTTTGGGCAGCTCCTCCAAGGCATCGGCGAGGGCCTCCATCAACGTCTCGCGCAGCAGTCGGTTTTCGGGAGCGTCGTCTTGGGCGGGCAGCACATCGGCGAGCAGCAAAGCGCCTTCCTCGTTGTCGTTGTAGTTGAAGGCTTCGGCTTCGAGCGAAGTAGTTTTCTTGCGGCGGTAGAGGTCGGTGATGCGGTTGCGGGCCACGCGGAAAAGCCAGGAGGCCACTTTTTCCACGGGCTTGAGCAGGCGGTAACTTTCCACCAGCTCTCCAAATACATCCTGCAGAATGTCTTCGGCGTCGGCTTCGTCGGGCACGCGGCGGCGGATAAACGCCAGCAAGCGACCGCGTTGCTCGCGCACGGCCTCCTGTATCTGACGGTCTTGTCCAGTCATGTTGGCCGCGGCTAATCCGGTTAAGGCTATAGGTTCCATCTGGTTAAGCAGACGAACTTCGTTTCAAAATACTTTATGCCGCCCAGATATTTATCAACGCCTCGTCTGTAGCGCCTCCGTGCGCTGAAAAGCGGCTTGCTTCCGCGGCATCGTTGCTACATTTCCCTGTGCGGTTTCCGATTTTCAGGATACCTTTGCCAGCTAATTCACCCCAGCCGAGCTTCGGTTGGCTCTTTGCTTTGTCTGCTGACCCAACTACATGGAACAGACCATCCCGGAAGTTATCCGCACCGTCCCGCTGCAGTATTACGTATTCTTCGCTACGACGCTGTTTTGCATCGGCGTAGTCGGGGTACTGACCCGGCGCAACGCCATCATCATTTTCATGTGCATCGAGCTGATGCTCAACGCCGTGAACGTACTGCTGACGGCTTTCTCGGCCTACCGCGCCGACCCGAACGGGCAAATCTTTGTGTTCTTCATCATGGCCGTAGCCGCCGCCGAAGTATCAGTAGGCCTGGGCATTATCGTGATGATCTACCGCAACTTCCAGAATACCGACGTCAATCTTTTGAATAGGCTTAAATGGTAAGCTAACGACTTGTGTTATCAACGGTTATTTTTTATAATCATTTGATAATCAATGACTTACGTTTATCCGTTTAACAATTCAACTTATGCAAGAAACTGTTATTCCCGCAGCCAGCGCACCGTATTCTACGCTGCTGTACGTTCTGATCCCGCTGCTGCCTTTTTTAGGCTTTCTGCTCAACGGCTTGCTCAACCGCCGCCTGTCGGGCACTGTAGCTGGGTTCTTGGGTAGCGCGACGGTGCTGGGCTCGTTCGCGATTTCGGTCTTTCTGTTTGCCAATTTCCAGTACCAGTACACGGTCACGCTGTTCGACTGGATTTCGGTCGGCTCCTTCCAGATTCCGTTTTCTTACCAGATCGACCAGCTTAGCCTCATCATGTTGCTGCTCGTCACGGGAGTTGGCTTCCTGATTCACGTGTACAGCATCGGCTACATGCACCACGACGAGAACGTCGGGAAGTTTTTCTCGTTTCTCAACCTGTTTATATTCAGCATGTTGGTGCTGGTTATGGGCGCCAACTTCGTGATTTTGTTTATCGGTTGGGAAGGCGTAGGGCTCTGCTCCTACCTGCTGATCGGCTTCTGGAACAAGAACACCGACTACAATAACGCCGCCAAGAAAGCCTTCATTATCAACCGCATCGGTGACTTAGGCTTTCTGCTGGGCATCTTCCTGATCTATCTCACCTTCGACTCGGTGCAGTACGCCGAGGTGTTCCAGAAAGCTTCACAGCTTCAGGTTGGAACCGGTGTCGTGACCGCTATTACGCTGTTGCTCTTTGTGGGTGCCATGGGCAAATCGGCGCAGCTGCCGCTTTATACCTGGCTCCCCGACGCCATGGCTGGCCCGACGCCCGTTTCGGCGCTTATCCACGCGGCTACGATGGTGACGGCCGGTATTTATATGGTGTTGCGCGCCAATGTGCTGTTTACCCTCGCCCCTACGACGCTCGAAGTTGTGGGCATCATTGGCTTGGCCACGGCGCTCTTCGCCGCTACCATCGGTCTCGCGCAAAATGACATCAAGAAGGTACTGGCTTACTCTACCGTTTCGCAGCTCGGCTACATGTTCCTGGCCTTGGGCGTAATGGGCTATAGCTCGTCGCTGTTCCACGTCCTGACGCATGCCTTCTTCAAGGCGCTGATGTTCCTGGGGGCTGGCTCCGTGATTCACGCCATGAGCAACGAGCAGGATATCCGCAAAATGGGTGGCCTGCGCAAAGCCTTACCCATCACGTTCCTAACCTTCCTGATTGGCTGCCTGGCTATCTCCGGTATTCCGCCGTTCTCGGGATTCTTCTCGAAAGACGAGATCCTGAGCCATGTATATGAGCACAATAAGCTCATGTGGGCCATCGGTTTGTTCACGTCGTTCCTGACAGCTTTTTACATGTTCCGCCTGCTATTCCTGACGTTCTTCGGCGAGTTCCGCGGTACTGAAGAGCAGAAGCATCACCTGCACGAGTCGCCCGCTTCCATGACGCTGCCGTTGATCATTCTGGCTGTGCTGGCAGCCGTTGGTGGTTTCATGGGCGCCCCGATGATCTTAGGCAAGCATTACCTGGCCGATTATCTGGCACCAATATTCACGTATTCGCAACGCCTTAATCCTGAGGCGTTTGCAGCAGAACTCGATCACAATACCGAGCTAATGCTGATTGGCCTGTCGGTAGCAGCTGGTTTGCTCGGCATCATCCTGGCCTACGTGCAATACGTGAGCCGCGGCGTACGCCCAGTTGCAGATGAATCGCAACGCTCTGCTCCTGAGAGCTTAGTGTATCACAAGTACTATGTCGATGAGCTGTACGATGCGCTGTTTGTGCGTCCGTCGATGGCACTGTCGAAAGGCTTGTATCGGTTTGTCGAGCAAGGAGTTATCGACCCAATTGTAAACGGCTTTGGTCGTCTTACCCTAGGCGGCGGGCAACTGCTGCGCTATGTGCAAACTGGTACCATCGGCTTGTATCTGATGCTGATGGTAATCGGGATTGTAGTGATTCTGGCGCTGAACTTCTTCCGGCTATAAATCAAAAGAGGTATGAGCACAGCAGAGTTCCTCTTGAAGAATTTGACCTTCGTAGATTTTCTGTGGCGCCTTCCTATTCTCTTCCTCTACTTTTTGCCCTCCCTGATTGGGCGTAAGAAGCCTGACTTTAAGACTCTGTTCGTGATCAATTTACTCGCAGGATGGTCTATAATTGGTTGGGTTTTTTCTCTTTACCTCGCGTTGCGCAGTGATTCTATTACTTCAGCTATTTCTTCGGGAGCTAATGCTACTTCGAAGGCTTCAGTAGCCGATGAGATAATTAAGCTGCGCAACTTGTGTGATCAAGGCGTGCTCACACAGACAGAATTTGAGCGCCAAAAGAACAACCTGCTTAGCTAATGCTGACTGTCCTCTTACTTCTCTTTCCCGTGGCGGCCGCGCTGTTGCTGCACTTTGCCAAAGGCCAAGCGGCACGCGTGATGGCTTTTGGCGCGTCACTGGTCGAATTCGCACTGGCAATTTTCATTGCGGTTACGTCCCAGCACACTGCCCGCGCGCAGTTTGAAGTGAACGTGCCGTGGATTGCCTCAGCAGGCATCAATTTTCACGTGGGCATCGACGGGCTCAGCTTGCTGCTGGTGCTGCTCACCACCTTTCTGGTGCCGCTGATTATTCTGGCTTCTTTTCGCCACGATTACCCCAATGCTTCGGCTTTTTACGCGCTCATCCTGTTTATGCAAACGGGGCTGATTGGCGTGTTCATCTCGCTGGACGCCTTCCTGTTCTACTTCTTCTGGGAAGTAGCCCTTATTCCGATCTATTTCCTGGCAGGCATTTGGGGCAGTGAGCGCCGGATTCAGGTTACGTTTAAGTTCTTTCTGTACACCATTATCGGCTCGCTGTTTATGCTGGCCGCCTTCGTATATCTCTATTTCCAGACGGGAGTCAACGGAGCGATGCGCTCGTCGGATATCATTGCGTTCTACAACCTGAACCTGAGTGCGGCCCAGCAGGCTTGGCTCTTCTGGCTGATTTTCATAGCGTTTGCCGTGAAGATGCCGATTTTTCCCTTCCACACGTGGCAGCCTGATACCTACACCGAAAGCCCCGCTCCTGCTACCATGCTCTTGTCGGGCATCATGCTGAAAATGGGCATTTACGGTTGCCTGCGCTGGCTGCTGCCGATTGTGCCCAAAGGCGTAAGCCAGTGGGATAAGGTCGTGATGATTTTGGCCGTTATCGGCATCATTTACGGCGCCATCATCGCCATTCGCCAACGCGATATGAAGCGGTTGATCGCGTATTCGTCGCTCTCTCACGTGGGCCTGATGGCGGCAGGCGTGTTTTCGATTACCCTGATGGGCATGCAAGGCGCCGTGGTTCAGATGCTGGCGCACGGCATCAACGTGGTGGGCATGTTCTTTATCGCCGACATCATCCAGCGCCGCACCAACACCCGCCAGATTCCCGAGCTCGGCGGCCTGACCCGCAGTACGCCCTTGCTTTCCGTAACCTTCCTCGTGATTTTGCTTGGTACGGTTGCCCTGCCGCTGACCAATGGTTTTGTAGGCGAGTTTCTGCTGCTGGGCGGTGTATATCAATACAATAACTGGCTAGGCGCCGTGGCTGGCCTGACCATCATCTTTGCGGCCGTATACCTGCTGCGTATGTTCCAACGCGTGATGCTTGGCCCCGATTCTTCTTTTTCGGCCGCTATCCGCGATTTGAGCGGCAGCGAATTGGCTGTCCTTATTCCCTTGATTATCATGGTGTTCTGGATCGGCCTGTTTCCGAATGTGTTCCTGCGCATTTCCGAGCCTGCTATCCTGCAGATTATCACCATGATAAACCGCTAAGCTCCTGATCCCGACGACATGACTTCTATTATTCTGCTCTCCGTTCTCGGCATCGTCAACCTTTTCCTAGGGTTCCTGCGCTCCAACCGGATGCTGCTTCCGGTGGCCATGATCATTCTGGTGGTGGTATTCGGAGCCAACGCGTACGATTGGAATTCGGCTTCGCAGTCGTATTTCAACAACATGCTCACCATCGACCGCTACTCGGTTGCCTTTACCGGCATTGTGGTCCTGACGACGGTGTTGCTGCTGCCCTTCTCGCAGAAATACGTGCGCGACGACGAAGCCAACCTCGCCGAATACTATTCGCTGCTGCTGTTTTCACTCGTGGGCGCCATCATGATGGTGAGCTACGAAAACCTGCTGATGCTGTTTGTCGGCATTGAGATCCTGAGCATTTCGATGTACGTGCTGGCCGGCTCCGACAAGCGCAACGTGCGCTCGAACGAAGCCGCCCTGAAATACTTCCTGATGGGTTCGTTTGCCACCGGCATTCTGCTGTTCGGCATTGCGCTGGTATATGGCGCAACGGGTGCCTTCTACGTGTCGCAGATTGGCGAAGCAGTAGCCAACCCGGCCAACGCTTCGATGCAGCCTATGCTCTACATCGGTTTGCTGATGATGCTGATCGGGGTAGGCTTCAAGGTATCGGCGGCACCTTTCCATTTCTGGACGCCCGACGTGTACGAAGGCACGCCCACGTTCTTTGCCGCTTTCATGAGCACCGTGGTAAAAGCCGCCGGCTTTGCCGCTTTCCTCAAGTTGTTGGTGCAGGCTTTCCCAGCCGCTCAGAATTTCTGGATCCCGACCATCATCGCGATGTGCGTGCTGACTTTGCTTATTGGCAACGTGGGCGCCGTGGCCCAAAACAGCGTGAAGCGCATGTTGGCCTATTCGAGCATTTCGCATGCGGGCTATCTGATGATTGGCTTGGTGGCCTTTAATGGCGCACTTAGCGGTCTGTCAGCTAACGGCATTTTCTTCTACTCGCTGGCATATTCCATCGCTACTGTGGCGGCTTTCGGGGTGTTGAAGCTCGTTTCTGATCAACGTCAGCGCGAAGATTACACGGCGCTCAATGGCTTGGCCCGCACCAATCCGCTGTTGGCGTTTGTGATGACCGTAGCCATGCTTTCGCTCGCGGGCATTCCGCTGACCGGAGGTTTTTTCGGCAAGTTTTTCCTGTTCGGCGCTGCCATCGACAAAGGATACATTGGCCTCGTGGTATTCGCCGTGGTGATGTCGATGGTAGGCATTTACTATTACCTACGCCCCGTTATCGCCATGTACATGCGCCCGGCTGAGGCCGACGCAACTGAGCCCATTGCGGTGGGCACGTTTCAGGCGGTGGTGTTGGTGGTACTGGCTTTGCTTACCGTCCTCCTTGGAATCCTGCCCGGTATTTTCACTGGGGTTTTGTAGCAGGTACAGCCTGTGTTGCTTTACAAAAAAGGCGCCTCATGAAGGGCGCCTTTTTTATACCCAGACAGCAGAGTGCTGTGCCGAGCTAAGCAGTTACACAAACACTGCCACAATCAGTACAAGATGACGGGCTACCTCGCAAAAGAGCCTTTACACGAACAACTATAAGTAATTAATTATCAACTACATACAAAAGGGGCTCCTGCTTTGCAGGAGCCCCTTTTGTATGTAGTTATATCGAAATCGAACGCTATTTCTGCGTCACGCGGATGCTGATGCGGCGGTTGAGGGCGCGGCCGTCGTCGGTGTCGTTGCTGGCGATGGGTATTTTCTGGCCGTACCCTTTGGCTACGATGCGCGTGGCATCAATGCCCAAATCCACCAATTCGGCCATGGCGGCGGTAGCACGAGCTTCGCTCAGTTTCAGGTTCAGCTTGAACTCGCCGTGATTGTCGGTGTAGCCCCCGATTTTCACTTTGGCATTCGGGAAGCTCTTCAGAATACGGGCGATGTTCTGTAGCTGCTGCTGCGATTCGCCGGTGATCTTGGAGGAGTTCGGCTCGAAATACACTCGGTCGAAGCTGATCCAGCCTTTCGTGCGATTGACCGAATCGACTTGTATGTTGTCATCCGCAAGGAACTGGTAGAGGCGGCTTTCCGTCGAGTTGGTGCCGGCCATCAGGCGGGAGCCGTCGGCTAGTTTCAGTAGCGTCGGCGCTCCCGTATCATAAATGAAGTTGCCCGAAGCCTTATCATAACGGCCCGCCAACGGCGCAGCTACGGCGGAGTTTCCGCCCTTATCAGTAGCGCTAGTAGCGCTGGCGGTATCGCCGCCGAGCCCGTTGGCATCTACTCCCCCACGCCGTTGGCCCAGGAAAAAGCCGACTTCCACCAACGCGGCAATCGCGACAAGCAGCAGGCCCAGCAGAATCCAGCGCATCGGGCCTTTGCCCTGCGCTACCGTTTCCTGGTGGGCGTAGAGGTGCCCGCCGGAATGGGACGGGCGGGCGTCCAACTCGTAGCCATTGAGCGGCACGGCCTCCGAAGGGCCACCAATTTTTGTCCACGGCGCTATACTTCCGCCTCCTACTTCCGGCTTCATCGCACCTACTACGGTGTTTTTTTGCGTTTGTAGCCACCGCGCTAGGTCGCCCGCGTCGAAGCCGTGCTCGGCGGAATATTGCCCCAATACGCCCAATGTCACGGGAGCGGCCATGCCGAACAGGCTACTCACTGCCGTGGCGTGAGCGCCCGAAGTGCGCGAAATCGACTCGACGGTAGTCGTATAGCGCTCATCCAGCAAGGACTTGGTTAGCTCAACGCCGCGGTTGAGCCAGCCTCCGCCAGAGCTTACTGAGCGGGTAAGGTTGGTAAGAATGCCCGATTCGCTTGCTTCGCGCGTCATGCCCCACAGCACCTCGGTGCCACCGGGCTGGTCAGCTAGCTCAATAAAGCTATCCAGCACGATCGGAATAACCCGCGTGAGGACTTTGCTGACGGCTGCTTCGTTTTCCCCCACTGCCACACTGACTTGGCTCACGGTTTCGCCGGCAAAGTGGGTTTTGATTTTGTCGAGTAGGTTCTGGGACATAACAGCAGAAGTTTTAGGTGGGAGGGCCAGTTGGGAGAAAGCAGGGAAATCAACCAGCCTTGTATCAGGTATCAAGTTTTTGAAAATCAGTCAATATGCAAGCAGCGCCACCAATATGTTTCATTTGACTGGGTGCGTGCACGGACATACTGCAGCGTTACTCCGTTTGGTTTTGTAGCGCTGCTTCCGTTGCGTTTTCGAGCCACGGAACAGGCGGTTGATGCGCGAACCAACCGAGCGCAGAAAACCAGCAGCTTTTTTAGTGCGGCGGACCGGCGTACGCGTCGTCCGGCGTTTGGCCGAGCTACTCACCGCTGTGTTGGTATTGGTTTCGCTACTGAGCTTGGGGATAGCCGCGCGTTCCGGGTTGGGGGCAGTAGTGCTGGGCGAATTTGTGCTGGAGGCCGACAGTGCCGGATCGGAGCCCGCAGCTTCTTCCGCGGGCAGTTCTTTGTACACGTAATCACTGGCGAGCTTGTCGTAGCGGTTTTGCGCCGCCACGCTGGGCGGCATTTGGGCGTCGCTCACGCTCGTTGCAGGGGTTGCCGACAAGCTGCTGTCCGGAGCCGCTGAAGAACTGTTGTGCCCCAGCAAGTAGCCACCAATGGCTACAGCAATTGCCACCAAAGCCAGCCACACCGAACGGGTATTGCGCCCCCGCAGCAAGAACTTCTGCGGGTCGAAACCGGCCAGCGGATTGGATTTGCCGTGTTGGTTGTCGGCACCGAGATCACCGCTTGCGCTGATGATTGTCCAAGGCGCGCCGCTGCTCATGCTTACAGGCGTAGCCGCATCGGTGAGGCGCTGGCTGCGCAGCAGTTTGCCCAAACCAATGGCATCTAGGCGTTGCTCTGCGGCTTGCTGGCCCATCGCTCCCAGCGTGATGGGCGCCGCGATGCTCAGCAGGTTTTCCACTGCCGAAGCAGGGAGCGCGCAGCCTTGGGCAATTGCCTCGACCTGGCCTGTATATTCTTCGTCCAGCATCGACCGCATCAGCTCTTTGCCACGCTCGTGCCAAACGCCAGTGGGGGCTATTACCTGTTCGACGTTGCTGACCAAGCCCGCGGCGTGAGCATCGCGCGTCATGTTCCGGAGAATATCCGTGCCGCCTGGCCGGTTAGACAAATCCTGAAAGGCTTTCATTACCAGCGGAATAGCTTTATTGAAAGCTTTCGCCACCGAGGCCTCGTCTTCTCCCAATGCCGTGCTAGCTAGTCGCACGGCGTCACCAGCGAGGTAGCTTTTAACCTTTTCTAATAAGGCGACTGACATGGATAGATTACGTGAGGCAAGCTACTACTAAGTAATATACAATAAATTATAGTCTTATTTACAATAACCATACCCGTAATTCATCGCTTGGATAGTGATTTAGTTATATTATTTCATAAATATTTATAAATATATTCATCCATAAAACGACAACTGTCACCAATACGAGCCGCGTCTGGCAAAAGTTGGCAAGGGGCAGCGCAGCCTTTCTTTCTAACTTAGGATTCTAAAAAAGCCCCGCCTCTTTCCTTAATTCGGAAAGGGCGGGACCTCAACTTCTGCACCCGATGCAAAGAGATTACGGTATTTTACCACCCAAAGGCATCAATATAAATACTTTGTAATCAACCATTTACAGTTTTCGCATCACTGCATTCCATTCGTCGGCATACACAACAGCTTCGTCGGAAAAGGGCTCTTCGCCGCGGAAGCGCTGAAGCAAGCGGGCCGTGGTGATAATGTCTTTCTGGCAATACTTCACGATGCGCGGCAGGTCTTGCTCGTTGTAGTACACGCGCGCCACATCCGACCCGTTGATATCGTCTTTGGGCGTCGGGATATTGAACATGGCCGCCAGCAACGGCAAGGAAGTAAAGGACTTACGGTCGCCAAACTTCCACAGCTCCATGGTGTCGAGGTGCGGAATCTCCCACGGCTTCTTGCCGGCGATGTCGAGCTGGGGCGGCAGCGTAAGACCGTTGATGAGCATACGCCGCGACAGATACGGAAAATCGAACTCCTTGCCGTTGTGAGCGCACAGTATGTGCTGCGGTTTGCGGTCCAGTACGTGCGCAAACTCGCTGAGCATCTGCTTCTCGTCGTGGTCGGCGAAGGATTTTACCCGGAAGCGCATCTGCTCTTCCTGCCGGTCGAAGTAGAAGCAACCCAGCGAAATACAGATGACTTTGCCGAACTCAGCATAAATGCCGGCCTGCTCAAACAGCGTCGCCGCATGCAGAAAATCCGGCAGCGGCTCGACGTCGAGGCGGCTCGAATTCCAACCTTTTTCGCGACGCAGGGCATGGCATTTGTGCTCCCAGAGCAGTCGCAGCATTTCATTTAGCTCGTCGTGGCAACCTACGCACGGCACGGTTTCGATGTCGAGAACGAAAATCTGCTCGAACGGAACTTTGCGAAGTACTTGCATAGGTGGCTCACTGACGGGGTTCTGACTCCGAAGATAGCCGATTCGGGCACAGAAGCTACACTGCCTGCCTGATACTACTAAACAGCATTTTTCAAGCTAAAAAGCCAAACCTTTGAGTATCTATCAGATACCGGACCTGCACGATCGCAAAAAAGCCTGCTTGATAGCCTCGGGGCAATCAAGCAGGCGCGGTCTAGGGATGCCCAGACGATCTGGGGCGGGCATGGCCGATAACGATCAGGCTAGTGCGGGACGACCAGTGAGCCAGAGGCCCACCATCATTATGATTACTTGACGGCGTGGTTTGGGCATAACGATAGACGGCTAAGAATACACCAGACGGTTCCGCATCGCTTCGTCACGAAACGAATTTTCCGGAGTCGTTGGTCAGCAGGAAGATACAGGCGAGGCCTGCCCTTGTCAATCACATGATGATGTGAGTGGCTTACCCGTTGGCACTTGCTTTAGGTAAGCCCTTGGCGCAAGGCCTTCGAAACGGCCTCGGTCATGGAGCGGACGTGCAGCTTTTCGTAGATTTTCTTGATGTGCGAGCGCACCGTGTCGAGGCTGATGCCGCGGTCGGCGGCAATCATTTTGTAGCTGTAGCCTTCCACTAGCAAGCTCAGAATTTCCTGTTCGCGGGCGCTGAGGTTGGCCGTGACGGCATCTTCCGCGACCACTTTGGGCGGCGCTTTCGGAAACAAACGCAGCACTTGCCGGGCGATGGCGGGCGTCATCGGGGCGCCCCCGGCCCGCACTTCTCCGATGGCATCGAGGAGCTTGGCTGGAGGCGTTTTCTTGAGCAAATAGCCATCGGCCCCAGCACAGATTGCATCGAAAACGCGGTCGTTTTCCTCAAACACCGTGAGCATCACCACATTAACTTTCGGCGCTACCGCCTTGATGCGGCGCAGGCCTTCGATGCCGCTGATACCGGGCATGTCGATGTCCATCAGCACCACGTCGGGCGAGAGGCGCGCGATGTCGGTTTCGGCCTGCATGCAGTTGCCGAGGGCACCCGCCAGCTCCAGCCCCGGGTAACCGGACAGGAGTTGGCTAAGGCTGGTGCGCAGGTCGGCATTGTCTTCGTAAATAAGTACGCGAGTGGGCGCTTCCATGAGAATCAGGCAGAATATTAACCCTACCAAGATACATCCTTACGCCCCAAAACAAGACCACATAATCATGTGAGCGCCTTCTCAGAAAGCAACTAACTCTTGAGAAGGCCAATACTCAAGCATTATATAAATATTTGACAATCATGCATTTATATAATAACCTTTTTAGGTTACCCATTCACGGGGATGGTCAGGGTGAGGGTGGTGCCGCGGCCGGGGGCGGTGCACAGGGCCAGCTGGCCGCCCAGGGCCCGGGCCCGGGCCCGCATGTTGGCCAGCCCGTGGCCCCCGCCCTGGGCCGGGGCCTGCGGGTCGAAGCCCACCCCGTCGTCCTGCACGGTCAAGACCAGGCGGTGGGCGGCGGGCCGGGCCAGCGTGACGGTGGCCTGCCGGCAGCGGGCGTACTTGGCCAGGTTGTGGACGGCTTCTTTGAACAAAAGAAAAAACTCGCGCCGCGCCGGCATGGCCAGGGCCAGGCCCCGCACCTCGGGGGCCACGCGGAAGGCCAGGGCGATGCCGCGCGCCTCCAGGGCCTCGGAGGCGAAGGCCCGCATGCGGGCCGTGACGTCCTCCACCGCGTCGTGGGCCGGGTTGATGGCCCAGACGATGTCGTCCATGGCGTCGAGCATGCGCCGCGAGCTCTCCCCGATCTGCTCCAAGACGGCCGCCGCCTGCTGAGGGCGCTGCTGCTGCTGGTGGGTGCGCGCCACCTGGCTCAAAATGGAGATGCTGCTCAAGGTCGAGCCCATGTCGTCGTGCAGGTCGCGGGCGATGCCGTGGCGCACCTGCTCCAGGGCCAAGAGCTGGCGCACGCGCAGGCGGTAGAGGCCGAACAAGAGGGCGAAGGCCGCCCAGCTGGCGGCCAGGCGCAGCCACCAGGTCTGGTACCAGGCCGGGGCCACGACCACCGTCAGGGCCGCCCCGCGCCGGTTCCACAGGCCGTCGTTGTTGGCCGCCCGCACCCGCAGCGTGTAGGTGCCCGGCGGCAGGTTCGTGTACGTGGCCTCGTGCCGGCCCCCCGCCTGCACCCACGCCGGATCAAAGTTTTCCAGTTTGTAGACGTAGCGGTTTTTGTCGGGCAGCCGAAAGTTGAGCGCCGCGAATTCGACCGTGAAGAAATAGTCCTCGGGCGCTAATCGGAGGACGCGGCGCTCGGTGATGCTGGTATCCAGCTCCACGGCTTGGTTGAACTTGCGCAAGTTCGTGAACACTACCGGCGGCGGGGTCGGGTTGGTGCGCACCTGCTCAGGACGAAATACGACCAAGCCGTTTACACCCCCAAAATACAGGCGACCGCTGTTGCGGCCCAGATGCGAAGCGCCCGCATTGAATTCGTCCTGAATCAGGCCGTCGCGGGTGTCGAAGGTATGGATTTGGCCGTTGCGGGGGGTAAAGCGCGCAATGCCTTTGTTAGTGGACAGCCACAGGTTGTTTTCTTTATCTTCTAACACGCTGTATACCACATCGTTAGGCAACCCCATTGATTGCCTGAACGATCTGAAATAGCCTTTCTCCGGATCTTCGAGCATACAGAATCCGCCGCCTTCCGTCCCGATCCATAAAGTACCGGTGTGATCCTCTAAGATGGCGCGCACGAAGTTGCTGCTGAGACTTTTGCGGTCCTGCGGATTGGAACGGTAGGTACGAAAACGCGCCGTTTGGGGGTCGTAGCGACACAGGCCACCCCCACCCGTCCCCACCCAGATCATCCCGCGTCGGTCTTGCAGCACTACCCGTACAAAGTTGTTGCTCAGACCATTAGGATTAGCAGCGTTGGCCCGAAAAACGATAAATCGCTTGGAAGTTGGATCAAACAGGTTGAGGCCGCCTTCCGTGCCAATCCACAGCCGGCCCTGCGGGTCTTCGTACACCGACCGAATGAAGTCGTCGCTTAGGCTGTTGAGCTGACCCGGCTGGTGGCGGTAATGCACAAATCGGCGGGCGCCCGGCTCCAAGCAGTTGAGCCCCTGGCTTTGGGTACCTACCCACAAGCGGCCGCGCCGGTCGAAGCACAACGCCCGCACAAAATCCTGACTGAGGCTGCCCGGGTCCTGCGGATCGTGACGAAACCCCGTCCGGCGCTTCGTAAGGGGGTTGTAGCACACCAGTCCTTCGGTTTCGGTACCGACCCAGACCCGGCTAGCTGCGTCTTCGCTCACGGCCCACACGGCGCCTGGGTTGGTGCTGATGGGGTACGTAATGAAAGCCGGCGGCTCGGCCTCGAAGTTGCTGACGCCGCCTTCCGTGCCTGCCCAGAGCAGGCCCGAACGGTCTTGATACAGGCTTTGCACCGCGTCGTCGGGCAGGCTTTGTGGCACCGCCTGCTGGTGCTGATACGTGCTAAAAGAGCCCGTACTAGGCTGATAGCGGCTAAGCCCGGCTCCCGTGCCCACCCACAGCGTTTGTGCTTTGTCGAGCAAAAGGGTGTGCACCGCATTTGCGGGCAGGGCGCCCGGCTCAGCCGAGTGGCGAAAAATGCGAATCGGGCTACCGTCGGCGGGCAAATACCGCAGTCCTTCGTTTTCGGTACCGACCCAAAGTCCGCCTTTTTGGTCGGCCATCAGAGCCGTAACGGGGCCTGCCGCCACCCAATGCGGGTGCGGCACTAGGCGGCCGCTGGCCAGATCGGCGCGGCTGATGCGGCCTTCGCCCGTACCGACCCACAATGTGCCGTCGGGGGTTTGGGCAATGGCCCGAATGGAGTTGCGCCGGACGTTGGCAACTTCTCTGGCATCGTGGCGAAAACGGTGAAAACGCCCTTTGTCAGCGTCAAACAGGTGTAAGCCGCCCTCGGTGCCAGCCCAGACTTGGCCGGTTGCATCGCAAAACACGGCCCGCACAAAATCGTCGGCAAGGCTGGTGCTGCTGGCTGGGTCATATTGGAATGCCTGAAACGTATCCGTCAGCGGGTTGTAGCGGTTGAGGCCGCCTCCGCCCGTCCCGACCCAAATAGCGCCTTTGTGGTCTTGACAAAGCGACAGAATAAAGTTGCTGCTCAGGCTGCCTGGTCGTTGCGGATCGTTGCGAAACACGCGAAAATCGGTGCCGTCGTAGCGGCTCAGGCCGTCTTGCGTGCCCATCCACAGAAACCCGCGCCGGTCTTGCACCATGGCATAGACGCTATTTTCGGAAAGACCATTGGCCGACGTAAGCGTGCGGAAAGTGAGCGGCGGCGCTTGCCCAGCCGCCTGGACCGGAATTAGCAGCCCACACGCCCAAAACATAACTATCAGATATACAATACGTTGCATACACAGCAGATAATCGATCCGGTGGGGCACTTCTCAACCGATTAAAGCTATCAAAAATCGGCGGGCGGGCCTACGGCCAGTTTCGGAGGCAAAGGAGCAGGCCCCAAAAGACGAAAGGCTACTTCTGATTAGACGCAAAGCGCTCAAGCCATTGCCTCAGTTCGTTTTCACTTATTGTTAAGTGCGACACGTATTCGAAGAAACGAGGCGTGGCATCGTTCGGACGGTGGATCTCTAATGTAGCTGTAAATGCTCGCTGAGTTCGGTCCAATTCCACTACCATCTTATTCCATGGTTGCCACCCAAACTCCTTTGTCCATATGGCTTCAGGCGTCAGCCGTAGTAGCACATCGTTCTCCCTGAGGCGCAGGCGCCCAACATGCATGAGCAAGGCACCAAATACAAAAACTGCTATACCTAAAATAATGCGCTCAAAGTCTGAGCATAAATAGGCTCCGACGAAGGAAATGGAAGCGCCAAAAGCCACGAATACCATTGCCTTCCAACGGATGTATTTTACTTCTTTCACTCGGGTAAAATAAGGAAGCCCCTCCGCAAGCTCAAAAGCTGACGAAGGGGCTTCCCTCTTTTTTTATGTTAGCCTACTTACTTCTGCACCACGGCCGTCTTAATACTCAGCTCCTTTAGCTGCACTTCCGAAATCGGCGAGGGCGAATCGATCATGACATCGCGGCCGGAGTTGTTTTTCGGGAAGGCAATGAAGTCGCGGATGGAATCGGCGCCGCCGAAGAGCGAGCAGAGGCGGTCGAAGCCGAAAGCGATGCCGCCGTGGGGCGGGGCGCCGTATTCGAAGGCATCGAGCAGGAAGCCGAACTGCGCCTTGGCTTCTTCGTCGGAGAAGCCAAGCAGCTCAAACATGCGCGCCTGCACGCCGCGGTCGTGGATACGGATGGAGCCGCCGCCCACTTCTACCCCATTGATTACCATGTCGTAAGCATTGGCGCGCACTTCCCCGATCGTGTCGGGCGAGTCGAGTAGCGGCACGTCTTCGGGCTTGGGCGACGTGAACGGGTGATGCATGGCAAAGTAGCGGCCCTCCTCTTCGTTGTATTCGAGGAGCGGAAAATCAACCACCCACAGCGTCGAAAACGAATCTTTGTCGCGCAGACCGAGGCGCTGCCCCATTTCTAACCGCAATTCGCTCAGCGCTTTACGGGTTTTATTGGGTTCGCCAGCTAAAATCAGCAGCAAGTCGCCGGGGTTGGCATTGAAAGCGGCTTTCCACTTTTGCAGCTCTTCCTGCGAGTAAAACTTATCAACCGACGACTTCACGTTGCCGTCGGCTTCGACGCGGGCATACACGAGCCCGGTCGCGCCGATTTGGGGGCGTTTTACAAACTCGGTCAGTTCGTCGAGTTGCTTGCGCGTGTACACGGCGCAGTTGATGGCGTTGATGCCGGCCACCAAACCTGCGTTGTCGAACACGGGGAAGTTCTGGCCCTTTACGATGTCGTTGAGCTCCACAAACTCCATGGCAAAGCGCGTGTCGGGCTTGTCATTGCCGTAGCGGCGCATGGCGTCGGCGTAGGTCATGCGCGGAAAGTCTTGCAGCTCAATGCCTTTCACTTCCTTAAATAGGTAGCGCACCAACTCCTCGAAGGTGTTCAGGATGTCTTCCTGCTCCACAAACGACATTTCGCAGTCGATTTGGGTGAACTCGGGCTGGCGGTCGGCACGCAGGTCCTCGTCGCGGAAACACTTGACAATCTGGAAGTAACGGTCGAAGCCCGACACCATCAGCAGCTGCTTGAAGGTTTGGGGCGACTGCGGCAGAGCGTAGAATTCGCCAGGGTTCATGCGCGAAGGCACCACAAAGTCGCGGGCACCTTCCGGCGTACTTTTGATGAGCACTGGCGTTTCCACTTCGATAAACTGCTGGCCGTCGAGGAAGCGGCGCGTGGCCTGGGCTACACGGTGGCGCAGCATCAGGTTGTTGCGCACGGTGTTGCGGCGCAGGTCGAGGTAGCGGTATTTCATCCGCAGGTCGTCGCCCCCGTCGGTTTCGTCTTCGATGAGGAAAGGCGGCAATTTCGCCGGATTCAGCACCTCCAGCTTCTCGACCCGAATTTCGATGTCGCCGGTGGGCATTTTGTCGTTTTTGGAATAGCGTTCGGCTACGTTACCCGTCACCTGCACCACGTATTCGCGGCCCAGCGTGCGGACTAATTCGCGTTGCGCTTCGGCCTCCACGCCTTCTTCGAGCGTGAGCTGCGTGATGCCGTAACGGTCGCGCAGATCCACCCAGAAGATGCCGCCTTTGTCGCGGGTGCGCTGGACCCAGCCGGTGAGCGTGACGGTTTGACCAACATTTTCTTGGCGGAGTTCGCCGCAAGTGTGCGTACGGAGCATAGCAACTAGGATTCGGAAGATTATCGGAACCGCGAAGGTAGGAAGAAAGGCTTTTGAACCGGTTCCATAAAAATGCGTCGGCCACTTTTCCCGGTGGCTGTAATGAAATACAGTCGCCCGCGATTTATCTGTAAACCTGTAATGCCACGAAGCGGCTTGGCCGGGCCTGCTACGCGCAGCCGAATCGTAACTATTCCGCACAATTACGGCTCACACGGCGGCTTTTTACGCTGCACAGCGCAACCAGCACGGCATTTCTCTATCTTTTCAACGCCATTCAACTAACTCCCTCTTACCCAATTCGATTTGCCCGCATGGAACTCGTTATTGAAAATCTATCCAAAACCTATCCCAACGGCGTGCAGGCCCTGCGCGACGTGTCACTAACGATTCCGACGGGTATGTTTGGCTTGTTGGGGCCCAACGGCGCCGGCAAGTCGTCGCTGATGCGCACCATTGCCACGCTACAAGAAGCCGACAGCGGTTCCATTCGGCTCGGCGACATCGACGTGCTACGCGATAAAGACGCCGTGCGCCGCGTGTTGGGCTATTTGCCGCAGGAGTTTGGCGTTTATCCTAAAGTTTCGGCCGAGGCCCTGCTCGATCATTTTGCCGTGCTCAAAGGCCTTTCCAACACCAAAGAACGCCAAGAAGTGGTGACTGCCTTGCTGCAACGCACCAACCTCTACGACGTGCGCAAAAAGAATTTGGGCGGCTTTTCGGGCGGCATGAAGCAACGCTTTGGCATTGCCCAGGCCCTGCTAGGCAATCCGCGCCTGATCATCGTCGACGAGCCCACTGCCGGCCTCGACCCCGGCGAGCGCAACCGCTTTCACAACTTGCTCAGCGAGATCGGCGAGAACATCATCGTGATTCTGAGCACGCACATTGTGTCGGACGTGAGCGATTTGTGCCGCAACATGGCCATCATCAACAAAGGCCAGGTGCTGCTTACCGGCGACCCGTTGCAGGTGATGCAGGAGCTGCGCGGGCAAGTGTGGCGCCGTGCCGTGGCAAAAGAAGAATTGGCGGCGTTGCAGCAAGCGCAACGGGTAATTTCCTCGCGCCTGTTTGCGGGCCAAACCATCGTGCACGTCCTCGCCGACGCCCAGCCCGGTTCCGAATACACGCCCGTCGAGCCTAGCTTGGAAGACGTGTACTTCGCTCGCATTGCCGAAGCCGAGCGCGGCGTCACGCTCAACCCGGACAAAGTAGCGGTAAGCTAAACGCCTACATCAATCCTGGCACTTATTATATAAGTATTTGATTATCAAGTATTTATATAACTACTCAATCCTCTCTTATAGGCATTTCCTCTACTAGGCTTCATGTTCTGGCAAATTTTTACGTTTGAATTGTGGTACCGGCTTCGTCGGCCGGCCACGTACATCTATTTCGGCATTCTGCTGCTGCTGGCGCTGTTGCTGGCGCTAGCGCAGGGCGGCGTTTTCGAGAGTTTGTCGGGGGTGTTTGGCACCGGACCGGTAAAACTCAACTCGCCGTTTACGGTCAACAGCATGACCACCGCCCTGACGCTGCTGCCGGGCGTGCTGCTGATTTCGGCCATGTTCGGCCCGGCCGTGCTGCGCGACTTTGAAACCCGCATGCACCCGCTGCTTTACACCACGCCCATCAGCAAAGCCGGCTATCTGGGCGGACGCTTCTTTGGCACGCTCGTGATTACCATGCTGGTACTCAGCGGCATCGGGCTGGGGTTATGGATCGGCACGCTGTTTCCGGGCATTCAGCCCGAGCGCTTGGGCCCGTCGAGCATCAGTGCTTACCTCACGCCCTACCTGACGTTCGTGCTGCCCAACGTCCTGCTGACGGGGGCCATTTTCTTTGTGCTGGCCACCCTCACGCGCCAAGCGCTGAGTACCTACGTGGGCAGCATTGTGTTTTTGGTGCTGTACGTGATTGCCCGCAGCCAGCTCCGCGACCTCGACAACCAAACGCTGGCGGCCCTGCTCGACCCCATGGGCAATGGCGCGTTGTCGCTGCTCACCAAATACTGGACGGCCTCCGAAAAAAACACCCTCACGGTGCTTCCGGTTGGCCTGCTGGGCCTCAACCGCCTGATCTGGCTGGGCGTTGGCCTGCTGCTGATTGGGTTCTGCTACCTGCGTTTTCGCTTCGTGCAAGGCTCCACCGAAGGCGGCCGGCGCACGCGGCCCGAACCGCTGGGCCAAGCGGTAGTGGCTTCTGCCAATCAGGTGCTATTGCCGCAGGTGGCGCAGCATTTTGGCTTTGCCCAATACCTGCGCCAGTGGCTGCGCCTGACGGGGCTGGAGTTGAGTGCCATTGTAAAAAGCCCCTATTTCATCGCGATTGTAGTTGCCGGCATGGCATTTATGCTAGCGGCGGCTTTTGGCATTGGCAAAATATATGGCACTAATACTTACCCCGTTACGGGACAGGTAGTGCCGGCGCTCTCGGGTTCGTTTGCGCTGTTTGTGCTGGCCATTGTTACGTTTTACGCCGGCGAATTGGTGTGGCGCGAGCGCGACGCCCGCCTCAACCAGATGTACGATGCGCTGCCCATTCCAAACTGGGTGCCGTTTGCCTCTAAGCTGGCGGCGCTGCTGATCATCCCGGTATTGTTGCAAGTACTGGTGCTCGTGTTTGGACTGCTCACCCAGATTTTCTACGGCTATTTCAATTTTGAAATTGGGCTGTACCTGAAGTGGCTTTTCGCGCTGAACCTGCCCAGCTACTGGCTGCTGGTAGTGCTCGCCATCGTGATACACGTGGTGGTCAACCACAAGTATTTAGGCCACTTCGTGATGGTACTGTACTACCTCTTTACGGGGTTTGCCGGCCAACTCGGACTGGAGCAGAACCTGCTCATCTACGGCTCCGATTCGGGCCTACGCTACTCGGCGCTCAACGGGTTTGGGCACTTCATTGGGCCGTATCTGTGGTTTATGCTCTATTGGAGCCTGCTGGCGGTGGCGATGGCCGTGGCGACCAATCTGCTGTGGGTGCGCGGCACCGAAACCTCTTGGAACATGCGCCAGCACTTGGCGGCGCGGCGCTTTACGGGTTCGGCGCGGCTGGCCCTGGGGCTGGCGCTGGTGTTGTTTGTGGCCGTGGGCGGCTGGATTTTTTATAACACCAACGTTCTCAACGACTTCCGCAGCAACAAATCGCAGCAGGAAGAGACCGTTCAGTACGAGAAGAAATACCGCCACTTCCTGCGCACGCCCCAGCCGCGCATCGTGGCCGTTGATGTGCAGGTTGACCTGTTTCCGGAGCGCCAGGAAGCGCGCCTACGCGGGCAATATTGGCTGCGCAATAAAACCAACCGTCCTATTGATTCGGTGGTGCTGAACTTGGTTAACAACGTGCGCATCCGGAAGCTAGCCTTGGGCAACGGCGCCCGCACCGTACTCGCTGATTCGGCATTGGCGTTTTTTGTGCAGCGCTTGCCCCAGCCGTTGGCGCCTGGCGATTCTTTGCCGCTGTCGTTTGACCTGTACTATGACGCGCCCGGTTTCGAAAACAATACTCGCCGCACCAGCATCGTCTACAACGGCACGTTTATCAACAGCCAGCTCATGCCCCACCTCGGCTACGACGAAAGCGGCGAGCTAAGTGAGGAAAGCGCCCGCAAAAAGTACGGCCTCAAGCCCAAGCCGCGCATGGCTGCGCTCAACGATACGGCCGCCCGCCGCAATACGTACATCGCCAAAGATGCCGATTGGGTGCGGTTTGCAGCTACCGTGAGCACGTCCCCCGACCAGATTGCGCTAGCGCCTGGCTATTTGCAGCGTGAGTGGCGCGAAGGCGGCCGGCGCTATTTCCGCTACGCCATGGACGCTCCCATTCTGGATTTTTACTCCTTCCAGTCGGCGCGCTACGCGCAGCACCGCGCCAAATGGAACGACGTGGACATCGTGATTTACTACCAACCCGGTCACGAATACAACTTGGCGCGCATGACCAAGGGCGTGCAGGACGCCCTGACGTATTACACCAAAAATTACGGTCCTTACCAGCACCGGCAGGTACGGGTGGTTGAGTTTCCGGGCTATGCCAGTTTTGCGCAGTCGTTTCCCAACACCATTCCCTTTTCCGAAAGCGTAGGTTTCATTGCCCAAGTCGATTCGACCAACCCGAAAGACGTTGATTACCCGTACTTTATCACAGCGCACGAAGTAGCGCACCAGTGGTGGGCGCACCAAGTGATCGGGGCCGACGTGCAGGGCTCCACGCTCATGTCGGAGGCGTTGTCGGAATACTCGGCCCTGATGGTAATGAAGCAACGCTACGGCGAGGCCATGATGCGCAAGTTCCTTAAGTACGAGATGGACGATTATCTGCGCGGCCGGGCTTCCGAGAACATCAAAGAGCTACCCTTGTATAAGGTTGAAAATCAACAATATATACACTACCGAAAAGGTTCGGTGGTGCTGTATGCGTTGGCCAACTACATCGGCGAAGACAAAGTAAACCGGGCCTTATCCGATTATTTGCAGGAAGTAAAGTTTCAGGAGCCGCCCTACACGACGTCGCTCGACTTGCTGAAGCATTTTCAGCAGCAAACCCCTGATTCGTTGCAATACCTGCTCACCGATATGTTCCGGCGCATCACACTCTACGAAAACAAAGCGGATTCTGTAACCGCCCACAAGCTCCCCAACGGGCATTACCGCGTCGATATGGTGTTGAGTGCCAAGAAGATGTACGCCGACAGCACGGGCAACGAAACCCCCGCCAAGCTGATGAACGATTGGATTGACGTAGGCGTGTTGGCCCGTAAAAAAGTAAACGGCCAGTGGCAGGACGTGACCCTGTACCGGCAGAAACGCCGTTTCCGCCCCGGCACTACCCGCCTAAGCGTGGAGGTGGCTGCAAAACCCGAGACGGCCGGTATCGACCCCTACAACCTGCTCATCGACCGCACCCCCGACGACAATACCAAACCCGTGGTGGTGAAATAGCCGCTGATCATAAGTTGCATATTAGCAATGTTTTATAGTTCTAAAGCCTTTCCTAGCCGCCTGCAACTCCGCAACCGCGGCCAAAATTGGCCCCAAATGTGCAAAGAGCCGGAAAACGCTTCGCTTTCCGGCTCTTTCTATTTCTTCCGCTATGACACGCTCCTTTTTGTTAGCCGCTGCTGCTCTGCTTGCCTTCACCACGGCGCAGGCCCAAACCACCGGCACCAAGATCAAAACAAAAACCAAGTCGGACGCTGCCGGTGCCGTGGTTAAGTCCAAAACCGAAGGCGAACCCGTGGTGCTCGACGGCCCCATCAAGCGCGTTGAAACCCTATCGGGCATCGACGTGTATCCCGACCCCAACAAAGGCACCATCTTCTTGAGCTTCACCCAGCAATTTACCAAGCCTGGTACGCTGGTGATGACGAATTACAAAAAACAGGAGGTTTATTCGACGCCTCTCGATCCGCTGAACAATACTGGTGCGCCCGTCGATTTGGGTCGCATTCCGGCGGGCACCTATTTGGTGGAAGCCAAAACGGGTAACTACGTGTACTGGAAAAAAGTCAATATTAAATATCCTTCGTCGGCCGTTGTGTCGAGCAAGAAAAAGAAGAAATTGCGCTACTAATCTCCCTGCTCTCTCCACCGTTCACCCCCCGAAAGCCTCCGCTGCCAATCTGGTGGCGGGGGCTTTTTTTTCGGGCTTCTTCTGCTCCGTGAAATTCTGTTCGCCACTGCGGCGTTACTTTGCTGAAGTCTTATGAAAACACTCCGCCTTTTCCCCTTTCTGACAGCGTTGGTGCTGGCCTTGTTCGCATTTACAGCGGCAGGTCCGAAGCTCAAGAAAACGACGCTCACCAATAAGCTTACGGTCGGCATACCGGATGGCTTCGTGCCCCTGCCCGACGACGGAATCGCGGCCAAATATCCGTCGCCGCGCAAGCCGCTGGCGGTGTTTACCAATCCCAGCGGGCGCGTCGATTTTAGCGTGGCCCAAAAGCCAACGACCTTTTCGAGCCGCGATTACGCGCTGCTGCTCAAAATCTACAAGGCCAGCATCCAGAACATGTACACCAAGGTGGATTTTCTCAGCGAAGACATTCGCACCGTCAACAAGCGCGATTATGTAGCCCTGGAGTTTGTGTCCAGCGTCACTGACAACCGCCGCGGCAGCAACCTGCCGCCCGTGCGCCGCTACCAATTTGTGCAGTACACGATCCAGGGCAATCAATTGATGGTTTTTACCTTCAACAGCCCCGCCGAAGAGCAACCCCAGTGGCAACCCATTGCCCAAGCAGTTATGCAGAGCATTGCCCTGAAAGACTGATCGTTAAAGAGTACTGCTTTCTTCCTTTAGAACGTCATCCAGAGCGCAGCGAAGGATCTCTACCGCTTCGCTGAAGTTATTATTCGTGTAGAGATCCTTCGCTGCGCTCTGGATGACGGGAGAAGCTTTTGCTTATTTTACAAATATCTGATAATAAGCCAATTATAAATCAACCAAAAAGCCACCTCAGTTGAGGTGGCTTTTTGGTTGCTGCGCTCGAATTGCGTTACGCTTGCTTAGCGAACTGCACGTTGATGCTGAGCTTTATATCTTCGCCGACCACGATGCTACCGGCTTCGGTAATGCCGTCCCAGGTTAGGCCAAATTCTTTGCGGTTGATTTTGCCGGTTACTTCAAAGCCCGCTTTGGTATTGCCGTAGAAATCAACGGCCGAGCCGCCGTATTCCACGTCCAGCGTTACGGGCTTGGTTACGTCTTTGATGGTGAGGTTGCCCTCCAATTTATAATCGCTGCTGCCCACCTTGCGGAAAGCCGTCGACTCAAATTTAATTTCGGGGAAGCTGGCGGCGTTGAAGAAATCTTCGCTCTTCAAGTGCGCATCGCGCTGCTCTTGGTTGGTATCCACGCTGTTAACGTCGAGCGTGAAGTTGATTTTTGCGTTTTCAAAGTCGTCGCCTTCTGTCTCGGCTTCGCCTTGAAATTGCTTGAACGTGCCGGTTACCGTAGAGATAACCAAGTGTTTTACTTTAAACTGCACTTCGGAGTGCGTAGGATCAAGCGTCCATTTGGTGGCTACTGCTTCCATGGGAATATGAGGTTGAAGGTTGGGGATGAAAGTTGAAGTTCCTAGCTGATTGATGTAGGTACAACAAATGTACGTACATCAATTGTTCCTTGCAATAGCTTTTCGCGTATTTATTTTTATTTCGAATGACGCTTTCTCTTTTCAGCGATGAGCATTACATGCGGGAAGCCCTGAAACAGGCCCGCTACGCCCTCGAGGAGGACGAAATCCCGATTGGGGCGGTGGTCGTGCTGGAGCGGCAAATCATCGCCCGCGCCCACAACCAGACCGAGCAGCTGCGCGACGTAACCGCCCACGCCGAAATGCTGGCCCTGACGGCCGCGGCCAACCACGTCGGCAATAAGTACCTCGCCGACTGCACGTTGTACGTCACTATTGAGCCGTGCGTGATGTGCGCCGGGGCCAGCTTCTGGGCGCAGGTGCGGCGCGTGGTGTACGGCGCCGCAGAAGAAAAACGCGGGTTTCGGCGCTACGGCAACTTGCTGCATCCGCGCACGGAGCTGGTAAGCGGCATCTTAGGAGCCGAATGCGGCGCCCTGATGAGCGAGTTTTTTGCCCGCAAGCGTAAATAACTACTTTTGATCGCGGGCCCGGAAGTTCTCGTAACCCCACTAGGCCCTTCGTTGTTAAGAACACTGACCAGTCCTTATTCCTTCCATCCCTAAAACCCAAAACACATGGCTTTCGAACTGCCCCAACTGCCTTATTCATACGATGCGCTCGAGCCCAACATCGACGCGCAGACGATGGAAATTCACCATACCAAGCACCACCAGGCGTACGTAACCAACCTGAACAACGCCATTGCAGGTACGGATCTGGAAAATAAGTCGATCGAGGAAATCCTGCACAACATTGCCGCCGCGCCGGCCGCAGTGCGCAACAACGGCGGTGGCCACTGGAATCACTCGCTGTTCTGGACCATTCTGTCGCCTAACGGCGGTGGCCAGCCCTCGGGTGCCGTAGCCGATGCCATCAATCAGGCCTTCGGCAGCTACGACAAGTTCAAGGAAGAATTTACGAAAGCCGCTACCACGCGCTTCGGCTCGGGCTGGGCATGGCTGTGCAAGCAGCCCGATGGCTCGGTACAAATCTGCTCGACGCCTAACCAGGATAACCCGCTGATGCCCGATACGGGCTGCAAAGGCACCCCCGTGCTGGGTCTCGACGTGTGGGAGCACGCGTATTACCTGAAATACCAGAACCGCCGCCCCGACTACATCGCCGCGTTCTATAACCTCATCAATTGGGACGAAGTAAACCGTCGCTTCCAACAGGCATAGATATAACTGGTTGACTGTCAATTAGTTAATAAAAAAGGCTTCTTCCTGTCGGAAGAAGCCTTTTTTATGCCCTACCGTTAGCCTTTTCTACAGGGCCACGCCGCCTTGCAACGCGCGGTAGACGGTGGCCAGCACCAGCAAAGCGACCACTGGCACCCACGCTGGCGTACGTACAAGGGACGGAGTTTCGGCGGCGCCAAACGAAGGATTGCGCAACGCCTGCCCAAATGCGCTCCCCAGCACTAACGGGCTCATAATCGGGTAAATGATGCTCAGCACCGTCGGCAACGGCCAGGAAAGCACAGTGATCACGATCGAACCTACTACCCAGGGCCAGAAAATGAGCGCCTGCATGGCGCGGCGCTTCGTCAGGAAAGCCTCTTTCGCCGCCTGCCCTTCTATGGTAGGCACGAACCGTAAAAACCAGTCGCCTGTGCTCCGAATGATCACGACCAGCACCGCCGCCGCCAGCACTGCGGCTAGCACTGCTCCCCACGTAGGCATGTGAAGCAACGTCATGACTTGGCCCAAATCGCCGTAGGGCACAAAGGGGCTGGTCATGACGTAGCCGAGGAAATTGATCACGCCAAATACGCCCAGATACAGGCCAAACAATGCCCTGCTACTCCCCGACCGGCTGCCGCGGGCCAGCAGCAGAAATAGTATGCCCTGCACCAAACTCAGCACCGGTCCCGCCAGCGCAATCAGCAACGACGCCCGATCGGACATATTTGGTGTTCGGCTGTCGACGTAGGAATTATGCAGCACCGGCGCGCCACCCAATGCCCACGACATCAGCGCATGCCCCAACTCGTGCAGCAGCAACGTGAGCAGAAACGCGGTCGTGTAGAGGCACGCAGCCTTCAGCACCAGTCCTTGGTCACGCGCTTGCATAGAAAGGGATAATTAATAGTCAATAGAGAAAATTTATTAACAAGTATAAGTATTTGCCTGTCAATTACTTATACTTTATCGTATAAGCAGTAAGGCTGCCTACTGCACTTGCAACAGGCAGCCTTACTGCTTATGTAGTTTATGCCTGCTCCGCGGACAGCAGCGGCTCGGCATGCACGTTGCTTATTTCTTGCGGGTTGTGCTTGTGTTTAAATAATACGACAAACAAAACGGCAATCGCGAAAGCATACAAGGCAAACGTTATCCAGATGCTGTGCCAATCCTTGGCACCCGTGGCGTCGGTGAAGTATTGTTGGATGATAATGCCGCTGAGCGAACTACCCAGCACGGCCCCAAAGCCGTTGGTCATCATCATAAACAAACCCTGCGCGCTGGCCCGGATGCTGGGCTGCGTTTGGGTTTCGACGAACAGCGAGCCGGAAATATTGAAGAAGTCGAAGGCCATGCCGTACACAATGCACGAGAGAATAATCATCCAGAGGCCCGAGCCGGGATTGCCGTAGGCGAACAGCCCGAAGCGCAGCACCCAGGCGATCATGCTGAAAATCATCACCTGCTTGATGCCGAAACGGCGCAAAAAGAACGGGATAGCCAAGATGAACAGGGTTTCGGAAATCTGCGAAATCGACATGATGAAGGCCGGGTGCTGCACAGTCAGTGTGTCGCGGTAAGCCGGCACCTTGTCGAAATCATGCAGGAACGTGTCGCCGTAGGCGTTGGTCAACTGCAAGGCCGCTCCCAGCAGCAAGGCAAATATGAAGAACGTAGCCAGTTTGCGGTCGCGCAGCAACGCGAAGGATTTGAGACCCAAGGCATCGACCAGCGAACGGCTCGGGGTGTCTTTGGAGGGCGGTGGGCAACTGGGCAGGGTAAACGAGTAAATACCCAGCAGAATAGCCGCGCCGGCGGCCACGTAAAATTGGCTAGCCGACTTTTCGAAGCCCAAAAAGGTGACTGCCCACATCGCCGCAATGAAGCCGATGGTGCCCCACACCCGGATGGGCGGGTAATCTTTCACGACGTCGCCGCCGTTGCCTTTCAGTACCGAATAAGAAACGGCGATGGACAAGGCGAGCGTGGGCATGTAAAAAATCATGTTCAGCAGCATCACCCAGAACATAGTCGACGGATTGTCAACCATGGGAATGGTAAACAAAACTAGGCCGCCCAGAATATGCAGCAATCCATATAACTTTTCCGCATTCACCCATTTATCGGCAATGATGCCCATGATGGAGGGCATGAATATCGATGCGATGCCCATGGTGGAAAATATGGCCCCAAACTGCGCACCCGACCATTGCTTCGTTTGAAACCAATACGCACCAATGGTTATTAACCACGAACCCCAGATAAAGAACTGTAAGAAGCTCATCACAATAAGACGCAGCTTAATATTCATGCAGGTTTAGTTTGAAGATGGAAAAGTGGGAATTGTGATCCTAAAGATACAAGAATTCACTCCGAGGGAATTGCTGTCGAAATCTTTCGTGGGCTGCGGAAATACCGAGGCAATTTCTCCGCTTTCACTCAACTTTATAGCGCTCACTGCGCCCGCGTCGTTAGTTAACTCTCCAAGGCGTATATATCACTTAAACCATTGATAGACAATTATTTATACATCCACCTTATAGTTAATGTGTCGCATTGAAGAGCTTGCTGGTTCTTTTAGCCAAAGGGTAAGAAGAGATTTTTTCGTTAGCCATGTAACACCTTAACCAACAACATATTATCTTTAAAAAGCGCCGGCACGCCTTACTTTAGTATCTACTTAGCATAAAACCAGTATAAACTGAGTATATTTTTAGCATAACAAAAAACCCGCCCTGCACGATGCAGGGCGGGTTTTTTGTTATGCCAGCGAGGCAATTTAGAATTGCTCGTCGGCTTTGAAGAAGAAGTTGCCTTCGATCTGAGCGTTTTCGTCTGAGTCAGAGCCGTGTACGGCGTTGGCTTCGATACTCTTGGCGTATTTCTTCCGGATGGTGCCCTCGGCGGCTTGCGCAGGGTTGGTAGCCCCGATCAGCGTGCGGAAGTCGGCTACGGCGTTGTCTTTCTCCAGAATAGCGGCTACGATCGGGCCCGACGACATGTACTTCACGAGGTCGTTGTAGAAGGGGCGCTCCTTGTGTACCTCGTAGAATTGACCGGCGCGCTCCGGCGTCAGCAGTACTTTTTTGAGCGAAACAATGCGGAAGCCGCCTTCCTCGATCATGCTCAGGATGCCACCAATGTGGTTTTCCTGGGTAGCATCGGGCTTGATCATCGTAAACGTGCGGTTGGTTGCCATTCTGTATGGGAATTAAGACTGAAAAATAAATTGGCTGGTGATGTTGCGGGCGCAAAAGTAGCCGAAGATGAACGAAAATTTGCTGAGCGCCTCAAAAACGATAGGCCAGTTCGGCTCCTCAACCGCTTTGGCGTGGCACCAAGAGGCGACCGTGTCTTCCGATCGAACCTAATCTTGGCGCTAGTTTGTTGGGGCAAAGTATCTTTGCAGAATATTTCCGACTTTTGCCGTCTTGTACACGGCGTAAACCACCGACTTTCAGCCACCTATCAGTAGGCAATGTCCACTATCACCGCCCTGCAGGAGCTACTGGCGCAGCCCCGGCAGATTTTTATCACCACGCACCACAAACCAGACGCCGATGCCTTGGGCTCGTCGCTGGGACTAGCGGGTTACCTTCGTAAAAAAGGCCACCACGTAACGGTCGTAACGCCTTCCGACTATCCGGACTTTCTGGCTTGGATGCCCGGCAACGAAGACGTCATCATCTACGAGCGCCGCGAAAATGATGCGCAGGTACAAGACCTAATCAACCGCGCCGAAGTTATTTTCTGTCTCGACTTCAGCTGCCTCAACCGCATCAACGAGATGGGCGAATACATTCGCAACGCTCCTGGTACGAAGGTGCTTATCGACCACCATCAAGACCCGGAAAACTTTGCCGATCTCGATTTCTCAAATCCTAAGGCGGCCGCTACCGCCGAGCTGATTTTTGAAGTGATCCGCGATTTGGGCGATCAATCGTTGATCGACGTGGGCATCGGTGAGTGCCTCTACGCCGGCATCATGACCGATACGGGCTCGTTTCGCCATCCCAGCACGTCGCGCAACGTGCACCTAATCATTGCCGAACTGCTTGACGCCGGCATTGACCTTTCGGCCGTGCACCGCCGCATCTACGACTCGCACAGCGAGATGCGCTTGCGCTTCCTGGGCTTTGTGCTCAAGGATAAGCTCACCGTGCTACGCGAATATAACACCGCTTACATTGCCATCACGCAAGACGAATTGCGGCAGTACCAGTCCAAAACCGGTGATACCGAAGGACTTGTGAATTTCGCCCTCAGTATCGAAGGGGTGGTATTCGCAGCCATCCTGATTGACCGGGGGCAGGCCGTAAAGATTTCCTTCCGCTCGGTGGGCGACTTTTCGGTAAGCGATTTCTCGCGCAAGCATTTTCAGGGCGGCGGTCATCACAACGCGGCCGGTGGCATCAGCTACGACCCGCTCGACGTGACCGTGCAGCGTTTTCTGGGCCTGTTGCCTCAGTACCAAACCCAGCTCGTGACGGCACCTTTAGCAGTTGCGCCGCCTTCGGCGTAACTTGCCCCTAGTTCGTTTTTAACCTTCTTCCCTTTTCATGCTCTTTTCACGCAATTTTCTAAGCCTGGCCCTCGCAGCCGGCGTTCTGGGCCTCGCTTCCTGCAATAAGGGCGGCGGTGATTTCGCCAAAACCAAATCCGGCATCGAGTACAAAATCTTCAAGAAAGACGGCAAAAGCTACTCTGCAGCTGGCGCCGCCGACACCAGCGGCTACAAGTCGCGGGTGGGCAAAATCATGGAGGTGCACGTAGAGTACCGTACCGGCAAAGACTCGGTGCTGCAAAGCTCGCGCAAGCAGCTGATGGGCTTCCCAACATTTGTACCTCTCCAGCCCCTGACCCAGAAAGGCACCGAGCAGGAAGCTTTCTCGCTGCTGCAAGCCGGCGACAGCGGCGTGTTCCGCCTGAACATCGACACGATGTTTGCCCGCATGAAGCAGCCCGTACCGCCACAAGTGACCAAGTACGGCAAGACGCTGATGCTCTACATCACGGCCGTAAAAATCGTGGACGAAGCAACTGCTCGTACCGAGGCGCAGCAGATTCAGGGCCAGGTGCAGCAAAAGATGGCGGGCTACGCCAAGCAGCAGCTTAAGAAAGACGATGTAATCCTGCAGAACTACATCAAAAAGAACAATCTGAACGCTCAGAAAGACACCTCGGGCTTCTATTACATTGTTACGCAGCCGGGTACGGGGCCCAAGCCGAAAGCGGGCCAAACGGTTGCGGTGACTTACAAAGGCACCTTGCTCGACGGCAAAGAGTTCGACTCATCGGACAAATCCGGCGGCAAACCGATCGAATTCCCGATTGGCATGGGCCAGGTGATTCCGGGCTGGGATAAAGCCCTTCCGCTGCTCAACAAAGGCAGCAAGGCTACCCTGCTGATTCCTTCTTCGCTTGCTTACGGCCAACGCGGGTCGGGCCCTATCCCGGCCGACGCACCGCTCCGGTTTGACGTGCAACTAGTTGATGTTAAGTAACTTATAAATAATCGGCCCTGGGTTGCAACCCAGGGCCGATTATTTTCCTCTTGTTAGTATGATGTCTTCACTTTTTCGCCCTACTCTCATTATTCGTTTGGCGGTGCTGCTACTCTTAAGCGCTCCGTTGCTCACAAGCTGCCTTTCCTCCAACGACGACCTCCAAAAGGCGTACGACGAAGCCCAGAAGCACGCCGAAGCCCAGAAACCAATTGACGAGGCCACCATTCAGAAGTACCTCGCCGACAGCATCAAAACCTTCACGCGGCAGACTTCGGGCTTGTATTTTGTGCCTCGCCTCGCGGGCACGGGTACCACGGCCAGAGCCGGCCAAACGGTGTCGGTGCTTTATACTGGCTCACTGCTGAACGGACAAGTTTTCGATGCTTCTTCCAAGCACGGCAACGTTCCGATTTCCTTTGTATTGGGCACTGGGCAGGTAATTCCGGGTTGGGATGAAGGCATTGCCCTTATGAGCAAAGGCTCTAAAGCCACCCTGCTGATTCCTTCGGGCCTAGCGTATGGCGCGCAAGGCAATGGTCCTATCCCGGCGGATGCAGTGCTGCGCTTCCAAGTGGAACTTGTTGATATCAAGTAACTTACCTTCACTCATGAACATTCTAATCGGGAGAGGTATTCTCCTGCGGCGCTTGGCCGTGCTGCTGCTACTGATTCCGTTTCTGTCGAATTGTAAGTCTACTAACCCTTACGACACGAAGGCGGTTAAGCAACACCGCGAGGCCCAACGCGCACTGGACGAGACGCAAATTCAGAACTACCTGACTACCAATAACATCAAGAACTATACGCGCACGAACTCTGGTTTGTACCTGATTTCCGTTGCCGATGGCACGGGCGACCTGATCAAGTCGGGGCAGCGGGCGCAGGTGCAGTACATCGGCCGGACGCTGAACGATGGTCTTACGTTTGACTCATCCTACGACAACCGTACGCCTTGCCAATGCATTGACGTGCTGGTGGGTAGCGGCGCCGTTATTACGGGCTGGGACGAAGGCCTGCAGCTCATGCGCAAAGGCGATAGCAAGATCCTGATTATTCCTTCGGAGCTGGCGTATGGCTTCAGCGGCGACGGCATCCACAACCCACCAGCGGCCATCGGCAATGATCGTGTGCTGCTGTTTGAGATGAAGGTTACCAACGTTCAGTAATGCTAGCTGAGCTTGGTCGAAGCACACTGTGTATCGTGGTGCTGCTCGCAGCCACCACGGCCACTTATGCACAATCCACGCCCGCAACCGACACGTTGCGCACGCTGAACGGCGCTCGCTACGTGGTGTCGCAACCCGGCAACGGCACCCCAGCCAAGGCCGGCCAGCAGGTAACTGTGTTGTACACGGGGTTCTTGCCCAACGGACGGATTTTCGATTCTTCCGCTACCGAAGGACGGCCCTTGAAAATCCGCCTCGGCCGCAACGAAGTGATAAAGGGCTGGGAAGAGTTACTGCTCCTATTGCCGCCCGGTGCCCGCGCCCGCGTCTGGATTCCGGCCGCGCTGGCGTACGGGGCCAAAGGCACCCGCAACCCCGACAACCCCGACGAATACCTGATCGCGCCCAACACGGATCTGGTATTCGATATTGCGGTGCTGAAGGTGAAATAAGGTCCTTGCCTGGTTTTTCAAAGCCCAAAAAGAAAGCCCGTCTACATGTAGACGGGCTTTCTTTTTGGGCTTTGTAACAAGCTATTCAGCCAGCACTTCCGACAGAATATCGAGCGAGCGAATATCCCCGAGCTTTTCGATGTGCAGCTGGTAGTAGCGAATCAGCACGTCGAGCAGCTCGCGGCGGACGCGGCCGTTGGGGACGGTGGCATGGGCCGGATCGCGGAGCAACTCGTCGAAATACTGCTCAAACTCCCGCAGCCGCAGTACCGCCGGCCCGGTCGCGCTGCTGCCCGCCACGGCCGGTGCACTGGAAGCAAATGCCACCTGCGACGTGATTTCTTCGCCGGATTCGGCTCCAAAACCCAGGTAATTGGTCAGGCGGAGCAGAAACACCAGCGCGAAGTTTTCGAACCCGCTGGCTTGTTGGTCAAAGGACAGAATGGAGTCGTGGAGGAAATTGAACAGCGGCTCGTTTTCTTCTTCTTCCATCACCGTCCGGCTCACGACTTCCGACAGGAACAGCACCACGCTGCTTTTGGCCATGTCGAAGGGGATGTTGCGAAACGACTCGGAGCAGCGAAATTCCGACAACCGCGTGATGCCGCCCTGCCGCGACGTGTACGCCACCAAATCCAAAAGGGTAAAGGGCTGAAACAGCGCAATCCGGCCCGGCGGCTTGGCCTTGCGCACCCCGTTGATGATGTACGTTTGCAGCCCCAGACGCTCGGTATATACTCGTGCTATGATCGAACTCTCGCGGTACTTGATGTAATTCAGGACGATACCTCGGGTTTTAATCAGCATAGGTTCTTTGTTGGCAGTTGTTACTTAACAAGTATCCGTCGCTAAATGATCAATTTTCGCTCAAAAAGAGCGAAACAGATTATCACATAAATATTTGACTATCAAATATTTATGAAACTATAAAACAAGCGAGTCAATCACTTGATTACCGCCAGCTTGCTGATGCAGCCTTGCTTGCCATCGGCAGTGGCGGAAAGCACCAAATACACGCCCGACTCGACGCGGCGGCCGTTGTAATCGTTGAGGTTCCAGGTGACGGTGCCGCCCGCGGCGCGCGTCTGGTAGACGAGCTTTCCAGCCACGTCGGTGATTTTGACGTCGGCGTTGTTGGCCAGGCCCGAAATGCCCACTTGCCCGCCAAAGTTGCTACGCACGGGGTTCGGAAATACTTTGGCGCAATCGGGGCTGCCTTCCGTGACGGTCGCCGACCCGCGATAGGAAACGACGCCCGCGTCGGCTGTCACGACAAAAACTTCGCCGGTGCGGTCGTTGATGTCTACGTCCACGATGCTGTTGGAGGGCAGCGGGCTGTTGGAAGTCGTAAAGTGCTGAATGGCCTCGTCGCCCTCCGCATTGAACAGCCACAGGCCGTTGTCGGTGCCGAACCACTTGCGGTTGGCGCCATCCACGGCAATGGTTTTCACCACTTCCGTAAACAACGCCGGGTAGTTGGCACCCTCGCCCCGCTTCACGGTAGGCGTGCGAAAGGCACTGCCCTGCGTAAAGGCCAAACTCGGATCGTTGAATACGGCCACGCCCTTGGTGGTGGCTACCCAGATATCGCCCAGCCGGTCTTTCACGATGTCGTAGGCATCGGTTGCGGGCAGTCCATCGGCGGTGGAAAAGCTGTGCGTGGTGCGGTTGGCCGGATCGAAAGCGATGACGCCCAGCACCTGCCCGCCGGCTCGCGCCGCCGTCACCCAGGCCACACCGTAGTCGTCGAGCGCAATGCGTTCCAGATTCTCGGAGCCCGGAAAATACGGCAGCCGCTCCCAGGTCGAAGCCGTGGGGTGAAACACAAACAAGCCCGACGTATTGCTGCTCTGGTGGCGATTGACCACCCACACATTGCCGTCGGCGTCGGTGGTGAGGTCGGTGAGGCGCGTGTAGTTCAGGTCGCTAATCGACGAGACAAGCGGGCTGTTGGCGGGTGTAAACCAACGAAAGCTGCCGGGGCCTTTCCATTCGAGCAGCCCGTTGCCGTAGCTGGCTACGTAGAGTGTGCCATCCGGCGTGCGCACGCCGCGTGACAGGTCCTTGGGGTTGGGAAATTGATTGCGATCCGGGATGGTCTGCGAATTGATGTTCGTCCAACGGCCTTCCTTGAATTCGTAGAAGCCGCCGTAGTTGTCTTTTTGCAGATAGCGGTCGGCATACCCGCCCGAAAACACGTCTACAGTGTTGGTTTGGGCGTTGGCCAACACGCTAAACGAAGTAACACTGGCGGGCGCGTTGGTCAGAAAATTTTCGGCTTGCTGGCCATCGCTGCTCACTTTCACCAAGCCGTTCAGCAAGTCGGCTACGTAAAAGCTGCCGTCTTTGCCGCGTTGCGCCGCAAACGGCACCCGAATCAACGCGTGCCGAATTTCGCGGGCCGCCGCGCTCGCTTGAGCATTAAACAACAAGAGCCGGCTTTCATCCGTCACCAGCAGCCCGGCCCGCGTGGGCGTCAGCTGCCGCACGGCGGTGGTGTACACCCGCGGTTCGGGCCGCCACGCGCCGCTGCGGAAAACTTGCAGGTTATCGTTGTTGAGGCCGGCGTATACGTGGCCGTTGTAGGTAGCCAGGGTGCTGAAGCGATCCTCCGCGTCGGTGGTGCGCGTGGGCAAATCGGTGGTCCAGCGGCGGTAATCGAGCAGGTTGTCGCTGAGCCGGCCACGCATAAGGCCTTTGGCCGTGGCGGCGTACAGCGAGTCTTTTAGCACAGTAGTGGCGCTCACCCGGATGGTTTGGCCATTGGGGCCGATGTTGCCGTAGGAAGCGCGCGTTTCCAGCTTCACCATGTCCAGTACCACAATGCCGAAACCCGCGGAGATGTACGCAAGCTTGCTGTTGAAATACACGTGGTAGATGTCGCGGTTGCCCGGAATCTGCTTGCGCACGATGTCGCCCACGTTCTGCACCGTGCCGTCGGGGCGCAGCACGTCGAGGTTGTTGTTTTTGTAGACCACCAGCACCTGCCGCGTCACCGAATCGTAGGCCACGGTGCGAACACCTACGTCGCTGAGCCCCTCGCGCCGCGACAGCAACGTGGTGGTATTGAGCGCTTTATCGTAATAAAAAAAGGAATTCTCCGTGACCACGTACACCCGGTCGCCGGCGTCAGCGAGGGCTTTGGCTCGGTCGATGGGCAAATGCAGCTGCCAGTCGCCGTAGCCTACCGCGTTCTGAGCCGAAACCCCGCCACCTGCTAACTCACAGATAATCAACGTAATACACCAAAGGCAACTGCGTAACGCTCGGGTCATCGGGGCAGGGAACGAAGGCAAAAAGAACGATACAGGAAACGTCCGGCGCCCGGAATTAGTGCTTGGCGGCTACGCTGGCCGCTTCCGGGCTTTTGCCCTTCATGCCTTCCAGAAAGCAGTGGCGGCAGCGGGCTTCGTACGAATCGGTTTCGCCCAGCAGAATCTGGTCTTCGGAGGCGGCAATACGGAACGAGTACGACGCAATTTCGCCGCACCGCACGCACACGGCGTGCACTTTCGTAACATACTCAGCCACAGCCATTAAGGCCGGTACCGGACCAAAAGGCTTGCCCATGTAGTCCATGTCCAGCCCCGCGACGATGACGCGAGTGCCGCGGTTGGCCAGCTGCACGCACACGTCCACCAACGACTCGTCGAAAAACTGCGCCTCATCAACGCCCACTACATCGCAGCCGCTGGCCAGCAGCAACATTTCCTGGGGCAAAGCAACGGGCGTGGAGCGAATGCTGTTGGCGTTGTGCGACACCACATCGTGCTCGTGATAACGAGTATCGAGGGCGGGCTTAAAAATCTCGACTTGCTGGCGGGCGATTTTGGCCCGGTTGAGGCGGCGAATCAATTCCTCGGTTTTGCCCGAAAACATGGAGCCGCAAACCACTTCAATCCAGCCCCGGCGGGGCACTTCGCGGCCATTGCCGACACGGGGTTCTATAAACACAGAATTCTCAGTTGTCAGTTGTCAGTAACCGGGCGCGCCCAGCCTATTCACAAATCTAAAGTACGACTTTCGCCGGCTAGCCTCAAGCCAGAAGTTGCCGCCGCGAGCGGAAGCACACGTACTCAGGGCTTTCCGGTTCGGCGAAAGTTTTTCGCAGGTATAACAGCTAATCCTTCAAAACTTACCCGGCGTACTGCACATGCGGCAACATAGTAGCCCGAGGCACTTTGCCGGTGACTTCACCCTCTGGCAACTGGGCTTGGCAGGTGAGCCGTTCGTGCGGAAGTAGCCGGCCGGCTGCGCGGTAACGCAATTCGGAGGCCGTAAGCGGCGTTAGATGTTCGCCGCCGGCTAGTATCTGTAGGCGGCACGTCGTACACCGCCCTTTCGCGCCGCAGGCATGCATCCAGTCGTGGCCGGCGGCCTGCAAAGCGGCCAGCAACGTAGCGCCCGCGGGCACGTCCAGCGTAGCTCCAGGCAGATTTTGCACAGTTAGAGTGGGCATCTTTCCCTAAATTGCCCGTTGAATCAGGCTCTCGATGAAGGACAAATATAGCCAAGCAAAGCGCGAACAATACGGCCGTCGGCTGGCCGCGCACCTCTGCGACCAACACTTCGCCACCCAGCCCGCTGCGACCCTCGATGGGCCGGCTGTGCTCCGTTTTACGCCCATCCGGCAGGTAAATCTGTTTGTGGTGCAGCAACTGCTCGCGCAATGGACCGGCGAAATGGCCCGGCTGCGCAGCCCCTACTTTGATTTTGAAGACGCCGACGTGCGCCAGGCCCTCACGCAGTTCATGAACGTGCTTTCCCGGCGCATCAAGGTGACGCGGGCGGCGTTCGAGCCGCTACTGGCCCGCGCTCTCAGCGATACGCTGGGCCTAGCCGCCGATCCGGCGCAGGCTTTTGAACAGAAGTTGTTGGGCAATCAGCCCTCGCCCACGGTAGCCCAACTGCGCGACAGCCTGCGCTACATTGATATTGACAAGGCTCTCTTTCAGGAGTTTATAGACTCCTTGGCAACGGACAGCCCGCTGGAACGCGAGCAAGTGCTGAGCCGCTTCCGGCTGTATCAGGAGGCAAACTACAAGCGCCGTCAACCGGTGGAAAAGCTAGTTGAGGAGTTCGGCAAGCTGCTGCCCCTTACCGAAGCCGAGCTGCGCGAATCAGAACCCGCCGCTACGCCAACGCCCGTTGCCGCCCCGGCTCCGGTCGTGCAGGCCCCCGTTGCTGCGCCTGAGCTTGCGGCAGCGCCCGCTCCCGAACCAGAACCGGCACCTGCGAAAGTGATGGCGCCGCCGGTTTTTGACCCCGTGCCTGTGGCGGAGCCAGTGCAAGTAGCGCCTGCTGCTTCAGTGGCAGCACCGCGCCGCCCCTTGGCAGAAGCTACGGCGCCATCCGGTGTACCGCTGCACGCCAAGCTAAAAGCCGAGCACACTACTACGCCGCTTAGCGAAACGCTCCGCCCGGAGCGCTCCAATGCAATGCTTGCGGAGAAAGCGCCGAAAGTAGAATCGCTGCGGGAAGCGATTTCCATCAACCAGCGATTTAGCTTTATCAACGAGCTGTTTAACGGCGAGAACATGGAGTATCACGCTGCTATTCAGCACCTTGACACCCTCCCCGACCCGGACACAGCCAAACGCTACGTCAGCGAAGACTTGGCCGGCAAGTACGGGTGGGTGCGCAAGGAAGAGCACGTCAATAAGCTCCTCAAGCTCATCGACCGAAAGTTTGCCTAGCGCTCGCGCTGCCGTGAACGCTGCCCCAAGCCCCAGTGCACACCTTGGCTGGCGCCGGCTGTTGCTGGTGTATCTGTTTGCGATCGGCGTAGTGGCCGGCAGTGCCTACACTATGTACGTGCACTACGATTTCTCCCACTCGCCCGACACACGCAGCTACCTGCGCATGGCCCACGGCAAATTTGGCGGAGTGCGCGTCACGCATCGCTACCGGGTTCTGGTGCCTTTCGCGGCGGCCGGCGTTGCGTGGCCGCTCAACCAAGTGTATGCCCGCATCTGGCCGCAGCGCGCCCACGGCGAATGGCCGCTGCGGCTGGGGTTTTACCTTATTAATACGCTGCTGCTAGCGGCGGCGGGCGTGGTCATGTTTCAAACCTGCCTGCTCTACGAAGCTTCACCGGCCGCAGCGGCGCTGGCGATAGTAGCAGTGCTTACCAGCCGATGGGCTGTGTACATCGCCGGCTTGCCGCTCGTCGATAGCTTGTACCTGTTGGTATTGGCGCTCGCATTTTACGCGGCGCGCAGTGGCTCGGGCTGGGCGTTGGCAGCCTGCCTGTTGCTGGGGCCGCATGCCAAAGAGTCTTTCGTTTTTCTGGCGCCGTGGCTGCTGATCTTCGGGCAGCGCGCCGGGCGTTGGCCAGTGCAACTTGCTTTGCTAACCATTTCTCTTATAATCACTTACGGTGTCCGACATTGGGTTGACGTGCAAGCGGGCGCGCCGCCGCAAGAGAGCGTAAATAACGCCTTGGCCCACGTTCAGAACCTTACCTATTCGCTTCGGCGGTTGTTTTCGGTGAAAGGAGCCGGCGAAATCTTCAGCATCTTCGGCTTTTTCACGCTGAGTTTGCTGGCAGGCCTGCGCGGCGGTCGAGCCGCCGCGCAGAGCTGGACACAGCCTCTGGGCTGGGAGGGCGCCAGCTTTTTAGTCGTTGTAGCTGTGCACATGCTACTTTCCGGCGATTTAGGCCGGATGGGCTATTTGGCAGCACCGGTTTTTGCGGTGGCTTTTGCGCTTATTCTTACCCGCCACCCTAACTTTCAGTGGTTGCAGAGCAACAAGTAAACAGCGGAAAGTTAGTTACGTAAGTGTTTTATTATCATACACTTACACAGCAGGTGATTTAATGGATCGCTGAAGAAGCCCGAGAGTTGCGCTCAAGGCTATTAATGGAAAGACCGGCACCAGAAACCGGGCTGCACCCAACGGCCCGGTAAGAAATACCACATAGAACACCAATACGGCTACCACTAGCCGCAAGGGCCATGCGTAAGACCTAGAAAGCAGGAACCGGCCCAACAGTACCAACCGCAAGCCATTGGCTATCGCGATTACCAAGAACGCAACCAGCAGCGCAACAGGCATTTGGCGCGCATACTGCCAGATGGCAGCATAGCCTTTGGCATGCAACTTGGCCAACAAACCCGCGTCGGACTGGCTAGAGAGCCCCAAAAAATGCACCCAGTCGAAGCGGCCGGGGTCGAGGAAGCAGTTGAGCGTTCCTTGCATATGCAACCGAACGGCTACCAACGGGTAACGGGCCAATACCGACCAGCTTTGCGCCGTGATGTAGCGCTGCTGTGCAGCAAAAGAGGGCAATTCGTTTGCTTTCATAACTACTTCACGTACAAAACGTTCTGCGGAATCCACGCCTTCGGTTTGCTGCAATACCCCGCGTACATTGTAACGCAACAGGTTAATTTCGGCAATGCTGGAAAAATGAAAATACCCGGTGCGTTGGTAATTCCAGCCCTGAAAAAGCAGTGCCGCCAGCAGTGGCAGCAGGCCACATGCCAACAGCACCAAACGGCGCATACGCCAAGCGACTACGGCGCTAATGAACAAAAAAACCCCGCAGAACGGGTAAAAAACGGGTTTGGTAAGCATAGCCGCCGTCAAGGCCAGTGCGGCGCCGAGCAAGTAATGCGGCTTTTGCCGTTCGCTGTAAGCCCACGCGCAATACCAGAGTACCACCACACAGGTTTGCAGCAGCAACTCACTCATGAGCACGTTGGCGTAGATAAACTGTGCGGGGTAAGTAGCAATTAGGGCTAATAATGCCCCCCAGTTCCAAGGCTTTGGTTGGTGGCGGCGTAGGCAGAGCGCTATCAGGCTTAAGTTGAAGAAGCTCAGCAGGTTCTGCACCAACAACACTACCCAGGGAAAACCTTCAGAAGTGCCTCCCAAAGCCAGCAGGAACAACGGGTAGCCCGGCGGCCGGATGGTGTATTCCTGCGGGTGCCGGGGCTCGGAGAGCGGCAGCGCGTACAGTTCACCAGCTTGCCGAAGGTTGGTAGCCGCCGTCAGGTAGCGATCAGTATCCGGAAATATATAGTACTGATTATAAACCTGATATAAGAAGAAAGCTCCGTGTAACACCCCCAACGCCAGCCAAAACCAACGGGGCACTGCGGGCAGACGTTGGTCGGCGAAGGAGGGGCTGAGCATTACGCTTTGGGCTAGCGAACCAAGTCTTGCTTGCGGTACGCGTCGATGGCCAGCAAAATAAACAGCAGCGTTGTAAAGGACCACAACGACGAGCCACCGTAGCTAAAAAAAGGCAGCGGAATGCCTACCACCGGCGCCAACCCGATGGTCATGCCGATGTTGACGGCGAAGTGAAAGAAGATGATGCTGGCTACGCAGTAGCCGTACGTTCGCCCAAACACAGATTTCTGACGCTCAGCCACATAGATTATTCTGACCAGCAACGTCATAAACAGCCCGATCGTGACCAGTGTGCCGGCCCACCCCCACTCCTCGCCCACCGTGCAGAAGATGAAATCGGTGCTTTGTTCGGGCACAAAGTCGAATTTGGTTTGGGTGCCTTGCAGGAAGCCCTTGCCCACGAAACCGCCCGAACCAATGGCAATCTTGGATTGCGTAACGTTCCAGCCCACGCCCAGCGGGTCGGCCGAGGGGTTGAGGAGCACCTCAATGCGCTTGCGCTGGTGCGGCTGCAATACATTATTGAAGAAGAAATCAACGCCAAATACCATCCCTATTACCAGCGCCCAAATGGAAATGGCCAGCGGCAAATGGTGGCGGAGCACCCGCGTATTGAGCGCCAGGACCAATGCCAAAATCACGGTGAAAGCACCTAATAACCAGAGCTTTGGAACGAGCAGGGCCAATACCAGAATAATGCCGGCAGCGGCAATAATCAGGAGGATGAGCGGCGACATGCCCTCGCGAAAATACGCCAGCAGAAACGCTCCGAACACCAGCGCCTGCCCCGTTTCGTTGGACGCGATGATGAGCAGCGGCGGCAGCAGCGTCAGGCCGGCCAGCGTGAGCTGATCGCGCCAATTTTGCTGCCGCAAGTTGATGCCGGCCATAAACTGCGAAACGGCCAGCGCCGTGGTAAACTTGGCAAACTCAGCCGGTTGCAGACGAATTGGCCCCAGTTCCAGCCACGAGCGCGAACCCGCGATGGGACGCGCAATGAACAGCGTAGCAATGAGCAACAAAATCATGCCCCCGTAGAGTACGTAGGCAAACGTGTCGTAAGCTTTGTAATCAATCACGACCAGCACCACGATCAGCACGACAGCCGTGCCGATCCACAGGATCTGCTTGAACCAGTTGAACGCCATCAGCTCGCCAAAGCTCAAGTGGCTCAGGGGGTTAGCGGGTGCGTCGGGCGAGTAGCTGGCGGCGTACACATTCAGCCAGCCCAGCCCGACCAGCAGGACGTAAAGCCCGACGGTAACCCAGTCAATACTTCGGCTATAACGCGCTGGTAATGAAGCCATTACTAATGTGTTCTGATAAAACTTTCTGCGGGCCGCATTACCCATTCTTCCCACCGCTTCCGGTAAGGAGCAACGTTGCCGCGTAGGTATTTTTCCATCATCAGCGCCGCCATAGGAGCCGCCGAAGTGCCGCCAAAACCGGCATTTTCGATGAAGACTGCAATGGCTATTTTGGGATCTTCGACGGGCGCAAAGGCTGCAAATGTGGCGTGGTCGTAGCCGTGCGGGTTCTGCACGGTGCCGGTTTTGCCGGCTACCGAAATGCCAAACTGCGCCAGGCTGGCCAGGTTGCCCGTGCCGTTGCGGCCGTCGACTACTTCCTGCATGCCGGGAATGATGTCTTCAAAATGGCGCTGATCGACGCTGGTGTAGTGCCGCTCGCGGTACTCGGGCAGCGGGCCACCGTTGCCAATGCCGCGCACAAAATGCGGCGTGTAATAATAGCCGCGGTTGGCGATAGTCGCCAGAATATTAGCCATTTGCAGACCCGTCACCTGCATTTCGCCCTGCCCGATTGAGAGCGAATAAATCGTGCGGAAGTTCCAGCGATGCAGGCCGTAGCGCTTGTCGTAGAAGTCGGACGATGGAATCAAGCCTTTGCGCTCGTTCAGCAGATCCACGCCCAACTTGTCGCCCAAACCAAACGACATCACCTGTCGGCGCCACTCCGAAAGCCCCAACCGCACATCTTCGCGGGCGTTGCGCGAGCGGCCGCGCAGCAATGCGGTCCGCATCACTTGGTAGAAATACGGGTTGCAACTGTTTTTGATGGCCACGCTCAGGTTGCGCGGTGGCTCGTGCCGGTGCGTGCAGCGCACTAGTTTCCAGTTGCAGTCGAAACCCGTTTGCGGCGTGACTACGCCCATTTGCAGGGCCACCAGCTCATTGACTAGTTTAAATACAGAACCCGGTGAGTAAGAGGCAGTTAATGGCCGGTCGATGAGCGGACGCTCGGGGTTGTTGAGCAGGTCCATGTAGCGGTTGCCCATGCCTTTGCCGCTGAGCATCGCCGGCTCGAAGGTCGGAGAGGAAACGAAGGCCAGAATCTCGCCGGTTTTGGGGTCGAGCGCTACAATTGAGCCGCGCTTACCGGCCATCAACTCTTCGCCGTACTTCTGTAAGTCGATGTCGATGCTGGTATGCAGGTCTTGGCCCGCTACCGACAGCGTATCGAATTCGCCGCCGCGGAAAGCGCCTTTCTCGATGCCGCGGACGTTGACCATGCGGTACTGCACGCCCCGACGCCCCATCAGAATGGGTTCGTAGAAAGATTCCAGCCCGGAAATTCCGAGGAAATCGCCGGGCGAGTACTTCGCGTACTTTGGCTTTTCCAGGAAGGTCGGCGGAATGGAGCCCACGTAGCCCAGCGCGTGCGCCAGATTCTGGGTCTGGTACGAGCGGGCCATGCGCGCTTTGATGCTAAAGCCCGGAAAATCAATAAGATTGTCCTGAATAGCGGCCAGCTCCGGCGTGCTTAGGTTTTGCACGAGCGGCGAGGCCTTCACGCGCGAAAAAGCTTTGGCGGCCTTCATAGAAGCGCGCAACTCTTCGAGCGGCAATTGCAGCAATTGGCAGAAACGCGCCGAATCGAGCTGCTTGACTTCGCGCGGCACCACCATCAGGTCGTACACAGGCGTATTTTGCACAAGCAATTGGCCCTTGCGGTCGTAGATAAGGCCGCGATACGGCACCTGCACCAACCGTTGCAGCGTATTTCGGTCGGCGGCCAGCTTGTAGCTACCGTCGAGCACTTGGATGTAGAAAAGGCGAGCCGCAAACACCAGCGCGACGGTCAGGAAAATGGCCTGAACTACGTACTTGCGACCTTCGAGGTATTGCAAAGCGATGAATCTGATTGGTATTGGCTTCCGGTCCGGCGAACGGATTTGCAAAGGTACAACGCCCTAAGCGTCTCCTCCATGCTGAACACCAATTACTCCGTAAAAATGCACGCCAGAAATCCAAAAAATTCCTCGCTGAACGGCTTAGCTACAAAGGGATTTCCCGCAACCGAGCAAATTATAAATATCTTATAATCAATAAATTACGTTCTTTACCGCCCGCGACGGCGGCTGGGAAAGAACACCAACTGCACAATCAGCAGCGTGAGGCCGGTGAAGAGCGAGCTGACCACGATTTTGCCCAATGTGAGCCCGATGCTGCGCAAGCTACCCAGCTCCAGCAGGAAAAAAGCGGTGTGGTGCAGCACCACGAGCAGCGACAGATACACCATGAACCATTGCCAGCCCATCTGGTGGATGTTGACCGAGTCGGTGGCGTCGTAGCCGTCGCGGGGCGTGAGCAAGCGCAGTACCCACGGGCGCAGATACGTCAGCAGTACGGCGGCGGCGGCATGCACGCCTCCCGTGTCGTAAAACAAATCCATGGTGAAGCCCAGCACAAACCCGAGCAGCAGCTGCACCACAATGGGGGTGCTGATGGGCAAAAACAACAGAAACCCCAGGTAAAAAAAGCACCAACCCAGATCGAACAGCACCAGCTTGCTCACGACCAGCACGTGCAGGGCCACATAAAACGCAAACCGCAACACGGTGATTAGCAATACGCCCGCTCCTCTCATGGCCGATCCTCCTCTTCCGGTTTCATGCCTGCTCTCGTCTCTATGGTATCGCGTTCGGCTTTGGGCCGGCTGCTGACCACGTACACGTAAGTCAGGTTGGAAAAATTGACCGCCAAGCGCACGCGCACCGTCCAGAAGTTCTTGTCGGGCTCCTTCACAAAAGAGTCGATGGTGCCGATCAAAATCCCTTCGGGGAATACCGCGTTGAAACCCGACGTCACGATGGTATCGCCGCGCACGAGCTTGTTCTGGCGCGGGATGTTGTCGAGCAAGGCGTGGGTCGGGTCGTCGCCCAGCCATTTGATGGCGCCCTGCGTGCCGTCGCGCTGAATTTTAGCCGAAATAAGGGTTTTGGAGTGCAGCAACGAAGTAGCCGTGGCGTAGTGTTCGCTCGTCACTTTGATGCGGCCCACTACCCCGGCCGCCGCCACAACACCCATCCCGTTCTTTACCCCGTCGCGGCTGCCCACATTAAGAGTGATGTAGTTATCCACATTTCGAAGCGAATTGTTGATAACTCGGGCCGGAATCAGTGGATAATCCGGGTCGTGGGCCGGCAACGGACGCAACCCCAGTAGTAGCGAGTCGGGGTGGCCCAGCACATGCAGGCGCGCCTGCGTCACGCTGTCTTTGCTGACGGGCAACGAGTCGGCCACGCGGTTCGACAGATCGGAACGGTAGAGTTGCTGGCGCAGCAAAGCGTTTTCCGCCACCAAGCCGCGGTTAACGTCCACGAGGCGAAAGTAGTCGTAGATGCGGGTCCGCACGTCCAGCACCTGGCCCACATAGGAATTGGCCGAATTGAAAAAGGCGGCCCGCTGATACGCACTGTTGCGAATCAGGAGGTACAGGCTCAGTACTTCCAGCAGCCCGAACACCAGGATGCCCCGGTAGCGGAAGAGGAAAGCAAAGAGATTTCTCATTTTTCAATCAACAGGAAACAGGCAGAAAGCAATATTTTGAAAGACCAGATCATCAACAGTCTACAACTATTTGATTATCAAGCATTTACAAAACAACCACTGGTCACTGTCAATTGAAAAATGAGAAGGCTGATCTAGGTCAAGAGCACGCTCTTGAAGGCCGCAATGTTTTTGATGGCCGCGCCGGTGCCGCGCACTACGGCGCGCAACGGATCTTCAGCAATGTGAATCGGTAGCTTGGTCTTGACGGCCAAGCGCTTGTCGAGGCCCCGCAGCAAAGCGCCGCCGCCCGTCAGATGAATGCCGTTTTCGTAGATGTCGGCTGACAACTCGGGTGGGCTGATTTCCAACGCTTTCAACACGGCTTCTTCGATCTTGGCCACCGACTTATCGAGGGCAATGGCGATTTCGGAAGACGTTACTTTGATCACTTTCGGGATGCCCGTCATCAAATCGCGGCCGCGGACTTCAAAGTCGGGCGGCGTGATTTCGAGCTCGGTGAGGGCGGCGCCTACTTCGATTTTGATGCGCTCGGCCGAGCGTTCGCCAATCAGCAGGTTGTGCTGGCGGCGCATGTAATCGAGAATGTCTTGGTTGAACACGTCGCCGGCCGTCTTGATTGACTGGTCGCACACAATACCCGACAGGGCGATAACCGCAATTTCGGTAGTACCGCCGCCGATGTCGATGATCATCGAGCCGATGGGCTGCTCCACGTCGATGCCAATGCCGATTGCGGCGGCCATGGGCTCCTGAATCATCCAGACTTCCTTGGCTCCGGCGTGCTCGGCGGAGTCACGAACGGCGCGCTTTTCTACTTCCGTGATGCCCGACGGAATGCAGATGACCATGCGGTGCGAAGGCTGAAACAGGCGGCGCCGGGTGTCGATCATCCGGATCATGCCTTTGATCATTTCCTCAGCGGCGTGGAAGTCGGCGATTACACCGTCTTTGAGCGGCCGAATGGTACGGATGTTGTCGTGGGTTTTTTCGTGCATTTGCTGCGCCTGCCGACCCACGGCAATCACTTTATTGGTAGTCCGATCTTTTGCGATGATGCTCGGCTCGTCCACCACGATGTTGTCGTTGTGAATGATGAGCGTATTGGCCGTGCCCAGGTCTATGGCAATGTCGCTGGTAAGGAAGTTGAAGAAACCCATTGAGTAACGGCAAAGAGAAGATAATGGGCGGGTTGCGCCCGGAAAAAGTGCGGCAAAAGTACGGAAGTTTCACCGAAGCACCACCGTCTGTCGCACGCGACAGGCGAAGGTTGATGAGGCCGGTTAACGAAGAAGTTGCCTATAACATTGTGTGGCAAACTCAACTGTTGGAGCCTTCTTTTGGCCCTTTGGGCGAAAGAAGGCGTGCGCAAACGCGACCAAAACAGGCCTGAACAAAGCTCCAACTTGCGGATACAGCAAGCCCCGTTGTCGGCCAGAATTGCGGTGACAACGGGGCTTGCTGTGCTTTCAGCAAGGTAACACCTAGAAGCGCGAATCGACTCGCACGGAGTAGCTAAAAAGGTGCTTTTATTTTGCTTAGTGCTTGAAGTGCCGCACCCCGGTCATGACCATGGCCAGGCCCAAACGGTCGCAGGCGGCGATGCTGTCTTGGTCTTTGATGGAGCCACCGGGCTGCACCACGGCCCTGATGCCGGCTTCGGCCGCAATTTCCACGCAATCGGGGAAGGGAAAGAAGGCATCGGAGGCCATTACGGCGCCATTTAGGTCGAAACCAAACGCCCGCGCTTTCTCAATGGCCTGCTTTAAGGCGTCGACGCGGGAGGTTTGGCCCACGCCCGAAGCCAGCAGCTGGCCCGGCCGCGCCAGCACAATGGTATTGCTCTTGGTGTGCTTGCAAACTTTGGCTGCAAACACCAGCGCCTCCGTTTCCTCAGCCGTTGGGGCCGATTGGGTCACAACTTTAAAATCAGCGGCCGTTTCGGTCTGGCGGTCGAAGTCCTGCTCGATGATGCCGTTGAGCAGCGTTTTGATTTGCTTCCGCGGGAACTCCACGGGCTTCTGGCGGAGCAGGATGCGGTTTTTCTTGCTTTGCAGAATCGGCAGGGCGGCCGCGTCGAATTCCGGCGCAATCAGCACTTCAAAGAACAACTTGTTCAGCTCCTGCGCCGTGGGCTCGTCAATGGGCTTGTTGAAGATGATCACACCGCCAAACGCCGACACCGGATCGCAGGCCAGCGCGTTCACATACGCCTCGCGCACCGAAGCGGCCTGAGCCACCCCGCAGGCGTTAGTGTGCTTTAGAATGGCGCAGGCAGGCTGCTCATCTTCAAATTCGGCCATCAGAGCTACGGCCGCATCTACATCCACTAAGTTATTGTAGCTCAATTGCTTACCGTGCAGCTGCTCGAAGAGCGCACTCAAGTCGCCGTAGAACGTGCCGGCTTGGTGCGGGTTTTCGCCGTAGCGCAGCGGCGTGGCCGGCTTCTGACTTACTTTCAGGGTTGTACCTGCCAGGGCGGTACCCTGGCTCATGTACTGAAAAATCTGGGTGTCGTAATGCGACGTGGCCTCAAACGCCGCCGCCGCATACTGCCGCCGGTCTTCCAGGTCGGTGGCGCCGTTTTTGGTGCGGAGCAACTCGGTAACCGCTTCGTACTGGTCGCGGCCACTGACCACAAGCACGTCGCGATAATTTTTGGCGGCGGCGCGCAGCAACGAGATGCCGCCGATGTCAATCTTTTCGATTACGTCTGCTTCCCCGGCGCCGGAGGCTACGGTTTCCTCAAACGGATACAAATCCACGATTACTAGGTCGATGGGCGGAATCTCGTGCTGTGCGGCTTCTTGCGCATCGCTGGCTTCGTGGCGGCGCTGCAAAATTCCGCCAAACACTTTGGGGTGCAGCGTTTTAACTCGGCCGCCAAACACCGCCGGGAAACCCGTCAGGCTCTCCACGGCCGTTACTTCGGCGCCCTGCTCTTCCAGAAATTTCTGCGTGCCGCCCGTCGAATACAGCTGTACGCCGTGCTCCTTCAGCAGCGCTACCAACGGCTCTAATCGGTCTTTGTAATACACGGAAACGAGGGCGGAGCGAATGGCTTGAGGCTGCATGGTCAAAAGAAGTTAGGCTGAACAAATGACGGCACGAAGGTAGCTTGCCCGGCGCCGTGGCCCCAATGGCCTGTATTACCGAATTGTTACGCGCGGGCTCTTCTCTCGGATACCATGAACTTGGTTTTCCGTCGGCACACGCCCCGGATTGCGGATTTAGCTGCACTCATAAGTCGATTTCACACCGCTTTAGGCTCTACTTCTGACGTAAGTAAGGCATAGGGTCAACCTTCGGCTTCCTTTTCAAGTTGAAAGAAATGTATGTCAATTGCCTCACAACCTTCGCCCCCGACCGCGCCCCCGGTCGATGCGCTGCCGCCGCTCTGTCCGGAAATGGCAGCCGCCCAGCTCGCGCCGCGCCTAGCTGCTCATGCTATTCATTCTGACTATGAAGGCGGTTTTCCGAGCGAAGAGCTGAACTGGCTGCGCGAAGCAGGACTATTGGCTGCACCTTTGCACAAATCATTGAATATCAATTATTTATACGACAACCTCCTGTATTTTTCGCTGCGTACTCTCAAGCACATTGGGCGCGGCAATCTGGCGGTGGGGCGTGTGTACGAGGGGCATGTCAATGCGCTGCAGCTAGTCCAGCGGTTTGGCCAACCGGAACAACTGGCGCGTTGGGCCGCCGATGCCGAAGCGGGACATCTGTTTGGGGTTTGGAACACGGAAGCGCACGACGGCGTCCGGCTCGAGCCGCTGGCGGACGGGCGCTACCGGATGCACGGCAGCAAAACCTTTGGCTCCGGCGCCGGGCACGTCACGCGGCCTCTGATTACGGGAGCCCTGCCCGACGGCGGCTGGCAGATGGTTGTGTTGCCGGCCGACCAACAGTCGCCGGTGCTCGACAAATCATTTTGGCGGCCTTTGGGCATGCGGGCTACCGCCAGCTTTAAAGTCGATTTTACGGGGTTAGAACTCAACGCCGAGGATCTGCTGGGCCAGCCCGGCGATTATTACCGCCAGCCGTGGTTTAGCGGCGGTGCCATTCGGTTTGCCGCCGTGCAGTTGGGGGGCGCCGAGGCCGTATTTGATGAAACCCGCCTCTTTTTAAATCAGCTGCACCGCACCGACGACCCGTACCAGCGCATGCGGTTGGGGGAGTTGGCCCTGTTGGTCGAGAGCGGCAACCAGTGGCTACGCAGTGCCGCCGAACACGCTTCCCGGCCCGCCGCTATCGCAGAGCCAGAAGCCACCGTTGCCTATGCCAACCTCACCCGCACGGCCATCGAAGACATTTGTTTGCGGGTGCTGCAATTGGCCGAGCGCTGCGTAGGTGCCCGCGGTCTGCTGCGCCCGTTGCCCTTTGAGCGCTTGCACCGCGACCTGACCCATTATCTGCGCCAGCCCGCTCCGGATGCTGCTATCGCCGACGCCGGCCGCTTTGTGCTTTCCGAGGCAAACATCCCTGCTCATGCCCTCTGGAATGACTAATCCTCAGCCCATTAGCTTCAAGGCCCTACCCATCAGAGAATCCGCTTTTGCCCAAACGCTTGGTCCTACGGTGGTGGTGGCACCCCACCCCGACGATGAATCGCTGGGGTGTGGGGGCTTGTTGGCGTTGTTGAGAGCCGAGCAAGTGCCGGTGAGTGCCGTGCTGGTGAGCGATGGCACGATGTCGCATCCCAACTCACAGAAATTTCCGCCCACCGCCCGCCGATCGTTGCGCGAAGCAGAATTTCAGGAAGCGCTTGATTTACTAGGCATTGCCCCCGAACACAAGCTTCTGATGCGCTTGCCCGATGGCGCTGTGCCGGGCTTGCAGGTACCGGGCTTTGCAGAAGCCGTTTTGCAGCTTATTTCCTTCTTTACAGCTACTGCCCCGGCCACAGTGCTGGTGCCCTGGCGCCGCGATCCGCACCCTGACCATCGGGCAACCAGCCAGCTTGTGCGGGCGGCGCTGGCGGCGTTGCCCAACGCGCCGCGCCTACTGGAATACGTGGTGTGGGCCTGGGAACGGGCGGCCCCGCACGAGTTGCCCCAGACCGGGGAAGTGGAGGGATGGCGTATCGGCATTGAGCCGGTGCTGGCGCAAAAACAAAAAGCCATTGCCGCGCATCGCTCCCAGCTCACCAACCTAATCGACGACGACCCAACGGGATTTCAGCTGGCTCCGCAGATGTTGGCGCATTTTGCCCAGCCCACCGAGGTATACCTCGAATACACAAACTATTGATTATAAGACATTTATATAAAATGAATAAGGATCAGCCCAATACCCTGCCGCCCGACTATTTTGCCGGAGTTTATCAGGCCAACGCCGACCCGTGGAAATTTGAGACCAGCCCGTACGAGCACGAAAAATATGCGACTACGCTGGCCGCTTTGCCCCGGCCTCGCTACGGGCGGGCTTTTGAAGTGGGCTGCTCGTTGGGCGTCCTGACCGAGCAACTAGCAACGCGCTGCGACTACTTATTGGCCGTAGACGTAGCGGAGGCGCCTTTGGAGCGCGCCCGCGCCCGGTGCGCCAACTTGCCGCAGGTCGAATTTCGGCTGATGTTTCTGCCCAACGAGTTTCCGGACGGCGGCGCTTTTGATCTGATCATGCTGTCGGAAGTTGGCTATTACTGGAGCCTGCCCGACTTGGAACGTGTAGCCACAGGCCTGCTGGACCGTTTGGCGCCGGGAGGCCAGTTGTTGCTCGTACACTGGACCCCCGTCGTGCACGATTATCCGCTCACGGGCGACGAGGTGCATGATTTTTTTCTTTCTCAAGCAACTGTTTCGGGCCCTTTACGCCACCTGCACGGCCAGCGCTACGAAACCTACCGGCTCGATTTGTTTGAAAAGCGTTAGCGTACTGGCCGCTCGTAGTGCCTAATGAGCTGGCGTACTTCGTCCAAGGCCTGTTGTAGTGGCACCAGTGGCCAGCGCTTTTCCCACAGGCCAGCGGTAGCGCGCTCGGCCGCTACCCAGCTCCAAAGCGCCCCAAACGTAGCCGCTTGCGGGAGTTGCAAGGCCAATTTTATGGCTGAAATGCCCAAGGATGTGCTTAGCTCACGTACGGTTTGTCTGTGGGGGGCGACGGCTGCCGTGCGCACGGTAGCCCAAAGCGAGCGCAACTGCCTGCGCGTCTGCCACTCCTGAAGCAAGCATTTTCCGCTTTCTACCTGAGGCTCACGCTGTTGTTGGTGCAGACGCGACCATTGGCGCAACTGCCACGAAAGCCCTACCGCGACGCGCCCCGTTTGGCGGTCGGAGGTAAGTACACGCACCAACGGGCTATGGCGCACGCGCAGATCGTGGCGGCGTAGGGCTTGATAGAGCGCTTCATCTTCCAAATATTGCACGACTGGCAGTCCGCCTACCTGTCGGTACGCCTGCGGCGTAATGGCAAAGCTGGCCCCAAAATGCTGTTGATGGCGCGGCCACGCATCAGCCGGGTCCGGGTCGATCAGGCTTTCGAGGCGCGCCCGCAGCAACCGGTACACGGCGTCGCGCAGGTGGTGCCGCCGACTTGCCACCGAAGCCCGGCAAGTACCCGCAATGGTCAGAATCCGGCCGCCCACGGCATCGGCGCCGGCAGCCAGCTCCGCGTGCGTGGCAGCGAGCCATGTCGGCGCCACACAGGTATCGGCATCGGTGCTGGCAATGAAGCAGTTAGGCAATTTATGCAACTCCAACCGCCGATACGCTTCGTCCATTAGCAAGCGCCGGGCTCGGCCTACGTGCGCCTCGGCAGGCGGAAGCGTCAGTTCCACCACGTGCAGCGCCACATCCGGGTTGGTTCGCGCAAAGCGCCGGGCCACCTCGGCCGTTTGGTCGCGGCAGTTGTTGGCCAGCACAATGATTTCGTAGCTACGACGGTCGAACGGAGCACCGTCCAGGTCGGTTTGGGCTGCCAACGCCATCAAGGCGCGCTTGAGATGGCGCGCTTCGTTTTTGGCCGGAATGATAACCGTGGCTAGCAGTTGTGAGGCGGGTGGCGCGCCGATGTACAAGCGAGGAGCCGATGCCATCGGCTCGCCCCCACCCTGAAAGCGCAGGGGTAAAACAGGTTCCATTGACTCGCTAATACGCCGATTACCGCGCCGGGGTGTCAACTGCCGTGCTAATAAATAATAAATTAATCAGGCTTGGCGGCTACCCGCGTTAGCAGCCTGTTGGGAGTTTCTGCACAGTGTCGAGCTTCGCTGCTCCTCATCTGGCGGTAAGTTGAGCACTAGCATACTTGGCCTGAAAAGCAGAATGGCCCTTTCTGCTCGAAAGGGCCATTCTGCAAAACATTAATTATCAATAACTTAGAAGGCTTCTCCTACTGCAAAGATGATTCCAGAGTTGCCACCTGAGCCCACACCGTAGTCGAGGCGAATGTTGAGTCGGTCGCGGCGGTTGAAGCGGAAGCGGGCACCTACGCCGCCGGCAAACTTGGTACCGTCGAAGCTATAATCGGAGAGCTTGTAGCCCACTTGCCCCACGCCCAAAAACGCGGCTCCGTCGAAGCGCCAAAATAACTTTTGGCGAATTTCGGCCTGAAATGTGGTGAACTGGCGGTCGCGGAAGCGGGCTTCGTAAATGCCGCGCATCAGGTAGGTATTGTTGTAGAGCGAGCCGCCCAGCGTGGCGCCCATGCCGCCCAGCTCGCGAAAAGGCACACTGCCCGAGTGGTATTGCCCCAAAAATTGCAGCGCCAAAATGGTATTGTTGGAGCCAAACAGCGGGTTGAAATGGCGTGCATCCACTTGGTAACGCGTGAACTTATAGTCGCTGCCCAGCGCCGACCCGTTGAACAGCATGTGCGCATCCACATAATTGCCGGTGTACGTAGCCAGCACGTTGTCGCGGCCGTCGTAGAGGAGCGCCGGGCCGAGGCCAGATGTAATTCCACCGCTCCGCTCCTGCGAGCTTAAGCGGTTATACACGTTGAGGGGGTTGTTGCCTTGGTCGACCGGGTCTTTTAATTTTACGTCGCCTAAGTTGGTAAGCCGGTAGCGCAAGCCCACAAACAGGTTGGGTACCACTTTGGCCAATGCCTTCTCATCGAACACGAAAAGCGGGTACTTTATCTTGACCTCGTCGCTCTTGCGCGTGTCGTTGCCGCGGCCGTAGTAGCTGAAAACCAAGTCGTAATAACTCAGCTCGCCCGAGAAAAAGAATTTTTCTTCCGGCGTAAAGATGTTGTGGGTAAGCTGCAGTGTGGTTTGCTTTTTCTGCGAAATCCAGCCCAGCAACCGGACGTTCGACTTGCGCACGGTGGTGTCGGTGCCGAAGCGCCAGACTGGCAAAATGGCGAGGCCGCCTGCAAAGCCGGTTTCCTGCTGGTAGAAGGCAATCGGCACCGGAATAAAGCTGGGCTTCTCCTTCTTGTCTTTGTCTTTCTCGGGCGGGGTAACGGCCACAACGGGCGCGACAGTAGTCACCCGAACGGCTGAATCGGGAGAAACAGGCGTGGTAACCGATTGAGCAGATGCAAGTTGGCCTAACAGCAGCAGTGCCGACAACGGGTAGAGAAAACGCATATAGTGGGCTGGGGATAGAAAGCTGAGCAATAACCCTGACTAAGTACTAAATAAACGTCTTTTTAGTCAATTTTTATTGTCCGCCTTGTTAACGCAGAATCGGCCAAACTGTTTTGCTAGCCTCCTGCCAGCAGCATAGACAGCACGCCGGCCAGCATGATCCATTTGCACCAGCTGCTCAACCTCGAAAAATCGCGGCGGCGATCGGCGTGGGCTAAATACCGTCCCAGCAACCCCAAGGGCACCCATACAGTAAGCCACAGCCATAACCCCAGGAGCCACCGACGATCTTGCGCGGCCTCCCAAATGGTACCCGTCAGCAGCAGAAACAAGCTGAGCAGGAAAAAGCCGGCTACCCACTTGGTGCGGGCCACGCCCCACACAATGGGCAGCGTACGGCAGTCGTGTTGCGCATCGCCGCGCATGTCTTCTACATCCTTCACGATTTCGCGCACCACTGTTAGCAGAAAAGCAGCCAACGCATATACCCACACCGTAGGGCTGCCGGTGCGCAGTTGTAGTTCGGGCAGCAGCACCAGCGATGCCGTGAGGGCGCCGATGCTTACATTTCCGACCAACGCTACGCGCTTAAACCGAATTGAATAGCCCCACAACAGCAGCGCCGAGCCCAGATGCACCAGTCCCAGCAACGGCGACAGCAAGCCGGCGACCGCTATGCCAATGCCCGTAAGCACGAGATGAGCCAGCATCGCATGCCGCCGATTGATCACTCGCCCTACTACCAGGCGACTGGGCCGGTTGATGGCGTCGATCTTGACGTCGTAGTAATCATTGATGATGTAGCCCGCCGCCGCCACACTGAGCGTCGCTACTACCAGCAAGCCAAACCTGGGGGCTAGCAGTGCCTTCAGCAGCTCGTTGGGCAACAGCAGACAAGCCCGCACCAAGCACAGGCACAAGGCCATCAGCACGAGGTTGGGAAAGCGAATCAGCCGCAACAGCGGGCGATCGCTGCCACCGCCACCCACAGGCGGCAACTGAGCAGAAGGCAGGGCGGCGGAAGGCATGGCGGAGTAAAAGAAACCAATTGGCAAAGATGCAGGGCGGCGCGCGTAATCAGGCTACCTGCCCACCAGATTAGGCCCAAAAAGAAAGCCTCTCCAAAGGGGAGAGGCTTTCTCAGCAAGAAAAAAACGTAAGTAGGCAGGAACCTACAGTTTCTTCACATTCACCGCGTTAACACCTTTGCGGCCTTCCTGCGTGTCGAACTCCACGCGGTCGTTTTGTTGAATTTGGCCCCCGTTAAGACCGGTTACGTGGACGAAGAAATCTTCCTTCGTGCCGTCTTCCGTAATGAAGCCGTAGCCCTTCGACTCATTAAAGAATTTTACGGTTCCTGTTTTCATGAAAAAAATAAAAAAGGTGAATGGATGAGTGGGTAAAGATAGAGGGATTTTAGAAAATCACAACCCACTCAGGACGCTCACAAGGGCACAAAACCGAGAAAACGTGCTGTTGTCCAGCCTACTACGCGGGCAGGTTACCAGGTCTTCTGGGCTTTCATTACCGCCTCAATCAGCTCGCGTACGGCACCCTGTCCGCCGCCTTTGGTGGCTACATAATTGCTGATGGCCAGCACGTCGGAGGCGGCATCGATGGGGCAAGCGGCCACGGCGCACCGACGCATTACCTCCATGTCGGGCATGTCGTCGCCCATGTAGGCGATGTGCGCTGGGTCGAGGCGATGCACGTTGATGTAGGTGTTGAAGATCTTCATCTTGTCGTCGACACCCAGGTAGATATCGAGCACGTCCAGCGACTCCAAGCGCTTGCGCACGCCTTCTTCCTCGCGCCCCGAAATGACCACGATGCGGTAGCCCTTCCGCAAGGCATGCCGGATGGCATACCCGTCGCGAATATGAAAGGCACGGGCTTGCTCGCCGGAGTTCAGCGCCAATAAAGTACCGTCGGTCAGGACGCCATCCACATCGAGGACGAAGGCTTGCACGGTGGACAGGTCAGGCGGGGTAAGGGGGGCAGGCATCACCAGAGATAAGAAGAAACCGGTAGCGTAGCCAAAGTCGTATCCGTGAGGCAGTTAGGCTTTGGCCAATCGTAGCCGCCCGCAGGCAGCAACGACGAAGATTTGTAATTACTTAATAATCAATCACTTATTGATTATCGCGCCATTCATAAACCCACTTGGCCTGAATCTGTTCGAGGTGGCCTTCCGTGGCTTGTTCGCGGGTGCCTTCGAAGTTGGGCAGTGTGAGCACCCATTCCAGCAAATCGGTAAAACGGATCCGGTAGATTTTGTTTTCCGTGAAGTCGTCCCCAAATTTTTCGTAAAGCGCCATGGCGATGTCCTCGTGGTCGCTCCACTTCATGGGAGGCTCAAAGTGATTCATAGGGTAGGAATATCAGGTGGTAGGTTAGCCGTTAACTGGATGCTGATGCGATTATTCATAACCATTTGACAATCAAATGGTTATGAATAACAGAAGCCTTAATGTCCCAAGAACTCCTGTGGGGGCAGCAAGATTACCAGATCCTCGTTGCCTTGCACAACGCACTGGCACCCAAGGCGGGAATTGATGCGCGGATTGACGGCGCGATCGATGAAATCCTCTTCTTTATCGCTGATTTCGGGCAGGTCGTCTTCGCCCTGCAACACGTACACGTGGCAAGTGCTGCAACCGCAAACGCCGCCGCAATTATGCTGCAAGTGTATTCCGTTGTTGAGGGCAACGTCCAGCACCGATTCGCCCTGCGCCGCAACGTGCGTCTGATCGGGCTGGCCGTCCTGAAACTTAAAGGTGATATTGACAGCTTTCACGGCGTGACTTATTAAGCAAAGCTAAATGCGGGCACGAAGGTAGGCACCCCCGCCCCCGAATCAAAGCTACTTCGGGTCTTCGTTGTTTCGAGCCGGTGCTTGCGCTTGTTGCTGAATGCTGATTGTCAAGGCTTTGTATAAAGCCTGCCATTGTGGGTGGGCCGCCAGCGCAGCCTCGTGCCGGTGCAGCGTAGGCGTATCCTGGCGGGCAGCCGGGCCCGTCTGGACGGTAAAAGGTGGGTTGGCCAACGCCTTTTCTGTGGTTTCGCGCACCAAGGGCGCCAGCAAGTCGAAAGGCAAGCCGGCTTCCTGCATCAGCGCGTGGCTGATGCCCAGCACATGATTGGTGAAATTGCTGGCAAACACGGCCGCTACGTGTAGCGCCAAGCGCGCGGGCGTGGCCACCAACCGCACGTCGTGGCTCAGGCTGTGCGCCAGCCGAAGCAACGTGGCTTCGCCAACCGCTTCAGCGGCTTCGATACACAAGGGCACGGTTTCCCACGCTACCGCGCGGCCAGGACTGAACGTTTGCAGCGGGTAGAAAACACCTCCCCGCACCCCGGAATACGCCGCAAAAACGTCCAGTGGCAGCGCGCCGGCCGTGTGTGTCACTAACGCATTCATTGGAAAATGGGCCACTTGCAACACATTCGCAACGGCTGCATCGGGCACGGCCAGCACGAAAACATCGGCCTCCAGGTGCCGCAAATCGGGGTCGGTATCGGCCGTTGCGCCGTGTAGGCGTGCTGCCAAACTGGTAGCGCTAGCCGCCGAGCGACTCCAAATGTGCACCACCCGATGGCCTGCCTGCTCCAGCGCCGGTGCTAGGTGCGCGGCCACCCGCCCCGCCCCCAGCAACACCACGCGCAACGCGTTGGGAGAAGAAACAGCAGCAGTTGGGAGCGCAGGAAGTGGCAGCATACAAACGGACCAGTTTGGCAACTAGAAGTTTTTCTAAAAAAATCAGGACATTGTAAAGGAAGCTTTTGCAAACTTCCCGTAAGAAACTGTGTCTTTATACAGTTGTCAAAAGCGCTTTATTTCTCACTTACCTTATTTTCTTTCGGCATGAAACATACTTACGCTACGGGTGCTCTGCGAACTGCGAAAAGCGGCTGGTGGAGCGCCCTTCGATTAACGGGGCTCACGGCGTTGCTCGCAACGGTATTGGGGTCGTTTACGGCCCAAGCCCAGGATTTGAATTACAATGAGTACAGCGTCCAGATCGCGCAAGGTACTTACACCGATCTTGCCGCCACGGGCACAGCTATTACCACCACTAGCACCGACGACGCCAATTCGGCTGCACAGCCCATTGGCTTCACCTTCAACTACAACGGCGCCGCTTTTACGCAGTTTGTGTTGAACACGAACGGCTACCTGCGCCTAGGCAGCCAGAATCCGTCGGCTGCCAGCTATTTCAACGGTGCCGAGAACTACGGCGGCGGCCCACTCAACAGCGCCGATGCGGCCGATGTCAACCTGCTTCTGCCCTTCAACGTCGATTTGGTGGCCGGTGCCAGCCCAGCCGAATACCGGGTCGCGACTACGGGCACCGCGCCCAACCGCATCTGCACGATCCAGTGGAAGAATGTGAGCGACAAATCGCGCGACGGGGTGGTGACCAAATACACCAACTTTTCTTTTCAGGCGAAGCTGTACGAGGGCACCAACGTCATCGAGTTTGTGTACGATGTGCCTACTGCTGCTTCTATCGCCGCCAACCAAGACTTTTTCAAGGCGGCCGCCGTCGGCATCAAGGGTTCCGGAAAGGCTGCTAATCAAGCAGTTGTACTGCAAAAGTCTTCCGCCCAGGACTGGACCGAGGCTACGGCCTTAGGCCGCAACTACAGCGGCCCGGATGAGAACCGCTTCAACTTCCGGGCGAGCACCCGCCCAGCGGCCGGCACCACGTACCGCTTTACGCCTGGCCTGCCCCGCGACGGTGGCATTACGGCTATCTATACGTTAGGCCGGATTTCGCCCGAAGCGCTGCCCCACACGGTGAAAGCGGCCGTCATCAACTTTGGCACGGCGGCTTTCGCCAATGCTACGGCTACGCTCCAAGTAACCGGCGCCAATACCTTCACCAGTTCCAAAACGTTCTCGTTGGCCCGCGGCGAAGTGCGCGAAGTAGTATTCGATCCGTATCCGGCTACGTTGAACCCCGGCACCAACACGCTGACTGTAACGCTCACCAACGACGACGAAAACAGTGACAACAAGCTTACTACCTCGCAGGTCGTTACCACCAACCAGATCCTGTACACCGACCCAACCAAGGATTTGCAAGGCGGCCTGACCTACGGGGCAGCAAGCGGCCAACTAGCCGCGAAGTTTGTCATCAGCCAACCCACCACGGTAAGCGCCATCACAGCGCGGTTTAAGGACGTAGCGGGCAATACGGCCGCGTACCGGTTCTTGCTCTACGACGCAACCGGCCCCAACGGAACGCCGGGCAAAACTCTCTATACTTCCGATGTACAAACCCGCACGGCCGCGGGCGGCGAAGTAACGCTACCCGTGCCTAACGTTTTGGTTAACAGCCCTTTTTATGTGGCTATTGCGGAGCAAACCGGCGCTAGCAGCGGCATCGGGTATCAAATTGAATTCCCGTTGCGGAAGGCGACTTATTATGCCAACGATCTCAACAATGGTGGCTGGGATGAGTTTGGCGATGTGGGCTTAGAGGGCGCTCAGTTGGCTCTTGGTGTTACGTTCGGAGCAGCTCCGGCTTGCGGTGCGCCCATTAATGTGAGCCTGAGCAACATCACCGCAACCTCCGCGGCGGTCAATTTCACACCGACCAGTGGTACAGGACCTTACGTAGTAGAATACGGACCCAAAGGCTTTGCACTTGGCACGGGCACAACGGTAGCGGGCACTACTTCGCCCATCGCTCTGCCCGGTCTTACGGCAGGCACTACCTACGACGTTTACGTTCGCAAAAACTGTGGCGGCACGGCCGGTACCAGTGCCAACAACGGCCCTTATGCGCTCACGACGGCATGTCAGGCCGCGAGCACCGTACCCTACGCCGAGAATTTCGACGCCCGAACCGCCCCGGCTCTCCCCTGCGGTGTTACGGTCCTAGACGCCAATAATGATCAGTTTGGCTGGGAAGTGGCGCAAATACAAAGCACGCCTAGCACGCCCAATAGCATTGTGTACAGCTACAATAGCCTAGACCCCACGATTGGGGCCGATGATTGGTTCTTTACGCCGGCGCTTTCCCTCAGCGCGCTTCAGCAATACACGGTGTCGTTTAAGTACCGGGTGGGGGCTTTCAACAACGGACCAGCCATTCCCGAAGGCCTGGAAATCCGGTATGGTACCTCGCCTACGGTGGCGGGCATGCCGGCGGCCAATACCATATACACCAGCACTACCTTGGCGGCCCAAACCTTCACTGCGGTGAATTCGCAACCATTGCGCCCCACCGCCAACGGGCAGTATTATATTGGTTTCCACGCCATTAGCCCCGGCGACGCCTTCTTCCTTGCCATCGACGACATTGCCATTACGCCCACCGTGCTGTCTGTAAATACGGCTTTGTCGCGGGCCATCAATGCGTATCCGAACCCAACGACGGGCCGCCTGACTATCGACCTAGGCGCTACCAGTGCCCGCAAGGTGCAGGCAGCAGTAGTCAACTCGCTGGGCCAAGTCGTGTACACATGCACGCTCACCGGCAAACAGGACCAACTGGACCTTTCGGCACTCGCAGCCGGCATCTACACCCTGAAGCTTGACATTGACGGCGAAACGGCCGTGAAGCGCATTGCGGTGCAGAAATAAGAGCCTTACGTCCTTAAGCAATAAAAAAGCCGTGGCATATGCCACGGCTTTTTTATTGCAAACATTTGTCAATCAATTACTTATGCTACTTTCTCAGGCTGACGCAAAGCGCGAGGCCTGCGGGCAGTAGCTGGTTCTGGTATGGCAGCTACGGTTTCACGGGCTTCGCGCCGACGCCGCACAATGGCCATTCCGAAGCCCACTGCCATCAGCAACGTGCCGCTCCACAGCAGGTTGATGAAAGGCTTCTGCATGGCTTTCAGGATGATATAATCCTTCTGTGTGGTGCTCACTCCAAACGTGAACTTGCCCTTGGTGGGGTCTACGTTGACAAAGCTCAAGCGCAGACCGATGTCCTCTACCTCGTCCGGTACGCGGCCAATGAGGCGGTTGCGTACTACAAACACCGGGTGCACATGGTATTGCTTTTTCTCGCCGTACACCATAAAGTCGGCCTGAATCGCCAGATCGCCTTTTTTCAGGCCCAAGCCTGCGGTCTCGTGCGCTGGTTCTACGCCGCGGAATACGCCAAAATAATCGTTAACAAACAGCGTATCGCCCACCGACAGCACGTGCTCTTTCACTTCGCTCCAGTCCTTTTCCTTGTTTGGGTCGGGCGTGGCGGCGATGTGTGAGTAGATGTCGTGGGTCAGAAATTTCTTGATGTCAGGCGAAGCCAGAAGGCCGCCCATTTCCTCGTTAGCCTGCGCCCGCGGATACAAGACAAAGGCTTCGCCGGTTTTCTTGTCTTTGTATTCGACGCGGTAATACGTGTTTTCGGGCAGGATATTGAGTGTGTCGCCGGCTTTGTAATACACCTTGTCTCCTTGCTTGATATCGGCGCGGGCTAAGGCTTTATACTCATCGTCGGTGCGGAACAGCACTTCTTTGTTTACGTACTCGGGCAGGCCGGGCACTTCAAAATACTGACCGGTATAGCTCACGTCGTAGCCGTCCATCGGTGCCGATTCGTTGCGCCACAGCAGCACGTTGTCACGGTTGATTTCTTCCGTGAATTCACGCGAATACAGCAATCCCGACGAGTTCTTGGAGATGATGTTGGAATACCCAGCCGACGCCAAGATACCTAGCAGCATCAGCGCGATGCCGATGTGGGCCACCCCGCCGCCCGACAGGCTCACCTTCCGCTTCACCAACGTCAGGACCATGCTCAGGTTGGCCAGTACCCCAAACAAACCAGCCGTAAGTACCACAATGTATACCGGGCTGATTTGCAGCTTGTTGTAACGCACCAATAGAATAATCAGCGAAGCGCCTAGCAGGGTCAGGATACCCGGCACGGTGAGGGAGTTGGTCAAGCTTTCCTTGTCGTTTTTCTGCCACCACATCACCTGTGCAATGCCCGACAGCAGCGCGATCAGCACGCCCATCCACAGCTGGAACTTGGTATAGTGCGCAATCTGGTCGGCAGGCAGTGCCAAGTTGGACTTAATGCCCACAAAGCCCAGAAAAGCGTTGTATACTGGTATACTGGTAGTTACGAGCACCTGAAAAGCGCCCAAGCACAGCACCGTAGCACCTACAAACACCCACAGCTCGGAGTTGTAAGTGGTGAGCTCTTTATCAGTGATCGGGATTTCTTTCCAGCGATACCACAGCAAGCCGATAGCCAGCACCACAAACGCGGCGAGGTAGACAATCAGTTGGCCCGAAAGGCCCAAATCGGTAAACGAGTGGACGGAAGCATTGCCCAATACACCGCTGCGCGTCAGGAAAGTGGCGTAGAGCACCAACAGGAACGTGGTGATTACCAACACAAAAGAGGTACGCAACGCCGTTTTGCTGCGGCGCCACAGCACCATGCCGTGAACGGACGCCACCAGCACCAGCCATGGAATGTACACGGCGTTTTCAACGGGGTCCCAGTTCCAGTAGCCGCCGAAATTCAGCGTCTCGTAAGCCCAATACGCGCCCATCATGATGCCCACGCCCAGCACCAGGCCGCCAAACAGCGCCCAAGGCAACGCGGGCTTCACCCACTTGGTGAGCTCGCCTTTCCAGAGGCCGGCGATAGCGAAAGCAAACGGCACCAGCGTCAGGGCAAAGCCCAAGAACAGCGTCGGCGGGTGAATCACCATCCAGTAGTTCTGGAGCAACGGGTTCAGGCCTGTACCATCTTTCGGAACGAAATTCGGGTTGAGCTTGAAGACTGGCAGATCGGTCAGGAAGTCGCGCAGGAGAATGAAAGGCGATGAACCAATCTTCACGTTCAGCAGCACTACCCCCAAAATCATAGACGTCAGAAACAGCTGTACGAAGGCAAAAACGGCCATCACCGGCGCTTCCCACTTGCGGTTGAAGCGCATGATGGCCAGGCCCAAGCATACGTGCCAGAAAATCCAAAGCAGAAAGGAACCCTCCTGTCCTTCCCAGAAGCAGGAAATCATGTAGTACACCGGCAGGTGGTTGCTGGAGTGGCTCCAGGCATAATAATACTCGTACCGGTGGCTGTGAATAATGATGAACAAGCACGTAATGACCGACACCACGGCCGCCCCGTGCAGCAAGAAACTTCCGCGCGCAATGCGCAACCAAGAAGCGTCGGTTTCCCCCAGCGGCTGATTGCGGGCAGCCATGAAATAGGAATACGCCGCCACCGTAGCCGCCACAAACGCCACGATGATGCTCAGATGCCCGAAGTCGCCGATGAAGGTATTTAACATAAGTACTTGATTACTAAATAAATACAACTAACTGTTCGAAACCGATCTTGATGTTCCAAACAGCCAGGGTTGTGCTGACTTTTCTTCTAGTTGACTGAAGCCGTCGCGCCTTTGATGTCCTTCTCAACGTACTTGGACGGGCACTTCAGCAGGATTTTGTCGGCCACGAATACGTTGTTGCGCATGGAGCCGGTGATCACGATTTGTTCGGATTTGTCGAAATCCTGAGGCTTGGGGTTGAAATACACCACGCGTTGCGCAATGCGATTGGTATCTACCAGCGTGAAAGCGAAGTAGTTGGGATCAAGCGTCGGGTTGTACTCAAGGCCCAGAATCCGCTGCCCGTCGCGGGGCAAGCGACCGACGACGTGCACTTTGGTCGGGCTGCCTTCCGCCGCTAATTCGCGGGCTTCTTTAAAAGAAACGTATTGGCTGACGTCGCCAGCGGTGCTGAGAATGATACCAATTGCGGCTGCAATGACCGCCAAAACGAGGATATGCGATTTTTTCATGGAGCTTGTACAGCGAAAAACGCGGCGCCGGCATCGTTGTAGCCGGCTGTTCTGAACAACCAAATCGGCCCGAAAAATCCGTCGGACTTACGGAAAATATTATTTAGTCGCGCACCTCGCGTTCGAGGCGGCTGATCTTACGGTCTAGGGAGATCAGGTAAGCCAGCAGGCCCACCAACACCGTCACGATTACGGCCACCACGACATAGATTTTGCCACTTTGACGCATGGCATCGGCCATTTCGGGAGCATCGGCGGTGGCCGTCTGGGCCAAGGCCTGCCACACCGGAAGTACCAGCGCGGCTAGGAGCAGCAGGGCGCTACGCAAGCTGTTTTTCATAAATCTTTTGTTTCAAAAACGTCAGGCGGGTAGATACCTGCGTGATCCAAACGCCCAGCAACGTCCAGCCGATCACGGCCGGATAGAATACCAAGCGCATGTTATTGTCGAGGTCGTACTTGCTGAAACCAGGGTTGCCGCCGGCACCGGGATGCAACGAATCCTGCATGCGGGGCAGGATAAACAACAGCGGAATGGCCGCCGCGTAGGCGAATATGTTGTAGATGGCGCTCACGCGGGCGCGCTGCTGCTCATCCGTAAAGGACGACCGCAGCACGAGGTAAGCTCCATAAATCAGCATGGCAATGGCGGCACCGTTCAGGCGCGGATCGGAAGCCACCCACCACGCACCCCACGTGAAGCGCGCCCACGTGCTGCCCGTAAGTAACCCCAAGATCCCCAGCACCATACCGGTTTTGGCCGATTCGTGGGCCAGCACATCCAGCCGGTTGGTGGGCGTGCGCAGGTAACGGATGGAGTAAATCATGGACGTGGTCAGGATGATGGTCATCGCAAACCACATGGGCACGTGGAAGTAGAGGTTACGGATGGTCTCGTTGAGAATCGCCAGCCGGGGTACGTGTGCCAACAAGCCGGCAACGGCTGTGTACAGCAGCAGAATCACCGTCAGGGCTTTCCACCAGTTTTTTTTCATGTTTGAGAGCGTGCGAAGCAGAGGTGTTAGAAGAAGGAAAGGTCGGGGCAAGCAGGTGGATAAAAAATGAGGATTGTCATGTTTTACCCACTGATTTTAGGGGCTGTGGCCGGTGGTGCCTTTTTGGCGCAAATCCCTCATAGTAAACAATCTAAGCGCTGTTTTCTCTTTCAGTTAAGATATCAACTGCGCCACAAAAAAGGAAATAGTAGATAGGAAACGGCTCCCACGATCATGTTCAGGGCAACCAGCGTCAGCAAGGAGCTTTTGCTGGATTGAAATTCCAGGCCGTCCAGTGCATTTTTGGATACTTTGATGAGCAGCAACAGCATCGGAATCATGATGGGAAACCCGAGCACGGCCATTAAAGTGCTACTGTTCGTGGCTTTTGACGCAATGCCTGAAACCAGCGTAAGCGTGGAGGCAAAACCCAGCGCGCCAAGCATCACGTTGCCCAAAAACAGGGTCAGGTCTTGCACCGGATTGCCTAATACCAAGGCGTAAGCGCCAAAGCCGATCAGAGCTAATCCCAACAGCAGCAAGGTGTTATAACTGATCTTAGCCAAAATCACGGCCTGCGGGCGCACCAGCGCATAGTAGTAGAGCTGCCGTCCGCGGCTCTCCTGCAAAAATCCTTTGGCTACCGCATTGACGGCCGTGAAGAGCAGGATAATCCAGAACAGCGCATTCCAGGCTGGGGCCGGGAGCTGGCCACCCCGAAGCGCAAAGCTCAGGTAGCACACAAATACGGTGCTGCCTACATAAAGCAACATGCCGCTAAGCGCCGCCCGCTGCCGCAACTCCAAGCGGAAGTCCTTCTGAATCAAATACCAAATCTCACGGAGGAGCAGCACGGCGCAGCGGATAGTGAAAGGGGCTGCAAAGATACAACGCGTTTGGTTGTTAGCCGCTAGTTGAGTTGGCTTGGTTACCTGACCCGGTATCGGCTACTAGTTAGCCTTATTCGACGCTGGCAGTATCAGACCGGGGCTCGTGAGTAGCTGCGCTGGGCATGCCGAGGCCTAAAACAAAAAGGCCCGGAATATTCCGGGCCTTTTCATAACTATTTATTAATCAAGCACTTGCTAGAAGTCATAACCGAGGGAGAAATAAAACTTCGGCCCTCTCTGCACATAGTCTTCCTGGCCCCAGGCAATGTCGGCTTTGCCGTAGAAGCCAAGCAACGTTGTGCGGATGCCAGCACCATAACCAAGTAGCAGCGGGTTGCGGAAGTTGACCACGGTAGCCGTAAAAGCGTTGCCGTTGCCACCGGTTACCTGCGTGTTAAAGGAATTATTCTCGTTGAACGGGTTAGAACCCGAGTACGCCGAGCCTGCGTCGCCGAAAGCCGTGAGTTGCAGGTTGCGGAAGAAGCCCGACGTAATGGGCTTACGCGAGAGATACTGGATGATCGGCACGCGCAGCTCCGAGTTGAACAGCACATACTTAGGCCCCGTGCGCTTGTTGTAGTTGAAGCCGCGCATGTTCGTCACGAACTGTTGGTAGAAGATCTGTGTCGGGTCGATGCGCGACGGATCGTAGAGGTCGCGCTGGGCGCCTTCGTAGCGATTGTTGAGCCAGTTGTCCATACCGCCGAGGCGGAACGTCTGGGCTGCCGACCCAAAGAACTGGCCATAGCTGGCGCGGTTGGCCCAAATAATCTGCCGGTGAATCTTCTGGTAATGCCGCAAGTCGACGTATAGCTTCCCAAATGACAAGTTCTTGTCATCCAAGCTATTGAGCTGCTGCACCCCGACCTTCATGCGCGTGCCTTCCAGCATATTTACGCCGGTGGCAATAGCGTTGTCGAACACCAACTCACCGCTTACGCCTAGGTAATTGCGGCTTACATCGAGCGTGTCGGAAAAATAATTGAGCATGGTGCGCGTCACGTTGACGAAACGCGGCCCTACCCGAACGCTGACGTTGTGCGTGAGCGGATAAGCAATGGTAGGCGATACCTCATGGCGGCCGTAGCGTACGCGGCCATTAGACTCAGTATCAAAGAAATACGCTTGTTTCTGATACCCAATGCTCCAGTCGTAGCGGTGGCGCAGGTTGGTGTATTCGGCGAAGATGTTGCTGGTTTTCAGATCGGTCAGCGCGAAAATCCCAGCCTTAATGCGGTGATCTTCAAACAGATCGGACATGTTGGCCTGCCCAATCAAGCCGAAGCCCAGCAACGGATCGACGTACAGCGACGACACCACGTTATCAACGCTGAAGCGCGTATCGTAGCGGAACGGCCCAAGCGTACCCGTCGCGTCGGTGGGCGCAGCCGTTGGCAACGCCACTACCGTAGCCGAGCGTTTGCGCCGAGAAGGTGCCTGCGAAGCCGGAATATCCTCGTCGAACTTGTAGTCGTTGGTATTGACCTGCTCCTCGGTTTTGCGGGGCGGTTGGGCAGCAGCAGTACTATCCGCGACTACCGGAGCCGGATTTTGGCTCAGCCCGGTCGAATCGGTGGGTTGCACCACGGGAGGGACCGGCACGGCGGCTTTCTTGGGCCGCGACCGATCTTCTAGCGTTTCCTGGCGTGCCGTTTTGTAGAGAGGCATGTTCTGCGCCAGCGCAAAGTTGGGATAGAGGTACACAAAATCGCGGGCCCGATCCGAAGCCACAAACCCGAGTGCGCCGGTGGTAGCGTTGTAATCGTAGTCGTCGATGTTGTTCAAAAAGCTGCTGACCGGCGCGCGCTGCTTGGTGCTGATGGTGTAGCGGTAGAGGCTACGCACTCCGCTTTCTTCGCCCAAATACAGAAAATCATCGTCGGAAATCGCGCGGGGCCGGCCTTCGTTTGAAATCGTACTTACCAGAGATTCAACGGGTTGGGTGCGACCGTCGAGGTGATACAAGAACAGGTCGTAGTTATTGACAACGCTGCCGAAGCTGCCTTTGGCCGTGCCAGCCGAGTCGAGCCAACGGTTGGAACTGAAGACAATACCCTGGCCGTTGGGCAGAAATACGGGCTGCACGTCGTCGAATACATCGTTGGTCAGCTTTTCCGGCGTGCGGCTGCCGGCCCGAAGCAAGTACAAGTCATTCTGCCCGTTACGTACGCCACTGAATACCAACGCCTTACCATCCGACGAATAGCTCAGGTCCAGAATCTGGGAGAAGGGCTGGAAGATGGACGTGCTGCGCTTGAACGACGGAAAGATCTCGCGCACTTTGCTCAAAAACGTAACCACGTTACCATCAGCTGATTGTAGATGCAGCGCCATCTCGCCTCGCTCCGATTCGGCGATGGCTACTTGGCCATTGCCGCGCCACGCCAGTACGGGCAACCGCTTTTCTACTTCCTGATCGGGCGTTTTGTAGCCGCCACGAGCAATCACGTGCTTGCCCGACCCGTCGCGGTTGGCAACGAGCACGCGGTAGCGACCCTGCTCATTGGACACGTAAGCCAGGCGCTGGCCGTTGGGGCTTAGCACCGACTGCGAATACAAAACGTTTTTGCGGTTGCTGCCCGTCAGCTCCGTTTTCTCGTCTGGCAATACAAAAGCCGTTTGCGGCTGCGCGTTGAGCTGGCGGTAGTAGGTCAGCCAGTCTTTCAGAAACACTTTATACGGCACGTTCAGCGAGCTGCTGATTCCTACTTCCACGTCGCGCGTGATGCGCGTCAGGTTCAGAATGTTCTGGATGGTGGTGTAGCCGTAACGCTCCGCGATGTAGTTCCAGATGCTTTGGCCCGCCAGCTGCGGATTGCGCAGGAAGAACGGCGCCGTGCGAGTGCCTTCGTTTTTCTTCACCATGTCGCGCATGTAGTCGTCCATCTCCACGCTCCACCCTTCGGCGGCGTAGTTGGAAGCGCCCCCGATAAACCAATCGGGGAGTTGTAGCAGGTAGCTGCTCTGGATGACTTCCTTCAGCGAGCCGCCGTACATCATGTCGTTGAGCAGCACGCGCGTCACTTGGTAGCTCAGGTCGCGCTTAAACTGCGTCTGCTGGCCCTGAAACGCGATTTGCACCTTGCTCATGCGCAGCAGGGCCGTTTCGCCGCCCGTTTGGTACTTATCCGTATCGAGGCCCACGTTGCTCTGCCGCTGGTCGCCCACCGAGTTAAAGAGCATGATGGTGGTCTTCGAATAGGGGTAGTAGCCGATCAGCGAGGTAATGCGCTGGAGCTCCTTTTCGGCGTAGTCGGCGGCCCGGCGGGCGATGGTTTCGCCGCCAGCGTAGTAATAAATGTTAAAGTTCTGTGTACTAAGTAGTTGCCAATTAAACTCCTTGTACTGAATTCGCACCCGGCCAAACGGCTCCTGGGCCGTTTGGGCTTGCGCCTTGCTCCCCGGCAGGAGCAACCCAAGCACCAGCGCAACGGGCGTGGCCAAACGTCCGATGCGGCGCAACATAGAATAGGATAAGTGCTTCATAAAAACGCTGAAAGCGAAACCTCAGAGAGAAATGCCGACCGACGAGCGGGCAGCTATGTACAACGCAGAATACCGTAAAATATTGACCTCAGGCCACAGCTCTTTCTCGGTGTTTTCCAGCACGTTGGCGAAGTGAGCTGCCAGTAGCGGAGCCACCATAATGCCCTTGGAGCCGAGGCCATTGAATATACTCACATTTGGCATTGCCGGATGCATGCCAAGCAGGGGTTTTCGGTCCTGCACCGCGGGCCGTACCCCGGCCCGTTGGTCCGTCACCACGAAGGGCAAATCGGTGATCTGGCGCAAGCGCTGAACCAGCTCGGCACGGGCTTCTTCGGTAATGCCTTCTTTGAACGGAGGCCAGCGGTAGGTGGCGCCTACGCGAAAGCTTCCGTTGCCCAAAGGCACTACGTAAGCGCCCTTGTTCAAGACCATTGTCTCCGTCAAACCGTTGCATTGCACGTCCAGCACTTCGCCCGGATTGGGCCGGATGGGCAACCAGTTAAAATAGGGATTTCGAGCGGCTGTAGCCCCTTCGCAACAGATGAAATGGCTTGCGCGCACTTCGCCGGCGTACGTGACTTCAGTTGCGTCTACAACAAGCTGCTCCCAATCAAAAGTTTCGGCGCGCAGCCAGCCCTGCTGCTGGCCTTCGGCCGACAAAGCTGCCAGCAATTCGCGCACGGCTACGTGGCCGCCGTGCCGGATGCGCACGCCGCCAAAATCCATTCGCACGCCTTCGGCCGACGGCGGCTCGGCAGTGATTTCTTCCACAAAATCTTCCCACGGATTGTCGGCGCTCCGGGCCATGACGGAATTCTGCTCGGCCACCGTTGAGAACAGTTTCAGGATGGGTTTCTCAAAGAAAAACTGCTGCCCAAAGTGCTGCTCCAGTTCCCGGTAAAAAGCCGCCGCCGCCGGCAGCAGTTCCGCGGCTTTCCAGACCAGCGAAAACCGTTGGCCCGTAACAGGATTCATCAAGCCCGCCGCCACATTGGAGGCCGAGTCGGGACGTTGCGCATCGAACACGAGCACCGACCGGCCACGCCGCCGCAACTCATACGCCAGCGTAGCGCCGGCAATGCCGTGGCCCAGTATAAAGTAGTCGTAGCTCGTCATTGGGGCAAAGTAAGAGGAAAACCAGCACCAAGCCCTACGCCGCGCGCCTGTGCGTTCACGTCAAGACTCGTAACTTACCTCCCAATTCCGTTCGGCCTGCGCCGGTTCCCTTTTATCGCTTCTTATGACCGTTTCTGGTTTTACGTTCAACGCTTTTTCCGAAAACACTTACCTGCTGCACGATACCACCAGGCAGTGCGTCGTCGTCGACCCTGGTTGCTACGACAAAGACGAGCAGCAGGCGCTCAAGCAGTTTATCGAAACCGAAGGCCTGCAAGTGGTTTTGCTGCTCAACACGCACTGCCACATCGACCACGTATTCGGCAATAAATTTATCCTCGATACCTATAAGGTGCCCTTCCTGATTCACGAAGCCGACCTTAGCACGCTGCGCGCGGTACCGGCTTACGCGCCCAGCTACGGTTTCCCCAACTACCAGCCCGCCGAGCCCACTGGTTTCCTGACGCCGGGCGAGCCGGTCCGCTTTGGCGAAACGGAGTTGGAAGTGCGCTTTACGCCCGGCCATGCTCCTGGCCACGTAATTTTGTATCACATTGATAGCAAGACAGTTATAGGGGGAGACGTGCTATTCCAAAACAGCATCGGCCGTACCGACTTGCCCGGTGGCAACCACGCAACACTTTTGGAAAGCATCCGGACGCAGCTGCTCACACTTCCCGACGAGGTGACAGTGTATCCCGGCCACGGGCCGGCTACGACCATTGGCGCCGAACGCCGCTCCAATCCTTTTCTGCGCTAGTTCTGTTCCCGCGTTTCTCCCCATGAAAAATCACGTACCTAACGCGGTAACCTGCCTGAATTTGTTTTCGGGCTGCTTGGCCGTGTGCAACATCTTCGCTGGCAACCTAGAATTGGCCGCCTACCTCGTGGCGCTGGCCGCCGCCTTCGATTTTGCCGACGGGCTGCTGGCCCGCGCGTTGCGCGCCTCCTCCCCCATCGGCAAAGACCTCGACTCCTTGGCCGATATGGTTTCGTTTGGGGTAGTGCCGGGCGCGTTTTTGTTTCATCTGTTGACCCTGAGCGCGGCAGAATTGCCGTTTTGGCTGCCCTACGCAGGTTTTATCGTCACGGTGTTTTCGGCGTTGCGCTTGGCCAAGTTCAACAACGACACGCGCCAGACGAACTCATTTATCGGGTTGCCGACGCCAGCCTGCACGCTGGTTGTGGCTTCGCTGCCGGTTATTCTGGCCCACGACACCTACGGCCTCTCGCACATTGTGCTCAACCCTTGGGGGCTGCTTGCCCTGACGCTGCTCTTGTCGGGCTTGCTGGTGGCGGAGTTGCCGCTTTTTGCGCTTAAATTCAAGAACTTAAGTTGGCAGGACAATTCGCTTCGGTTTGTGTTTTTATTGCTTGCGCTGGGGCTGTTGGTGGTGCTGCAAGCGGCGGCGGTTCCGGTGATTATTCTGCTTTACGTAGTGCTGTCGATGCTGCGCCCTTCTTATGGATGAGTTTCGATTCGGCATTCACAATATTTAGCGGATTTACTAGTTAAGTAACACGGCCGGTGAACCGCCCATTCGTCAGCAGTGTTGAGCCCGCACTTTCCGCCCCTGCCCCAACGTATTGACTGATACCTTTATGCGTTTTTTTTACCTGCTTCTGTTGCTCTGTGCGCCCGTGCTGGGCGCCCTGCAGTCGGCGCAGGCGCAATCGGTGGCGCATGGCGAAATAACGTGGCAGGGCTACAGCGAAATAGTGGGCAGCAATGGGGAGTCGCTCCGCGTACCGTCGTTTTCAGGCGCCGGCTTTCAGCCCGGACAGTTGGTAGGCCTGTACTCGTTGCGGCTGGAAGGTGCCGTTTTGCAAGGCCAATTGCAAAATACTGTCTATCAGGCCTTTACATCTGAAGATGGCAAGCTACTGGCAGCCAGCACTTTACCCGCCGATCTGGGGCTTCGCCTTACTACGGTTACGGAAATGAAACTGCCAGTGAGCTACCTCACGTTGCTGCCGGTACGCCGCAATGCACAGTCGGGGCAGCTGGAAAAGCTGGTTTCCTTCGATTACGTCTATTCTACGGCCACCTCCAGTAACACGGCCCGCCGCGACGTACAGCGCAACTACACCAATAATTCGGTGCTCAGCCAAGGCACTTGGTATAAAATCGGGGTGCCAGAAAGCGGAATTTATAAGCTCGATAAAAATGCGTTGCGCAGCCTTGGGCTCGACGTCAATACCCTTGACCCGCGGCGGCTGCGCATTTATGGCAATGCCGTCGGGATGCTGCCCCAAGCCAACAGCGCCCGCCGCCCCGATGACTTAGCAGAAAACGACATTTTCGTTTCGGGCAACAACAACGCGACCTTCGACGACGACGAATACGTGCTGTTTTACGCGCGCGGCCCGCACACTTGGGAGCGCGAACCCAATGCCACACGCTTTCGCCACATCCAAAATATCTACACCGACACGGCCTATTATTTCGTGACGGTGGGCAGCACGGCGTCCACGCACCGGGTCGGTACGGCGCCGGCGTCCAGTGGCGCGGCTACGGGGCGCATCACCACCTTCACCGACCGTCAGTTTTACGAGCACGACCTAGTTAATCTGCTGAAATCGGGGCGGCAATGGCTGGGGGAAAACCTGAGCCCCAAGCAAAACCCCAGCGCGTCCAAAGAGGTTGCGTTCGCAATGCCGGATGTAGCGGCGGGTACCCCGGTGCAGGTTACATCATCGGTAGCGGCTTCGGCAGTCAACAGCACTTCTTTCCGCCTGTTTCTCAATGGCTCACAACTAATTGGCAGTCAAATAGTTGCACAAAAGAGCGGCGGACAATATCCTGAGCGGGCCAATACAAGCATCACGACGTTTTCGGCGCCGGTGGCTTCTTCCGGCACCGATCTGCGCGTAAAAGTGACCTTCGACGGCGCTTCTGATGCCGAAGGCTGGCTGGACTATCTGGAGGTGAATGCGCTGCGGCCCTTGCGCCTGAGCGGCAGCCAAGTCGAGTTTCGCTCTTTCGAAAACGTGCGCGCCAATACCGTCAGTCAGTTTGTGCTCGACAACGCAACGGGAGCCACCGTGTGGGAAGTGACCAATCCGCGCCGGCCGGTGGCGTATGCGCTCACGGGCGGCAGCTTCAACGCCGTTACGGATTCGGTGCGCGAGTTCGTAGCCTTTACGCCCGGCAGCATTACCAAAATCCCACGGGGCTTTGGGCGGGTCGCCAATCAAAATTTGCACGCGATCAACACCGACGGCAAGCTGGATTTGGTAATTGTGACGTATCCGCCGTTTCAGGCCGAAGCCGAACGCCTAGCCGCCCACCGCCGCACCCACGACAAACTCAATGCGCAGGTGGTCACGACCACGCAGGTGTACAACGAGTTCAGCTCCGGCAGCCAAGACGTGACGGCCATCCGCGACCTGATGAAAATGGTCTACGACCGCGCTCCGGCTGGCAAACGCAACTTCCTGCTGCTGTTCGGCGACGCGTCGTTTGATTATAAATCCGACCCGACCAACGACGCTACCAAGTTTCCGGACTGGTGGCGCACTGAGCGCGTTCCGTTTCCTAGCTCCCCCGAACCAGACAAGATCAACCAGAATTTCGTGCCGGTGTACGAGTCGCGTGAGTCGTTCAAAATCGTTTTCTCATCGCAGATAACGTATTCATCTGACGACTATTACGGTTTACTTGACAACGACGAAGGCGAGTGGGCCGAAGGCGATTTTGTGAAAGCCGAAGCCCTGGACATTGGTGTGGGCCGCTTGCCCGTCAATACGCCTAGCGGCCAACCGCGCTCCACTACGCAGGCGACCTTGGTGGTTGATAAGATGATTGGGTACGACAGCCCCAACGCGTACGGCAAGTGGCGCAACCGCCTCACCTTCATCGCCGACGACGGTGATAACAACCTGCACGTTTCCTCGTCGACGGAACAATTCACCGAGCCTTTGGCGATTAGCCAGCCTGCGTACAACATTCATAAGGTTTATCTCGACCTGTATCCGCAGGTTTCGTCGTCGGCGGGGCAGCGCTCGCCCGACTGCAACCGCGCCATCGACGAAGCCATTGAGCAAGGCTCGCTGATGACGATTTACAACGGTCATGGTGGTCCCATCGCTTGGGCTGATGAACAGATTTTTTCCAAAGCCTCGATTGAACGGCTGCAAAACCAGCAAAAGCTAACTTTCTTATTTACAGCCACTTGCGATTTTAGCGTTTACGATAGTCCGGAGCTTACTTCCGCCGGCGAATCAGCCCTAACCCTGACGCAGGGCGGTGCGGTAGCCTTGCTGACGACGACACGTTTGGTAGTCTCGAATAATAACGAGTTGCTGAGCCGCCGCTTTTACGACGCGGCATTCACGCCTATCAACGGGAAAATGCCGCGCCTTGGCGATGTGGTAGCCATTGCGAAGAATGGCAGCATCGTGGGGGTAGGCAACCGTAACTTTTCTCTGCTCGGCGACCCGACTACGCGCCTAGCTTACCCCGAGCAAACGGCTGCTGTTCTGACACTTAACGGCAAACCGCTCGCGGCCACGCAAAACGATACGCTGAAGGCTTTGTCGCGGATAAAGCTCACCGGCGAGATTCGCAACGGGGCAACGACCAATGCCGGGTTTTCGGGTGTAACGCAACTCACTGTGTATGAGAAGCCTTCTACCGTCACCACGCTGGGCAACGAGCCTTCGACGTTGCCTAATAATGGCCGCATCCCGATTCAGGTACAGGAAAATATTATTTACGACGGCCAAGCCACTGTGCGCAACGGACGGTTTCAGGTAGAGTTTGTCGTACCCAAAGACCTCAACTATAGTGTGGGGTTGGGCAAAATCAGCCTTTACGCTTCCGATCCTACCAGCCGCATGGATGCGCATGGTGCTTCGGCGGTGCCGGTTGGCAGCGCCAGCACTTCGACCTTGCGTGATACAATCCCGCCGGTCATTCGCCTGTTTATGAACGACGATGAATCGTTCGTCTTTGGCGGCCTAACGAGCACTAGTACGACTATGCTGGGAATTCTGGCCGATTCCAGCGGCATTAACACAGCCGGCTCGGGCATTGGGCACGAGATCACGGCTACGCTCGACAACGACGCCTCGAAGCTCATCGTCCTCAATGATTTTTATACGGCCGACGTCGACAAGTTTCAGCGGGGCCGCGTGCGGTATCTGTTCAAAGACCTCACCACGGGTCCGCATTTGCTTCGCCTCAAAGCGTGGGATACCTTCAACAATTCAGCCGAGAAGGAAATTGAGTTTATTGCGGCCCGCACCGAAAAACTGGCGTTGCAGCATGTGCTCAACTATCCCAACCCGTTTTCCCGAAATACGACCTTTCATTTTGACCACAACCGCGACGGCGAAGAGCTCGACGTCCAAGTGCAGATTTTTACCGTATCTGGCAAACTTGTCCGCACGTTGAGCACAACGGTTATGTCCAGCACCTCGCATCTGGCGGCCCTCTCTTGGGATGGCCGCGATGAATTTAGCGATCAACTGGCCCGCGGCGTGTATGTGTACCGAGTAAGCGTACGTTCTCCGCGCGACGGCTCTACGGCTTCGAAATACGAAAAACTGGTCATCTTAAACTAAGCCCATTCAACCTAACGGCATTTTCGCCTACCTTCCCGAACTACCTTCTTCTCAACTATGATTTTATCGAAGCTGCCCTTGCGTTTTGCGCTTCTGTCTGGCCTACTGGGGATTTCTGTGGCAACTCATGCGCAGCAGCGCATCAATGCCATCACCACCGCCGTTCCTATTCTCACGCTCAGTCCAGATTCGCGTTCCGGGGCATTAGGCGAAGCCGGCGTAGCTATTTCGCCGGATGCCAATTCGGCGTTTTATAACGCAGGCAAATTGGGCTTTGTACCCTATAAGTACAGCGTTTCGCCTTCGTATTCTCCGTGGCTTCGCGCCGTAACCGACGATATGGGTTTGGCCTTTTTGTCAGGCTACGCTAAGCTTGGACAACGCTCGGCCGTTTCGGCGTCGCTGATGTATTTCGACTTGGGTAACATTTCCTTCCGCAACTCGTCGAATCAGCCTTTAGGTGATTTTAACCCAAAGGAATATGCCTTCACCGTATCGTACGGTCAAAAGCTGAGCGAATATTTCGGTATTGGTGCATCAGCTCGCTACATCCGATCCAACCTCACTGGTGGCTTGGCCGGCATCGACAGCAAGCCCGGCAATGCCGCAGCAGTAGATTTGGGCGCCTACTACAACCGCGATCTGTCCATTGGGGCCGGCAACTACAACTTAGGGCTTGGCGCTTCAGTTAGCAACATAGGCAATAAGATTACCTACACAGACCCAACGCAAGCGGACTTTCTGCCAACAACCTTAAAGGTAGGGGCAGCCATCACCCGTGAGCTTGATCCATATAATAAGATCACCTTGACGGCCGACGCCAGTAAACTACTGGTGCCGACACCTTATTATATAGATGGCGACACTACCGGTCTAGGCAAAAAAATCCAGACCGAGAATCTAAAGCGTCGTCAGAAAGGTGTAGTTGCAGCAGCACTCGGCTCGTTTTCAGATGCGCCAGGTGGCTTCAGCGAGGAGATGAAAGAAATCAATCTTTCGGTCGGCGCGGAGTATTCTTACAACGATCTGATTATGGCTCGTGTCGGCTATTTCTACGAAAATCCCATGAAAGGTGCCCGCCAATACCTCAGTTTCGGCTTAGGTGTTCGTTATCAGGTATTTGGCGTAGACGGTGCTTACCTATTGCCTAACAACAAGGACAACACTCAAAACCCATTGGGACAAACCATTCGCGTGTCTTTGCACTTTAACTTCAACAAGCTCGAAGAAGCATTTGGTCCTGGTAGTGATACCACCCCGTCAACTAACTAGTTTTTATGCTCGACCGACAAGTCGCTCCTCCCGTTCAGCCGCTGGCCAGCGTTACGCTGCCCGCGGCTGACGTGTTTTCACTTCCTAACGGAGCCCGTTTGCACGTTCTTCGCAACGATGCTCAGCCTGTTATCCGTTTGCAATTGGTGTTTAATGCAGGCAAATGGTATGAGCCTGCTGCTGGTGTGTCCCTCCTGACAGCCCGTATGCTACTCGAAGGAACCAGCACCCGCACAGCCCGTCAAATTGCTGATGAAGTCGCTTTCTACGGGGCCTCTTTAGAATGCGAACAAGGTTTTGATCGGGCTACCCTGACCCTGTATTGCCTTTCACGCCATTTGGAGAAACTGCTACCTCTCGTAGTTGACGTTGTAACTGAAGCAACTTTTCCAGAAAACGAGCTCGAACAACTTAAAATGCGCACCATTCAAAACGTGCGTATCGAGCGACAGAAAACTAGCTATTTAGCTGCGGAGCGGTTTTCCCAAAACCTCTACGGTGCTACTTTCCCCTACGGCCTCATCTTTGATGAAAATGCATTTCAGACAGTGCAGGCAAGCGAGGTAAAGAAATTTTACGCAACTAATTATAAATTAGGTAGTTGTGAGATTTTCTTATGTGGCGATGTATCTAATCAACACCAAGATCTCATACTGAAGATGCTTGGGGACGGCCCAAAAAGTTTAATAGCTATAGAAGAAAACGTAGTTAAAGCCACCAGTGGACCATTACTAGATTATGTTACCGTAGACGATAGCTTACAGTCATCGTTGCGAATGGGAAGGCTGTGGCCATCCCCTACCCATTCTGACACTCACCAACTGCAAGTATTAGTTAAGGTATTAGGAGGGTACTTTGGCTCACGTCTTATGAAGAATATTCGCGAGGATAAAGGGTTTACTTATGGTATATATGCCAGTATAGGGCCGCGTGAACATGCCACTAGCTTTGTTATAGGAGCCGATGTGAACGCGGCTAGCACCTCTTCTGCAATTCAGGAAGTGTACCATGAATTACGTCGACTTCAAGAAGATCTAATTCCTTCCGATGAGCTTCAAACGGTAAAGAATTACATGGCCGGCAAGTTTGCTAATGAACTCAGTACAGTTTTCGAGCAATGCGACAAGTACAAAAGCATAGTGTTTCTAAATCTTCCCTCAACCTATTACACTGACTTTTTGGATCAAATTAGATCTGTTAACGCTCACACTTTACAACAATTAGCGCAGCATTATTTAACTCCTGATACTATGATAGAAGTCATTGCAGGACCTGCCCGTTAGTTTAAGAACCCATATTTATCGACAAAAAGCCGGCTTGATCATATAGATCAAGCCGGCTTTTTTCTTTGCTATGAGAATATAGTAGGCATCAAACTACGTTATCACTAATAGACCTGTTGTATTGCATAGAATAAGTATGTATTAGATATTTATCGATCTAGGCCGCTTGCGCGAGAAGGGGGGTAAACGCGGGGCGGCCCCCGCCCCGCATCCCTGGCCCCCGAAGCGGGGCAGGGACGCGGGGGCGGGGGCCGCGGGCAAAACAACAAGGTTGGCGGCGACCGACTCTCCCGCCGGTGAAGGCAGTACCATGGGCGCTCCGGGGCTTAACGGCTCTGTTCGGAATGGGAAGAGGTGAACCCCCGGGCTAAAGCCACCATTGCTGGCGGGGGTGCGGGTTCAGGGCACCCCAAAAAACGTTGACGCAGGCAACGGGTAAGAAGAACAGGGGCCCCAAGCGGGGTGCCCGAAGCGTTCGGGTCATTAGTACGGCTCGGCTGCGGCATTTCTGCCGGTAGACCTGCCGCCTATCAACGTGGTCATCTCCCACGACCCTTCAATTGGGACATCTCATCTTGAGGTGAGTTTCGCACTTAGATGCTTTCAGCGCTTATCTCATCCCAGCGTAGCTACCCGGCGCTGCAGCTGGCGCCACAACCGGTGCACTAGCGGCTGGTCCATCCCGGTCCTCTCGTACTAAGGACAGGTCCTCTCAAATGTCCAACGCCCGCAACAGATAGGGACCGAACTGTCTCACGACGTTCTGAACCCAGCTCGCGTGCCACTTTAATCGGCGAACAGCCGAACCCTTGGGACCTTCTCCAGCCCCAGGACGTGACGAGCCGACATCGAGGTGCCAAACCTCCCCGTCGATATGAGCTCTTGGGGAGATCAGCCTGTTATCCCCGGCGTACCTTTTATCCTTTGAGCGATGGCCCTTCCATGCGGAACCACCGGATCACTATATCCGTCTTTCGACCCTGCTCGGCTTGTAGGCCTCACAGTCAAGCCCGCTTCTGCTATTGCGCTCTGCGTACGGTTACCAAGCGTACTGAGCGGACCTTTGAAAGCCTCCGATACTTTTTTGGAGGCGACCACCCCAGTCAAACTACCCACCAGCCACTGTTTCCGTGTTCCAGATTAGGCACCGAGCAACACAAGGGTGGTATTTCAACGTCGGCTCCCCGAGACCTAGCGGCCCCGGCTCAACGCCTCCCACCTATCCTACACATGTGTTGCCCAGCGTCAATGGCAAGCTATAGTAAAGGTGCACGGGGTCTTTCCGTCCCGTTGCGGGTACTCGGCATCTTCACCGAGACTACAATTTCACCGAGCTCACGGCTGAGACAGCGCCCAGATCGTTACACCATTCGTGCAGGTCGGAACTTACCCGACAAGGAATTTCGCTACCTTAGGACCGTTATAGTTACGGCCGCCGTTTACCGGGGCTTCGATTCAAACCTTCGCCTTGCGACTAAGTTCCCCTCTTAACCTTCCGGCACCGGGCAGGTGTCAGACCTTATACTTCCGCTTGCGCGTTCGCAAAGTCATGTGTTTTTGTTAAACAGTCGCCTGGGCCTTTTCACTGCGGCTTCTCTGCTTGCGCAGAGGAAGCGTCCCTTCTCCCGAAGTTACAGGACCATTTTGCCGAGTTCCTTGGCCGTGATTCACTCGAGCGCCTCAGGATGCTCTCCTTGACTACCTGTGTCGGTTTGCGGTACGGGTTATCCAGCGGTAAACGCTTAGCAGGTTTTCTTGGCAGTCTGATTAGGCACGCTATCCCGTTGGCCGAGGCCGCCGGGTACTATCACGTTTCAGCAAAGTCGGCGGATTTACCTACCGTCCCTATACCTACGCGCTTCAACGGGCACTTCCGTCCGCCCGCGGTGCTTTCACTTCTGCGTCACTGCATCACTCCACTGGATAAGTGCGGGAATATCAACCCGCTGTCCATCGACGTAGCCTCTCGGCGTAGCCTTAGGTCCCGACTAACCCTGCTCCGATTAGCGTTGAGCAGGAAACCTTAGTCTATCGGCGGGCCGGTTTCTCACCGGCCTTATCGTTACTCATGCCTACATTTGCTTTTCTGGCCGCTCCACCGTCCCTGACAGGACGACTTCACCGCTGACCAGAATGCTCCCCTACCACTTCTACCAAAGTAGAAATCCATCGCTTCGGTACCGGACTTGATGCCCGCGTATTATCGATGCCCTGTCGCTCGACCAGTGAGCTGTTACGCACTCTTTAAATGAATGGCTGCTTCCAAGCCAACATCCTGGCTGTCAAAGCAACTGGACCTCCTTTGTTCAACTTAGTCCGAATTTAGGGACCTTAGCGGATGGTCTGGGTTCTTTCCCTCTCGGCCTGGGACCTTAGCACCCCAAGCCTCACTGCCGGCTATATCAACGGGCATTCGGAGTTCGTCAGGATTCGGTAGGCTGTGACACCCCCTAGTCCTATCGGTAGCTCTACCTCCCGCTGACTCCACGCCGACGCTGTACCTAAATACATTTCGGGGAGTACGAGCTATTTCTCAGTTTGATTGGCCTTTCACCCCTACCCACAGGTCATCCAAATCCTTTTCAACGGAAACTGGTTCGGGCCTCCAGTTGGTTTTACCCAACCTTCACCCTGCCCATGGGTAGATCACAAAGTTTCGCGTCTACCTCCCCCGACTTCGCGCCCTGTTCAGACTCGCTTTCGCTGCGGCTCCGTGCTTCCAAGCACTTAACCTTGCCGGAGAAGAGTAACTCGTAGGCTCATTATGCAAAAGGCACGCCGTCACCCCACAAAAGGGCTCCGACCGCTTGTAAGCACACGGTTTCAGGTTCTTTTCACTCCGCTATTCGCGGTTCTTTTCACCTTTCCCTCACGGTACTGGTTCACTATCGGTCTCTCAGGAGTATGTAGCCTTGGCGGATGGTGCCGCCGGATTCAAACGGGATTTCTCCGGTCCCGCCCTACTCAGGAATCCGCTACCGTACCCAATCCGTTCGCTTACGGGATTCTCACCCTCTGTGATCGACTTTCCCACGTCGTTCGGCTAAGATTGGGTAATCAGATGTTGCGGTCCTACAACCCCAGGCCGGCCGTAACCGGCTTGGTTTGGGCTTGTCCCCGTTCGCTCGCCACTACTTGGGGAATCATTAGTTATTTTCTGTTCCTCCGGGTACTTAGATGTTTCAGTTCCCCGGGTTTGCCCCGTGCCTCATACAAGGCACAGTCCCTGCTCTTCAAGCAGGGGGGGTGCCCCATTCGGAAATCACCGGATCAGCGGATATGTGCTCCTCCCCAGTGCTTATCGCAGCTTATCACGTCCTTCGTCGCCTCTGAGAGCCTAGGCATCCCCCGTGTGCCCTTGCTTACTTCTTGGCCTCTGTGCGCTGAACGCACAGAGCGCTTGGGGCCGGGCTGTTGGGCCCGGCCTTTTCTTCTTACTCGTTACACTACGTCAAAGAACGTGTGCCCCCCGTTGGGAGCAGCGCAGAGGAGGCGCCCGTACAGGAACCTCCCCACAAAAACTTGAATGCAGGAAAAGACAACCGGATCTATACCGGGTAACAACTATGATCGCGCTCACGAGTCGGACCGCTCCAGAAAGGAGGTGATCCAGCCGCACCTTCCGGTACGGCTACCTTGTTACGACTTAGCCCCAGTTACCTGTTCTACCCTAACTGGCTTCTGTGACGAGCACCAGCTTCAGGTCTACCAGACTTCCATGGCTTGACGGGCGGTGTGTACAAGGCCCGGGAACGTATTCACCGCGTCATTGCTGATACGCGATTACTAGCGATTCCAGCTTCACGAAGTCGAGTTGCAGACTTCGATCCGAACTGAGAACGGTTTTTTGAGATTGGCGTCTGCTCGCGCAGTAGCGACCCTCTGTACCGTCCATTGTAGCACGTGTGTAGCCCTAGGCGTAAGGGCCATGATGACCTGACGTCGTCCCCGCCTTCCTCACTGCTTGCGCAGGCAGTCCTGTTAGAGTCCCCATCATAACATGCTGGCAACTAACAGTAGGGGTTGCGCTCGTTGCGGGACTTAACCCAACACCTCACGGCACGAGCTGACGACGGCCATGCAGCACCTTGCTTTGTGTCCCGAAGGAAAGCGTGGTCTCCCACGCGGTCACGCGCATTCTAGCCTAGGTAAGGTTCCTCGCGTATCATCGAATTAAACCACATGCTCCACCGCTTGTGCGGGCCCCCGTCAATTCCTTTGAGTTTCACCCTTGCGGGCGTACTCCCCAGGTGGGATACTTAACGCTTTCGCTAAGTCACAGACCGTGTATCGCCTGCAACGAGTATCCATCGTTTACGGCGTGGACTACCAGGGTATCTAATCCTGTTCGCTCCCCACGCTTTCGTGCCTCAGTGTCAGTACCAGCCTAGTCAGCTGCCTACGCAATCGGGGTTCTAGAAGGTATCTATGCATTTCACCGCTACACCTTCTATTCCGCCAACCTCGTCTGGACTCAAGCCCTGCAGTATCCATGGCAGTTCTGCTGTTGAGCAGCAGGCTTTCACCACGGACTTACAAGGCCACCTACGCACCCTTTAAACCCAATAAATCCGGACAACGCTTGCACCCTCCGTATTACCGCGGCTGCTGGCACGGAGTTAGCCGGTGCTTATTCCTCAGGTACCGTCAGTGTACCTCGCAAGGTCTTTTTCTTCCCTGAGAAAAGCCGTTTACAACCCAGAAGGCCTTCATCCGGCACGCGGCATGGCTGGGTCAGCCTCTCGGCCATTGCCCAATATTCCCTACTGCTGCCTCCCGTAGGAGTCTGGCCCGTATCTCAGTGCCAGTGTGGGGGATCGCCCTCTCAGGTCCCCTAAGCATCGTCGCCTTGGTGGGCCGTTACCCCGCCAACTAGCTAATGCTACGCAACCCCATCCTTGACCGATGAATCTTTACCAGTTGCCCGATGCCGGGCTGCTGGTTTATGCGGTATTAATCCGCCTTTCGGCGGGCTATCCCCCAGTCAAGGGCAGGTTGGTTACGCGTTACGCACCCGTGCGCCACTAGCGGTATTGCTACCGCCCGTTCGACTTGCATGTATTAGGCCTGCCGCTAGCGTTCATCCTGAGCCAGGATCAAACTCTCCATTGTATAAATTACTTGCTGCCTTTGCCGAAGCAAAGACCATGTCGAGTGCTGATCCGACCCGTATTACCGAGCGTGATCGATTTTGTTACGCTGGATGCCGGGCGGCCCGAAAGCCGCCCGGCCCTATCCTTTTGTCTTTTCCAAACATTCAAAGAACGTGTGCCCGCCCCGTTGGGCCGACCTGGCCGCGGCCTGCGCCGCGTCTGCTGTACTCTGTTTTTCCCGCCGCCTTTCGCTTGGGGGGACAAAGGTACAACCTTTTTGCTGCCAACCAAGCAAGGAGTGAAAAAAAATTTACTTCGTTTCGCCGGCCCCAGTGGGCCCGACCCCCCTTCCTTCCGAAGCGGGCTGCAAAGGTAACACCGCCTGGCCGCCGTTTGCAAGCCCCCCGCGAAAAATATTTTTCCGGCGGCTGGCGCCCCACAAACCCGGGCCGCATCTGCCCAAAAGAGCCCCGCCCGCTTCCCGGTTGGGGCTGCAAAGATGCACGACTACTTTTTACTGTGCAACCCTACATCTAACATTTATCGTTTAAGGCTCGCTTGTTTGACAAAGCTACTTTCCTGACCGTTCTGGCAGTTAGCTGAGCAAGAACCTGTTGTATGCGCATTTTAGTTCATTAACTATTTGAAAAATAATTAACGCTTAGTGTTGCTTGAGATCAGTTTGAGCTCATTCGCTAGATGCAGGGCGGTAGCCCCGGGGGCGTTTGCCCTCAAAATTGTGAATCACTTGGCCTAGATAGCCAAGGAATGGTAGCCCTAGCGAGGTATACTCGTAAGCTCCGTCGTTTAGTATTTTGTCTTCGTTTACATATACGACAGCACTCAGCATAAACTCTGTCCTTTGGGTAGCATCGGAGAAATAGGCGACGTCCGCCAGATATCCATGCGACATCCCTACAACGTTGTATATATGCAGCGATGATTGAGCATGGCTTTTGGAGCTACGACCATAAAAGAGGTACTTCTTATATGCGTCAAAATAGCGGTCATCCTTATAAGCACTGAACCCTGACTCGTGTGGAGTACTGCGCAGATAGCGGCTCAAGAAAGCATAATCGCTGGCCGTTAAGTCGAACCGTTGGTTCTCAGGAACAGCGGCGGGAAAAATGATTGCTTTCAAAACATCCGTTACATCCTGCAAAGGCAGGTAATTGGCTGTAGTAAAATCGTAGGGCTCCCGAATCAATTTCCCTGCCTTATAATAGCCTTGCCCCTTTTCAATAGGGCCAAGAGGAAAGCCTAACGGCTGGGAATTCATGGCTGCGGGTTGTCGGTAGATTGCTTTTCCTTGAGCATCGTAGAAGTCGACAGGGTTGGTATGGCGATTGGCGGCTGTATCGCAGGGCGCAAAACGCCTTACGATGCGAACGGTGGGGTAACCTAATTGCCATAACCGTTCGTTGAGCGGACGCTGGCCGAGGAATTCATACATGCGGTTGTAAGCGCTATTGTCGCTGACCAGCAACATGCGCTTGATGTAATTGCTAACGGAGTTGATTTGATCGGAATCGGCGGTAGCTTTGTAAGGAACAGCTGTTTGGCAGCGAAAAGCGGCGCCAAAGGCCATTGGGCTAGTCCGTGTCAGGCCGGGCTTGTTGAGTTGATGCAGCTTTTCCAGCGCCAAAGCGGCTACGGGCAGTTTAACAAGGCTAGCTGGATTAAAGTACTGCCGGGCGTCGAGTCGATAACTGTGCTGAGTGAAATGAGGCCGGTCCTGCTCATCCCGATCAATCTGGGTGTAAATAACTTGTAGTTCATATTTGGCTGCGTTCTCCACGATCGGCAATAGCCGCGCGTCGCTATGCAACAGGCTATCCAGAAGAGCAGAATCTTGTCTTTTCACAAGCAATTGATTATCAATTACTTGTGTTTTACGACCAAATAACAAAGGCTCTATTCCCATCAGGAGAACTGCGAAGACCGTGCAGCGGAAGGCTGATTTTCGTGATACGTATACCTTTATCATCTCCAAGATTTAAGCTTGTTCTCACCTCCCCTGCTAACGCAAATGAGGCCAAATCGCGTACGATCGGCCCCATTTTACCCACTGGTATATGCCGGCTGCTAGCTCGCCGGCTCCCGACGACGAGCCAGCAGCAGATTTGAATCTTTTTGGCGCCAATTGTAGCCGGTCCCGAACGGCAGCGGGCGCGGCTTGTGCAGCGAATCGCTGTATGCAGCCGTAAGTTCGGGCTGATAATGCTTGACAAACAGATTTATAGGGCGCTTGTACACACCGTAATAAGTGAATTTCCAGTCGGCAGGCTGAAAATACTTCATCGCAATACCCGAGTCATCTTGCAGCACATAGCGGCTCTGCTCCAGAATCAGGTTCCGAACTTTGGAGAAGTACGGCTTATGCATAAGATAAGTGGCTGATTTGACGTACGTTGTCATAGGGCCAAGGCTGCGCACATATTTTAGGGCTGCTTCCTTGGTAAACCCAAGCTTCCAATCGTTGAGGTCGGCGGAGAAGTAGTACACTTGCTGTTCCTTTCCATTCTTATCGCGCATTTTCATTTCGACCCCAGGAATAATCTTTGGCCCTGGCTTGCGAATGGTGGCCGTATCGGCGTCCGTCAATTGGCCTTCCGCATCCAGTTGGACGTAGCGCACAGCGGCGACTTGGTGATCGGTGCGAGCGGCGAAGAGCATCATGAGCGGCAGAGCACCGTCGAGCTCCAGCGACTTCAGATCCACGGCCATATCGTTGGTGCGGAAAAAACTGAAGTTGAGCACTGACCAGAGCGACGCTTTGATAGCATTAAACAGCTTCGGGTTTTCCAACGTGCTTTGGCGCGGCACTGAGCCTACAGGTTCTAACCCAACCAACACATATGTTTGGCTCGTCGGGAACATGGTAACCGCATTCAACAGATCAGGACCGCTGAAGGGATAAAAAATGGTTGGGCTGCTTTGCAGAACCGAGTCAAGCTCTGTGGCGGCCCACTGCTGCACCTTGTCGGTGCGCGTTTGGTGGTAACTGGTCCAGCTTTTGTCGGCGTCGGCGGCAAACGCTTGCCAAGCAGGTTGAGCCGTGAGGGTTCGCAATGGACTGTGCTGGCTCGGCCGGATGCCTGCTATGTAAGCGGCTACATCTTGCACAGAAGACGTGTCGGCAACTAGCTTATCGGGCTGGACAGTGGCTTCGGGCTGAGGAGCTTCCGGAGCAGAAGATACTGCAGGAGAATGCTTTAGCTCAGTATTTTGGCGTTCGGAACAAGAAGTCAGGAGGGCGAAAAAGGCTGGTATGACTAGCTGGAAGGCAGAAAAACGCATTTAGGCAATCAGTTTTAGCGAAAAGCAGGAAACACGCGGCAAGATACCGGCTTTGGCAGTAGTACACTCGCAAGCAGCCCTGACCTTGGGCCAACTAAGCAGCAACGGGGCGACGGTTTCGGCCTAGAAAATAAATTACAAGTCCTACCATCACCGTTGCAAGACCATATAATGATTCGGTGGGCTTGTCGCGCAGTATAAAAATAAGGGTCCAGCCGCTGAGAGCCAGAAAAAGCAACGGCGTGACGGGGTACCCCCACGTACGATAAGGCCTTGGCAAATTAGGATGGCGAATCCGCAATACAAACAGTCCCAACACGGTCAGGAAGGTAAATAAACTGAGCACAAAGCCCGCGTAGAGCAATACTTGTTCGAAAGTAGAAGTCAGGATAAAGATCAGTGTCAGAGCCGTTTGCAGGAGCATCGCCCGCAATGGGATGCCACGGCTGCTCCGCGGCGCCAAAAAGCGCAAGGCTGTTAGGTCCTCCCCCATCACTTGTACGATGCGCGGACCGGCAAAAATCATGGAGCTGACCGTAGAAACCAGCAACACGGCAATAACAGCGCCCATCAGCCGTCCGATAGAATGTCCAAATACTTGATTAGCAACTACATACCCAACTTCCAATTGTCCGGCTAGTTTGCTGATGGGCGTAGAATACAGAAAGGCGAAATTCAAGCCTATGTATAAGCAGAGCACGACCGCCGTGCCGCTAAGCAGAATGCGGGGCAAATTTCGTTGGGGCTGGTCTACTTCACCCGTCAAGTATACGGCCGCATTCCAGCCCGAATAAGCATAGGATACATACACCAGCGACACGGCAAACGCCGGACTCAAAAGCTGTCGCCAGTCGGTGGCAACTGGCAAAAAGGCAAGCGGCTGTGGTTGTGCCATCACTAAGCCGGCACCGATAAAAAAGACCAATACTACTACCTTGATAGCCGTGATGACAACCTGGAACTGACTGCCGGCTTTGCTACTCATCGCATGAATCGCCGTGAGCCCCAACACCACTACAATAGATAAGATCTGCGGATCAAGAGCAGGCCACACGCTAGCGGCATAGTGCCCCAAAGCAATGGAGGCCAGCGCCGTTGGGGCCGCAAACCCAACCGTAGCCGAGACCCATCCAGACAGGAAGCCTACGGCCGGATGATAAATCTGAGACAGATAATGGTATTCGCCGCCCGAACGCGGCATGGCCGCCGCTAACTCACCGTAGCTGAGCGCCCCACACAAAGCAATCAGGCCGCCTACCGCCCATAACATCAGCAGCGCGAAACCACTCTGGATGCCCAGCACCTGAAAACCCAAGCTCGTAAATACGCCCGTCCCTACCATGTTGGCCACCACAATGGCCGCACCCGTGTAAAAACCTATTTTATAGATGGGCGCCGAAGAATGGGACATGCAAGGGGCGTAAAGTACAAAGGTGCGTAGCCCGGCTGGTGTAGCGGAGCCACTTAAAAAAAGCAAAGCTCCCCTCAAGTGCGAAGTCGAGGGGAGCCCAAATAAACTAAGAGCGTGCGCTAAACTTTAGGCCGCTTGTAAAGGGGCACGGTGCTGCATGGCTCACCATACATAAGGCTTGCGGCCACTGGCAACAGCTTTTGCATGATGGCGACGTATGCATAAGTAGGTACGGGCACGTTGCCACAACCTTTTACTACTACTTTGGCGTCGCGGTATTCTTCGGGGTTGACGGCCGCGATGGCTTCGCAGAAAAGCTCCTGCTCCAAGGCTTCCAGCGAGCCAAAAACGTACCGGTACGCATGGCCTTGCAGCTTGGTGGCCAGCAACATATAAGCCCAAGTAGGCACAATAGCATCGGCAGAGCACGTAATGGCGACGTTCTTACCGTCGTATTGGCTCCAGTCATGCGTTTTGATAAACTCCCGAAAATCCTTTTCGCGCAGGATCAGGCCGTGAAAAAGATTGTCTTTGATATCGTAAACGACCCGCTCGCCCGGATGAATTAGTTCCTCCAAGTTGAAGGTGGTGAGCGCGCTTTGCGCCACGCGGTTGATTATTTCTTCCATTTTTCAGAGCCTAAAGTGTGAAAGCTCAGCACATAAGTCGGTTCACCTTTGAAACAAGAAAACCCGCATTCTGATTCGCTATTTGCGAAGCTTGCCGCTGATTTTAAGTTACGCTTTCGGCGTAGTAGTGTATACTTCCTTCAAGTAAAATGGCTCATAATAAGCCACATCCTGAAATTCCTGTCGCTGATACGCCTCATACGCCAACTCCCCTATCGCGATAGCCGAGGGCTCAATGCCCAGCAAAAAAGCAGCGTGCGGTTGCTCCGCAACGAGCGGCTGAAATTTAGCTGCGCCGCTTCCAAAGAATAACACCCGACGACGGGTCAATTGTTCGGAAAGCGTTGCGGAGTCGAGAACAAGCGGAGCGGGTGCTACTACTTCCTCGCCCGTGTGCGTGTACAAGGCGCTGTATACCTCCATACGCCGCGCGTCGAGCATGGGGCAGTACAAGTACTCGTGGGCATGGGCCGTAGTGGTCGCCACCTGATGCGCCAGAGCCCGCAACGTACTTATTGCAAGTAACTGAATATCAGATGCATAGCAAAAACCCTTTGCAGCGGCGGCTCCGATGCGCAAGCCCGTATACGAGCCCGGCCCGTCGGAGACGGTCACGGCAGCCACGTCGGCAAGCGTGTGGTTTGTGTTTTCCAGCAGTTGGCTCACCATTACACTCAAGTGTGAGGAATGCGATTTTTCGAGACGCAACTCCGATTGCCCCACCAACATGCCATCGCGGTGGAGCGCTACGGAGCAGATAGGCGAAGAGGTTTCCAGAGAAAGGATAAACGTGGACATACTGCAAAGGTAGGAGCAGAAATTCTACTCCAGCATGTTGTGAGTAGGTTACTTCGCTGTCACCCCATCTCCCTGCCAAGCGTTTACAAGCAAGTAGGCATATAACAAAAAAGCAGGCCTCGCATGGGCCTGCTTTTTTGTTATATGCCTCGTAAAGACCCGCGTTATTTGCCGCCTTTTTTCACTTCGGGACGCGTTTTGGCTTCAGCAGTGCCCGGCTTAAGCAAAGCCGCGTAACGAGTTTGGTCTTTCAGCACGTTGATGGCCATCAGGATATTGGGGTCGTCGTCGAAACTAGCTTCAACCTGCCCTTTCTGAAAATAATAGCGCGACACGATTTCCTGCTCCAATAATTCCCGGATTTCAGGCTTGAAGCGCGTCAGGTCGTTGCTCTTATTAGTCGAAACTTTGCGACGAATCGCTTCCAACTCGTTTTTTACGTCGTCGTAATGCTTCTCCTCCTTCACCCGCTTGGTTAGGTCGGTGAGTGACTTTTCAGCATCGGTGGAATAGCTGATGTTTTTGCCACTCAAAAACTGCACAAACTTCTGGTAGTCAGCATCTGAGAGCTTAAACTCCCGCGCCGGAGCAATAGTGGCGTGCTCGGCGCGGTAACGCGTGGCATAGTCGAAAAGGTAATTTTTCTGAATCAGCACACGCGTGATGTCGGCAATGGGGCGGTCTTCCACGGCCACATCGGGCGCAACTCCGCCCCCGTCGTATACGGGACGCCCGCTTTGGGTTTTGAAAGCAGTGCGCAGCGAATCAGGCACTTTCCCCAATGTGCCGTCGTCGGCGCGGTGCGAATAGTCAATTTCCTGAATGCAGCGACCGCTCGGAATATAGTATTTCGCAGTAGTCACCTTCAGCTGCGAATTGTAGCTCAAAGGCCGCGTGGCCTGCACCAAGCCTTTTCCAAAAGTTCGCTCACCTACCAATACTGCTCGGTCATAGTCCTGCAACACCCCCGATACGATTTCCGATGCCGACGCCGAGCGGTTGCTCGTGATCACCACAATCGGTACCTGCGTATCCAGCGGCGCATCGAGGGCCTTATATGTTTTGTTCCACTCGGTGACTTTACCTTTGGTACTTACAATATCTAACCCCTTGTTAACAAACAAGTTAGAGATATTAACAGCTTCATTCAGCAAACCGCCAGGGTTGTCGCGGATGTCGAGCACCAATTTTTTGGCGCCTTGCTCCTTCAGTTTCGTTACCGCCATCCGCACTTCCTTGCTGGCATCGGAGGTAAAGGTCGACAGCTGAAAATACCCGATCTCAGGCGTCAGCATGCCGTAATAAGGCACGTTTTCAACCTGAATCTTATCGCGAGTGATATTAATATCGATTGGCTTCTCTTGACCGTAGCGCGTTACCTCGAGTTTCACTACGGAGTTCGCCTGCCCTTTCAGCAGCTTGCTGATGTCAGAATTGTTCTTTTTTTCAACGTTGATACCGTTGATTGTCAGAATTTCATCACCGGGCAAAAGTCCCGCTTTCTGCGCCGGATATCCTTCGTAGGCAGTTTGCACCACTGTTTTACCGCTGCGCTTTACTACTATTGCACCAATGCCGCCGTATTGGCCCGTCATCAAGGTGCGGAAATCCTCGATGTCGTCTTCCGGAATGTAGTTGGTATAGGGATCCAGCGATTTAAGCATCGCGTCGATTCCCGTCTTTACCAGCTTTGCCGGCGTTATTTCGTCGACGTAATAGGTATTGACCTCTTTGAAGAGCGTAGCAAAAATGTCGAGGTTCTTGGCGATCTCGAAATACCGCTCGTTGTCCGAAGCCGACCGAAAAGATACCAACAACGCGGCACCGCCCAGAGCGAGGCCAGCGATAATAGACTTTTTACGCATATAAAAGGCTGGAAGCGAGGAATACTGCTAGGATACGGACGCTTCTCCTGTGGTAGAAGTTGCGTTGATCAGCAAACGCTCCAGCCCTGAAATTAATTTTTTTTCAACCAGCACGAAAGGCTTTTTTTCCTTCCCGCTGTAGATAATAGCCAGCGAAGCGACAGTATGACCGCCGGGCGCTTCTATGAGGCGATGTTTATTGAGCCGATAGGCTTCGCGTAGCAGGCGCTTCAAATAATTTCGATCGACAGCACGCTTAAAGCTGCGCTTTGAAACGCTGACCAATACTTGCGGCGGCGCAGAAGTGGGAGCCATCGTCGGGAGCCATATCAACCGCAAAGGATATAAACCAAAAGAAGAACCCCGGCCGAAAAGCTCTTCAATAAGCTTTTTGCGACACAAGTGTTCTTCTTTCGGGAACGAATAAGAGCGCGCACCGGGCGTTCTATCCGACCCGAGCGTTATGGCGGTAACCGTCAGCGGTTTAGCGCTTATGACGACCTTCGTCAGATACGGTCAGGCGCTTGCGGCCTTTGGCGCGACGAGAGGCCAGCACGCGGCGGCCGTTTGCGGTTTCCATGCGGGAGCGGAAGCCGTGCTTATTGCGGCGCTTGCGCTGCGAAGGCTGAAAAGTACGTTTCATGGTATGTCCAGGACTCAGTTACAGGTAAGGCCGGCAAAGGTAACAGGTTGAGTTGGAAATGCCAAAGCCCAACCCTGCTTTTGTTCAAATGTTCGGGTCTCAACTCTCTTTCATCGCTTACAGTTACTCAGAATCGGCTTTTGTCGTATTGCCATAGCATTTGTATCTAGCCTATCTAACCCCACTACGCCCATGATTCATTACCACGTCGCGTTCGATAACCCACTTACGTTCTATGTGCAGGTCAGTATGACCTTCGAAGTGGCTTCGGAAGTAACACAACCCATTGAGCTTCAGCTTCCGACGTGGCGCCCTGGCCGCTATGAGATCCAGAATTTTGCGCAGAAGATTCAGCGCGTGACAGCGCAGGATGCCGCTTCCGGCGAATCGCTTCGCTTACGCAAGCTCACCAAAGACCGCTGGCAACTGCCTGAAGCCGCCGGACACACCGTAAAGGTGCATTACAACTTTTACGCGCACCAAATGGATGCCGGCGGCTCATGGCTCGACGAGACACAGTTGTATCTTAATGGTATTCAATGTTTTATGTATATAGAGGGGCGGCGTGCGGAAGCTTGCCAACTTACGCTGGCATTACCCAATGGCTGGCAGATAGCGAGCGGAATGCCTCAGAGCGCACCCTATACGCTTGATGCTCAGAGCTTTGATCAATTGGTTGAATCGCCGCTGATTGCGAGTCCTACTCTGCAGCATCGCACGTATGAGGTGCAAGGGCTGCCATTTTACGTCTGGATACAGGGCGAATGCACTCCCAACTGGGAAGTAATTCTGCGTGATTTTAAGGCGTTTACGGGAGAGCAACTGGCACTTTTTGGCGGCTTTCCGGTGCAGGATTATCACTTTCTGAACCAGATTCTGCCCTATCCATATTACCACGGAGTGGAGCATACCAACTCTACCGTGATCACGCTCGGTCCGGCTGAGCTTCTGATGACGGAAGGGCTGTACAAAGAGCTGTTGGGCGTGAGCTGCCACGAGCTGTTCCATACCTGGAACATCAAGCAGATCAGGCCGGCCGAGATGCTGCCCTACGATTACACGCAAGAAAACTATTTCCGCACTTGCTACATCGCCGAAGGCATTACCACTTATTACGGCGAGTACCTGTTGGCCCGTAGCAATGTGCGCACCGCCGAGCAATATTTTGCTGAGCTTAATACCGTGTTGCGCAAGCATTACGACGACCACGGGCGCTTCAACCTTTCTTTGGCCGATGCTTCCATGGATCTGTGGCTGGATGGTTATAAATCCGGCGTGCCCGATCGCAAAGTGTCGGTGTACCACAAAGGGGCTTTGGTGGCGCTGTTGCTCGACCTGACCATTCGGCGCCTTTCCCACCACGAGCGCAGCCTCGACGACGTGATGCGCCGGCTGTGGCTGGAATTTGGCAAACCCGGTATTGGCTACACCGAAGAAGACTACATACGCTTGGTGAATGAAGTGGCCGGCCAGCCCATGCAGCGCTACTTCGACCAGTTCGTCTACGGTACGGCGGCGCTGGAAGATCCGCTCAACAAAGTGCTTCACTTTGTGGGCTGCACGCTCCTGATTGAGGAAAACCCATCAGCCGCCGAGGGCACTTTCGGTTTCCGCACGGTAGTCAAGAATGAGCGAACGGAAGTAACCGGCATTTTACCCGACTCGCCAGCGGCGCAATCCCTAACCGTTGACGACGAGATTGTTGCCATCAATGGCCGACGTGTTACTATGAACCTGCAAACGCTGATGGTCGACGGAGCCGATCAGTACGAAGTCAGTGTTTTCCGACAGAACCGGCTGCTTACCGTGCCGCTCGTCGCTGACCCAGCCAAACGTTTCTGGCAGAAATACACCGTTGCAAAACTACCCGCCGCAACACCAGAGCAAAAGGCCAGCTTCCAGAAATGGCTCCAACAAGAATTTTAATAAACATCTGATTATCAATTATATACAAAAAGCCCCGTTGCAGATGCAACGGGGCTTTTTGTATATACAGTCGGCTAGTGCTACACGTCCTGCGACATCGGGCGGTTGCCCTGCGGGTTGTTGCGGATGGGCGTGGTTTTGCCCGGATCTTTGCCCCGGCTGTTGCCATCGGTCGTGTTGCCGTGCTGCGAAACGTTGCTTTGGTTAGGGTTTTGCACTTGCGTGCTCTTTTTCTTCGTATTCGCAGCCGGATTTACCGACGTTTTATCGTTGGCGAGATCTTTTTCTTTCTTGTCCATAACGCGGGTGGTTTAAGTGAACTGCTAGTTCTTTTACCACCACGCCGCCGAAATGGTTGTTGAAAACGTACCTGATTTTGCGCCCCGCGCCTATGCGTTTTGCACAGCCGAAGCCGGAACTACGCTTACCAGGTCGGCAAATTGCTGCTCGCGGGCCTCGATTTCCTCTTGCGTCAGATTCACCAGCCGCTCCGTGCCAAACTTCTCCACGCAGAACGAAGCCATCGCGGAGCCGTGAATAACCGCCCGCTTCATGTTCTCGAAGCTGATGTCGTCGGTGGCGGCCAAGTGACCGATGAAACCGCCCGCGAAGGTATCGCCAGCGCCGGTGGGGTCGAATACTTCTTCCAGCGGCAACGCCGGCGCATAAAACACTTTGTTCTTGTGGAACAACAGTGCACCGTGTTCGCCTTTCTTGATAATCAAATACTTAGGCCCGAGGGCCATGATTTTCTTGGCGGCCTTCACCAACGAATGCTGTCCGCTAAGCTGCCGCGCCTCTTCGTCGTTGATGCTGAGCACGTCCACCATTTCGATGGTTGTGAGCAAATCTTCCAGCGCGACATCCATCCAGAAGTTCATCGTGTCCATCACAATGAGTTTCGGACGGTTTACAAGGCGCTGAATGACAAGGCGTTGTATCTGAGGTGTTAAATTTCCCAGCATCAGATACTTACAGTCTTGATACGAATCCGGAATAATCGGATCGAAATCAGCCAACACGTTGAGCTCTGTCTGAAGCGTTTCGCGCGAGTTGAGGTCGTTGGAATATTTGCCCGACCAGAAAAACGACTTCTCACCCTGCTTGATCTGCAAGCCTTCGGTGTCGGCGCCGTGTTCTTCCAACAACAGGATGTCGGATTGCGGAAAATCGTCGCCTACGACGGCTACCAGTTTCACGGGCTTCACGGAATACGAAGCCGACAGCGAAATGTAGGTGGCAGCGCCACCGATGATCTTGTCGGTTTTGCCAAAAGGCGTTTCCAAAGCGTCGAAAGCGACGGAACCGATAACAAGAAGACTCATAATCAGAGGGGTATGTGGTGATTCATGCAAAGGAGTATCACCCTTGCAACGGTGCAATCAACAAAAAAGTCCCCGAAAATTTCTTTTCGGGGACTTTTCAAAGGGTAAGTAATGGGGCTCGAACCCACGACCTTCGGAATCACAATCCGACGCTCTAACCGGCTGAGCTATACCTACCATGTTGGGAATGGAGCGACAAAAGTAGCGTGTAGAATGGCTTTTTCAAAAGTTTAAAGGAGATTTTTTCTCAATTCGACTTTACCAGCGAGCGCCGCGCCAAAGGGCATTGCTGAACTTTACGCCGTAAATAGGATGCCGAAACGCCACCGCAGATGGCTGGCAGTGACGGCCTTCCGCTGGCGCCGGTTGCAGGGGCAACTAGCCGTTGCCCTGCGTATTACCCGTACCTTTGTGGCTTGCACTATCTTTTTTCGTCATGTCCGACACGCCTGCTCCTCTTACGTTTGCCGATTTCAAGCTCAACAAACAACTGCTTACTGCCGTCGCCGAAGCGGGTTTTGAGCAACCTACTCCGGTACAGGAGCAAACCATCCCGTTGTTGCTGGCCGGCCACGATGTGTTGGGCATCGCTCAAACCGGAACCGGCAAAACGGCGGCTTTCGGCTTGCCACTGCTGATGAAAATAAAGTTTGCCCAAGGCATCCATCCGCGGGCTTTGGTGATGGCTCCAACGCGTGAGCTAGCCATGCAGCTCGAAACGCATCTGAAGCGTCTGGCTGTCTATACAGACCTGCGCATCTTTGCTATTTATGGTGGTTTAGGTCCTAAAACCCAGATCGAAACATTGGCGCAAGGCGTTGATATTCTAATTGCTACGCCGGGCCGTTTGCTGGAGCTTTACCTCAAGGGCGACTTGGTACTGAAGGAGCTTAAAACGCTGGTGCTAGACGAAGCAGACAAGATGATGGACATGGGCTTTATGCCCCAGATCCGACGCATTCTGGAGGTGATTCCGCGCAAACGGCAGAACGTGCTATTCTCTGCCACCATGCCGGATAAGGTGGCCACGCTGAGCGAAGAGTTTCTGGAGTTTCCGGTGCGCGTGGAAGTAACGCCCGCAGCCACTTCGGCTCAGAATGTGAGTCAGGCACTTTACGAAGTACCTAACCTCCTGACTAAGATCAACTTACTAGGTTATTTGGTCCGCGATGAGCAGGAGTTCAACCGCGTAATGATTTTCTGCCGGACCAAAGAGCACGCCGACAACGTGTCGAGCTTCCTGATCCGGAAAGTATCGGCTGAGACCCGGGTTATTCATGGCAACAAAGGGCAAAACGTGCGCATCAACGCCATGGAAGCGTTCCGTAACGGCGAGCTGCGGTTTTTGGTAGCTACTGACGTAGCCGCCCGCGGCATCGACGTGCCACAGGTAAGCCACGTCATCAATTTCGACGTGCCGCTGATTTACGACGACTATGTGCACCGCATCGGGCGCACAGGTCGGGCGCAGCATACCGGTGCAGCCATCACCTTCGCCAACGAAGCGGAGATGCACCACATGGGCCGCATTGAAGCGCTTATCAACCAGACGATTCCGCTGCTGCCGTTGCCCGAAGAGGTGAAGGTAATGCCCACCAAATTTGACGAGCAGCAGGGCATCGACCGCGAAATCGACGAGCGCCGCAAGCGTCTCGATCCGGAGTTCAAAGGGGCTTTCCATGAGAAGAAAACTCCTTTACAAAAAGGCATCGATAAGCGGACGGGCCTACCCTACGTTGAAGGCCCTAACCGGAGCCAGAAAGGCAAGAAGAAACGCGCTTCGCCGGGCAAAATGCAGTCGCCAGCGGCTAAAGCAGCTGCAAAAGCCCGCGGACCACAACGCCGTAAATAATCGCTATTTCATAACTATTTTATAATCAAACAGTTATGAAATAGCGAAATGAGGACATAAAAGCAAAGGCCGCTCCGTGACATGGAGCGGCCTTTGCTTTTATGTTTTATAAATTAGTGCTGAAAGATGGCCAAATGACTGCATTTCAAACTAATAAACGTAAGTGCCCCGCCCCAAAAGACCGCGCTCCACAGCATGTGCAGCATAATGTTTAGCCGGGGCACGTGCAGTTGCGTGGCAATGACGGTACCGCCGATGGGGCTGAACAGAATGGGCGTCAGGAAAGCAATACCGGCGATGCCGAAACGCCGATAGATCCGCACCACGATGCGGCTGCGTCGGCTGAACAAGGGCTTGCCGCGCAGCAAACGGCGCTTGCGTTGGTGCAGCGCCCACGCCCGGCCCACGCCCGAAACGACCAGCACAGTGGTCATCATCCCGGCTACCGTCAGCCCCCAGATCAGGCAGAAGGGCATACCGGCGGCGGTGCCGGCAATGGGCCCGCCAAAAAACTTGACCATGCTGAGCAAGAAAACGGAAGCGTATTTGACAGTTGGGGACAACACGGGCGTTTTCGGACTTAGGTGTGGGTAATGCGGGGAAACCAGAGCGGCGGAATTGGGTAAATATACAAGGTATACGGCGGCGGGTTTCGTTCTGATAAGTTACAGAATTATCAAGCATGCCCGCCCGTTGAGCTTCCCAGCAGCCGACGATGGGCTGTCAGAAAACATACCGCCAAAACACAAACCGTTAGCTATCAAACAAATAGAGCTGAAGACCATATGACCTTCAGCTCTAAAGCGGTTATGACGAGCCGCGGAGACCTTACAGCTTACTGCCGTACGATAAGTCGCCGGCGTCGCCGAGGCCGGGCACAATGTAGGCTTGCGCATTCAGGCCTTCATCGACGGCCGCAACCCAAAGCGTGGCTTCTGGCACCTCACGCGTTACGTACTCCACTCCTTCCGGGCTGGCAATGACGGCGGCGATGTGCACCTGTCGGGGCGTACCAAAGCGCAGCATGGCGCGATACGTCTGCACCAACGATTTGCCCGACGCCAGCATTGGGTCGGCGAGGATGAGTACGCGCTCGTCGAGGCTGGGTGCGGTGAGGTAGTCGAGTTGTACTTGCACTTGCGCCGTGCCTTCGATGCGGTAAGCGGCCGCAAAAGCGCTCGGCGACTGGTCGAAATAATTGAGGAAGCCCTGGTGAAACGGCAAGCCCGCGCGCAATACCGTAGCCAGCACCGGAAAGTCGTGTAGGTGCTTGCTGCGCGACTCGCCCAGGGGCGTGCGCACGGTTTTGTCGGTGTAGCTGAGCTGCGAGCTGATGCGATACGCGATGATTTCGCCGAGGCGCTGCAAGTTGCGGCGAAAGCGTAGGCTGTCGCGCTGCACATCTACGTCGCGTAGCTCAGCCAGAAAATGATTGGCCACGGAGGGTTCGGCGCACACGATATGTACGCGCTCATTGGGTTCGGCGGGCTTCAACGTATCCATTGCAAATACCAGGGTTGGCGGGTTTGGGTAAGCACTCCGTATGGTACGGGCGCGGCGCCGAAGTTGGCAAAAAAACGCGCAATTGAAGGAATCATGCTGCCTTCAAAGTCGAGCGTGAGGCCTGGCGTGCCCGCGTGCCGCTGAATAACGTGGTCGAGCAGCAAGAGCGGAGCCCCCGCCTTCTTACCCGCCGCCGAGGCCGCTGCAAACAGGTACACTACCACGCTGGGCTGCCGCACAAACAAGGCTCCCGCCAGAAGCTCTCCCGATTCGGGCATTCTCACTTCCAGAATATACACTTGCTTGCGCGTCTGCAAAGTGGCCACCAAGCGCTCCAAGCAGTAATATTCTTTGGTTTTCAACCCCGAAGCGGCCGCAATTTCCTGGTTTTTAAACAGCTGCATCAAGTTCTTCGCCGAGGCAGCCTCCGTTACCTGGAGCGGCGTGGGCAGTTGTTGGTTATGCCGCAGGCGCCTCCGGTAATCGGGTGCGTATCCCGCCGCGAGCGTCGCGTAGCTGGCCGCCAAGTTCAGGTGGAAGGTGCGCCGCTCCGTCAGGGCAAAGCCGGGCGGAGCGGCCACTAACTCGTTGCCTGTGTGCAATTGCAAATAGAAGCGCGCAAAGCGCTTATCTATAACCTTCAGATAATCAATAATATACCTAAACCGGCTTGTCCCGGTCAGCAACAAGCCCAATTGCTGCGTAAAGGCGGGCTGAAACACTTCGTAGCCCCAAGGACGACGCTTCAGCGGCAAGGGCAACAACGATTTGTAAGCCCCGGTGGCTTCCTCGACTTCAATGACCGCGTCCCAGCGGCCACACGCCTCGCGCAGCCACCACGAATACGCATACGGCACGGCCGCACTAGCCGCTTGTACGCATTCGTCCCAAGCGGTGAAATCGAGTTCGGCATGACGAAAATAGCGCAGCGACACAAGACGGAGAATTAGGTATACTTAAGACCGAAAAGGCATTTTGAACGTGATAAGGGGCATTTGACTACGAACGTGCACGGGAAATATCTTTTTCCCAAATGCGTTAAAGCATACTTCTCTTTTCGAACTGCTCAACTCCCATCGCGCAACTACGTAGGTTTGCGCCGCCGGGTACCATTTCGGGGCGCGGCATACTATAAGCTTATGAGAAAGCCGCTACTGCTCCTTGCTACCTTCGCCTTGCTGTTGCCGACGAGCCAGGTTGTTGCCCAAACCACCCCGGAAGGCCCCGTTTATTTGCGTTTTGATGTTACGGCCAAGAAGCCCGCGCGGCCGCCGCATCCCAATCAAGGCCCCACATACGTGCCGCTCGATGCCGATATTTACCGGCTGATTGACCGCTACGCAATTAAGTATGGCCCTGATTCTCTGAGCGATCCGCATACGTCGGTGAAGCCCTATACGCGCGCCAGCGTGGCGCGGCTGGCCGAGCGCATTCTGCAAGACAGCACTGCCGACTTGTCGCCCTCCGATCGCTTCAACGCGGAATACTTGGTGCGCGACAATTGGAATTACGCCAGCGAAGATTCGGCAGTCAATGCCAGCAAGCGGCCCGTGCTGAAGCGGTTTTACCGCAATCAATCGGATCTGTTCCACGTCGACAATCCCGACTTTACCCTGCGCGTCAATCCGGTGCTGGGGCTGCAAGTCGGCAAAGACAGCGACATCAGCGGCCTGCGCTACGTCAATACTCGCGGCGTGCAGGTAGAAGGCACCATCGACAAGAAGCTGGGCTTTTATACCTTCTTGGCTGACAACCAGATAGCCGTGCCGCTGTATGTGCAGCGACGCGTGCAGCGCGACAACATTGTGCCGCACGAAGCTTTTTGGAAGTACTACAAAGACAAGCCCGACCAATACGATTTCCTGTCGGGACGCGGCTACCTGACTTACGCGGCCAGCAAGCACATCAACTTGCAGTTTGGCTACGACCGCAATTTTATCGGTAACGGTTACCGCTCGCTCATCCTGTCGGACTACGCGGCGCCGTACCTGTTTCTGAAGATCAATACGCGCATCTGGAAATTCAATTACCAGAACCTGTTTGCGGAAATGACCGCCGAAAAGGCCAACCGCGACACGATTTATCAGAAGAAATACTTCGCGTTCCACCACCTCAGCCTCGACGTCACGCCGAATTTCAACATCGGTGTGTTCGAGTCCATTGTGTTTGGGCGCGGTAAAGGGCGGTTTGAGCTGCAATACCTCAACCCGATTATTTTCTATCGCTCTATCGAACAGGCAGTTGGCTCCAACGACAACGCCCTGCTGGGCCTCGATTTCAAGTGGAACATCAAGAAGCGCGTGCAGCTCTATGGCCAACTGGTGCTCGACGAATTTGTGATCAGTGAAGTGCGCGCGGGCCAAGGTTCGTGGCGCAACAAGCAGGCGTTTCAGCTGGGCGCCAAGTACATCGACGTGGCCGGCATCAAGAACCTCGATATACAGGGTGAGTTCAACTACATCCGACCTTACACTTACCAGCACGCAGATAGCTACCGCAATTACCAGCACTACGGCCAGCCCCTCGCCCACCCTATGGGCGCCAATCTGTACGAGTTGCTTGGCATTGTCAGTTACCAGCCAATCCCGCGCCTAAACTTGGTGGCCAAGGGCTTTCTGTCGACGCAGGGCAACGATATCACGAGCCTGAACGGCGTGCCGTTGACCAACTTTGGCTCCAACGTGCTGCTGCCGTACACCAACCGTCCGCGCGACGCCAACGGCAACATTCTGGAAGCTGGCTTCTTTACCGGCGACGGCGTCAAGACGCACCTTATCCACGCCGACCTCACGGCTACATACCAAGCCCGCCACAACGTTTGGGTTGATGCCAAGCTGATTATGCGCCGCGTTACGGGCACCGACCCCAATGTGGGCAACATTACCAACAGTGATGTGTTTCCGTCGCTGGGCGTGCGCTGGAACATTGCCCAACGAGTACACGAGTTTTAATAACTAATTAATAACCATATACTTACGTAATGCGTCACGATCCAGCTACCATTCTGCTCTATCGTCCAGTGAGCCAGAAAGAACTGGATTTGATTGCGGACTCCGGATGGCTGGAATTTCCGTTGGAATTGGAAGAACAATCCATATTCTACCCGGTGCTGAATGAAGCCTATGCGATCCAAATTGCGCGCGACTGGAACGTACCGTACTACGGCATCGGCTACGTGACACGCTTTGCCGTGGACGCCGATTATGTGGCCCAGTTCCCGGTGCAAAACGTTGGCGATCAAGCCTATGACGAATTGTGGATACCGGCCGAAGAGTTGGCGGAGTTCAACCAGCACATCGTCGGCCAGATTGAGGTGGTGAGCATTTTTCAGAGCTAGCTACCGCCTGCTGGCCACGGGCTGCGCAATGCTTGGTTCGGGCTACCTTTGCAGCTTCTATGAAGACGTACCTCCGCATTCTGCAATACGCTCGGCCGTGGGCGGTTTTTTTGCCGCAGTACCTGCTGTACACCATCCTCACGATTGTGTTCAGCCTTGCCAACTTCACCCTCATCATCCCGATGCTGAAGGTGCTGTTTGACAAAACCGACCAAGTGCCGCTGCAAGCCCCCGATCACCTGCCGGCGTTCCGGCCAAGCTTTGATTGGGCAAAGGATACGTTTAACTATTTTTTTGCCGACGTGCTGGCCGCGCAGGGCAAACTGGGCGCGTTGGCGTTTGTGTGCGGCGTAGTGGTGGCGTCGGTGCTGCTGAGCAACGTATTTCGCTACCTGAGCTTGCGGCTGCTGGCTAAGGTGCGGGCCCGCGTCATCCGCAACCTACGCCGCGACCTTTACCACCGCATCATCCAGCTTCAGCTGGGTTTCTTCGCCAACGAGCAGAAAGGCGATCTGATGTCGCGCTTCACCAACGACGTACAGGAGGTCGAAACCTCGGTGGTGAACACCATGACGGCCGTCATCAAAGAGCCGCTGACGATTGTGGCGTACTTCGGGCTGCTGTTTTATTTTTCGGTACCCCTGACCCTGTTTACGCTGGTGCTGCTCCCGATTTCGGGCGGTATCATCGCCAGCATTGCCAAGCGCTTGCGCACGCAGGCCAAGCAAAGCCAAGGTACGCTGGGCTCGATGCTGTCGGTGATCGATGAAACGCTGGGCGGCATCCGCGTGATCAAGGCGTTCAACGCGCAGGATTACATCAAGGAAAAATTTGAAGCCCAAAACGACCAGTACGCCCGCACCTCCCGGGCCATCGACAACACCCGCGACCTGGCCTCGCCGTTTTCGGAGTTTGCGGGCGTGTCGGTGGTGGCGGGGCTGCTGTACTTCGGCGGCACGCTGATCCTGGGCGGCCACTCCGACCTGACGGGCGAAAGCTTCATTGGCTACGTCATTTTATTTTCGCAAGTGCTCACGCCAGCTAAGGCGCTGTCGTCGTCGTTTGGCAACATTCAGCGCGGTTTGGTAGCGGGCGAGCGGGTTTTGCAAATAATTGATACAGAACCAGTTATCCGCGACAAGCCCAATGCGCAATTACTGCCGCCTTTCCAGCACCAAATTGAGTTGCGCAACCTGCAATTCAGCTACGGCGAGGCGACCGTGCTCACGGACATTAATCTGACTATCGAAAAAGGCAAAACCGTCGCGTTGGTAGGTCCATCGGGCGGCGGCAAATCGACGCTGGCCGACTTACTGCCGCGCTTCTACGACCCCACCGGCGGCCAGATTCTCATCGACGGCCACGACGTCCGCGACTGCACCATTCATTCGGTCCGCGACCAAATGGGCATTGTAACGCAGGAAAGCATCCTGTTCAACGATACCATTTTCAACAACATCCGCTTCAATACCCAAGCCACGGAGGCAGAAGTAATTGAAGCGGCCAAAATTGCCAATGCGCACGAATTTATCGCCGCTTCGCCCGAAGGTTACCAGACCATGATCGGCGACCGCGGCTCGCGCTTGTCGGGCGGCCAGCGCCAGCGCCTGAGCATCGCGCGCGCCATCTTGCGCAATCCCCCAATTCTCATTCTGGACGAGGCTACATCAGCGCTCGACACCGAATCGGAAAAGCTTGTGCAAGAGGCCCTTACGCGGCTCATGAAAAGCCGCACGTCGTTGGTTATTGCGCATCGCCTCAGCACCATTCAGCACGCCGACGAAATTGTGGTGTTGCAGCACGGCCGCATTGTAGAGCGCGGCACCCACGACGAGTTGTTGCGGCAGTCAGGCGGCCTGTATCAGCGACTGAATCAGATGCAAACCAACGGCGCGTTAGTATAGTCCTGATAGGCTTATAGTTAGTTTTAAGCCGTTCGATTGCAGGCTGCGCCTTAACTGTAATGCACTTTTCTGCGTTTACAGTAGCATAGTCGGGGCAAGCTCCACAGTAATGCATTGGCAAAGCTCTATATTTAGTGGCCAATCCGCAGCTGTGCGGCCTTGCCACCTGGTTTTCTAGACCTCTAAAGCCTCTTCCTATGCTTGCTTTAAAACGCCTCGTTACAATTCTGGTCATGGTGTATTTGCTGCTGGCGCTGCTCCTGATTCTGAGCCCGCCTGTCCGCGATACGTTCGTTTCCACCTTCGGACTCAACGGCGACTTGGCCACGTTCTACAACACGCTATTTGTCATCGGAGCCGTGTTACTAGGTTTGCAACTCATCACGGAAAACATTGATAGTGTGATGCTTCGCCGCGAAATTGCTGCACACCAAGGGAAAGTAAATGAGCTGAAAGCCCGCCTCTACGACCAGCAAATGGAACAACGCGAGCGCGATATTCAGCAGCGCTCGACTGCTACGGCTGCTTCTACTACCGTAGTTCCGCCCACCACAACGGTTGTGCAGCCCACCCCTATCGTGCCGCCGACGGTGGTCAATACGCCGCCTAGCACGGTTACGTACGGCTCGGCCGATCCGGCTTATGTGGCGCCGGCCGCTAACCCATCGACAGCACCGCTTTCGAATCCTTCGACCGCGACTAGTACCGAGCCGCACCGGCCTGTGTTTCCGCAGTCAGATCCCAGTCTGATTAACACCCCGCTCGACAAGCCAAATTCTATCATCACCCCGTCTCCTGACCCCGAGAATCGCCCGATCGCGTAACTTTGTCGGGTGATTGACTCGCTATCTGACCTTATCCGGGCCGAACTGACGGAAGCCCGGACCGTGCTCGACCGGTTTTTGGCTGATCCGGCCACGCTTTCTGTCATCGAACAAACCGCCCGCCTCATGGCCGATTCGCTACGGGGCGGCGGCAAAATTCTGACCTGCGGCAACGGCGGCTCGCTCTGCGACGCGCAGCATTTCGCCGAAGAACTGAGCGGCCGCTACCGCCACGACCGGCCCGCACTAGCAGCCATCGCGCTTACGGATGCTTCGCACATGAGCTGCGTAGCCAATGATTACGGCTATGAGTTCGTATTCAGCCGTTTTGTGCAGGCCCTTGGCCGCCCCGGCGATGTGCTGTTGGCCATCAGTACCAGTGGCAATTCGCCTAATATCATGCGGGCAGCCGAGGCCGCCCAAGCACTTGGTATGCAGGTAGTTAGTCTAACCGGCAAAGATGGCGGCAGCTTAGCCGGCATCAGCGACCTCGAGATTCGCGCTCCCCATTTCGGCTTCGCCGATCGCATTCAGGAAATTCACATCAAAGTGATTCACATCCTGATACTGTTGATTGAGCAGCTAGTGGCGACCGAGCAATAACCCATGAAATAAAAACCAGCGGCGGAAGCATTCGGCACCTATTGCCTGATGCTTCCGCCGCTGGTTTTATGCTAAATTTGAAACGGTTTGAAGCGCCGCTGCTTCAAAACTCCTGTTTTCCGCTTTTTATTTATCCCAATGCTTACCAAAACCTACGGCTCGGCCGTGCAGGGTGTCAATGCCAATACCATTACAATAGAAGTTGTTGTATCTCAGGGCACTAACTTTTATGTTGTCGGATTAGCCGATAACGCTATTAAGGAAAGCCAGCAGCGCATCGAGGCAGCGCTTAAGTTTAAGGGCTACCGCATGCCCCGCACTAAAGTGGTGGTGAATATGGCTCCGGCCGATATTCGCAAAGAAGGCTCATCATATGATTTGCCCATTGCATTGGGCATTTTGCATGCTTCGCAACAGCTTACTACCGAGACACTTGGTGAATACATCATCATGGGTGAACTGGCTCTAGATGGCCAGTTGCGGCCTATTCGCGGGGTGCTGCCCATTGCCATTCAAGCGCGTAAGGAAGGCTTCAAAGGCTTTGTGTTGCCGCGCCAGAACGCGCAGGAAGCGGCCATCGTCAATAACTTGGACGTAATTCCAGTGGACACGATGCAGGAAGCCATCGATTTCTTCGAAGGCCGCCTGGAAATCGCACCGCTCAAGGTGGATACGCGCGACATATTCCAACACGCTGTCAACCAATACGCTGCCGATTTTGCCGATGTGCAGGGCCAAGAAAACATCAAACGAGCGCTGGAAATTGCGGCGGCCGGCGGGCACAATGTGATCATGATCGGCCCTCCCGGCGCTGGCAAAACCATGTTGGCCAAGCGGTTACCCAGCATTCTGCCCGTTTTGAACATGCAGGAAGCTCTGGAAACCACCAAAATTCATTCGGTGGCGGGCAAGTTGGGCGCCAACGCTTCTTTGCTGAGCACGCGCCCGTTTCGCTCGCCGCACCACACCATTTCCGACGTGGCACTGGTGGGCGGAGGCGGTAATCCGCAGCCGGGCGAAATCTCGCTGGCACACAACGGCGTGCTATTTTTGGATGAGCTACCGGAGTTTAAGCGCACCGTATTGGAGGTGATGCGGCAGCCCTTGGAAGAGCGCCGCGTGACCATTTCGCGGGCGAAAGTGAGCATCGATTTTCCCTCGAATTTCATGCTGATTGCCTCCATGAATCCGTGCCCCTGCGGCTATTACAACCACCCGGAGAAAGAATGCGTGTGCGGGCCGGGTGTAGTGCAGCGCTACCTGAACAAAGTAAGCGGGCCGTTGCTTGATCGCATTGACCTGCACGTGGAGGTGACACCGGTCACTTTTGACCAAATGACCGAAACGCGCCGCTCCGAAACCAGCGCCGACATTCAGCAGCGGGTTGAGAAAGCGAGGCAAGTGCAAACCGCTCGTTTTCAAGAGTTTCCCGATATTCATTCCAACGCTATGATGCCTTCACAAATGGTGAAAGACATTTGCCAGATTACCGAAGCGGGCCGGACGCTGCTCAAAACGGCGATGGAGCGGCTGGGGCTGTCGGCGCGGGCTTACGACCGCATTCTGAAAGTGTCCCGCACCATCGCCGACCTGGCGGGCAGCGAAAACATCCGCATTGAGCACCTAGCCGAAGCCATTCAGTACCGTTCTCTCGACCGCGAAGGCTGGGCTGGGTAAACGAAATGGAAATTAGATGTAAGAGTACAATATATTGACAATCAAATACTTGCATTGAAGTAAAATTCTTCGTTTTTCACTCTACTTTCCTCCTTGCACGAAGTGTATAAGTCACTGCTCAAACCGCTGTTGTTTCAGTTAGAGCCTGAAAAGGCGCACCATGTGGTGTTCGACAATTTGAGACGAATGCGGCAGGTGCCGGGCATGACGGCGCTGATGCGCAGCCTGTACGACTACGCTAATCCGGTGCTAGAGCGGGAAGTATTCGGGCTAAAATTCAGAAACCCAGTAGGTTTGGCGGCAGGGCTCGATAAGAACGCCGAGTTCACCGACGAACTGGCGACATTGGGCTTTGGGTTTGTGGAGATTGGCACCGTCACGCCGCGGCCGCAGCCCGGTAACCCCGCCCCGCGCCTGTTTCGCTTGCCCGCCGACGAAGCGTTGATTAACCGCATGGGGTTCAACAACGAGGGAGCGGCGGCGGCCGCCGCTCGGCTTCGCAGGCGCCGCAGCACGATGATTATCGGCGGCAACATTGGCAAGAACAAAGACACCCCCAACGAGCAAGCCGCCGCCGATTACGTGGCCTGCGTGGATGCCTTGCACGAAGTCGTGGATTATTTTGTGGTGAACGTAAGCTCGCCTAACACTCCAAACCTGAGGCAGTTGCAGGAACGTGAACCCCTGATTCAACTGCTTCAGCAGGTGCAGGAACGCAACCTTGCCAAACCCAAACCACGGCCGCTGCTGCTCAAGATCGCGCCTGATTTGTCTGATTTCCAACTATCTGATATTCTGCTCATTGCGAAGGAAACGCAGTTAAGCGGTCTAGTAGCTACCAATACCACTATAGGCCGGGAAGGTCTGCAAACAGCGCCGGCTACGGTCGAGCAGGCTGGGGCCGGTGGGCTCAGCGGACGGCCGCTGCGAGAGAGGGCTACGGAGGTTATTCGGTACCTGCATCGCCACTCCGACGGCGCGCTGCCGATTATTGGGGTGGGTGGCATTGCATCGGCCCGTGACGCGCAGGAAAAGCTGGCTGCCGGCGCATCGTTGGTGCAGCTTTACACGGGGTTTGTGTATGAAGGGCCGGCGCTGGTGAAGCGAATTAATCAGGCGTTGGCCGCAGAAACCCATCACACAGCACATTGATAATAAGCCCTTTACTGCGTATCTTAAAGATATCATCCATCCTGTAACGAGCACTTACGACCATGGGAAAAGGAGACATCAAAACGCGCAAAGGCAAACTCAGCAACGGCTCGTACGGCAACCGCCGCAAGCACGAAAGCAAAAAGCATAATCCGGCGCCGGCGCCCGCTTCCAAACCGGCAGAAGACAAGAAATAAGCTTCCGTCGCCGCCGTGAGGCGCTGACTTTCGCGGTCTGGCTTATCTCTAGGCCAGGCCGCGCGGCGGTGGTGGCTTTCAACCAAGTATTGGCTCTGCGGTACCAATTCGGACCTCTACTACCTCTGTGGGGCGCTGGCCTTGCTTAAACTTTTGCCGGTAGCTGCGTTGGGCCCACATCAGTAGAGGAATCATCACGAAGGTGGGCCACAGGAAATTGATCGGGAAGGGAATAAACTTCAGGCTGGTAGCCGAAAAGGCCGATACGGCGGCCACGTACGAGCCCACAAACCCCGACATGTGGTTGAGCAACCATTGGCCCGTCGGCCACGGCCCTTTGCGCAGGTAGCCGCGCAGTTGGCGCACTACCAACATAAGCCCAATGCTGCCGAATAGCAGCGAAACCACGTTGCGCCCGAGTAAGCCATAGCTCACGGTACCGGCGAAGATCAGGCCGCCGAGCGCCAACACGACCCAGTCGTACCAAGCGGGTTGTTGCCCCTCGCCTAAGCGCTTGAGGTACAGCGACCGATACCCAAACCACGCCAGATACAAGCTGAAAACACCGGTCAGCAGCAGAAACGTCATGCCCTTCAGGCTGGCGGCCACAATAGCCGACGAACCCGCTACCACCATAGCCCAGAAAAACACCTTGCCCCACATACGGTGGGCGGGCCCGCCTTTGCGGACCAGCAGCGCGACTGGGGCCACAAAAAATCCGATAAAGCCGGCCGTGATGTGCAGCCAGCGATTGGCCAGCAAGAAGGTTTCCATAACGTACTCTTGTGTAAATGATTGATCTACTGAAAGATGCACAATAAGCATGTGGCGCGCTACTTCTTTCTACCGAAACGCCGCATCTACCTGCTCAGCTGTCGAAAGCGGCGGTTGAAGCGTACGTGACTGTTATAGCTTTACGCCCACGCGCCACTCGATCACGTCGGCGGAACCTCGGTGAACCTTCAGATCTACGTCGGTGAAAAGGTGTTTGGCAAAGTGGTATTTGAGGCCCAGCCGCTCGTAGTAGAACTTGTTGGATTTGTAAGGATTATACACGTAAAACCCCAGGTGTGACACGAAAGCCAGCCGGCCGAAAAGCAGTTCGTGGCCTATAAAAACGCCAGCTTTTTTCACATCGGGCAGCTTTTCGCCGCTGCGGGCGCTGTCGCGGAGCTGGGCTAGCAACGAGCGGTCGTAGAAACCTTCAGCGCCGAGTACGAGGTTGCTTTTGCGGTTGAGCCGCCGCCCGGCCATCACCGATACCGACTGCACCAAATACTTGCGCCCGTCTGACTGGCTGCGTTGCTTGTAGCCCGCACTGGTACTCAGATTCAGGAAGTTATGCCCGATATCTACGGGCTCCGTATTCGGGCCAGTGGGCAACGGCTGCACGGGTCGCTGCTGATGGTAGTTAAGCCCCAGCAGCAGCGTGGGCAGGTTGATACCGAAATTGGGCTTGGTAGTCGCGCCGTTGGAATAGTGGTTGAGACCCAAGCCCATCAGCAAGCCAACATGCTGGCTAAGAGCCACATCGTATTCGGCTCGCATTTGCAGCGTAGCATTGAGATGCGAGCCGACAATGGTGTTTTTGTGGTTGGTACGCTGGTCGAAGTCCATAGGGAAATACGCGAGGCCGGTGCCCAACCGGAAATTCATTTCCTGCCGGGCAGTGCGCCAGATGGCCTTGTTGAGGTAAATCGTAGCGGCGTAAGAGCGCTCCAGCACCGGATTGTGGTAATCGTAATACACCAGCGCCAGCCCCACCTTCGGGTATCGATACCACGCATGCCACGGCGCGGAGCCGTTGGTTTGACGCTGCATATTCACCTCAAAACCAGTGGGATGCGACACGGCCAAATGCTTCACGGCTGGCGTATGGGCAATGATAAAGCTGCCCTGCGCGTACGCGCCTACCACCACGGGCCAGCTCTCAGAGTTCTGCTGTGCGTGCGCCGACAAAATTGTACCGGCAAGGGGCACGACTAGTCCGGCGATTCTCCTCACAAAACCCGACTTACACAGCAGAAGGTTGGTGAGCATAAAGCGAATTACGGCTTACGAGAATACCCGAAGAGACCCAAACAGTAAATGGAAACGAACGGTCCGGCTTGCGCACGCTAACAGCTTGAAGCTTTAACGATTGGCGGAAACTCGGCTGTTGTCCAAACGTCACGAGAAAGTTAAATATCGGTCTTTTCGCAACTATCTCCTTGCATTTTACGGTATGAAGGGCTGAATATCAAGGACAAGCTTGCGGTTGAAACTGGAGAAAGCCTTGTTCTTACGCGTCTAACACACCTCTTACATCATGAAGAAAATTGCACTATTGGCCACTGCTGGCCTAATGACGGCTTCCGTTGCCCAAGCACAAGATGCCGGTGGATTCCGGCTTGGGTTGAAAGTCGGTGGCACTTACTCCAACATTTCGGGCGATAACGTAAACCAGATCGCGGGGCCCAACTACAGCACCAAACTAGGCGACTACAAATTAGGCTACAATGCTGGCGTTGCCGCTTCCATTCCGCTGACCAGCGACGGATTTTTTGCTTTTGCTCCTGAGCTTCTCTACAATCGCAAAGGCTACGAGATTCAGTCGCAACAAACCACGGGTTTGGCAGCGGGCGTGAGCAAAGTAGAATATGAGCAGCAGCGCGTGCTCCACTACATTGATGTGCCGCTGTTGGCCCGAATCAATGCGGGGGGCCTGTTTTTTGAGTTGGGTCCGCAGGTAAGCTACCTGTTTGGCTCGCGCTCGAAGCAGCAAACTACCACCAAATACACCGATGGCAACAAAGACAAAGTGGAATCGCGCTCGGGCTTCCAAGACTACAGCGGCATCGCGCAAGGCGAGTCGTACAAATCCGACCTCGCGCAGTTCGATATTGCTGGCGTAGCTGGTTTGGGCTATCAGACTGAAGGCGGCCTGAGCCTAGGCTTGCGCTATGCCCGAGGCTTTAACTCACTGATAGACACCAAGAACCAGGACAACGAGCCCAAAGCCTTCAACAATGCTTTTACGCTTCAGCTAGGCTACCTCCTGCCACTAGGCAAGTAAGCAAAACCAAGGTAGTTGTTTGATTGCCAGTCAACTAGGCACCTTTTGCTTGCATAAACCGTACTAGTATACCTGCATAAGGGTGGCTAGAAAAGGATTATGGAATCGATTATAACGCAAGCAACAAACAACAACCTAGTTATGAAAAAACTTGCTCTGCTCTCTCTCGCGCTGGTTTCGGCTCAGGCTTCGCTGGCACAGACTGACACGGGCGGCGCCCGCATCGGCATTCGGGGCGGTGCAACCTATGCTACCATTGGTGGCAAGGACATCAAGCAGGTGGGCGGCGTGGACGTCGGGGGCGATGTCAATTACAAGCTCAGCTTCAACGCTGGCATCGCCCTCCAACTGCCCATCAGCAGCGACGGCTTCTGGTCATTTGCTCCCGAAATTTTGGTCAACCGCAAAGGCTTCGAGCGCAAGTTTGTAATTACCGATGCCAATGCTTTGGCAACCAACCCCCAGGTAACCGCAAACGACCCGCGGGCCGATGATTCGGGCTATACCGTTGAAAAGTATAAGTACGAGCGGCGGCGGGTGCTGACCTATATCGATCTGCCGCTGCCGGTGCGCATCAATACGGCACCCGGAGGCTCAGGCTTGTATTTCGAGCTAGGGCCGCAGATCGGCTACATGGCGCGCTCAAGTCAGGACTTCAAGCAGACGTACAAATACGCCGGGCAGGACAACGAAGTCGTCAACAAAGCTTCCGGTGACCAGAAGGAGGACTTGGCCAGCTTCGACATCGGCGGTATTGCTGGGCTGGGTTACCAGTCCGCGAATGGGCTGAGCCTAGGCATTCGGTACAACCAGGGCTTCAAATCGCTGCTCGATACCAAGGACGTAAGTGCCCGCAACGAGCCAAAAGCCTTCAACCGAGCCTTTATGTTACAAATAGGCTATCTGCTGCCGTTAGGCAACTAGTCAACCGTATATCAAAAAAGCGGCGGCCGTAACTGGCCGCCGCTTTTTTGATATGCAAATACATCACTATCAGCCTATTATACGTTTAAGCAGTAGTACCAGCCTGGTGTGCAATGTGGTACGAGTTAAGTCCTTCTTTTATCAAAATCTTAGTTACAACCATGAAAAAACTCTCTGTTATCGTAGTTGCTTTTTTGGCTCTCACTTCCTTCTGTTCGCTGTCGGCACACGCACAGGGCCTGCGCTTGGGCGTTAAAGCGGGAGCTAATCTTTCCAATCTATCCGGCAATCTGACCAACGAAGATCGGTTCCAAAACAAAATCGGTTTTCACGGAGGCTTATTGCTCAATGCAGGCTTAGTAGGCGATGGCTTCCTCTCAATTCAGCCGGAGCTGCTGTACTCGCAGAAAGGCTTTAAAAACAAGGACAAGGAATATAGCCTGCTAGGCAACACGCTAAAATTCACGGGCAAAACCAACTACAACTACCTCGATTTACCCATTTTACTCAAAATCAATGCGGGTGGGCTTTTCTTCGAGGCAGGGCCGCAGTTTAGCTACCTGCTCAACGTCAAAGACGATTCGAAGCGCTACGTCAACGGGCAACAAACGTCTTATACCTCCTCCGAGCGCGACCTCAACAACGTAAACCGCTTCGAAGTGGGCTACGCCGCGGGCTTGGGCTTCCAGGCTGACAGCGGCCCCATGATCGGCATTCGCTACAACGGCGCCTTCACCGATTTCAGCAAAGACGGCTACCAAAACAACGACCTGCGCAACGCACGCAACCAGGTGTTTCAGGCTTACGTCGGATTTTTAATTCCAAGTAAATAAGCCCGTTACATAGTAAAAAAGCCCTCAACCACATCGATTGAGGGCTTTTTTTCGTTTGTGTGGGGCATGTAAGCTCAGCACTGGCACACTTTTCGTTTTGGCCGCGCTGTGCATTCCTTTTTCACCCACACTATTTCTGCACTCATGAAAAAGACCACCGTTGTTTTAGCCACCTTATTTTCAGCCGCTGCCTTCTCCTCGGCTCACGCCCAGGGCGTCCGTTTGGGCCTGCGAGCCGGCGCTAACTACTCCAACCTCACCGGTAACATCCAAAACGAAAATACCTACAACAACAAAGTAGGCTTCATGGGCGGCGTGATCCTAAACGCCGACCTTTCCGGCGACGGCTTCCTCTCGATTCAGCCCGAAGTCTTGTATTCGCAGAAAGGCTTCGAAAATAAGCCTACCGAGTACACCAACACCCTTCTGGGCGTAGGCTACACTCAAAAGCGCGAAGGCAAAGTCAACTACAATTACCTCGATGTACCGGTGTTGCTGAAGATCAACGCGGGCGGACTGATTTTCGAAGCGGGTCCGCAGTATTCATACTTGCTCAGCTCCAACAACGAAACCAAAACGACCACCACACGCTTGCCCAACGGCACGCCTTCGGTGTCGGAAGCAGAGAACAAAAATGACGTTAGCGGCCTGAAGCGCAGCGAGTTGGGTTACGCAGCGGGCATCGGTTACCAAGCCGATAATGGCCTGAGCCTCAACCTACGCTACACGGGTGCCTTCAGCGATTTCGTAAAAAGCGACAACGGTACCTATTTCGACGGCGACCTGAAAAACGCCCGGCACTCGGCGTTCCAACTTTCGCTCGGCTACCTGATTCCGAGCAAGTAGTCGCGAAGCGAAACGCATAAATTCAAAGTCCTGGCTTCTGTCCGCAGAAGTCAGGACTTTTTGTTTGTTGTTGATAATCAACACATTAATAGTGGGACTTGCCCAGAAAAAAATAATATCGCCCATCGAGAGTTACTCGTCTGTTACTTTGTGCAAATAGCTCCCTGGGCATTTTAACCTTTAACCGCACGTGAAGAAAGTTACGCTGACCCTGCTGCTGGCCACCCTTGCCTCAGTGGGGTACGGGCAAGGAGTACGATTGGGGTTAAAACTGGGCGGCAGCCTCACCAACGCCGTCGGTAGCGATATTGTCGGGAGCAGCCTGCAAGTGGGCGGCCACGGCGGCATTACCGCAAACGTGGGCATTACCAAGAATTTTTCGCTGCAACCGGAAGCCTTATTTTCGATGAAAGGCGACCAAGCCACCAGCTACGGACCGTCTATTCGGGCGCGGCTGTACTACATTGATGTGCCCGTCGTGCTCAAATACACCCGAGACGATGTGTTTTTTGAGGCGGGTCCGCAGGGTGGCTATCTGCTTTCTTATCAGGATAATACGGGCTTTACGACCAAGACACCCACGCCCTTCCGCACCTTGGACTACGGCTACGTGCTGGGCTTTGGCTACCAGGACCCAGGCGGCTTTAGCGTAGGCTGGCGCTACAACGGCGGGCTCACCAACGTCTACCGCGACGTTGATTTTGGCGATGGCGTCGTCACGACGAAAGGCCGCAACAACGCCATTCAACTCTACATCGCTTACCGCTTTCCGGCCTTGTTCGGCGGTAAAAAGGCGGCGGTTGAAGAAGACACAAAAAAACCGGCACCTAAGTAAGCGCCGGTTTTTTTGTTATTTACAAATAATTGATAGTCAATTAGTTACTTAGAAGCCTCTAGCGCCGCGTAGTTGCGGTAAAAATGCGGGATGGTCTCGATGCCTTTCAGGAAATTGAACACGCCGTAGTGCTCGTTGGGCGAGTGAATTGCATCCGAATCGAGGCCAAAGCCGAGCAGCACCGAGTCCAGACCCAGCTCCGACTTGAACATGGCCACAATCGGAATAGAGCCGCCGCCGCGCGTCGGAATGGGCTTCTTGCCAAAGGTAGTTTCAAGGGCTTTGGAGGCCGCTTGGTAAGCGATTGAATCAGTGGGGGTTACCACAGGCTCACCGCCGTGGTGGGGCCGCACTACCACTGTTGCCCCCGAAGGAACCAAGCTCGAGAAGTGCTTCTGGAATTTCTCCGTGATCTCTTCCGAAGTCTGGTTGGGCACTAGGCGCATCGAGATTTTGGCGTAAGCCTTTGAGGCAATGACGGTTTTGGCGCCTTCGCCGGTGTAACCGCCCCAAATGCCGTTCACGTCGAGCGTGGGCCGAATGCTGGTGCGCTCGATGGTGCTGTAGCCCTTTTCGCCGTACACATCAGGCAGGCCAATGCTTTGCTTGAATTCCTCGTCGGAGTGCGGCGCTTTGGCCATCTCGGCGCGCTCCTCGGCCGAAAGCTCCTGCACGTTGTCGTAGAAGCCGGGGATGGTGATGTGGTTATTCTCGTCGTGCAACGACGCGATCATCTTGCACAGAATATTAATAGGATTCGCCACCGCACCGCCGTACAGGCCCGAATGCAGGTCGCGGTTGGGGCCGGTAACTTCTACCTCGTGGTAGCTCAGGCCGCGCAAGCCCACTTCGATGCTGGGGGTATCGTTGGCCAGGATGCCGGTATCCGAAATCAGGATGACGTCGGCCTTGAGCTTTTCCTTGTTCTCGCGCACGAAAACGTTCAGGTTATTAGAGCCGATTTCTTCTTCTCCCTCAATCATGAACTTGACGTTGCAGGGCACGCCGCCCTCCTTCATCATCACCTCAAAAGCCTTCACGTGCATGTACACCTGGCCTTTGTCGTCGCAGGCGCCGCGCGCATAGATGTTGCCATCTTTGATCACCGGCTCGAAGGGCGGCGAAGTCCATAGCTCATAAGGATCGGCGGGCTGTACGTCGTAGTGGCCGTAGACGAGCACCGTAGGTAACGCCGGGTCCACAATTTTGTCGCCGTAGACGATGGGGTTGCCGGCAGTTTCGCAAAGCTCTACGTTTTCGACGCCTAGCTCTTCCAGTCGGGCTTTCAAGTAATCAGCGGCGCGTAGCACATCGCCATGAAACTTGGGGTCGGCTGATACGGACGGGATACGCAGCCAGTCCAGCAATTCGCTTAGGAAACGGTCTTTGTTTTCTTCGAGGTAGGAAGCCATGCGGGCGGTGGGGTTAGGTTGAAATGCGGGGTAAAGGTAAGAGTAGAATAAAGTGGAATCTATTCTGAGCTTTCAACCCCAAGGTTAGAAGGCTTAACATATTCGTGAACAATCTCCCACGCTCGTTCTAAGCTTATTCCATCTCGCTGTGCTACTGCCAATGGATGATCTGTAGGCTCTAGCTCAATAGTGGGCCGTTGGCCATTCCCCTGAAAATGAGCCATGGTCTTAAGACTGAGCGTAGGAGAAAACATGCTTATCTCGGTGCAAAGCCATCCAAAATATGGCCTGATTGCATCAGTGTTATGGTATTCTTGATAACTGAGGAAATGTTCTTGTGATTGACTAACCCAAACTCCAAAACCAAATGTTTGCTCCTGCTCATGTACAGGGATTTCCAGTACGCCACGAATAAAGAACTCTTGGTCATCAATGACGCAAGTATCTTGCTTCAACCAGACGCGCGTTGCACGTTCTTCCTCCGGAATAGTGTACATGGCCCAAGGAGCTGATGAGCCAATGTCAGGTAAACATTCATGTATTTGTCCGCAACAAGCGCAGTGGAAGCTCATAAAAAATGTACCCAACTAAATAGAAGAATTAAGCTTCTTACTTCCGCCCAAACAACGGCACGCGGCTCTCCGTCCCGGCACGCAGGCGACCGATATTAGCCCGGTGAGTATAAATCAGCAAGCCAGCCAGCACAAACCCGAACACCAGCAGCAGCGAGTTATCAGGCCGAAAAGGAGGCAGCAATTGCAGCAGCGCAAACGCCACACCGGCCGTCATAGAACTCAGTGATACATAGCGCGATATAAAAAGCACCAGCAAGAATATCAGCAAGCAAATCCCGACTGTGCCGGGCGCAATAGCCAGCATCATGCCCAATACGGTAGCCACGCCTTTGCCACCCCGGAAGCCCGCATAAATCGGGAAAATATGGCCTAGTACGGCCAGGACACCGCAGGCCAACTGAAAATACAGCAACTGATCGGGCCGAATGGCTCCTTGGCTCACCATCACCGATGCCAGCGACGTAGCGGCCCAACCCTTAAACACATCGAAAGCCATCACGGCCGAACCGGGCTTTTTGCCTAGCACCCGAAACGTATTGGTCGCCCCCGAATTACCGCTGCCGTGTTCGCGAATGTCGATGCCGAAAAACCGGCGTCCCACCCACAACGCCGTCGGGATGGAACCAATGAGGTAAGCGGCCGCGAGCAGGCCAAGTACGAGGGGCAAATTCATGGGAAAATAGCGAGTGAGCAATACGGTCAAATATACGAGGCTTCCGCAGCGAGCGGCCATGAATTATTCAGGCCCTTGCAGGAAGCAAAAAGCCCGGCTTATACGTGGGCCGGGCTTTTTGCATTCGTTTCCAGAGTTTAGGAATCGCCGAAAGGGTCCTCTTCCGCTTTTTTCTTTTTCTTCTTCTCTTTTTCCTTCTTCGGCTCCTCAGCGGGCGCAGTAGTTTCGGTTTTGGGCTCTACGGCTTTTTCCTTCGACTTCTGCTTTTTGCTGGTTTCTTCCGTAGCCGGCGGCGTGGTAGTGGCTCCAAACGCATCCGTAGGTTCGTCCTTCGACTTCTTCTTTTTCTTGCTGGTTTCCTCTACCGGCGCATCGGCGGTAGGCTGACTGCCATCGTCTACGATTTCGTCTTTACCCTTCTTTTTCTTCTTTTTACCGCCTTCATCCATGTTGTCGAAGTTGCCGGTGCTTGGTGGGGCCGTAGCAATCTTACGTTGCTTGGCTTCGCCTAGGTAGTCTTTGCGGAAGTGGTTGAGGAAAAGCTGCACCTCCTGGTCGTCGCCGAGGTAGAAGCCGTAGGTGGTAGCCGTGTTGTAGTCGCCTTTGGCTTTGTACCCGATGATCTCGTCGAAAGAGCCGTGCTGGGCTTTCGTCAGGAGCACGTTGTTGGTGTACTTCAGGTAATACCACGTCTGCGGCTCGGCCTCCAAGTACAGTTCCACCACGTCGCCCGTCGATTCTTTCTTGATCTCAACATAGCCGTCGATCAGCGCGTTGATGTCCTTCTTCAATATGCTGACGAGGCCAATTTTGCCTACTGAGTGCCACGAGCGTTGCTTTTCCGACCACACCAAGTCCACTTTGTTCAGGACGATGGTGTGCAGAAACTTGCTCGACACTTTTTGCAGCGCCATATAGCCCCCTTTGCGGTTGGCGTACTCCTGCACTGCTTTGCTGCCGGCAAACTCGCCCATTTTATACAGCTGCGACTCCGAGTTGTCGAGGGCTTCGGGCGCGCCTTTCGCGTTCTTGGCTAAGTCTTCGCCCATCGCCAGGATGGCTTTCTCCGGCATGTTGATGTCAAAGGCCATGAAAGTATCCAGCTGGTAAATGTTGCTGTCGGGCTTGGCATAGCCGAGGCCAGAGGCCGTGAGCGCGTAATCCTTGTTGGAATTGATCAGGTTCAGCTTGCCACGGAACGTCATGGCCGCCGTCGAATCCTGAAAATTGAGCACGCTACCCTCGTACAAGTTACTGTTAGACAGATCATTGCGCGTGATCGTGAAATTGCGCTTTTTGGCGTCGTAGCTCAGCATGCCGTCCACCTGAAACAGGTTCATATCGGTTACGCCGGGCTTGTTGGCCACAAACAGCGGGTACACTTTCTGCGTCGCATCCGACACAAAAAGGCCCGTCATCATCGGCACGCCGTCATCGGATTTGGGCTCCATGAGCTTGATGCGTACCCCTTTCGGATCGATGCTGTCCTGCACAGCAAACCACTGCGCCGCCGCCGGATTTTTGCTGAACTCCAGTCGCGACTGGCCATCAAACGCAAAGCCTTTGCGTTGCGAATTCAGCGTTACGTTGCCCCGGTATGCGATACGCGGTGCCAAATGGAATTTATCGGCGGGCTGAATATTAGCCACGGCAATGGTGGGTGGCGCAAACGGGTGCCCCTCGTCTTTGTTGCCGCGCAAGAGGCTCTTGGCCAGCCCCTTGCCACTGCGCGCCACTGCGCCTTTCGTCGCAGCCGAGTCTACGGTAAAGTTGGCAAACTTAATGGCAAACGAATCGGCCGAAGCGTTTTTGTACTTGTATAACGCATTGCCCGTGAAGGCATTACGCGAAAGCACTTTGATATCGCCTTTGTAGAGGCTGTGGTACTTGGTCAGCGTGTCCAGCACCACATTGGCGTTCTGAAAAGACCGCATCTGAGCATTTGCCAACACGTACACCTTATTGCTGTCCGGCTCAATCCAAGCATCGGCAGCGGCAATGTGTGGCACGCCACCGGCCACCAAACGGTAGCGGCTTAGGTCGTACTGGCCGGTAAGAGCACGGAATTTCAGGCCGTGCTGCTCAGGCTTAGTAGAGTAGAAATACGACCGCGTAGAGTCGGCGCCGGGCGCCACACGCATCTGCACCGTCTTCTTTTTGAAGTCCCATTTGCCGCCACTCAGCGTGGTTTTGTAATCCGAATACGGCAGGTCGATGCTGGCTTTACTGCCTTCTTCGCGGGTAAAATCGGCGTATCCTTGCTTCAAATCGTAGTTGAACGCCACCTCATTAGCCGTAAGTGCGGGCTTGTTTGGCTCTGCCGATTTGATGTTCAGCGTCGATTTTTTGCCTTGGTAATTTGTAGGTTTAAAGGTGAACTGTGGCGAGCGAATAAACGACTGCGGGCCCTCCATCCGGCCATCGCCATACAGGCCACCGGGGGTCAGAATAGCTGTGCCTTTAAAGCCATAGTCGCCAGTATAGAACTTCATCGCTGCCGCGTCGCGCGGGGTGGTCAAATACATCGAGTCGGCTTTCACCACCCACTTCATGCCGTAGCCCGGCAGCAACGACACCTTCGCAAACTCAACCCCATTCAGCGGCCCCGGCGTGATGGTAGCCGACTTACCCACCGTCACGACGGAGTCGCGGTAGAAGATGAACTGGTCGCTTTGTAGCGTCCCCGTGAGGTATTTGATGTCGCCAATGCCCTGAATACCGCGGTTGCTCATCTGCACCTTGTTGAACAAGCGGCCTTTGCCGCCATACAACGGAAATCCTTCTTTGGGCACGTTGTACACAAAGCCCAGAGAGCCATCTTCTTGCAGGCTTAGCTTGGTCTTGAATTCGGGCATAATGCCGCCCGACACGAACGTGCCCTTGAAGCCCACCGCCGAACGATTTTTATTATTCAACGAGTCAATTCGGAACGGCGGAATGTCGAAGTAAACGGTCGTGTCGTAAGCGCCGCCCAGTACTTCGGGCTTGTCGAAATAGACGTAGGCACCGGTCGAGGCGTCAAACGAAGGGAACGCGCCCAGCTTCTTGCGGCCCGATTTGTTGCGCGGATCGTTGATGTAGAGGCGGCCCGCCGAGGTTTTCTTTTTGTTGGTCAGCGTAAAGTCGGTGTCTTTGCGGGCTTTCATCACCGAACCTTTTGATCCTTTGCCTTTTACAATGATCGAGTCGATTTTGGTTAGGTCGATGTAAAAGCCGTCGTAATCAAACTTAAACTCTTTGCCCTTGAACACGAAAGCCGACGCTACCACCGTACCGTTGAACAGCACACCGCGGTTTTTCTGGATGCGGATGACGCTGCTGTCCGGCTTCACAAACACGGTTACGGAGTCGTCGGAGAAGTTGAAGCGATCGACGCCACGCACGATCAGGTCGTTGTTGGCGAGGTTGAGCGTAGCATTTTTGCCATTGGGCGCCAACGATTTGATGGCAATGTGGTCGTAGTCTTTCTTACCCCGCGACGAGCTAACGTAGTGATTGGCTTTAGGCAGCAGCGTAATCTGCTCGGTTTGGGGGTCCCACTTCACGTAGCCATCGCGTGCCAAGCCCGCCGCAGCCGACCGAACGTTATCGGGCTTTACCTTTAGCTCCGTCGATAACTCCTCAACGGTCAGCACTTTACGGTTATCGTGTGCTTGGCTGTAGCCAACCACCATTTGCAGTGGGTGCAGCTTGTTGATGGCTTTGATTTGCTGGTAGCGGGTGTTGGTGTAGAATTCTTTCGATTCGAAGCTGGCGGTTACTTGGTTTTTGGCAGTCAGGATAGAAAACTCGATGGCGGAAGTGCGGATGGGCCACGTCAGCAGCTCCGTCGCAATTTCCATCTGGTGATACGAGTCATAATACGGCGTCGATTTGTAGAGGCCATCTTCGCGGGTGAGCTGCAATACCTGCCGCGCTTTCGAGAATTTCAGCTTCACCCCCGGATGCGTCAGCGAGTCGCTTTTGTCCTGGTAAATCGTGACCGCCGCCCGTGCCGCCGAAATCAGCGAATCGCCCAGCACATAGGCACTAGAGCTAGCCCGAAACTTCGGTTTGCCATCTACATCCACAAAAATGCGTGAAAGGCTGCCGTCGAGCGAGGCGCTCAGCGTGCGCGCACCCGCCAACGAGAATCCGCCGAAGTAGCGAATGTTCTGACCAATGTTTTTGACGCGGGCATCGTTGGTGAGCGAAATAAACCGCGGATATCCTGCGTCCGTGGCACCTGGTTTCTTCTTCACGCTCTTGTAAGCCAGCGCGCCCTGAATCGGGGCTTCCAGCACGGCCGGATAGGTGAGCGTCACGGGCTGCGCCGTAAACTCAGCCTTCGAAATATCGAAGTCGTAATTATTCAGGTCGGCCGTAACGGGATTGTTATTCAACGTCCAAGCGTACTGTCCGCCCTGCCCCACAAAGCGGCTCTGAATGGGCACAACCACCCCGCTGGTTTTCCGAATGTAGATGGAGTCACTGGCGGTAGCCATAAACATATCCGCATCCTTCAGCAACAGCACCGGCCCCCGCCGATTGGGCGCCACATAGGTATCATAAGCGGCGTAAGCAGGCTCCACAACGGGCTCAGGTTCAGGCACTTTGGCTGGCGTTGCCGTCTTGGTTTTGGCCGGAGTAGTTTTGGCTGCGGCTTTTTTGGGCGTGCCCCACCCGTCGTCGGCAGCGCCCCAGCCCCCGCCGGTATCCCAGAGGTCGGCCGTGTCCCAACCGCTGCTGCTTTTCTTTTTGGGAGCAGGTTTAGCAGCGGGCTTAGCCGGCGTTGTGGTTTTGAGCGGTTCCGTCTTGACTACCGGAGCGGGCTCTACGGGCTTGGCGGGTGCCACGGCCGGCGCCGGCTGCGGCATATCCGTTTCGTTGTAAGCAAATGAGAATGAGCCACCTACCACGCGCAGGCTGTTGTAGCGCGAACGGTATAAAAACTTGGTTTCCAGAAACTGAGCGGCACTCAACAGAAACTTTTCCGTGTCGCGCACGGGCTCCTTGTCCAGCGTTTTGGCCGTCACGTCCAGGAACTCGTCCATCTGCTTATCCGACAGGCTTTGCACCGTGGCGCCGCCTGTGATGGCCGTAAACAGCGCTTCGAAATGCGGGCGTGGCTTGAATTTCTTCAGCAGCATTTGCTGCGATATCTCGATAATTTTGGCTTGCTGCGTGGCCGTCAGCTTGTTGCTGGCCCAAAGCTGCTGCAGCTTAGCCGCCGAGGCTTTGGCGGCAGCGTTGTTGGTGCTGGCCATCATGTTCTGCACGTCCGCAATGTACTGTACCGGCTCGGTTGCCAGCCGGCCAGAAAAGCGAGGCACGGCCGCTGCAGGAGCGGGCTGTTGTTTGGGCGTTTGCGGTTTAGATTGCTGGGCCCACGCAGGAACACTTATCAATAGGACCGCCGTGCAAACCCACCCAAAAACACGATTCTTCATTCTACACTCCATCATAACCTAATAAGACGGCTACAATTTCGGAAAAAGCAGGCATACTTTCGTCAAAAATGCCGGCAATCCACGAATCCACTTCATATGGCAGCTTTTTAGCCATTCTCTTGCTGGCTGTTGCTGCAGTATTGCGCCTACCTGCTCATACCCTTTCTAGGTTAAATACAATAATTGAGTCCGAATTTCCGCTTCCTAAGCCATCGCCCTCGCACTAGTACTATCGCGGCGTAACAGGAAAAAACGGGGACTTACTTAATCCAGAACGAATAACGCTGCAAACCAATCATTTATGTGCAGCATAAAGCTTGCCAGGGAGATTAACGATCAAAAAGCTTTTATTACAAGTACTTGGTAATCAGTTATTTACAGAAATAATGTAAAGAGCTAGCGTAGCCAGCGTTACTTAGGCCGCACGGATGATTCGCGGATCAGGATTTCGGGTTGCAACACGATACGCCGCGGGGAAAAGCGGCCGGAATGGTCATCCAGCATTTCCAGAAACAGGCGCACAGCCGTTTGCCCCATTTGCTCGCAGTGCTGATCGACGGAAGTAAGGCGCGGCTCCGTCAGAGATGTGAAGGTCTCGTTGCTAAACCCAGCCAGCGCTACATCGTGGGGCACGCGTAACTGATGGCTCTTTAATACCTGCATCGCCCCTACAACGGAGAAGTCGCTGGAAGAAAAAACTGCGTCGGGCCGAACTGGCAATTTCAGCAGTTTTTCCATGCCCTCGACCCCATCCTCGAGCTTCATATCGCAGTAATAGACCAAGTTTTCGTCGTACGGAATACCGTAGGCACGCAAAGCGTCGAGGTAACCTTGGTGACGGTTTTTGTAGATATTCAGGTGTTGCGGACCGGCAAAATGGGCGATGCGTGTGTTGCCTTGCTCAAGCAAGTGCTTCATGATTTGGTAAGCGCCTTGGTAGTCGTCGATGATGACGGCGCTGACATTGAGGCCGTCGAGCATGCGGTCGAAAAACACCAGTGGAATCTCGCGTTTACGAACCTTCTCGAAATGCTTGAAATCGTGCGTAGTCCGCGACAACGACACCAAAATGCCTTCTACCTGCGCATTCATCAACGTTTCGATGTTTTTGCGCTCGCTGGCCACGTCCTCGTTCGACTGGCAGATCATCACGTTAAAGCCGGCTTTGCTCGCGACCTTTTCGATGCCATGCATCACGGAAGAAAAAAAGTGACCGTCGATGTGCGGTACCATTACCCCGAGCAGGTTACTGCGGCCTTTGCGCAGCGCCGCCGCCAAATGGTTGGGCTGGTAGTTGACCTGCTCAGCCATTTGCCACACGCGCTTCTTCGTACCGTCGCTGATGCTAGGATGGTTGCTAAGCGCCCGCGACACGGTTGAGATGGAGATTCCCAACTCCTTAGCCATGTCTGCTATGGATGCCCGATTACTAGCCACTTTTTTGTTTATTATGAGATCCGCGCAAACGATTGCATAAACGTATTAAACTGCTTGGACATTTCAAATTTTCCAGGTACTATCTTGTTGTCAGTGATATATATACCGAATTCAAGAAAGCTTCTGCTCATTTTGAAAATAGCACGGTCCGAAATGAGTAGAAGCCAAGCCAGCAGGAAGATCCTTAATTTCCGCCCCTAGAATCTGACGTGAAGAGCAGAATTAAAGATTCTAGCGCCCACTCAGGCCAAGGCAGAATGCTTTATTGATTATTGAGCGTAAAATCATCAAAAGTGGCCGTGGCCGTTGCAGGTCCACGTGCTAGGAGGCCCGCCCGCACACCGCGGTCCCAAGGCGGCAAGTACGTACCGTTTATTGCCTGACCATTGGCAGGAAGGTTTTGCCAAGTTTTGCCCGCGTCGGCGCTCCAACTGAAGCGATATTGATTGCCGCCTTGAGCTTGCAGCCTCAACATTAAGGCTTTGCTATTTGGCAAGGCCACTTCACCAAGCGCTTGCTGTTTGCCTTTTTCTAGTTGCCAAAGCCGCAATTTGCCGTCGCCGGCGGTGAGCGCAATGGTGTTGTCAGGGTCACCAAGGGCGGCAATGCCAGCTACTGTTCCGGTAGGCAGGGCGGCGGGCTGTAGCAATGTGGTGGTAGCCGTGTAGTCAGTGGTGTAGGTATGATGGCCCAAAGCCGCGCCACTGTGGTCGGGGCGGGCGGAGAGCAGTAGTTTGCCGTCGCGCACAGTAAAGGTGGGCTTTTGCTCTATCGGCCACTGCCAGCTCGCAACCAAGTTGGTGCCCTTGAAGTCATCGGATACGTTTTGACTAGCCACATTGAAGGCTGGGGCGGCATTGGCGCCTTGTGGAAACTCGGGCCAGCCGGCGGGCGTCCAAACAAATTCGCTCAGCACTCCCTGCCGACCCACAAATTCGAAGCTGCGCGTGTCGTAAGCATGGTGCAGCAGAAACCAGCGATTGTCTCGTTGCGTGACGGTGCCGTGACCGGGGCAGGTCCAGCTGCCATTTTTAGTCAGAATAGGATTCTTTTCGTATTTCTCCCAAGGACCCAGCAACTTACGCGATCGGGCCACCCCAATGCCGTAGGTACAGTTGTGGCCGCAGCAGCCGTTGCCGGCATAAAAAGCATAGAAATAGTCGCCGTGTCGCACGATGCTGGCGCCTTCTACGAGGTTGCCTTCCCAAGGTATTGTGTTACGAAACAACTCGGTTTTTTCGCCCGTGAGGGCAGTGCGGTCGTCGTTGATGCGCTGCGCCCAGATTGGCGTAGGCCGGTTCTGGCTATTGCCATCTTCTTTCCACACTATGTAGAGTTGATTGTTCTCGTCGCGGATCGGGAAAGCGTCAATCGAGCCATCCTCCTGCCCTACCAACGGGCCGTGGTCGCGGTATGGGCCCGCCGGGTTGTCGGCGCTAGCTACGCCTACACTCAGCGGGCCATTCTTCTTGTGAGCCGTGTAAAACACGTACGTCTTGCCATTTTCCTCGCTGATTTCAGGGGCCCAGAAGTAGTAATCGGCCCAGTCGGGCGGCTGATTCGGAAACACATGTCCTACCAATTCCCAATCTGTCAAATTCTTGGATTTGAGCAACGGAAAAATCGGACCCCAGTTGGAAGAAGTAGCCGTTGCCCAGTACGTATCGCCGATTTTAGTGACGGACGGATCGGGAAAGTCGCCGGGCAACACGAGGCTGGTTCCGGCACTGACGATATTGGTTGGGCCTTGAGCACTTTCTACGGCGGCCGGAACACTGCTCGTGTTGGTAGAGGCCTGCCGCTGGCAGGCAGTTGCCAATAGCCCCGCGGTCAAGGTCAACCACGCCGTTCCTTTTCGCAGGTCAGAGAATAGAGAAGTCACAAAGCAAGAATTAGGGTGGGAGTTCGGAAGCTTATTGTATACCAATGATTACCAACAACTTATTCTTATTCTCCACTTGGCTTATTGATGAGCACATTTAGGGAGACAGGAGTGCCAAAATTGGGCGTGCCGTCAGGATTCCAGCCGAATTTCTGCATGCGCGGCACGCGTTGGTTGCCGCAACGCTGGTTTGGGCCCGCGTTCGCGTGGTAGATAATCCAGTCTTCTTGCCCGTCCTTCGATTTGAAGAAGCCGTTGTGGCCAGGACCGTAGGCCTCACTCGCCGCATTTTTGGTGAATACCGGCGTGGCCGATTTGGTCCAGGACGCCAGTTTCATCGGGTCGGCAGTGGAAGAAGCAGTTAGCATCCCTAAGGCGTAATCGTCAGTATCGCAATGGCTTGCCGAGTATACCAGAAAAGTTTTGCCGCCATGCTGAATTACTTCCGGGCCTTCGTTTACGTCGGGTTCGCCGTTCTTTTCCCACTCATACTCGGGATGCGAAAGCTCTACGCGCGGGCCGGTAAGCGTCCAGGGGTTGCTCATTTCGGAGATGTACAGGCGCTGCACCGTGCTTTGCCCGTCTTGGCCCGACCACAGGAAATACCGCTTGCCGTTTTGCTCCATCACTGTACCATCAATGGCCCAATAATCTTCGGTGGGGTTGTAAATACGACCTTTTTCAACCCAAGTGCCCGTGGTAGGATCGGCGGCCGTATTTTCCAGTACCCACGTGCGCTGCCCGCCGCAGCAGTTGCCAGGGCCGGCCGTAAAATACACGTACCATTTGCCGTCGAGGAAGTGAATTTCGGGGGCCCAAACGTCTTTGGAGTTGGGTCCGGAGGTGGGCGGCGACCAGATGACTTTGCTGAACGCTGAATTCAACTCCGACATCTTCGCAGTCTTGCGAAGCTGCAAGTCGCCTCCGGTCGTGTTCATGTAATAGTAATAGCCGTCTTTCTGGTAGACCCACGGATCAGGGCCTGATGATAGCAGTGGATTTTTGAATTGGGTACTTCTAACAACGGGGGGAGTAACCGGCGTTGGGGTGCCGCCCGGGTTCGTTTTTTTGCAGGAAGCACTTGCGAGCAGCAACGCAACCGCAACGAGTCGCCAGGAACGATGAATGAAAATCATGGTTGTGGAATTAAGAGCAAATTCTTTTTAAAACCTTATCTATTTGATAAATAAGCAGTTATATATAGATGTAAACCTCATAAAAATCTGTTACTAAGGAGCGCAGATCACATTATGCCATGGAAGTTTGCTAGCGATGGCAACATAAAGAATACGGCATAAAAACAGCCGCTCCAGCTTGTGTGTACAAGGCCGAAACGGCTGTTTAATTCAACTCACTTTGTGGGCAGCCTTACCATTGGGGGTTTTGCTGCAACTGGGCAATGTTCACGTCGTTGCGCGGGATGGGCAAATATTTGGATTTGCCTACCACAAATAGGCTAAAGTCAGCGTCGCGGGTTTTCAGCTGATCGATGCCGGCCTGGTTATCCAGCAAGCCCCACCGGATCAGGTCGTGCCAGCGGGTATTTTCGCCGGCCAGTTCCGTTACGCGCTCGTGCATGATCTGGGTGCGCAAGTCACTCTGGCTCATACTACCCAGCGGAGCCAGTTGCACGCGGGCGCGCACTTGGTTGATCAGCGGGATGGCAGCCGCCGTCTGGCCTTGCTCGTTGAGCGCTTCGGCTTGCATCAGCAACACGTCGGCATAGCGGATGACGCGGAAGTTGATGGGAGAATAGTAGCCTTCTGCGTCGCGCCAGTAATCATTTTCGTACTTGCGCCAATACACGCGGTTGCGGTTGTACTCATCGGTTTTGAAGCGTTCCTCCAAGGTCATTTTATCGTAGGCCAGTTGGTCCTGATCGACTGGGTCAGTCGGGTCGACAGGATAGCCCGCACGCGAACGCGCAAAGAATAAGGTAGTAGCCAAGCGGGGATCCTTTTTGCCTGCGGTAGTGCGTTCTTTCAAGAACTCGGTGATGAGCCACGGGCGAGCTTCGCCATCGGTCCAGCCTTTGCCCGGCAAGCCAAAGAACTGCGAGCGCTGGAGAGCTTCCGAAGCGCCAGCAAAGTCATCGTCACGGTCGGCGCTGTATTCGCCAACAAACTGCACCTCAAAAACCGACTCCGAATTGTTTTCGCTGGTGTGCCGGAAATTATCGTAGAAGTTCGGGGCTAAGGAGTAGCCCATTTTCATTACTTCGGCAAACTGAGTGCTGGCCTCAGCCCACTTGCGCTGCTGCATATATACTTTGCCCAGCAAGGCAGTAGCGGCCCCTTTGGTAGCACGACCCACGTCAGCGCCGGTATATTTTTCGTCTAGGCCAGCCTTGGCGGTTTGCAGATCGGCAATGACCAAGTTCCATACTTCCTGTTCGCTAGCAGCTTGCGGCGGGCGGTAGTCTGCGCTGGAAGGTTCCGTTGCCAATACGGGGCGGCCATACAGTTCCACCAAGTTGAAATAGTTGAGCGCCCGCAGAAAATGTGCTTCGGCCAGTATGCGCGTCTTCAGCTTGTCATTCATCTGAATAGCAGGCACATACGACAATACTTGGTTTGCGCGGTTAACGGCCTGGTAGTGGTTGGCCCAAGTATCGCGGTTTACTTCGAAGTCGTAATCCGTAAGCACAGTTTTGGTAAAGTTCTGTAGCTCAGGCCAGGGGCTCGAAGAAAATCCTTCATCAGAACGAATGTCATAACCGAAATGAATCCAGCGGCGGTAGGTACCGTTGAGTTGTAAGCCGCTATAGGCCGCAGTTAGGCCTTTCAGCGCGTCGGCTTCAGTTTTCCAGAACGACTCGGTGGTCGGAGCGTTCGGGTTCGGTTGATTTAGCAAGTCTTTTTCGCAAGCGGTGGTCAGCAGCAGGCAGCTGGCCAAGATTGCGAAGGCTCGGGTTTTATAAGTAGTCATGAGTGTAAGAAGATTGATAGGTTAGAAACCGAGCTGAATGCCAGCCGTAACCGTGCGCAGATTGGGGTAGTTGCCCTCGTCAACGCCACGGGCTAAAGGCCCAGCACCCACGATTTCGGGGTCGTAGCCGGTATATTTCGTTGCCGTTAATAAGTTCTGACCCGTCAGATAGATTCGTAAGCTACCGATGCCTTTCACGCGCTCCAGCAACGTTTTGGGCAGGGTGTAACCTAGCTGCACGTTTTTCAAACGCAGATAAGAGCCGTTTTCGAGCCAACGATCCGAGAGCGGCGAGGCGTTGAGGCCACCCCCTAGCAGCGGACGCGGCGTGCTGGTCGAGGGGTTGCTAGGCGTCCAGGGGTTTAAGTCGGCGCGGAAGTTGCCGTTGTCGTCCATGCGGTCTGTCCAGTAGCGGGTCACGTTGTAGATATCGTTGCCCTGCACACCTTGCAGGAACGCCGTCAGGTCGAATGCTTTGTAGCCGAAGTTCAGGTTCAGGCCATATTGCAGCTTGGGGAACGGGCTGCCCGTGAAGCGGCGGTCGGCATCCGTAATCTGGCCATCGCCATTGATGTCTTCATATTTAACATCGCCGGGCTTGGCACTGGGCTGCACTTTGTGGGCATCTACGTCGGCTTGGGTCTGGAAAATCCCCAGCTTGTGCATCAGGTAGAAAGCGCCAACTGGCTGACCGGCTTCGGTACGGGCTACGCCGCTGGGACCGCCCGGATAGTTCTGGCCTTCGAATGCCAACTCTTTCACTCTGTTTTTCAGGGTGGTTAGGTTAGCGCTAACACCGTAACGGAAGTCTTTTTGCGGGTCGGAGGTGTAGCCCAGCTGGAACTCAAAACCCCGGTTCTCCAACCGTCCTAGGTTCGTATAAGGGTTTACACCCACGTTTCCTTCGAAGAAGGGAATGGCCGGGTTAACGAGCGCATTCTTGGTCTTCGAGATGTAGTAGTCGGCCGCCAACGTCACGCGGTTTTCCATTAGGCCCAGATCGAAGCCTATGTTGGTAGTAGCCCGGCTCTCCCACTTTAAGTTCTTGCTAGCCAACTGGTTCTGAATAGCACCGTTTACAACGGTTCCATTAAACGGATAGTTGACGTTAGAATTTATTAAACCAAACGACAGATACTCAGGCAGTTGGTCATTACCCAGTTCGCCGTAGCTCGCGCGTAGCTTCAGGTCGCTTATTCCCGATACGCCGGAGAAGAAAGCTTCTTTGCTGATGCGCCAGCCGCCGGAGAAGGCGAAGAAATCGCCCCACTTGTTGGCGGGGTCTACCAAGGAAGATCCGTCGTGGCGGTAAGCCCCCGTCAGCAGGTAGCGGTCATCGTAGTCGTAAGCTACCTGGGCCAGGTACGAGCGCTTGGTCCAACGGCGCGTGCCGCCGTCTACGCTCGACGATCCAGTGGCAGCTCCCAACGACCAGTAGTACGTGGGCCCCGTACCAAACCCTTGCGCTGTAGCATTGGTAAATTTGTAGGTATTCTTTTGTTCGGTATAACCCACAACCGCGTTCACGTTATGGTTACCGAAGCTTTTCTGAAAGTTCAGAGTGTTTTCAGCCAAAAGGAAAAGCCGGTCGCCACGGCCTTCAAATAGTTCGGCTGGCCGAACTGGCTCGTTCATGCGCAAGCCGCCAGCTTGGCCATACTTGCGTTCAGTCCGGTCCTGAAAACTTAGGTATTCCATGCCCAAGTTCAGCCGGTACCGCAGGAAATCAAAAATGTTGATTTCGGGGGCAAGCGAAGCGATAAGTCGATTTTCGGTGTTGGTGTCGTTGTATACTTTCTGTAAACCAACCGGGTTAGTACCAAACGTCACTTGGTTGGTGTTACCGAAGCCGAAGCCACTAACGGTAGTTGGGTCGTACACCGGAATGATGGGCAGCATCCGAATCACGTCGATGAACGGAATGCCATTTACCCGCTTGGTGAAAGCCCGTGAAAGCTGCGCCGACTGATCCATGTGGAACTTGCCACGGGTAATCCCCGAATTCAGGCGCAGGCTGTAGCGGTCGAATTTCGGCCCTACAATCGTTCCTTTCTGATTGAAATAGCTGCCCGAAATATTGTAGTTGGCAAACTCGCTAGCTCCGCTCAGGCCCAAGCTGTAGTTCTGCACACGCCCCGACTGAAACAAGGCTTTTTGCCAATCGGTGTTAATGGCAGGCGGATTGGCTGCTCCCGCGAAGGGAGTTTGACCCGCGTTAGTATACATCATACGAGTGACGTCGGCCCACTTCTGGGTGTCAGCTAAGTCGTAGGTTTTCGGGATGTTCTGTACCCCCCCGTAAGCGTTAAAGTTGATGGCTGGCTTGCCGAGCTTGCCACGCCGCGTCGTGATCAGGATTACGCCGTTAGCACCGCGCGAACCGTAAGGCGCCAGCGAAGCCGCATCCTTTAGGATGGTGGTCGACTCAATATCCGAAGGGTTAATATCGCGGATATCGCTGGTCCATACGCCATCTACAACATACAACGGATTGCTATTCAGAGCAATAGAGCCGATACCACGGATGTTTACAATCGGGTTTTGGCCCGGAGCGCCCGAATTATTTACCTGAACGCCTGCCACCCGGCCCTGCAGAGCCTCGGTTACGGAGGCAACCGGCGAGCGTCGGATGTCTTCTTGGCTGACCTTTGATACGGAGCCAGTTACTTGTTCACGGTTGATGGATAAATAACCCACTACCACAACCTCGTTCAAAGCTTTTGTATCAGAGCCCAGCGCTACGTTAACGGTCGTGCGGCCATTGAGGGCAACTTCCTGCGACGTGTAGCCCACGAAAGAGAAGACCAGCGTAGCATTTTCGGGAGCGGTTAGGCTGTACTGGCCGTCGCTGTTAGTTTGTGTCCCGTTGGAAGTTCCCCGTACGACCACGTTTACGCCGGGCAAGGGCTGTCCCTTGTCGTCCAGCACTCGGCCCGAAACAGTCACATCGGCTTGCGAAGCCCAAATGCTGCTATTCTCGTGCCATACAGTAGGTTCGGCAGCTGCTGCCAGCGGCAGACAGCACAGAAGTGCCGGAATGGTCAGCCGTCGCATTTTGGGTACTGGCTTTTTCATAAGAATCTTCTTGCTTAAAAATTGAGTGGGGATGTTTAAAGCACGCAGCAATCGATTGCACAAGTCTACCGTAGAACCGAACTGCTGCTAGGAGTTAGCAGATTGATCAATTGAGGGTCACAAAAAATGGCAAGCGGGTGGAAGAAGAAAGGCGGGCCGTAAACGCTTATTGTCCAGCTTTTCCGGAGTAAAATGTGGGTGGACCTTACTCATTAGAGGGCCTAAGATTAGTGGTAAATAACCCCATTGTCAAGACTAATTGCCCTATTTTAGGTTTCGTTTGCATAATGTTGGGTTTAAAAGCAGTTGCCATTCTGGCTAAAACATGCCTTCCTAATCGTTAAAGGCATACTTTGGTTTAGTCAAACGTTTGCGTAAATAGTCCTCTAAAAAGTGCTTAGTCTACTAGTTAAGTCCGCCAATATTTCGCTCGTCTTGGCTTCATTGGCTACTTCAAGTGCCTTTATTGCAGGGCTGTTTGGAGTTATATCACAGAATATTCTCTACTCCGCGGAAAGCCCCTGGCAAGTATCTACGCTCGCCTTGCCTCATGTTTGTATCTATTTGATTGCGAAGTATTTATAAAATTCACCTCTGTCTTACCATGACATCCGTATTTTCGATCCCTAACACGGACCTTTGCTGCAAGCAGTGGCCTTGCCTAATTGCCTGACGTATTGCTCTTTATAGCCGTTCTACCTACTTCCCATCTCCTTTCCATACTTCATGTTTGACACAACCGAACACTCGCACCGCCGCTACAACCCACTCACGGGAGAATGGATCCTGGTGTCGCCGCACCGCTCCAAGCGCCCTTGGCAAGGCCAGCAGGAAAAAGCCGAGCCCGAAGTGCGTCCCGCTTACGACCCGACCTGCTACCTCTGCCCCGGCAATACCCGCGTGAATGGCGACGTGGTCAACCCGCCTTACACCAGCACGTTCGTGTTCGGCAATGACTTCGCGGCCCTGCAAACCGACGTGCCAGTGGGCTCTGTGGAGGTAGGCGGCCTGTTGCGGGCGGAAGCCGAATCGGGAATGGCACGCGTGATTTGCTTTTCGCCGCGTCACGACCTGACGCTGCCCGAAATGGAGCCTGCCGCCATTCGGCGCGTGGTCGACGTCTGGATTGAGCAGTACCTGGAACTAGGCGCCCGCGACGACATCAACTACGTGCAAATATTTGAGAATAAGGGCTCTATGATGGGAGCCAGCAACCCGCACCCGCACGGCCAGATTTGGGCGCAGCGCACCGTACCCGGCGACCCCGCTAAGGAAACCGTGCAGCAGGAAACGTACTTTAAAGAGCACGGCCGCAGCTTACTATCTGATTATTTGGAGATCGAATTGCGTGAGCAAACGCGCATCGTCTACCAAAACGAGCATTTTGTGGTGCTAGTGCCTTATTGGGCTGTATGGCCATTTGAAACCCTGCTCCTCCCCCGCCGACACGTGCAATCCATCGAGCAACTTACCGATGCCGAAAAAGATGCTTTTGCCGATGCATTGCGCAACCTTACGATTCGCTACGACAACCTCTTCGAAATTTCCTTCCCGTATTCGGCCGGCATTCACCAGCGCCCCACCGATGGGCAACCGCACGAAAGCTGGCACATGCACATGCATTTCTACCCGCCACTGCTGCGCTCGGCTACCGTTCGCAAGTTTATGGTTGGCTACGAGATGCTGGCCAACCCACAACGCGACGTAACTGCTGAGTTCGCCGCCGAACGCCTGCGTAGCTTGTCGGATGTCCACTACAAACTGACCGAGCAGTTAAAGGGATAACCTCTTTATTACCATTCACTTACAAAACAAAAAACCCTTGCCACCGAGTGTAGCAAGGGTTTTTTGTTGCTGGATAACGACTACTTCTTGTTGAGCTTTTTGATCAGGTCAACTTCATCCTGCCTGTAGGGCGTTCCGTCCTTGCGGAAGACTTCGTGAAACCACTCGATGGGTTCGCTGCCGTCTGCTAAGGGCGTGTCCCAGGCATACTTGGTGTTGGTTTTGCCATCGACCAAGCCCCAGTTGATGGCGCCAACATTTTCCTTTTTCATCATGGGCAGCACAGTAGCAAAACGGCTGTTGCGCGGCCGCGCCATATACTCGGTGCAAATCAGCGGACGCCCCGTAGCGCGCAGAAGCTGGATAACACGCTGATGCATAGACACATCTTCGTAGTTATGATAAGTCACCACATCGGAATGTGTGGCCTGGTACGAATTGAGTTTCTCAAAATCCCAGTTCCAGAGCCCGACGCTAACAGGCTGCTCGGGATTGGCGGCGCGGGCCCACGCAAACACGTTGCGCACTAGGGGCAGCGACGTATCGTTTTTACTGTTATTACCGGGTTCGTTGTATAAGTCCCATAGAGCGATGCGTTTATCTTTTCCAAACTGCGTTAGCACGTCGGTTACGTACTTCTGCAAGGCCGGAAATTGCGTTGAGTCTTTGGAAGCCGGGTCGCCGGGGTCTTGTACCCAACCCGAGTTGTGAATGCCGGTTTTGGGAGCTGGCTGAGTTCCGATTTTGGGATCCTTGCCCCAGCAATCGTCAAAAAACACGAAGATGGTTTGGATGTGGTGTTTATCGGCAATGCCCAAATACTGGTCTAAGCGCTGCTTAAATCCTTTGGGATCTTGCTGCCAGGCAAGGTGATGCAGAAACACGCGCATGGTATTGAACCCAATGCCTTCGGCCCAGCCCAGTTCTTTGTCGATGGTGGTGGGGTCGAAAGTGGCTGCTTGCCACATTTCCAGCTGGTTGATAGCCGTGCTGGGAATAAAATTAGCGCCGGTCATCCACTGGTGCTGCTGATACCAAGCATTGGCTTTTTCGGTCGTCCATACTGTGGCAGTAGCCGCTTTAGAGACTTTGCTTTTGCGGTTTTGCGCGTTTCCGCCCGTTGCAACAAACGACAGTAACCAGAGAAACCAGAATATTTTCTTCATACAGGGAATAGGTAAGATCACAGACTATTTTTCATAACGCATTAATTGTCAATACATTATGATATCAGCCCAGCATTCATCCTAGAATAGCTAGGACTTTGAAGCAATGTAGGGCGGGCTATTGACTTGTGCAAACGATTGCGTATCTAGCATTTCGAACACGGTCTTTCCTTCTCCACTTCATCTACCCGGTATGTTGAAGAAAAAGCTGTTTGCCATGCTCTTGTTAGGGCTCGCAGTGCTGCCTGCTCTGGCCCAAAAATTCAACGGACTGGGCAGTAACCTGAGTAACATTTACCGCCTCTCCGACGCCAAAACACGCTCTATCAGCCCTGAGAACTTTACCGGCGAGAAGGGCAAAGGCGGCATGGCCACCGAAGGCACTGGCAAAAATGCTTCCCGCGACTTAGGCCAAGGCTGGAAAGTAAGCCCAAGCGTGGTCATAAAATCTGGCCAGACCTTCACAGTAGCCGAAATCAACGGCTCGGGGGCTATTCAGCACATCTGGATGACGCCTACGGGTATTTGGCGCTTTTCCATCCTGCGCTTTTACTGGGACGACGAAAAGGAACCGTCGGTGGAGGTGCCGGTGGGCGACTTTTTCGGGATGGGCTGGGGCGAGTTTGCGACGCTCAATTCACTGCCCGTGACGGTAAATCCGGGTAGTGCTTTCAACTGCTATTGGCAAATGCCTTTCCGCAAAAAGTGCCGCATCACGCTGGAAAACCTGGACGAGAAGGATATGGTGCTTTATTACCAAGTTGATTACACGCTGACCGACGTGCCCAACGATGCGGCGTACTTCCACGCCCAGTTTCGGCGCGTCAACCCCATCCCTTACAAGCAGGTGTATACCATCGTGGACAACATCAAGGGCCGCGGGCAGTACGTGGGCACTTACATGGCGTGGGGCGTGAACAGCAACGACTGGTGGGGCGAAGGCGAAATCAAGTTTTTTCTGGACGGCGATAAGCAATTTCCGACCATAAACGACACAGGCACAGAGGATTATTTCTGCGGCTCTTACAACTTCGAGAACAAGAAAACCCATCAGTACCAGGAGTTTTCGACGCCTTACGCAGGCATGCCGCAGGTCATTCGCCCCGACGGGTTGTACCACGCCAATCAGCGTTTTGGCTTGTACCGCTGGCACATTCCCGACCCGGTTCGCTTCGAGAAGGACTTGCGCATCACCATTCAGGCGTTGGGCTGGCGCTACAACGGCCGGTATTTGCCGCTGCAAGACGATATTTCGTCGGTGGCTTACTGGTACCAGACCGAGCCGCACGCTGCCTTCCCAAAACTGCCTTCCAAAGATGATCTGGAGACAAAATAACGCATCCCTGCACCTTCCGCTCTATCCTAGTTCTATGCTTTTGAAGCGCATTTCGACACAGTTATGGCTGGCTGCGACGTTGTTAGCAGGCACGGCCCAGGCCCAACAGCTCCGCGCGCCGGCCTACCCGCTCGTCACCATCGACCCGTACACCAGCGTGTGGTCGTTTGGCGATCAGCTTTACGGGCAACCGACCAAGCACTGGACCGGCCGCACTCAAGGCTTACTCGGCTACCTGCGCGTGGACGGCAAAACGTATAACTTTCTGGGCAAACCCGACACGCCGCCTACTATGCTGGCGGCCAGCTCTGAAATCCAGCCCGCCACCTATCGCTACACCAACACGGCCCCACCCAGCGATTGGCAGAAACCTGCTTTCAACGCTACTACTTGGACGACCGGCAAAGGCTTGCTCACAACCGAAGACAACGCGCCGGGCGTCCACTCTAAATGGAAAGGAGATGACGTGTGGGTACGGCGCACCATTGAGCTAAAAGAGGCACCGAAAGGCTCGCTAAGCTTATACATGCTGCACGACGACGATGTAGACGTGTACCTCAATGGCGAACCGGCTTTCGCGTGTGCGCCCTGTTTTTCAGCTGAATACCAAGAGTTTCCGATTGCGGCGAAAGCTGCGGCTACTTTGCATAAAGGCCAGAATATCATAGCGTTGCATTGCAAGAACACCGGAGGCCCTGGCTTGCTGGATGTGGGCCTTGTGGGACCTAAACCAACCGATACGCGCCTGACCGCCACCCAGAAAGCGGTTCGGCTCACGGCTACCCAGACCAGCTACCAATTTGCCTGCGGACCCGTGCAGCTGGACGTAACGTTCACGTCGCCGTTGCTACTCGATGATTTAGCCGTTCTGTCGCGGCCCGCTTCGTATATCACGTTCCGTGCCCAGGCCACCGACGGCAAAACGCACGATGTGCAGCTATACATGGGCGCGTCGCCGCAACTGGCAATTAACACGCCGGGCCAAGTGGTGGAATGGCAGCGCAGCACCGCTGGCCCACTAACACTGCTCCGAACGGGCACCAAAGACCAGAATGTGTTGGGCACCAAGGGCGACAACGTCCGCATCGATTGGGGCTATGCGTATGTGGGAGTTGATAGCAAAGCGGCCACCACCCGCATCAGCGAGGCGAAAGTATCGCGGGCCGCTTTTCAGCAAACCGGAGCCTTGCCCAAAAATGACGATGCCCAAGCCTCCCGCGCCGCCAACGACCGACCGGTGGAGCTAGCGGCGGTATTTAATCTGGGTAAAATCGGGCAATCTTCTGTCAATCAACATATTATATTAGGCTACGACGATGTGTATTCGGTAGAATACTTCGGGCAGAAGCTGCGGGCATGGTGGCGCAAAGACGGCACCACGACCGAGCAAATGCTGCAAGCCGCTGAACGTGACTACGACCGTGTGGTAGCGGCTTGCACTAAGTTCGATAGCGACATGGCCCAGGAAGCGCAAGTTGCCGGAGGCTCGCAGTACGCGCAGCTTTGCGCTTTGGCCTACCGCCAATCCATCGCTGCGCATAAGTTGGTAGCCGGCCCAGATGGCAAACCGTTGTTTTTTTCCAAAGAGAATTTCAGCAACGGCTCCATCGGCACCGTAGACATTACCTATCCGTCGGCGCCGCTGTTTCTGCGCTACAACCCCACGCTACTCAAGGGCATGATGGACCCGATTTTCTACTACACCGAAAGCGGCAAGTGGACCAAGCCCTTTGCCGCGCACGACGTGGGCACCTACCCCCTGGCCACCGGCCAGACGTACGGCGAAGACATGCCCGTGGAGGAAAGCGGCAACATGCTCATCTTGGCCGCCGCCATTGCCGCCGCCGAAGGCAATGCCAACTATGCCAAGCAACATTGGCCGGCGCTTACTACCTGGGCACAGTACTTACAGAAAGCCGGTCTTGACCCGGAGAATCAGCTATGTACCGACGATTTCGCCGGCCACCTCGCCCACAACGCCAACCTTTCGGTGAAGGCCATTTTGGGATTGGCCAGCTACGGCCGATTAGCCGGCATGCAGGGCGACAATGCCACGGCCGCTACCTATCAGAAACTCGCTAAGGACATGGCGCAGCAATGGGTACAGATGGCTAAAGACGGCGACCACTACAGCCTGACGTTCGATCAGAAAGGCACTTGGAGCCAAAAGTATAACCTTGTGTGGGACAAGCTATTACGCTTGGACGTATTTCCAGCTGATATCGCCGCTACGGAGATCAACTATTACTTGACCAAGCAACAGCCCTACGGCTTGCCACTCGACAGCCGCAAAACCTACAGCAAGTCGGACTGGATACTCTGGACGGCGACCTTAGCTGACTCGCCCGCTGATTTTCAGAAGATTATTCAGCCTGTTTATCGCTACGCCAACGAAACCTCCGATCGCATTCCGCTCAGCGACTGGCACGAAACTACCGATGGCAAGTCGGTCGGGTTTCGGGCGCGCTCGGTGGTTGGCGGCTATTTTATTAAAATGCTGGAGAAAGACCTGGCTCGTAAGCCGTTGAAATAACTGCCTCATCCCTACCCCACCGCTATGCCACATTCCCGCCGCAATTTTCTGAAGTACGCTGCTGCCAGCGTTGGTTCTTCCTTACTGATGCACAACAGTTTAGCGGCCGCTGCGGCACGCACCTATACCAATCCGGTATATCCGCATTCTATGCCCGATCCGTTTGTGCTTAGCCACAAAGGCACTTACTACGCCTTTGGCACTGCTGGGCAAAACGCCAAGGACGGGCGCATTTTCAATCTGCTCACTTCGAAAAACTTAGTTGACTGGAAAGAGCTTGGGGGCGCGCTTACGCCGCCCGCCGGCTCGGAAAAGGCGGAGTTTTGGGCTCCGGAAGTTGTCTATCAGAACGGCACTTTTTACATGTATTACTCGCGTGGGGGCGGCGCCATTGGGGCTTCGGTGGGGCACCGGCTGCATGTGGCTACCAGCACCAAACCCGAAGGGCCGTATAAAGAAGTAGCGCTGCTCGACGTACCGGAAAGCAAGTTTACTATCGATGCCCATCCCTTTCAGGATACCGACGGCAAGTGGTACCTCTTCTATGCGCGCGACTTTATCGACACCGACAACGGTTACTTTCCCGGCACGGGTCTGGTAGTAGATCGGCTGACCAGCATGACGAAGTTGGCCAACGAAAGCCGCACCGTGATGCGGGCTCGGCACCCCTGGACGGTATTCGAGAAAAACCGCACGATGCCCCTCTACGACAACCGCACGTTCGCGGAGTGGCACACGCTGGAAGGCCCGTTTGTACGGAAGCACAACGGCAAATACTACTGTTTCTACAGCGGCGCGAACTTCCTGACGCCCCGCTACGGAGTAGATTATTGCGAGGCCGATACCGTCATGGGTCCTTACCGAGACACGGCCAACGACACCGGCGCTCGCGTGCTACACGCCGTAGCAGGCCACGTGCGCGGACCGGGCCACCATTCGCACGTCATCGGCCCCGATGGCAAAACCGAATATCTCGTGTACCACGCTTGGGACGCAGGCATGAAAGAGCGCCAGATGTGCATCGATAAGCTCGCCTGGACAAAAGAAGGTCCGCGCTGTCAAGGCCCAACTTACACGCCGCAGCCCATTCCATAAGCATCTTATGATCAAATACTTATGAAATGGGTTTAAAAAGCAGCCTGCCTCCTTTGGCGTGCGCCAAAGGAGGCAGGACAGGTAAAAACAGGAAGGGCTACTTGTAGAAAATAGCGGAAACCCAGTCGTTTTGGATGCGGTGGCTTTCGTATCGGAAACCCGCCTTTTCGGCGGCCGCGCGGATTAGGGCCAGATCTTCTTCGTAGAAGCCGCTAAACAAAATGGGGCAGCCCGGCTTGAGGTAGCGCTCGTAAGCGGTCATGTCTTCCAGCAATACGTTGCGGTTGATATTGGCCAAGATGATGTCGAAAGGTGCTTCGCCATCCAAAGCCGTGATGTCGCCCAACCGTGCTTCTACCTTGTTCTGCACGTTGTTTTCGACGGCATTGTCGGCAGCGTTTTCGGCGGTCCAGGGCTCTACATCGACGGCCAACACATAGTCAGCGCCCAAAAGCACGGCCATGATGGCCAGAATGCCGGTGCCGCAACCCATGTCCAGCACGCGCTTGCCTTGGTGGTCAATTTCCAGTTGGTTGGTGATCATGAGCGCCGTGGTATCGTGGTGGCCGGTACCGAACGACATGCGCGGCATGATCACAATTTCGTACTGCAAGTCGGGCCGTGGCTCGTGGAAAGGAGCGCGCACCGACACTTTATCGGCAATAACCAGCGGCTCGAAGTTCTTTTCCCACTCGGCATTCCAGTTCTGGCGGGTAATGACGCGGTGCTCAAACTCCAGCTCGCCCAGCGCTTCGTAGCGCGACATGACTTCGGCCACGGCATCGGGATTGAAATCGCCTTCGCCGATGTAGGCGCAAAAGCCGTCGTCGTTGTCTTCAAAGGTATCGTAGCCTACTTCGGCCAACTCAGCAATCAGTATATCAGCTAGTTCGCGCGGAGCTTGCACGCGCACTTCTACAAAATCCATGGGAATTGATTGGGTGTTCTAAAAAGAAAATGCCGTCCGAAACGGGACGGCAAAGTTCGCAGGAAAATCGGTGGCGTTTTACTGAAGCGCATTTATCGCTTCGTGCTGCTTTACTTTATTCTGTGACTTAGTAACTACCTTGTCATCCTGAGCGCAGCGAAGGACCTTATCTCGTTGCTACGGGATAAGGTCCTTCGCTGCGCTCAGGATGACAAGGTTAATAGTAATGGCACTTGTTGTATGCTACTGCTTGCGGCAGCCAGCAAAAGAGCGGGCGGTTGTGTAGTGGATAGCAAAGTCGGCTAGCGCGCGCTTGTCGCTCACAAACACCACGTAATCAGCGAAATCGCGGCTGGTGGTGATGTACCAATAGCCCGCGCGGTCGGCGAAAAGCTTGTTCTCTTCCTTGAACACCATGAGGTCGGCGAAGGCTTCGTCGGGCTCTTCGTACGCGGCCGCAAAGCAGTAGCTGCGGCGACGCGGGTCCCTTTCAAGATAGATTGAGCCGTAAATCAGGCACGGATCGACGGAGCGCACAGCCGATGCAGCCGCAACCGTAGTGGCTGGCAGCGAGGGGGTTGTGAAGGCGCTCAGCCACAACAAGCCGGAAAAAATCAGGGAGAAGAACATCAGCTAACGAAAAACCGCGACCATGCGCCGCATGCATTCCCCGGACAACTACTAGGCCACCTTTAGTTCAGCAAGTAGTTCAGCAGAAGCCGGCCGGCTCTAGAATGACTTGATGATCTCGGTGAAGTCGCGCGACTTGAGCGAAGCACCGCCAATCAGGCCGCCGTCGACGTCGGGTTGCGAGAACAACTCCTTGGCATTCTGAGCGTTAGCCGAACCACCGTACAGGATGGTTGTGTTCAGGGCCGCTTCGGCGTCGTAGGCCCGAGCGATTTGCTCGCGGATAAATGCGTGCACTTCCTGCGCTTGCTGGCTGGTGGCAGTTTTGCCCGTACCGATAGCCCAGATAGGCTCGTAGGCGATTACCACTTGGTCGAACTCTTCGTTGGAGAGGTGAAACAGGCCGTTTTGCAACTGCTTGGCAATGAACTCATTGGTATCATCGGCTTCGCGCGTTTCCAACGATTCGCCCACGCAGAAAATCGGTTTCAGGCCGGCACCGAGGGCGGCTTTTAGCTTTTGGCTGAGCAATTCATCGTCTTCGCGGAAATACTGCCGACGCTCGGAGTGCCCCAGTATAACATACTCAACCCCAACCGATTGCAGCATCTTCGCGGATACTTCGCCGGTGTAGGCGCCGCTTTCTTTCTGGTGGCAGTTCTGGGCACCCAAGTGAAAATGATCGTTTTGGGGCAACTGCTTGCCGATGGCGTGCAGCAGCGGAAACGGCGGGCAAACCACAATTTCTACCTCAGAGCCGGTCACCTCGTCGGCCACCATGTTCGTGATTTCAGAGATCAGAGCGAGGCCGTCCTGATACGTCATGTTCATTTTCCAATTGCCGGCGACGATGTTCTTGCGCATACTAGTAGAATGGTGTTGTAGGTACGTTGACGTCAGCAAAGAAACAATAAATACCCCGAGCGGCGCAGCAAAGCCAGCAGCTAATCTGCCCGGACGCGGTACTTTTTCAGCCCCAGCAACACGCCCCCCACGGCCACCACGGCCGCTCCGGCCAACGCTGCCCACCCCAACTCCGGATAGGCCCCGCGCTGCGACACCCAAATGGCCACCAGCGCCCACGCGATCACCAGCGGGTACGCAATTTCGCGGAATGTATTGCTGATAATCAGGCCCAACGCGACTACTACGGCGAATAAGGCCAGGGTCAAAATGATAGAAATATTCAATGCCGGCTGCCAGCCGAGTTGGCGCAGCCCAATGGTAACGTTGATGACCGACGCCACCGAAATCCAGCCCAGATAAAGCGCAAACGGCAGGCTCGTCCAGCGCGGGGCTGTTTCCTGCAATACACGCCGCCGAGCGCGGCCATAGACCATAATCAACGCGCCCAAAATCAGGAGCATTACCAGCACGCTGGGCACAATCAGCTCGTAGGCAAAGAGCACGACCCACGCGGCAGTAGCGACGCTGGCAACCGTCAGGGGTTTTGCAACTGCATCAGGCAGAGACAGTTGCCGCTGAGCGGGCAAGAGTTGCCACACCGCATAAATGGTCAGGCTCAGGAAAATCAGCCCCCAGATGCTGAAAGCGTAGCCCGCCGGCGTGAGCAGCGTCGGGTATTTGCCCGACACGTAGCCCATCGACTGCCCGTTAAACGGCCGCGCATTCGACCAATAATTCAGCACAATGTTGCCGATAACGGTGGCCGCAGCCAGCCACCGCCAGACGCGCGCCGGCGCGGATGCGCTTGTGTAAGAAACAGATGAAGCAGTAGTTGCCATGGGTACAAAACAAACAGAATGCGTGTTCTTCCCAACGCAGCTACCGCCTCGGTGTTGTAATCGCGCTTTTTTGGCGGGTATCAGGCCGCAAAGTATTGCTGAATTATGTCGTCTGTTAATTCGCGCGGTTCGGTTTGCTGTGTCATGGACGGCGGGTAGGCATTCCGGCAAAAACCCGCTTGGCGCTTGAAGTCGAACAGCGCGTGGCAATACCCGTTGATGATCATGGCCGCCGCGCTTTCTTCCTCGTCCCAGAAAATCTGGCCGGTGACGGCAATCTCTTTGTCGGCTACATCGTCGACGTTATAAATGTGCATGGCATCCACCACGACCATGCTTTCACCGCCTTGATTTACGGCGTAGAAATAGCCCGTAGTGCCGTCGTCCTCAAAGATCACTCCTAAGTCGCGGTTGCCGGGAAAGCTGCTGATAAAGATCTCTTTTCCACCTACTAAAAACTGTTCTTCTGCGGCTAATTTCATGATACAGAATGGATTGACTAACAAATAAAAAGGAGCCGCAATGCTGCGGCTCCTTTAGTTTACGGCAAACGGGCGTTTACAGCTTTTCGGCCAGGAACCGCGCCGTGTGGTTGGTGTCCTTGAGCTTTGCCATCTCCTCCGGCGTGCCTTCAAACAGCAAGTGCCCGCCGTTGATGCCGCCTTCCGGGCCTAAGTCGATAACCCAGTCGGCGCACTTGATGATGTCCATGTTGTGCTCGATGATCAGGACCGAATTGCCTTGTTCCACCAGCGCATTCAAGGCCTTGAGCAGCTTGTTGATGTCGTGGAAGTGCAGGCCGGTGCTGGGTTCGTCGAAGATGAACAGGATCTTGTCGTTTTGCAGCGTGTTGCCTTTGGTCAGGAACGAGGCCAGCTTCACGCGCTGGGCCTCGCCGCCCGAAAGCGTATTGGCCGACTGCCCCAAACGGATGTAGCCCAAGCCCACATCATCCAGTGGCTTGAGGCGTTCGGCTACTTTGGGCTGGTCTTTGAAGAACTCGATGCTGTCGGCGATGGTCATGTCAAGCACTTCATCGATGCCCTTCTCCTTGTACTTCACGTCCAGAATATCCTGCTTGAACTTGCGGCCGCCGCAGCTTTCGCACGTCAAGTAGATATCGGCCATGAACTGCATCTCAATCTTCACCTGGCCTTCGCCCTGGCATACTTCGCAGCGCCCGCCTTCGATGTTGAAGGAGAAATGCGAAGGCTTTAGGCCGCGCGCTTTGGCCAACGGTTGATCGGCGAACAGCGCCCGAATGGCATCATAAGCCTTTACGTAAGTAACTGGATTAGAACGACTTGACTTTCCAATCGGGTTTTGATCCACAAACTCGACGTGCGTCACTTGGCCGTTTACGCCGGTCAGGCGGTCGAATTTGCCGGTCGCTTCGCCAGCCCCGCCGCCGAGCTGCTTGGCCAGCGCGGGTGCCAGAATGCGGCGCACCAGCGTCGATTTGCCCGATCCCGAAACGCCCGTCACGACGGTCATTACGTTCAGCGGAAACTTCACCGACACGTTTTTGAGGTTGTTTTCGCGAGCCCCGGTCACTTCCAGGGCGTTACGCCACGGCCGCCGATCTTTCGGCACGGCCACCTCCATCTTGCCGCTTAAGTACTGGCCGGTGTAGGTTTTGGTGTCTTTCAGAATCTCAGGGTACGTGCCCTGAAACATCAGATGACCGCCGCCCGAGCCAGCTTCCGGCCCAATGTCGATGATCTGGTCGGCTTCCTCCATCATCTTCTCCTCGTGCTCCACCACAATCACGGTGTTGCCGAGTTTCTGCAACGAGCGCAGCACACCGATGAGCTGCTCGGCATCTTTCGGGTGCAGCCCGATGCTGGGCTCATCGAGAATATACATCGAGCCCACCAGCGCCGAACCCAGCGACGTCGCCAGCGAAATGCGCTGCGACTCGCCACCCGACAGCGTGCTGCTCAGGCGGTTGAGCGTGAGATAGCCCAGGCCTACGCGGTTGAGGTAGCCCAAACGGTTGGTAATTTCGGTGCTGAGGCGTTCGGCTACTTTGGCGTCGTGCTCGTTAAGTGCCAGATTATCAAAGAATTCCAGCGCCTTACTTACGGGTAGCAATACCAAGTCCGTGATGCTTTGGCCGTCGATCTTGACGTATTGGGCGTCGTGGCGCAGGCGCGTGCCGCGGCAATCGGGGCAAGTGGTGCGGCCCCGATAACGCGATTGCAGCACGCGGTACTGGATTTTGTGCGTTTGGGTGGCCACCCATTTGAAGTACGAATCAAGCCCTTCGAAGTACTTATTGCCCTTCCAAAGCAGCGTGCGCTCGGCTTCCGAAAGCTCGTTGTAAGGCCGGTGAATGGGAAAATCGAAGCGGATGCCGTTTTTCAGCAGGGGCTTCAACCATTCGCTTTGCTTGTCGGTGCGCCACGGCGCGATCGCACCTTCGTAGACGGTCAAGCTTTTGTCGGGGATGACCAAGTCTTCGTCAATGCCCAGCACCGAGCCAAAACCTTCGCAGGTCTGGCAAGCGCCGTACGGGTTATTGAAGGAGAAAAAGTTGACGTTGGGCTCCTCGAACACGATGCCGTCGAGCTCAAAGCGGTCCGAAAACTGGCGCGTTTCTTCGTCGAGCTTGATAATGCAGGTGCCGTGGCCCTCGAAAAACGCGGTTTGCACCGAATCGGAGAGGCGGAACATCAAATCTTCGTCGCCGGTCCGAATCACGGCGCGGTCGACCATGATGAATACTTCGCCCTGCACTTCCGGCTTGCCTTCGCCGATCAGATCTTCGATGAACGCCATTTCGCCATCGACGACAATGCGCGAATAGCCTTTCTGCAAAAGCAAATCCAGCTCTTTGCTCATCGGCCGGCCTTCTTCCGAAGGCAGCAGCGGCGCCAGAATCATGGTACGAGAGCCGTCAGGCAGGCCGAACATATAATCAACTACGTCGGCTACGGTGTCTTTGCGCACCTGCTCGCCGCTGATGGGCGAAAACGTGCGGCCAACGCGGGCAAACAGCAATTTCAGGTAGTCGTAGATCTCGGTGCTGGTGCCAACCGTGGAGCGGTTGTTTTTGATCGAAACCTTCTGCTCGATGGCAATGGCCGGCGAAATACCGCGGATGTAGTCGACGTCGGGCTTGTCCATGCGACCCAAAAACTGGCGCGCGTAGCTCGACAAGCTCTCCACGTACATGCGCTGCCCTTCGGCATACAACGTGTCGAAGGCCAGCGACGACTTGCCCGAGCCCGACAGGCCCGTGACGACGATAAACTTGTTGCGCGGCAGGGCCACGCTGAGATTCTTGAGGTTGTGAACGCGCGCGTTTTTAATAAGAATGTATTCGCGCGGGTCGAGCTGATCTATCGGGTCGGCCGCGGGGGCGGCTACTTGTAGAGATTCTTGGGCCATAGAAGCGTAAACAGCCTTTGCCTAGGGTTTGGTTTCCGGCGGGCGAAAGGAGTTTACGAAGGTACGAGGGTTGGGCGTATGGATTCAGCAACTCAGCTAAAGAACCGCTAGCTCATGCTCGCAAATCCTTAACATTGCATTACATCATTTTATGGTTTTCCAATGCCCATTTCTAGTCCGTTAGCCTCGCTTTATAGTGTCTTACAAAATATCCGCACCAACGCCGAAACTAATGCCGCGTTACTTCGCAAAAATGAAGCTGCAACTCGTGCAGCCCTGATTGATCCGATTTTGCGCACACTCGGCTGGGATACTACTGATATCCGCATGGTAGAACCGGAAAAAACAATCAATACTGCTTGGCGCGCCGATTATGCTCTCCACAATTCCGAGGGCAAAATAGAGTTGCTGGTTGAAGCCAAATGCTTGGGATCGGACCTTGAAAAATTCAGTGTGGTACAGCAGCTATTAAGCTACGCCTTTGGCTTCGGGGTGCAGAAGATCCTGATTACTGATGGCCTTAACTGGCATTTTTACAGCGAATTCAACCCAGGAAATCAGCACTATGGCGCCAGCTTCAACTTGTTGCAGGACGATTTGGTAGTCTGCGCTTTACACCTGATTCAGTGGCTGGATGCGGCGCACAGTGGACATGGGGTATTTGCACCAAATAATGAGCAAATTTCTTATACTCATTCCGTTACTTTAGAAACACCTCGGAGAGTTGAAACAAAGAATGTGATCTCTTCTGAACCTAAAATGCCTAATAGTCACTTTGTTGAGCTAGATCGTGTCCATACGCTACAACTACAACCCAACCAGAAGCCGACCCAATTGCGGCTACCAGATGGAACAGTAAAAGCTATCAAATCTTGGAAGGATATATTGATAGAAGCTTGTGAGCATTTGATAAAGCAAAATCCAACTATTTCACTGCCATTTCCAGATAAGGCCGGTAAAAAAACCGCACTGCTTTCTTGGCAGAAACCACCCCAAGGCATCAGCAGTCACTCGCTTAGCCTTCAGAACAAGCCCATATTTGTGTATACTAACTACAGTGCATCTGCTTGCTTAGCTAATGCTTTATACGTGTTCAGCAAAATGTCGGCTTCTGCTCAACAAGTTGCTCCAGCAGTGGCGTTTTAGCTGCTAATGTTTTGCTCTTTTACCGGCTAAAGAAAGCCTCTGCAGTACCCTGCCCAACGGTATCTTTGCGTTCTAATGATGGAGCAGGAAGAGCAGCGCAAAATCATTCACCTAGACATGGATGCATTCTATGCCTCGGTGGAGCAGCGGGACAACCCCGAACTGCGCGGCCGGCCCGTGGCCGTGGGTGGCTCGCGACAACGGGGCGTAGTAGCTGCGGCCAGTTACGAGGCGCGGCTGTTTGGCGTACGCTCGGCCATGGCTTCATCGGTGGCGCTGCGGCGGTGCCCGGAACTGGTGTTTGTGAAGCCGCGCTTCGACGTGTACAAGGCCATTTCGCAGCAGATACGCGCCATTTTTGCCGAGTACACGCCTCTGATTGAGCCGTTATCGCTCGACGAAGCTTACCTCGACGTAACGACCAACCTCAAAAACATTGCCTCCGCTACCCGGATTGCGCAGCAGATTCGGGCGGAAATCAAGGCCCAAACCCAACTGACGGCCTCGGCAGGCGTTTCTTATAATAAGTTCTTGGCGAAGCTAGCTTCTGACCATCAAAAGCCTGATGGTCTGTTTGTTATAAAACCAGAAGAGGGATTGAAGTTTGTAGAGGCGCTGGCGGTGGGCCAGTTTCACGGCATCGGCAAAGTGACGGCGGCCAAAATGAACCAACTGGGCATTTTTACCGGTCTCGATTTGCGGCAGCAATCAGAAGCCTTTCTGCGTCAGCATTTTGGCAAAGCCGGGGGCTACTATTACGCCATCGCCCGGGCCGAAGACCATCGCCCCGTCGTGGCCGATCGCTTGCGCAAGTCGGTGGGGTCGGAAACCACTTTTGAGCAGGATCTGACCTTGCCAGAGGAGCTAACGACGGGGTTGCAGCCTTGCGTGGAGGACGTCTGGGCCTACTGCGAAAAAGCCGGCACACTGGGCCGCACCGTCACGGTGAAAGTGAAATATACTGACTTCCAACAAATTACCCGCAGTCGATCCTATTTAGGCCCCATCACCAGCAAGGCGATTATCGAGCAGACTAGCAACGAGCTGGTCAGCGCGCTCCTGCCGCTGGCCAAAGGCGTGCGTTTGCTGGGGGTTTCGCTGTCCAATTTGGATACCAACGAGCCGCCCGCCGCGGGGCGTCAGCTAGCGTTGCCGTTTTAGCCTACCTCTAGGCTCTAGGTTATTTCTGCCGAACGGCGGCTTTTTTACCTTTTTTCGCAGCAGCTTTTTTCTGTTTGCGGCGCGGCGGTTTGCGCTTGCGTTTCTGAAACAACGCGCTGAACCGCTGCCGTTCGGCTTTGCGTTCGGCGCGGTCGAGCAGGCGCTGGGGCAAGCGCAGAATCAGGCGGTCGCGGACGTATTGGGCCAGGCGCGAAAGTGGCACTAAGTGGGTGGTACGCAGCAAGCCTAGCACTTCTCCCCGCCGCAATTGGCTCACGCCCGACAGGCCGCTGGCTAGCAGGAATTGCTTGATTTCTTCCAGGCGCAGCAGGCTCGCTACGCATGAGCGCTCCACGGTGCTGTTGTACTGCGCCGGGCGATGGGCTTGCAGATCACCTTGTGCGGTAACGATCAGTATGCCAACCCATTCCGGAAGCAGCGGCAGCAATTTATCCAAGTGTTTCTCGGTCACGACGAAGGTGACAAAATCGTAGGTCTGGCCGTAGCAAAGCAGTTGGTTGGTGACGCGTTGCAGCGTGTCGCCGTCGCCTTTCACCTCGTAGCCGTGCATGAACTCGGGGGTGATGTGCACGACATCGGCGCGGGTGGTGCCGGTGGGCAGCTCATCGACGTACACACCGCCTTGCAGCAGCGGATACAGCAAAGCCCGGATTTCGGGATCGTTCATGGAAGCATTAAAAATTAGCTTATATAATTATTTGATTATTAATTACTTATATATTCAAGCCTGACCTATTTGCGTGTTCAATCGTAGAAGCGAAGATTGCTTTTATCTATCGTTTTTACACACTTTAGCTCACAACCAATGGCCAATACAACCGCGCCGGCCTTTCCGGCAACTTATTCCCTCAGCGGAGATCTGACCGTCAACCGCATGGGTTACGGCGCCATGCGCATTACCGGCGAGGGCATCTGGGGCCCGCCGCAAGATCACGATGAATCGATCAGGGTGCTGCAACGCGCTGTGGAACTGGGCATTAACTTCATCGACACGGCCGACAGCTACGGCCCCAACGTGTCGGAAGAACTGATTGCCGAGGCTCTGCATCCGTACGCCAAAGGCTTGGTTATCGCTACCAAAGGCGGCTTGCTGCGCACCGGCCCCAACCAATGGCCCATCAACGCCCACCCCGACCACTTGCGCGAAGCGCTGGAAGGCAGCTTGCAACGCCTGAAGCTTGATCAGATTGACTTGTACCAACTGCACCGCGTAGATCCGGAAGTGCCGTTTGAAGACACGTTGGAATTTCTGCAAAAAGCGCAGGAAGACGGCCTTGTGAAACACATCGGCCTATCGGAAGTGACGGTGGAGCAGATTCAGAAGGCCCAGGAATACGTACCCGTCGTGTCGGTGCAGAACATGTACAGCGTCGACAACCGCAAGTAGGAAGCCGAGCTGAATTACTGCGAACAAAACAACATGGCCTTTATTCCGTGGTACCCCTTGAGCGGCGGCAACACCGACGCGCTTGCCAGCCTCGATCGCATCGGCCAGAAGTACGACGCTAGCCGCCAACAAATTGCCCTGAGCTGGCTGCTACACCGCTCGCCCAACATTCTGCTCATTCCGGGCACGTCGAAGGTGAAGCACCTGGAAGAAAACTACAAAGCCGTTTCGATTTCGCTTTCGGAAGAAGACATGGCCGAGCTAGAAAAGCTGAGCGACGCCCAATAAACCAGCCGAAAACTGGGTTGTAAGACGGCTTTTATAGCCCAAAGCGGCTTCTGACGACCTGAATACACGGTCGTCAGAAGCCGCTTTTTTGTACTCCCAATCTGCATTGTGTGTCATAAATATTTACACAATCGTTTGTGTTACATGGCATAAATCCTTATGATTGGCAGACCATTCCGTCTTCCCACCTGCCCTTTCATAAGACCCAATAAATCAGCAATTTATTATGGCAGACAACCTGCTTCTTCCGAAGGCAAAGCCCGCCTTATACGCCGCCGCTGGCCTGCTCTTGCTCTCTGGAATTGCGCAAACCGCTTTTTCAGCTGAGCACGATGGCGCCCGCCAAGGCACCAAGCCAGTGGCTGCCGAAGCCGGAAATCCGATCATCAAAAACAAGTATACTGCCGATCCGGCGGCGCTGGTGCACAACGGCACCGTGTACCTCTACACCGGCCACGATGAGGCTGCGCCGCGTCAGGAAGGGTACGTGATGCACGAGTGGCTGTGCTTTTCGTCGAAGGATATGGTCAACTGGACGGAGCAGCCGGTGCCGTTGCGCGTGAAGGATTTTGCTTGGGCCAAAGACGATGCCTGGGCGTCGCAGGTGATTGAGCGCAACGGCAAGTTTTATTGGTACGCGGCTGTGGAGCACGGCACCATCCACGGCAAAGCAATCGGCGTGGCTGTTGCCGATAGCCCAACCGGCCCGTTTAAGGATGCCCGCGGTTCGGCCCTGATTACCAACGACATGACCACGGAGGCCAAGATTTCGTGGGACGACATCGACCCCACGGTCGTCATCGATGGCAATAACCAGGCGTACTTGTTCTGGGGCAACACGATTTGCTACTACGCCAAGCTCAAGCCCAACATGACCGAGCTGGACGGCCCTATTAAGAAGGTAGAAGGCCTCAAAAACTTCACCGAAGCGCCCTGGATTCACAAGCGTAACGGCTGGTATTATCTGTCGTACGCGTACCAGTTTCCCGAAAAAACGGCCTACGCCATGAGCCGCACCCTCGACGGCCCGTGGGAATACAAGGGCATTCTGAACGAGTTGGCCGGCAACTCCAACACCAACCACCAGGCTATCATTGATTTCAAAGGGCAGTCGTACTTCATTTACCATAACGGCGCTATCTCGCCCGACGGGGGCAGCTTCCGGCGCTCCGTCTGCATCGACTACCTCAACTATAACCCCGACGGCACCATCAAGCGCATCGTGATGACCACGGAGGGCGTGAAGCCAGCAAAATAAGAACACTTACATAAACAATTGATTATCAATACTTTATGTAAAAAGCATTTTTAAGAAATAATGTCGGTCGTGCCGAGCGCAGCGAAGCACCTCTCCCGCTTCGTTGAGTTACCAATCAGGAGAGGTGCTTCGCTGCGCTCGGCATGGCCTTTTATATGCGATAACAACTCACTTTTTGTTATATACAAAGCCAAAAAGGCCCCGCAAGACGGGGCCTTTTTGGTGGCTTAAAAAGAACAAGAGAAGACGAGCAAAAACTTTTTTAGGTAGCCAGATGCGGTAGCACGACATCGAGCGTTTAGGATACATCCGGGTTTGGTTTTGTCATTTACCCGATCGATGTGATGATTTGGGGGTTTTGACGTTTTCGGCACCCATCTTGCCCGGTACTTTTCGTATGCGTTTGACTTTTTCCTTGAGCGGCGGCCTGGTGGCATTGCTGCTTGCTTCTGCTCCGGCTGCGTTTGGGCAACGCGCGGCTCTTCCGAACCTAACCGGCCAATGGACCGGAAGCCTGCGAATCCCAACGGGTTCTTCGCTTCAGCTGTTGCTGCACATGCGCGACGCCAACGGCCGCCGCTCCGCCACGCTCGACATTCCGACTCAGGATGTGCAGGACGTTGCAGTAGACCGGGTGGAGTCGCGCGGCGACAGCGTGTTGCTTTTTCTTACGGATATGAAGGCCCAGTTTGCGGGCCGCCTAGCTCCCGACGGACGGCAACTCAAGGGTACGTGGCGCCAGAACAACGCGCGCTTGCCGTTGATGCTACAGCGGGAAAGCGCCGAGCCAACTCCGGCCTACGCCAAAGGCAACGCCAGGTTGAAGCGGCCGCAGGAGCCCGTACCGCCCCTGCCCTACCGCTCGGAAGAAGTGCGTTTTTCCAACGCCAGTGCGGGCGTGCAGCTGGCGGGCACACTCACGTTGCCGCCCGGCAAAGGTCCTTTTCCGGTGGCGGTGCTGCTGACTGGCTCCGGCCCTCAAGACCGTGATGAAGCCGTATTTGGGCACCGGCCTTTCTTGGTAATAGCCGACTATCTTACCCGTCAGGGCTTAGCTGTCCTGCGCTTCGACGACCGCGGCGTGGGCCAATCAACAGGCGATTCGAAGAACGTGACGGCAGTTGATTATGCGCAGGATGCCCATGCGGCTATGACTTATTTGCGCAGTCGCCCCGATATCAATAGCAAGCAAATTGGCCTGATTGGGCACAGCGAAGGCGGGGCCGCCGGTGTGCGCACCGCCGCCCAGGGCCTGAGCCCGGCTTTCTTGGTGCTGCTGGGCACGGCCGGCTTGCCCGGCTCAGAAGTAGCAGTACGTCAGGCACTTGACATGGCCCGCTTCAAAACCAGCGACCCCAACGTGCTGGCCAACGTGGAGAAGCGCCAGCGCGCTGCCATTCAGGTAGTGCAGCGCACCTTAGACAATGCGCAGGCTCAGGAGCAGATTGTGAAAATTATGCTGCCCGATATTCCGTTGCCCGCCGAGCAAGCCAACCAGCTCAAGGCCGTGGTGCATGCGCAGGCAGCCACCATGACAACGCCCGCGTTCCGGTTTCTGCTCTCCGACAACCCGCAGCAAACTCTGCGCGCAGTAAAGTGCCCGGTGCTGGCCCTTATCGGCTCCAAAGATTTGCAGGTGGCCCCCGACGCCAACCTACAAGCCATCGACAAAGCTTTGAAAGCCAGCGGCAACCGCGACGTAACCGTACGTGAGCTGCCCGGCCTCAACCACATGTTCCAAACGGCCACGACGGGCAACATTGCCGAGTACTCGCAGATTCAGGAGACGGTTTCGCCGGTGGCCCTGCGCACCATGAGCGATTGGCTCATCAAACACGTGCGCTAGCTCAAAACCAGAAACTGATCTAAAGCCGAGGCCTGTTTTATAAGATTCTCACTATAAGGGTCTTATCAAACAGGCCTCGGCTTTACGGCTTTCTTACTTCGCCAGATATGGCGTTACCAGCCGCGTCCAGATGTCGTAGCCGGCGCGCGTCATGTGCAGGCCGTCTTCCACGTATAGCTCCGGGCGCGGTTTGCCATCAGGGCCCAACATCGCCGTGCCGACGTCCAGAAAGTGCAGCCGCTTCGGATGTTTTTGTATGTAACTCTTAATCATGTTGTTAGCACTTTGCATTTGCGGCCATAAGGCCCAACGCGCTAAGCTAGGTTTGATGGAAATGAACACCAAGTCCGTCTTGGGCAAGTCGTGGCGCAGGCGCTTTTCGAACGCGCGAAAGGATTCGTACACCTGCTCCGGCGTGGCGCCAGCAGCAAGGTCGTTATCTCCTTCATACAGAAACACTTGCCGCGGACGGTATTTCAGCACCAGCTGCTCGAAATAGAAATTGGCGTCGGGAAAACGGGAGCCGCCAAAACCACGGTTTAGCACCGGGTGTCCCGCCAGATCAGTAGCCAAGGTTTCCCATTTGCGAACCGAGGAGCTACCCGTAAACACAATGCCCTTGGTGGGAGGCGGCGTCAGGCTGTCTTGGTGCGCAAAGGCCGCCATTTCGGTAGTCCATTGCTGCGGGGTAGCAAGTTGCGGGGTTACGGTTTGGGCCCACGACGGACAGCCCAGAAACAGCAACAAGAACAGGAAGGCCCCGTGACGCAAACGAGTTGATAAAGCCATAAGAGTGAGTAAATGAGATATGCAAGCAAGCTATAAAACGGCCGCCATCGGATAAAGTCCAGCTTGGCCTATGTAAAAAAATGCCTTGGTGGCTTCACAATTCAGAGCCGGGCAAAAAGGAAACAATATCTTACTGCTTGATTAGCACTTTTTTCCGAACTTTCGGGCGTAATAGCGGCTATGCGCTACTGATATTTGTACTATATGCATAAACATTTATACAGAGCCTTTCTCACCTACTTCTTCCTGAGTATCTCTTTGCTAGCGATAGCTGAGCGGAAGCAGACCATTGAAGCGGCCGCGCTGAGTGGCCAATGGAAAGGCCCTTTGAAAGTACCCGGTGGTAGCCTCGACTTGGTTGTCACGGTGGTGCCGCTCACCAACGGTACATTTTATGCCGCGCTGGATGTGCCCCAGCAAAAAATTAGCCGCATGCCGGTGGAAGTGCAGCTACAGGGCGACGAGGTAACGTTTCGCATTGAGCAGGCCGGCAGCCGCTTCACGGGCAAGCTGGCCGCGGGTGGCAAGCAGCTCACCGGTACTTGGCAGCAGCCAGGCCTCACTACGCCCATAGTGCTACAGCACGCTGTCGCGTCGGCCCCAATGGCCAAACGCCTCACGCGCCTCACGCCGCCCTACCGCGAAGACGAAATCGTATTCCCAAACACGGTGGCTAAGCTGCGGCTCAGCGGCACACTCACGGTACCAGCCGGTCCGGGGCCTTTCCCGGCCGTGGCTTTGCTTTCCGATACTGGCCCCCAAGACCGCGACGCTGCCCTCCAGGAATACCGCATGTTTGGGATGCTGGCCGATTTCCTGACGCGCCGCGGCATTGCAGTGCTACGCTTCGACGACCGCGGCGTGGGCAAATCGGGGGGCACCTATGCCAGCACAACCACCGCCGATTTCGTGACTGATGCACAGGCTGCCATGGCTTTTTTGCGTTCTCGCAATCTCATTGATCCTCAGCATATTGGCTTGATTGGCCACGGCGAAGGTGCTAATGTGGCCCTACTGGCTGCCGCCCAACCTCAACCGCAGGCGCCGGCATTTGTGATATCCTTGGCGGGGTACGGGCAGCCGGGCCGTGACGTGCTCGTGCGTCAGCAAGTTGAGATTATGCGCCTCATCGGGGCGGATGCAGCCCAAGTAAAAGCTGCTCTCGATCTGCACGAGCGCATGGTGGACATCATTCGCCAGACGCCTAACGACGCCCAGGCCCGCGGCAAAGTGGCCGGCATTATTCGCCTCAACAACATGGACATCGATCCCGTGATGGCCCGCGCCCGCGCCGCACAACTCACCTCGCCGTGGTCGCGCTACTTCCTCGACTTTGACCCAACCCTTAAGCTGGCGGAAGTGCAATGCCCTGTGCTAGTTCTCAACGGCACCGCCGACCTGCAAGTGGGCGTTCAGAACCTCGCGATTTTGCAGAAAGGCCTCAAAAACAACCGCGACCTCACGGTGCGGAAGCTGACGGGCGTAAACCATTGGTTCCAGCCACCGTCGTCCGAATGGCCCTTGGTCAATGGGCAGCAACAGCCGGCGTTTTCTCCCAAAGCCCTGGAAACCATGCGCAGCTGGATTGTGGCCCGCAGCGCCAAATCCAAAGCCACCTCGGCCGCTAAGATTCGCAGCACATTGTTCGGCTCAAAAGACACCCAGAAACTTTCGCAGTAAAGGCGATCGACAACGGTGCGCTTGAAACGCCAAGGGCCCACGGAAATACTGCATTTCCGTGGGCCCTTGGCGTTTCTATTTGCAGTAAGTGCGGCACTTTCGCTTTGGGCTTTATTGAGGGCGCACGGGCGTAACCGTTTTGGGCAACACCGTATCGCGGCGAGGCAAACCGCTCTGCGACTGCACTTTACGCTTAGCAAGCGAATCGATGGCCGCCGTAGTGCGCCGGGAAAGGCGACCCAAGGCTTCGGACGTGGATTTGGCCTGAAGTTGTGCTTTCTTTTTGAGGCGGGCCAACGTGGCAGACAGCGATTCGTCACGCGCGGCGCTTGCTTTTCGGGCTACGCTGTCGCTGGCCGCTGAGGGTGGCAGAGCGCCGGGAGGCGCTGAAGCCGAAGCGGTTGGGGGCGCGGGCAGGGCTGGTCGGTTGGGGGATTTCGTGACTGCTGTGGGCACCTTTTGGGCTGCGCGTGCGCGGTCCGATTTACCGGCGGAAGCTACGGGCGCATTCGACTTGGCAGATGCGGTTGTATACGCACGTTTCCGCAAAACTACCTGGTTACCAATTACTTGATAAGTAGCCCCCGTTTCCTTAAGCAACACATCCAGCACCTCACCTACTGGCTGCGGGCCAGCCGTGTGCAGCGTAACGCGCTGTTGTAAAGGCACAAAGTTGCTGCTGTAGCTAAAAGCGACATCGCTGCTGCGTGAGATGTCGCGGAGCACCTGTTCCAGCGGCACATTGTCGGCGGCTACTTGCACCGGCCGGGACAGCACCGACGCCGACGCTTGCGCCAGCAGGGAATACGCAGGCAGCCCCAAAAGGAAAAGCAAAGCAAGAATGCGTCGCATGGCAATCGAAAGTATTACCTACTGAAAGTGAATAACTTAACTGCCGCTAAGCACAAGCTGCCGTTACTCGGGGCGCAGCTCGTAGCCGCTGGCTGCGTCGCCGGTGAGTTGCGCGTTGGTGGCGGCGCCGACAACCTGCAACACCTGCGCCGGGGCGGGGCTGTGGAACGTGCCCGTGAAGCGATACTCGAGCAGGCGCGGATCGGCAACAGTGATTTTGGTGCCGAACGTGGTGCGTAACGTGCGCAGCACATGGCTCAGGCGGGCATTTTCGAACACGAGCTCGTCGTTTTGCCAAGCCCGGAAATTGGTGTCTTGCACAACCGTCCGCCGTGGCGTAGCGCGAACCGGCGCAGTACCGTTGGCGGCGTACAGAATCCCGCGCTTGCCGGGCGTGAGCAGCACGGTATCGCGCTGCTGTGCAAGGCTTGCAAAGGCCACCCGACCCGTCACGACGGCAACTTCTACCGAATCTTCGGCCTTGTACGCCCGCACGTTGAACGACGTGCCGAGCACCTGCGTGCGCGAAGTAGCGCTCAGGACCGTGAACGGTCGCCCGTGGTCTTTGCGCACTTCAAAAAAAGCTTCGCCCACCAAATGCACTTCGCGCGGGCCACGGCTGAAATCGGCAGCGTACTGCAGCGTTGAATGGTGGTTTAGCCACACTTTGCTGCCGTCGGGTAAGGCCACCAGGCGTTTCTGCGCGCCCGTACGCACGGCCACCGGCTCAGCTCCTGACCTGCTTTTTCCGCTGTACATCCGGAACAGGAGCGTTGCCCCAATCAGCAGGGCCAGCGCCGCCGCAATGCGCAGCCACGATTGCGTAGAAGGCCGGTTGATGGGTACTATCTTAGTCTTGCTTGGAAGATGTTCTTTTTTATCTATTTGATTATCAAATACTTGCAAACCATCATCCGGAACCAGTTTTGCCAGCATCTGCGGCCGGAAGCGTTGCCAGGCGGCTTCGACCTCGGCATCCGAAAACAGATCGGCGACCGGTGCGGCGCCCACGCGCTCCCAGGCGCGCGTGGCGTCGGTGAGCAAGCCGAGGCGCTCGGGGCGCGCCGCTACCCACATTCGCAGCTGCTCTTGCTCCGTGGCCGTAGCTTCCCCGGCTAGGTGTTTCGCTAGCAAGTCCCAGGGCACTTCGGTATCGGCAGGCAGGGCAGACATGAGGGGCGTTAGAATCGGGCGCGGCGACGGCTGCGCGACTGGGTCACAAAATCCACAATTTCTGCGGCTTTCAACAATACCCCGAGCGGGCAACTCCAAAGCCGCCCCCGCTGCCCCGATTCTGGCGGCAAAATCTAGTTCGAGCTAAGCACCTTCCCTGAGCCCGAAATGCGCGAGTTGACGGTGGGGTTGCCACGGTAGTACACCGACCCGCTGCCGGAGATATCGGCGGTGAGGGTGCGGGAGGCATACAAATGGTTTTTGCCTGATCCTGAGATCGATACGTAGGTATCCTGCGTGATCAGGTCAAACGCGTCAACGTCGCCAGAGCCGCTGATCGACGAGGTATGGCTTTGGGCCGCACCGCGCAGGCTGATTTTGCCCGAGCCCGAAATGTGGCTTCGCAGGCCTTCGACTTGCTGCAACTGCATGTCGATTTTGCCCGAGCCCGCCACGTCGAGCTTGAGGCTGGGCGCCGTCCAGGCCGTGCTGCTGCGCACCTTACCCGAGCCCGACACATTCGCTTCCGAGAGCGTTGGCACGGTGATGTAGATTTTGATGGGCGAGTGGCTGCGCACGTTGTAGTGCCCGTACTCGATTTCGAGCTTGTTGCCGGTTATTTCCGTTTCCAGCACGTCGAGGATGTTGCGTTGGGCTTCGATCCGGACTTCTTGCTGAGGGCCCTGCGTGAGGTACACGTCGGCATCGATTTTCAGATCCAACTCGGTAAAGTTGTTGACGGTGCGCGTTTGGGACTCGGTAGGGCCGACGCCGCGCACCCGCGGCGCGATCACATCGTTGTTGCAGGCCGAGAAGAGCAGCGCCGGCACGAAAGTGAGAAGGAGAGCAAGTCGTTTCATAGTTAAGGAGTAGAAGAAAAGGAACGGATCAGATGCAGCATGCTTTTGCTCTTATGATCCGCAACCCCGCTTCTACCCCCACGCCCGCTCCGAAAAAATTTTCTCGTCCCACCCAAAAACTTATAACAGCAAGGAATACAGGTTTTTAAGCAACGTACTCAGCTCCCGACGCAGAATGCGCAGGGCCTTTCCCATCTGGTTTTCCACCGTTTTAGGCGAAAGCTCCAGCGCCTCCGCAATCTGCTGGTAACTCAATTCCTCGTAGCGGCTTAGCTCAAACACGGCGCGGCACTGCGGCGGCAATAGGTTCAGGGCCGCCGCGACGGAGCTTTCGGCTTCCTGGTAATGCAGGTCGTCGGTGGCCGCGCTGCCAGTTGGTTCGGCGCTGGGCGGGGCGGCGTCCCAGGCAACTTGGCGCTTGCTGCGCTCTTGGTGGCGCAAGGCCGCGTTGAAAGCTGCCCGGTACAGATAGGCCCGGTAAGTGGTGCTGATGGTCAGCGTTTCGCGATTGTTCCAGACGCGCAAAAACACGTCCTGTAGCAAATCTTCGGTCGCATCCCGGTCTTGCACTACCCGGTAGATGACCTGCCCCAGCGGCTTATAGAATTCCTTGAATAGCAGCTCCATAAAGGCCGCCTCGTCGGTGCTGCGCAGGTGTGCGAGCCGAGCTTCGAGAATGTCGGGAGCGAGTGCGGCCATAACAGAAGACTCCTTTGACAAACCCAACGCCAGATGAGCCCGGCTACAAATTTAAGCTATATAGCGAAACACCAATAGAAGGCTACTGGATGGCGTGGGCTAGGCTAAGCGGGCGTCGGCTCCGGCGGTTTGGGCGTCAGATCGAGCCGGCGCAGCTTATCGGCTCGCAACGCTGTGAAGCCGACCACCACCAACGTCATCACGCCGCCAAATACCACCGACGGCACCGTACCCATCAGTTTGGCCGCCACGCCCGATTCGAAAGAACCAATCTCGTTGGAAGAGCCAATAAAAATGTTGTTTACGGCCGAAACCCGCCCTTTCATGTACTCCGGCGTGAACGTATGGATGAGCGTGGAGCGCACAATCACGGACACCGAATCGAAAATACCGGTCATGAATAACAGGAACAACGACAGGTAGAAGTTTTTGGACAGCGCAAATAGAATGGTGGCAATGCCAAAGCCCGCCACGGCCCACAACAGCTTCCAGCCAGCCTTTTGCCGTAACGGAAAGTAAGTCAGGGAGATAGCCATAATTACGGAACCCACTGCTGGCGCCGCCCGCAAATAGCCCAAACCGTCGGGACCAATTTTCAGGATGTCGTCGGCGAAGATTGGCAATAAGGCCACTGCCCCGCCAAAGAGCACAGCAAACATATCCAGCGATTGCGCGGCCAGCACCAGCTGGTTGCGGAAGATGAACTGCACACCCGACAGAATGCTCTCCTTAAGCCCCAGCTTTTCTCCTTCGATGGGCGGCAAGGGCCGACCGGCAATGCTCAGGAATAAGAGCAGCGACAACCCCATCAGCACAGCATCGACGGCATAGGCCGTGGGCTTGCCTAAGTGGGCAAACAACAAACCGCCCACCGCGGGGCCCAGCACCGCGGCTGTCTGCCACGTCGAGCTATTCCACGTAATGGCGTTGGCCAATCGCGGGCGGTCGGGCATGAGCTGGGGCATGAAGGAAAACAAAGCCGGCCCCAAGAACCCCCGCGCCACGCCGCTCACAAAAATAACCGAGTACAGCGGCAGGGTATAAAATCGGTCGCGGGCGAGCAAGGCAGCCCCGGCCGGCTGGGTAAGTAGCCACAGCGCCACCGAGCACCCCAATAACACCGCTACCGTGGCAATGATGATGTTTTTGCGCCGCACCGAATCGGCCACGTGCCCGGCGTACAACGACACCACAATGCTCGGGATGGCTTCGGCCAACCCAATAAAGCCCAACGCCAACGGATCTTTGGTCAGCTCATACATCTGCCAGCTTACTACCACCCCCTGAATCTGGGTGGCAACGGTCATGCAAACCCGCGCCGAGAGCAGGCGACGGAATTCGGGCAAGCGCAGGGCGGCATATGGGTCGTGGCGGAGGGCAGATTCGGAAGCAGACATACTATCACTGAGGCAATTAGCGAAGGGCGCAAAGGTAGCCTAAAACCGTAGGAAGAGAGGTGAAATCCCTTGTCTAACGGTTTAGTTTTTTGTATACTTGTTTCCCTGCCCTCTTCCTGTTCCCGCACCTAGCCACGCTCTCATTTTGCAAGCTCTATGGCTATTGTGGCAGATTCTGCGCATTTCCTTGTCCGCCCCGAACAGCAGTTGCTGGAGGTTACGTGGCAAGCGCCCGTTTCGTCGCCGGAACTACGTTCCACATATCGCTCTGTTTTAGAACAAGTTACCCAGCAGCATATTTTCCGATTGCTGTTTGATGCCCGGCGCCGGGGTCGGGCCAGCTCGGCCGATGAGCTTTGGGTCGCCAACGAGTTCATGCCGCTTCTGCCTGCGCGCCTGCCGCCGGGCCTACGTCCCCGCCTCGCCTATTTGGTTGCCCCTGTTTTTTACGAGTCCGTGCGGGCCGAAACGCACAACGGTGATATGGTCACGGAAAGCGAGTTGCTGACCCTGAACCACTTCACCGACAGCCTGAGTGCTCGCCAATGGCTGCTCAGTGAGTAGCTGCCCGCGCTTCATCCGCAAGGTAAGTTTCCACCGTTTTCCTACGCCCATGACCGGAACCGCTACAAATTTTGTTGAACTGACCTTCCGGGCCGATTTGGATACGCTGCTGGGTCGGTGGCTGCGGGCTGTCACACACAGTGAGTTGCAAGTGGGCTACGAGGCCACCATGACCGCCGCGCTCTACAACAAGGCCCGGTGTTGGCTCCTGGACGTGCGCCGCCGCGGCCCCATTCCCGAAGAATCCACGCACTGGGTGATCGAAGCCTTTTTGCCGCGCTTGGTGGTAGCGCTGGGCGGCCGCGTGTACATGGCGTTTCTGGTATCGCCGGCTCACCTCAACAGCTTAGAGCAGGAGCAGCAACTGATTTCCCACAGGTCCGACGCGTACTGCGAAGTGCAGCTGTTTACGGAAGAAGGACCGGCCACCCAATGGCTGGCCGGCCATTGCCAGCCCGGCTGCGAAGTGCAACCTTCCGCCTGACCCACCTGTAAGAATTGATAGCGGCCTGCTTTTCGGCTGCTGTTAACCCTCACTTTTCATGCGCTTAAGAATGTTGCTCTGGGGCTGCCTGTTTGCCGTCTTAGCAAACCTCACGATTCTATCGGCGGTCCGTTCCCAGTCGAAGGCGACTGTTGCTCCGGCCCTGCGCGACGGTGTTTTTCGGCGCGGCAGCATAATGATGCGACTGCAAGCAGGGCGAATTTCGCGCCTGACAGCACCGCTTACGCTGGCCAACGGTATGGTAGTCGAACCCAACGGCACGGTTATCAGCAAAGACGGCGCCCGGCAACTGCTGGGAGCCGGTCGTGCCGTCAATCTGCAAGGTGAAATCGTGAACTTCCGCGACGACATGATGTCTGCGACCGCCATTGAGCAGTATGATCAGCAGGTTACCGGCGCCGCGGCTACGCGCATCGAGGTGCCCAGCACCGGCCCAGTCCCTCCCAATGCCGCCGCCGAGCTGTTGCGGACAGAGCGCCGACTGGCCTTGCTTCAGCAACTATCCGAGCTCCTCGACCAACGGGCTTCTACTACTATTAAATCGGCGCGCTTTCAACAGCTCGACGCCGAGATCAAGTCGCTTGCGGCGCAGCTCTAGCTTATTACCAAAAATACCAGCGCCCGTCAGCCCGCAAAAAAGCCCGTGTACACGGGCTTTTTTGCGGGCTGACGGTGTTAGCAAAGCCCTTAAACTGATTTATTTTTTCTCGATAAAACAGTATATTAAGTATGTCAGATTTCGAATTCTGGGTTTTATTTTCTTGTAAAAAAATTTTGTTATTGGACTTCTAAGGCATTGTGTTTGCGGGAGCAGTTTTCTACATTTGATTTCTTCGAGAAAATTCATCTGCCCCTCATTCTTCTAATCTCACCGGTAACCTGCATCTATGGCCTAAAGCTCTACGTTCCCTAACCCGTAGCCTTTATGGAAACCACCATGCAGCCGAGCGATTCCGCTCTGATTTCGCTCTATATAACCGGCAAAGAAGAAGCATTCGAGCTATTATTAGACCGTCACAAAAGCCGTGTTTTTACCACGATCATGCTGATCGTGCGCGATGAAGACATTGCCGAAGATTTATTGCAGGATACCTTTATCAAGGCCATCCACACAATGCGCAGCGGTCGCTACAACGAAGAGGGAAAATTCTCGTCCTGGATTTGCCGCATTGCCCATAATTTGGCGATCGACTTTTTCCGACGCGAAAAACGTAGCCCTTTATTGAATCTCGACACAACAAGTCACGCGTTCAATACGTTGTCACTAGCAGAAGAAGGCGCGGAAGCCGTCCTTACTCGTGAAGAAACCTACGCTCGGCTACGGGAACTGATCCAAGAGCTGCCGGCTGCTCAAAAGGAAGTACTGATCATGCGTCATTACGGCGACATGAGCTTCCAAGAGATCGCAGACGCAACGGGGGTAAGCATCAACACGGCGTTGGGGCGCATGCGATATGCGCTAATCAACCTGCGGAAGAAGATGGCCGCACAACCCGTTTTCTATGATCAAAACCTTTACCCACGAGAAGCTGCTCCGGTACGTGTACAACGAATTGCCAGCTAAGGAGCACCAAGCCATCGAAGAAGCCCTGCTCCACGATCCGGAGCTGGCCTCCATTTGCGCCGACCTGCTATTAGCACAGCGCACTCTTAATGAGTTGCAGCGCGGGCCACGGGAAAGCACGACGCGCTCCATTCTGCAGTACTCCAGAACGTTCATGCAGAAATCTTAGCACGACCCTTATAAATACTTGGTAGTCAAGTATTTATAAGGGTCGTGCTTTTAGCTCCTTTTGGTGATTCGGCTTTTGCTAACTCCCTTGTTGGCCAAGCCGGTGCAATTTGTGCGCGCCCTGCTTGAGGGTTCATCTTGCCCTGCGTTCCTTTGCGTAAGTCTTTTATCCGATAGCAATGCGCAAGTCAGAGCGGTTTCGCCGCTTCCTCGAGTATTTCCTGACCAATTTCCCCAAGCCTAAAACCGAGCTTCTCTATACCAACCCCTACGAACTGATTGTGGCGGTGGTGCTGAGCGCGCAGTGCACCGACAAGCGCGTTAACCAGATCATGCCGGAATTGCTGAATCAGTTTCCGACGCCCGCTCATTTGGCGCTGGCTTCGGCTGAGGAAATTTTTCCGTTTATCCGCAGCGTATCGTACCCCAATAACAAAGCGAAGCACTTGGCTGGTTTGGGTCGGATGTTGGTTGAGGATTTTGGGGCAGAAGTACCTAGTTCCATCGAAGAGCTTCAGCGCCTGCCGGGCGTGGGCCGCAAAACGGCCAACGTGGTGGTGTCGGTGATTTATAACCAGCCCGCAATGGCCGTCGATACCCACGTATTTCGGGTGTCGCACCGGTTAGGCTTGGTTAGCCGCACAGCCACTACGCCCCTGGCCGTGGAGAAGGCTCTGGTTAAGTACATACCCGAAGAATTGATTCCGAAAGCGCACCACTGGCTGATTCTGCACGGACGGTATATCTGCGTGGCGCGGCAGCCCAAATGCAACATTTGCCCGCTTACTGACATCTGCGAGTACTACGCAAAAAACGTTGCTAATAATCCAGACACGCCTCAAAACCAGCCTGCAAAGCGCCTACGCCCCTAATTATCTGACAATCGGCACAACTTAGCACAAAAGTAGTACTAGGAGGTTTTAAAGTTACCTGCTGCTGTTTCCAGTACGCTTTGCATCGTTGTCGCAATTCGTTTTCGGTCGAACTGCGCGTACGCAACGGCTTTGGCAGCTTCTCCCGCTGCCTCCAGAATGTCGGGTTTATCCAGCAAATTTCGAAGGCAAGCAGCCAAGGCTTGGGCATCGCCAGCCGGGGAGTGCCACCCGCACCGATGCGTTTCGACCAGCGATTTGGTCCAGCCCTGGTTGGTGACTACCACTGGCGTCCCGACGGCTAGGCTATCGTAGAATTTGGCCGGCGAATTGGCATCCAGCACCGGCAAGTTTAGAAATGATACCACCGACACATCGGACATCCGGAACCACGCAAACACGGCGTGCCGCGGCTGCGGGGCCACCAACCGAATAGAAGAACATCTTGCAGCGGCTGCCCGAATCAGAGGCTCATAAAAGCCAAGGCCCATAAACAGCCATACCACATCGGGCTGATGTACAGCCAGTTGCTCGGCTGCCTGCACCAGCGTTGGAATGTCGTTGGCTCGGCCGAAGGTGCCGGCATACAGAATAACCCGCTTCCCGAGCAAGTTGTATTGCTGCCGGAGCTCGGATACTGCTGCTTCCGTAGCCAACGTGGCCAACTCAAGATCCGTGCCGTTGAGTACGGTTGTAATTTTCTGGTTATCAATGCCTTGCTCTTCGACGTAGCGAGTCATGTCGGGCGAGAGGGGCAGAATATGCGACGCGCTCTGGTAGAGGCGCTTTTCCAAAGCAAACAACTGGTTTTTAGCAACCTGCGTCGGAACAGCACCCATCGCAATCGGGAACGAAGGCCACAAATCCTGCACCTCAAATACCCACGGCAATTGCCGCCGCCGCGCCACCTGTGCGGCGGCCCAAGCGGCCGTAAGCGGCGTCGAAATTCCCCAGATTACGTCGGGGCGCTCCATGCGCAGTCCTTCGCGCAGCGCAAAGGCGGCATATTGCCCAAACGACAGGAGCCGGCGCGCCACGCCCATCTTGTTTTGGTAGGGTACATCGGCAGTGCGGATCTCTACGCCTTCCGGTACCCACGGAAAATCATGCGTCAGGCGTTGGCGCTCCCAAGTGCGGGTCGTAATCAGCGTAACGCGGTGCGTGCGGGCAATGTGCGCCAGCAACGAGTAGTGCCGACTAGTGGCCGGGCAATCGGGGTTGGTGTGGTACTGACTGAAAACCGCGATGTGCACCGCTAGCGAATTAAGAAGCAGGAGGTAATATCAACAGAACAGCTGCCACTTATGACTCAATTACAACGCACTATATAGCAATACCTTAGCTTTTCTTCCGCGGTCGATAATGCGACTCCGACAGGATGCACTGCGGATTCTTCTCGGCCATAAGCTGAGCCAGTGTCACGTTAGGATGCTCCGTCATGTATTTGCGCACGATTTGCCACCCAATCCAAGCCCCTACCCTACCGGGGCAGGTTTTGTCGATCTCGGGCACGTTGGGCCGCTCGCCCACGTACTTCTGAATGGTGAAGGGCGCAGTGTTGTAGAGCAAGTTTTTCTCGATAAAATGCGCCCAGACTTTGCCTTCGTTGAACTCTAACCCTTCCAGCTCTTTGGCGGTGTAACCCATAAGCACTGAGTCGGGCGTGCAGGGCAGCGTCTTTTCGGCAAAGTAGAGCGACTTGCCGTACTGCACCATCTCGCCGAGCATGGTCTGGTTGGTGAGCTGGTGCTGGTTGTACTTGCTCGATACGGCCAACGCAGCCGTGGGCATCAGGTGGGCAGGTGTGTAGCGGCGCAAAATGTAGTCGGGTACGTTGGGGCGATAGCTGGCTTTGGGGCCAACGAAAAAATCGAGGCCAACCACCATCAGGCTGTCGTTGACGAACATATCCTGGCTCAAACCGCTAATGAAGGTTTTCACCGGCGGCACCCGGAAGCTTGGGAAGTAATAGCGTACGTGCTGAAAAAATTGCTTCAGTTCGCCTTGCAGCTTGTTGGTATCCTTAAATTCTGTTTCGGTTTCGCGCGCTAACTTTTGCAACCCAGCGTTGGTAGCCAACCGCGTAAGCGTATTGGCCAGAATTGCTTCCGACGGATATTGCCGGCGCTGCAAAAACTGATCAGCGAACAGCGAATGCTGCTTGAGAAACTGTTTGGCGTCGGCTTCGTTTCGGATTTTGAAGAAGGGCTGTTCGAGCCTTTCCAGTTGCACGGGGGCAGCTACTTTGGCCACTTCCGGGTTTATTTCGCACTTCTCGCTTTCCCGCTTGCAAGCCGTGAACAAGAGGGTGTAGCCAAGCAAGGCAACGAGTAAAGGACGCATTCGGGCCGTATTGTGAGTCACGCTTCTATCTTTAGGGCGAAAATAGCCAAAACGAAACGCCGCACGGCGTGCTTTCGTGTTTTACCTAGCGTTTTACTAGTTCTTCTATGAAAAAAACATTGTTGTCTCTGCTTGCTGTCGCTGCTACGGCGGGCACAGCTTCCGCGCAAGTTGAAATCGGCCTCAAAATATCGCCCTCCATCACCAACCTCCGCGTTGATTCGCCCACGCAGTATGCTTTTCAAAACGAAAGCAGCAAAGCCAGCCTAGGCGGCGGTGTGATCGTTGATTATTTCTTCGGACAAAACTACGCCTTCAGCACGGGCTTGCTTTTAGCCGGCAAGGGCGGAACTATCAACTATTACGACGAGAATACTAAGGTTCGGGAAAAGCTGAAGTACGGCATTCAATACCTCGAAATTCCTGTCACCATCAAGCTGTTTACAAACGACGTTGCCACCGACACCAAGCTTTACTTTCAGGTAGGCGGCGCGGTTGATGCGGCTATCGCGGGCAAGCTCAACGGCAATAAGTTTTATACCGATCCCGGTACGGGCGCTGAAACGAAAGCCGCCAAGCACGTTATCGTTCCGGATGCCGCCCTGATCGCAGGTTTTGGTGCCGAATACCAACTAGGCCAGAGTACTAAGCTTATGGCAGGCATCTCGTATCACCGCGGCCTGTTCAACATCGACCGCTACTTCGACAATACGCGCAAATTCAAGAGTGTGACCCTCAAGAACAACGAGTTTGCTCTGGATCTCGGGCTAAAATTCTAGCTCTCGCATAAGTAATTGACTATCAACTACTTACGAAAAAGCCCGTCCTGCTCATCGAGCAAGGCGGGCTTTCTTCTTATCAGGAAGGTTTTTCGCAGAAAAAACCGGCTAATCTATAACGTCTTCGATCTCACGATCTTGTAAGCGACTCATGGCGGCAGCCGGAGAATGCAGTTCAATCTCCTCGCCGCGTTCATCCTCGATGCGATAGTCGGTGAGGCCCATAGAAGTGTCCTTCATAACCTTCACCCACTTGTAATACTTAAGATACCACTTCATCTGCTTCGACACCAATCCCTTGGTGTAGTAGGCGTGCAGGAAGGGGTGCACATACAGCGTGATGCCCGACTGGTTTTGAGTTACCAACAAGTCCTCAATGCTGTTGTCGATTTCGTCCGTTACGAGGATAGAGGCCGAAATCTTGCCCGTACCACCGCATGTGGGGCACACCTCACCGGTCACGATGTTCTCGGCGGGGCGTACGCGCTGCCGCGTAATTTGCAGCAGCCCAAATTTGGTGATAGGCAGAATGGTGAAGCGCGCTTTGTCGGACTTCATAATGTCCTTCACGGCGTCTTCTACCTTTTTGCGGCTCTCAGCCGATTTCATATCAATGAAATCGACTACAATGATGCCGCCCATGTCGCGCAGGCGGAGTTGGCGGGCCACCTCCCGCGCGGCCGACAGATTCACGTGCAAGGCCGTAGCCTCCTGATCGCTTTCCTGATTGCTTTTGTTACCGGAGTTCACATCGATAACATGCAGTGCTTCAGTGTGTTCGATAACGAGATAGCCGCCACCTGGCACTGTCACGGTTTTGCCGAAAAGCGTTTTGAGTTGCTTCTCTATGCCGTGTTGCTCAAACACTTTTACCTTGCCAGTATGCAGCTTCAACAAGCCCATTTTGTCGGGCGCGATCTTCTGCAAATAGCTGTGCATTTCCTCGTACATCGGCGCCGAATCCACAGTGATAGAATCGAAGCTTTCGTTGAGCATGTCGCGCAGCATGGAACTCGTTCGGCCCAGTTCGCCCAGCACCTTATCCCGCTCTTTGGCAGTGCGTAAGGTTTGGAAAAGCTGTTCCCAATTGGCGACCATGCTTTGCATGTCCTTGTCGAGTTCGGCTACCTCACGGCCCTCTGCTACGGTACGGATGATGACGCCAAAATTGTCGGGTTTGATGGAAGCAATAAGGCGCTTGAGGCGCTCCCGCTCCGTCTTGCTGACGATTTTTTTGGAAATGCTGATGGTATTGGAAAAAGGAACCAACACCAAATAGCGCCCGGCCATGGAAATATCCGTGGAAAGCCGAGGGCCTTTGGTTGAAATAGGTTCTTTTACGATCTGAACCAGCATTTGCTGGCCCTTTTTGAACACGTCGGCCGCCTTGCCGACTTTGTCCAACGGCCCTTCCAACTGAAAGTTCTTCAGGGCCGCTACGGTAATTTTCTGCGATTGAACGCCTTTCACCCACTTAGCCAGCGAAGGGTATTGTTCTCCCAAGTCGCCGTAGTGCAGAAAAGCATCTTTTTGGTACCCAATGTCAATGAACGTAGCGTTCAGACCGGGCATAACTTTCTTGACCGTGCCCAGGAAGATGTCGCCAACCGAATAGTTGGTGTCATTGCGGTCGAAGTGGTATTCGATGAGCCGCTTGTCCTGGAGCAGGGCAATTCGTTCTCCTTCCTGAGTAGAATTAATGATTAATTCGTTACTCAATGGATCAGATAGGTTAATTGATCCGCCAGCCAGCAGCCATACGCCACCCCCGAAACCCGTAAAGGGAAGCCAGCGCACGCAGCGCCAGCTTCCCTTTCAAGCCATGGGGAAAGCGAACTATTAGCCACTCTCGGGGATACTAGATGAGAGATAAACAAGTGTCTCTGAGCTACTTACTCATTACACTCGCCAGCAAACCCCAAAGGCTTACTTCTTCTTGTGACGGTTTTTGCGCAGGCGCTTTTTCCGCTTGTGAGTGGCAATCTTGTGACGCTTTCTCTTCTTACCGCAGGGCATGAGATGATGGGTTAGATGGGTGAATGATTGAATCTTCGGGTTACAGCTGCCAACTGAAGGCAATAATCCTCAGCACTATGCAAGCAATTGGGAATCAACGACTTGCAAATACCACACTATTAGCTACCAACAGCCGACCGCTATTTGCTATTCAGCTTTTGTAGTTGCTCGTCTACCGAGGCCAGAAACCCAGGATCAGTACTTAAGGTTCTGGCTTTGGTGAACGCTTTTCGGGCGTCGTCTTTAGCCCCAGTCAGAGCTAGGGCCACGCCCAAATAAAACTGTCCGTTTAGGTTTTCAGGGTTGATGATCGTCAACTCCCGGAAACGCTCTACGGCTTTGTCGTTCTGGTTACTTTGCAACGAGAGCAGGCCTAAATTGTAGATGGCTTTCTCGTTTTTTGGATCGGCCACCAACACTTCACGTAACAAAGTCACGCCCTGTACTGGGTTTTCGCTGGCCATGTAGGCCATGCCTAAGTTGGTTTTTGCATCGAGGTTTTCGGGGTTGTTTTTCAACACCCGCTCGTACAATTCCCGCGCTTTGGCGCCCAACTCCTTCTGCCGATCTTGAGTGGCAGCAAAGCTAAAAGCTTCAAAATATTCGTCAGCGGCGCGCTTCCATGCCTGCTCGCCGGGGCGAGCCTGCGCTACTTGCTCGTAGTAGTAGCCGGCACTGTCGAATTTCTCAACGGCTTTATACTTGACGGCCAGATCAGTAGCCAGCCGTAGCTTAGCCATTGGGTCTCGCTCAGCAGTGTATTTGGCCAGCAGTCCTCCGATTTCTCGGCGTTGGGCTGGCGCAACCTGCATGTGCGGCTGTTCAGGCGTAGCTCCGGTTGGGGCACTGCTCTCTACCGAAGCGGTAGAAGGCATGGCCGCTCCGTTATCGCGGTTGGCCGTTTGGGCAGCACCTTGAGCAGTCAGTTGGCTTTTGCCCTCTTTTGGCTTCACAATGACCTTCGGCAACAAAAACAGCGCGGCTACCAACCCAAGAGCGACAGCCAGAACAATCAGTTGATGCGAAGATTTGCGAGGAGCCATAAAGCAAAGACAGGCCGCCGGACTTCGCAAAACGAAAAGCCCGGCGGCACAGCCGACATGTTACTAGAACGAAAACTAGGCGTTAGCCGATTCTTTGATCTTCTTGCTGTTCTTGATCTTGCTGGTGAAGGTCTTCGAAGGCTTGAAGCTCGGGATGAAATGCTCGTCAATGATGATCGACGTGTTTTTCGAGATGTTACGGGCCACTTTTTTAGCCCGCTTCTTGTTTACGAAGCTCCCAAAGCCGCGCACGTAAATGTTGCTGCCTTCGGCCATCGAGTCTTTTACAACTTTGAAAAAGGCTTCGACTGTTGACGAAACGTCTGCTTTTTCAATGCCGGTTTTTTCGGCGATTTCGGCGATTACTTCTGCTTTAGTCACGCTGGTAAGTGTACTATGTGGAGTGAAAAAAATGTCTTGGGCAAAAGGTCCTAATTCAAGACGTAAGCCCTTGCCCGGTAGGCTGTTCGCTACTGAATTAGGGCCACAAAGGTAGTCCCCTTTTTTGGTTTTGCAATACTTTTCCAACAATCCTCGTCGATCTAGGTTCCATCGACAACTCTTTCTGCCTCACCACATTGAATACACAAACTGCCCTACCTGCACACCCTTACTTCGCACAGGCACTCTTGGAATGGTACCCGCGGCACCGTCGCGATCTGCCTTGGCGCCATACCCGCGACCCTTACGCAATCTGGCTTTCGGAAGTTATTCTTCAGCAGACTCGGGTGAAGCAAGGACTGCCGTATTATCTTGATTTTGTTACTACTTATCCCACCGTTCATGACCTTGCAGCTGCCCCAGAGGAAGAGGTTTTGCGTCACTGGCAAGGGCTTGGTTATTACTCGCGTGCTCGCAACATGCACCACACTGCCCAGCAGGTAGTGCGCGAGTACGGCGGGCAGTTCCCCAACAACTATGCCGAGCTGCTGAAACTGCGAGGTGTAGGCCAGTATACGGCAGCAGCTATCGCCTCTTTTGCCTTCGGCGAAAAGGTAGCCGTGCTCGACGGCAATGTGTTTCGTGTTTTGTCTCGCGTGTTTGGCATCACGGCTGATATTGCGGCGCCGGCCAGCCGCAAGGAATTTCAACTTCTTGCAAATCAGCTTATTCCGGCTGAAGCTCCGGATGAGTTCAACCAAGCCGTCATGGAATTTGGCGCTATTCAGTGCACGCCCGTTAACCCCGATTGCCTTTTTTGCCCGCTGCAACGCGAATGCTATGCTTTTCAGCACGGTATGGTTAACCAGTTGCCAGTTAAGACAAAAGCCAAGGCTTCGCGCACGCGGTACTTTCACTATTTGGTGCTGCGCCACGGCGATACGGTGTACATGCGCCGCCGGGGTCCGAAAGACATTTGGCATGGACTTTACGACTTCGCGCTCACCGAAACCGAAACGCCCGAACTCTCTGCCCTAGAAGTACTTGACACGTTAGAGGCGCTTGGCGGTCAGGTAGCGACCAATCGGGCTGAGGAGCCGGTACAGGCGTTGCGCCACGTGCTCAGCCACCAAAAAGTTGAGGCCCGCTTCCACTCGATCTGGCTTGAAGCGCCTTTACCAGCTTCAGTTATAACCACTTCAGGATTAGCACCTTATACTGCATCGCAAACAGAAGAATTGCCCAAACCCATTATGATTGCTAATTATATTAACAATAGACTGAACAAAAACTAATTTATTTGGAAATGTTGCCTGAGTTTTGTATTTTTATATCAAATACAACTCCCTTTTCCAGTATCATAAAAACTTAATTACCAACAAGATGGCAGGCATTAACAAAGTAATCTTAGTAGGCAACCTGGGCAAAGATCCGGAGGTTCGTCATTTGGAGGGCGGTGTGAGTGTAGCCAGCTTCACGCTCGCCACCAACGATCACTACAAAGACAAGCAAGGCAACCGGGTGGAACGCACGGAGTGGCACAACATTACCGCTTGGCGTGGCTTGGCCGAGATGGCTGAAAAGTATCTCAAGAAGGGCCAGCAAGTGTACATCGAAGGCAAAATCCGGACGCGGCAGTATCAGGATAAGGACAACCAGACGCGCTACATCACCGAAATCGTGGCCGATGAGATTTCTATGCTGGGAGGCCGCCCGCAGGGCGATGGCCCCACGGCGCAGGACCAAGTACAGGTGCAAATGTCTGCGGAGGAAACTCCGCAGACGTTCCGCCAAGAGCCCGAACTCAACCAGTTGCCTTTCTAACTCCAGAATACAGGCGATGATCGCCTCAAACCGGGAGCCTCGGCACGAAGCCGGGGCTTTTTGCGTTGTGAGCGTACTAACCGCGCTTTCCGGTTACCTTTGGTGAGTAAATTCGCATCGCTTCGCATGCTTTCTTCTCGATTTTTTCGCGGCATCCTTTTGGTATCAGGCGTTGCGACGCTGCTCGTAGGCTGCACTTCTGCGCCCGATTATACGCCCAAGCCCAAGGGCTACAACCGCATCGACTTGCCACCGCATAGCTACCAGCAGCTGGCGCCAGGGCATCCGTACACGTTTCAGTATTCGCGCTATGCGAAGGTGCTTCGCGACTCATCATACTTGGCGCAGCCCCACTGGATTAATGTGTATTACCCGACGCTCCACGCCAACATCCAGATTACTTACACCGACATCAATCGCGATAAAAAAGTGTTTAACAGAATGTTGGAAAGCGCTCGTAAACTAACCAGCAAGCACGAGATCAAGGCCATAGCCATCGACGAGAGCATGCTCAAAACGCCCAGCGGTATGCGTGTATCGGTGTTTGAGCTTTCAGGTGAGGTGCCCAGCCAGTTTCAGTTTTACACCACCGACAGCACTAAGCATTTTTTCCGCGGCGCCTTATATTTCCCCACTGCCACTGCCAACGACTCGTTGTCGCCCGTCATCGACTATGTCAAGAAAGACATTGTGCAGCTCATCAACACTCTGAAATACAAGTAGTTAAATCGCATGACATTTATCAATTAACAGCAGCAAGGCCTGCCAAAGCCTATGTCTTCGCAACTATTTGATTATCAAATGCTTGCAATTGTTATATGATGGATGTTAACTGTTGATTGAAATGAGTTTTTTCAACACCAAAATAGAGTATTTACGGGGCGTAGGCGTACAGCGGGCGCAGCTGTTGCAGAAGGAGTTAGGCATTTTTACCTACGGCGACCTTATCCAGCGCTATCCATTTCGCTACCTCGACCGCACGCAGTTTTACAACGTCGTTGACTTGCACGACGACTTGCCTTACGTGCAGGTGAAAGGCATATTGCGGGGCCGCGAAGTGATCGGCGAAGGCCCCAAGCAGCGCATGGTTGCCAAAGTAGCCGACGCCAGCGGCGAGCTGGAGTTGGTGTGGTTCAAGGGGGTAAGATTTCTGGAGAAGATCGTTAAGAACCACCAGGAATACATTGTTTTTGGCAAACCCTCCCTGTTCAATGGCAAGCCGCAAATGGCGCACCCCGAGCTCGAAGAGGTAACGGAAACCAAGGCTGGCCAAAGCTATTTGCAGCCGGTATACAACACCACCGAAAAGCTCAAGAACTACCATCGCATTGATAGCAAGGCAATTATGCGCATGGTTGCTGACCTGCTGCGCATTGCGTTGCCGCAGGTGCACGAAACGCTTTCGCCCGAACTGATCCGACAGTATGGGCTGATGAGCAAGGCGGAGGCGTTACAACAGATTCACTTCCCGCAGAGCACGGATCTGTTGCAGGCGGCCCGTTTTCGGCTGAAGTTCGAAGAGCTTTTTTACGTACAGCTCAAGCTGTTGCGTCAGAAAGATCAGCGCAAGGCCACTTTGGCAGGCCAGATTTTTAAGGAAGTGCCCACGCTGGTCGACTTTTACAAAAACCACCTCGCCTTCGACCTGACGGGTGCCCAGAAACGTGTCATCCACGACATCTACAAAGACTTCTGCTCGGGCAAGCAGATGAATCGCCTATTGCAAGGCGATGTAGGCTCCGGCAAGACCATTGTAGCCTTCATTTCCATGCTCATGGCCGCCGACAACGGCGCGCAGAGTTGCCTGATGGCGCCCACGGAAATACTTGCAGATCAGCATTATGTGGGGCTGAAGGCCTACGCCGACCTGCTGGGCATCAACTTGGGCAAGCTCACGGGCTCGTCGCGGACTTCGGAGCGGCGCGAGCTGCACGAACAACTTCGCAACGGCACCATGCACATGCTGGTGGGCACGCACGCGCTGCTCGAAGACGTGGTACAGTTCCGTAATCTCGGCCTTACTATCATGGACGAGCAACATCGGTTTGGCGTAGCGCAACGCTCGAAGCTGTGGCAGAAAAATCCGCATGTGATTCCGCACGTGCTCGTGATGACGGCAACGCCCATCCCGCGGACGCTGGCCATGACGCTCTATGGCGACCTCGACGTATCGGTGATTGACGAGTTGCCGGCCGGGCGGAAGCCCATCGTGACAGTACACCGCTACGATTCTAACCGCCTGAAAGTCTTCCAATTCTTGCGCGATCAGATCTTGCTGGGTCGGCAGGTATACATCGTTTATCCGCTTATTGAGGAAAGCGAATCGATGACGGAGTACAAAGACCTCATGGACGGCTACGAAAGCGTACAGCGGGCCTTTCCGGAGTGCCAGATCAGCATTGTGCACGGCCGCATGAAGGCCGAAGAGAAGGACTACGAGATGCAGCGGTTCGTGCGCCGCGAAACCCAGATCATGGTGGCCACTACCGTAATCGAAGTGGGCGTGAACGTACCGAATGCTTCGGTGATGGTGATTGAGTCGGCGGAGCGCTTTGGGCTCTCGCAGCTGCACCAGCTCCGGGGCCGCGTGGGCCGGGGCGCCGAACAGAGCTACTGCATTCTGATGACGGGCTTCAAACTCAGCAAAGACTCGCGCACCCGCCTCGAAACGATGGTGCGGACCAACAACGGCTTCGAAATCGCTGACATTGACCTCAAGCTGCGCGGTCCCGGCGACCTAATGGGCACCCAGCAAAGCGGCGTTTTGGATTTGCTGATTGCCGATCTGGCCAAAGATGGCCGCATCCTGACCGAGTCGCGGGCAGCAGCGCAACAGCTTCTTAGTGAGGATGTTACATTAAGCAAGCCCGAAAATCAGAATATCCGCCGCCACATAGAATCGTTGCCGGCAACGGCGGTCAACTGGAGCCGCATTAGTTAACGCCAAGGTAGCTCGTCAGGTAAGGGCACAAAAAAGGCGACTTCGAGGAAAGTCGCCTGCTTCAAATTATTCGTACCGAACGGATGCTTCTGTATGCATCGGGGGGGTTTGCCACAAATGGCTCGCGTTGCTGGAAAAACTTCCTTGGTTGCTTACCTGTCGGGTGAAAAAGGAAGTCTGTTGAGCGGGACTAGCAGAAGCATTAACAGGAGCAGGTAACGGCTGTTTGGAGAATTTTCCTGCTACGATCAAGGCAAACAGGACTAAGAAACGTAATAAAAACTTCATAAAGTAAAGACACTAGGGTAAGACACGAAGGCCACGCGCATCAAAATTAAAGCCAAAAGGAGAAAGATTTCAAAAAAAGATTTGGGCAACTGTGCAATTTAGGTTTGAGTACTTTGCGCCGTTGCTCCACGTTTGAAGTTGAATAGTTCAGCTTGTACCCGAGTCGCATTGCTCGTCTTTGCTGTTTAGCTTCTGGGCAAAGATAAAGGGGTACAAGGCAGCAAAGTGGCTAACGGAAGGTTAAGGATGCGTGAAGAAAACGTTGCAAGACCTTTGCTACTGTTGAGATTCGGGCGGTGTACGAGGGCAGACCGTAATTGGATACCCCGGCGCAGCACTTTTTTCTGATATTTGTATTATTCCATACTTAACTCGCTTTGTTCGTGCGTCTTAATTTTTCGATTTTCACAGGTTTAATGCTCGCGTGTGGCCTTCTAACCCAAGAGCTCGCTGTAGCACAACGCGTAAAATCCGCACCGTTTAGCTACTTGCCCGAGCAGACAGAAGACCGCTATAACCAGCGCGTCACCCGCAAAACCCTTCCGATTGGAAACGACGGCTTTATCATTTTAGCGCACAAAGCAGCGGGCGAATACGCGGTAGAGCGCTACGATAACGACCTTAAGCGGTTGTGGTCGACGGGAGTGCCGGTTGGGGCGGGGGAAAGTATAGAAGCCTTTGCTCGCAGCGCCACGCAGGCCTTGGTAGTTATTCACCATAAAGATGCCGCCACACAATCTTTGTCGGTTGCGCCTATCGAGCTGAAAAGCGGACAAAAAGGCCCTGCCAAGAAATTAGTAGACGCCGCTGCCCGCGACCGCCGGCCGGGGGTTGCGTTTTCTCCTGACGGCTCGAAGCTGGTGGCCTTTCGCTACCTGACCCGCGACGTGCAGATCCGGGCGATTACGGCGGCGGTATACGACCAATCGCTTACCAAACTGAAGGACCGCACTTACGATTTCCATGATCTAGGCGACTTCTTCTCCCCTACTGTGTACATCGGCAACGACGGCACGCAGTACGTAGCCCTGATCAGCGACGCCATGAAAAAGCTGACCGTGCGGCGCTACCGCAACGACAACGCCGATATCAAGGTGATGTCGGTGGCCGTAGGCGGCACGTTTGGCGGCAAGGAAGTGATGGTGTTCGACACGAAGTATGCTTTGCAGCCCGACAGCTCGCTGTACGCGGCGGCCATCTGCACGGATCGCAAAACCGGCCAGTACTACAGCCTGAAAGTGGTGAAGTTTGATTTTGCGGGCAAAAGCGATATGAAGTTTGCCCCCGAAATGCTATTTACCCCAGCGTACCTAGCCGAAACTAACAAAACGACACAAAGCGCAGCTAAACGTCTAGAGGACATCTACTTATCCGACCTCTTGCTAACGGATGATAAGCAACTGGTAGTTATTGCCGAAAAGAAGTACGAAGAAGGGGGCGACGAATCGCCGGTGCATGCGCGCGAACTGCATTTGTTTGGCTACAACGAGTTTCAGAGCCCTGCCTGGCATTCTATAATCCCTAAAGATCAGGTGGCCTCGCCCACGGAAGCGTTTGCGGGAATTGGATACCGTGCCGCTGTTTTCGGCCCCGACGTGCTTATCCTGACTCAGCAGAAAGTAAAGGGCAAAGCCGACCTTTTCCTGACGCGCGTAAATGCCCAAACCGGCGTCGTGCAGCCTACTAAAAGCTTGGGCCTCAACGTAGCCAGCGACCAGAACTTAGCATACGTGAAGGACTTTACGGCCTGGCAGGACGCCAAAACCATTATCGGCGTGAGTCGCCCCAACAAGAAATCGGCGGCGCTCATGTTAAATAAGATTATGGTGAAATAGCGCCGCTGACCCGAGCGATAGCACGTACAAAAGCCACCCGGATGAATTTGGGTGGCTTTTGACATTTAGTATATATCTGAAAATCAAATAAATATGTCCTAAAATTATTATTTTCCCTTCTAAATCATCGTCCCACCCTTTTTCAGCAAACAGCATGGGTTACTTTGAGATTTACCAAGGCAAAAACGGCGACCACTACTTCCGGCTGAAAGCCGGCAACCACGAACCGATTTTGCACAGCGAGGGCTACAGCAGCCGCGCCGCCTGCGAAAATGGCATCGAGTCGGTGAAGAAAAACTCGCCCAACAACGACCGGTATGTGCGGCGCGAAGCGCCCAGCTTTTCTTTCTCGCTAAAAGCCACCAACGGGCAGGTAATCGGGCAAAGTGAGACGTATAACAGCGCCGCCGCCCGCGAAAACGGCATCGAATCGGTGAAGCGCAACGCTCCGGAAGCCGTTGTGAAGGATCTGACGGCCGCCTGATTCTCCGGCAGCAAACTCACAAAAAAGCCGCTCCTGATCACAGGAGCGGCTTTTTTTGCAACTAATTGACTACCAATCAATTAATAGCAATACTCGTTTGCCTCGACCAAAGCAGCAGCGATGCGGCGGCGGGCATCTTTAACGTTGAACAGTTCGGCTTTGGTGAAGCGCTTCAGGCCCATGGCCAGCAAGCGCTGCTCATCGCCTTCGGTCATGGAAGCGATGGCGTCTTTGCCCGACTTATTCACATGATCCACAGTATCAGCCAGGTACACGCGAGCGATGTCCATCTGGTTGGCAAGGGCTTCTTCGCCTTTCTCGCCGGCTTCTTTTTCGACGCGCAGCAGCGTGCTTTCGGCCGTGTATACTTTGATGGCCATGTCGGCGATGTTCATCAGAACTTCCTGCTCTTTGGCGAGCGAGTTCATGTACTTCTGAACGGCCGTACCCGCCACCATCAGAATGGCTTTCTTCAGCTTGGCGATGGTTTTCTTCTCGGCAGCAAACAAGCCAGTTTCTTCTTCCGTGTTGAAATCCGGAATGGCCATCAGTTCCTGCTGCACGGCTTGCGCCGGCCCCATCAGGTCGAGTTCACCCTTCATAGCCTTCTTCAGAATCATGTCGACGGCCAGCATGCGGTTGATCTCGTTGGTGCCTTCGAAGATGCGGTTGATGCGCGAGTCGCGGTAGGCGCGATCCATGGGGTAATCGGCCGAGAAGCCGTAGCCGCCATATACCTGCACACCTTCATCTACCACATAATCAAGCACTTCCGAACCTTCTACTTTCAGAATAGCACACTCAACCGCAAATTCGCGGGCAGCGCCCAACAGCGCTTCGTTGGCCGATTTGCCCTGGGCCATCAGTTCCTGCTCCATGCGATAAATGTCCATGCCCGCACGGTAAATGGCCGACTCCACGGCGTAAATGCGGATGGCTTGCTCAGCCAGCTTGTGGCGGATGGCGCCAAACTTGGCAATCGGCATCTTAAACTGCACGCGCTCATTGGCATACTTTACGCTCAGCGTAGCCGCCATTTTAGAAGCGCCCAAGCAGGCGGCGGCCAGTTTGATACGGCCGATGTTGAGTACGTTGAAGGCGATGAGGTGGCCTTTGCCAATTTCGCCCAACACGGCATCTTTCGGCACTTTCACGTCCGACAAGAACACTTGGCGCGTGCTGCTGCCCCGAATGCCCATCTTGTGCTCTTCGTTGCCAAGACTTAGGCCGGGTGTATTTTTCTCGATGATGAAGCCGGTAAACTTGTCGCCATCGACCTGCGCAAACACAATAAAAACGTCGGCAAAACCACCGTTGGTGATCCACATTTTCTGGCCGTTGAGCACGTAGCCCGAGCCATCTTCGGTCGGAATGGCTTTGGTTTTGGCACCCAGCGCATCCGAGCCCGATCCGGGTTCGGTGAGGCAATACGCGCCCATTAGCTCACCGTTGGTCAGGCCGGGCAGGTATTTGGCTTTCTGCTCGTCGGTGCCAAAATAGAGAATCGGCAGCATTGCGATGCCCGTGTGCGCGGCAAAAGCCACCGGGAACGAGTGCCCACCGCCTACACCTTCCGTCACGCGTAAGGCGGTGGTGAAGTCCATATCGAGGCCGCCGTATTGCTCCGGGATGCTCACGCCGAACAGGCCCAATTGGCCCGCTTTCTCCATCAGGCCACGCATCAACCCTTCCTCATGGTTGTCGAGGCGCTCGAGTAAGGGCTGCACTTCCGCGCCCACGAAGTCCAGACAGGTCTGGTACATCATCCGCTGCTCCTCGGTGAATTCGGCTGGGGTGAATACGTCTTGAGCAGCAGTTTCTTTGATGATGAACTCGCCGCCTTTCATCAGTTTGTGGGATACTTCCATGACCGTGAGAGAATTGAAAATTTTGAGGGAATTTCTAAGTTACTATTTTGTTAGGCTTGCAGCCTATTTAGGGCGAAAGAAACCCCGCTTGCGGGGCTTCTAATCTTCTTATTCAGAACAGCTTATACAACCGTCTGGTTCTGTATGTTGGATTGTGATTTGGCTACTTCAGCAGCTCATAAATACCTGCTACGCCTTGGCCACCACCGACGCAGGCGGTTACCATGCCGTACTTTTTGCCGCGCTCACGCAACTCGTCGAACAGCTGAATGCTGAGCTTAGCGCCTGAGCAGCCCAGCGGATGACCAAGGGCAATAGCACCGCCATTCACGTTAAGCTTTTCAGTATCAATGCCTAGCTCACGCACCACCGCAATTGACTGCGAAGCAAACGCTTCGTTCAGCTCAATCAGGTCGATGTCGTCGAGCTTCATGCCGGCTTGCTTCAGGGCCTTCGGGATGGCTTTCACCGGTCCCATGCCCATGATGCGCGGGTCGATACCTTCGGTGGCGTAGGTGACCATGCGGGCGATGGGCTCCAGGTTCAATTCCTTTACCATGCGCTCCGACATCACGATCACGAAGGCCGCGCCGTCGGAAGTTTGGGACGAGTTGCCCGCCGTAACCGTGCCGCCCGCTGCGAACACGGGCCGTAGCTTGGCCAGCGCTTCTAACGATGTATCGGCGCGCGGACCTTCGTCAGTATCTACTACGTACGAGCGCTTTTTCTTTTTGCCGGTCGCCTGATCGAGGTAGGTTTCTTCGACCGTAATCGGCACGATCTGCTTCTTAAACTTGCCTTCCTGGATGGCTTTAATAGCCTTTTGGTGCGAGTGAAAGGCAAATTCGTCCTGGTCTTCGCGCGAAACCTTGTAGTCCTGCGCTACGGCTTCGGCCGTCAGGCCCATGCCCAAGTAGTACGAAGGGTGCTTCTGCGCGAGCTTATAATTTGGCACCGTTTTCCAGCCCACCGTAGGCACTTGCGACATGTTTTCGGCGCCGCCCGCAATGATGCAGTCGGCCATACCGGCCGCGATTTTGCCCGCTGCCATCGCAATTGTTTCGACGCCCGAACCGCAGTAACGGTTTACTACCAAGCCCGACACGTTCATGGGCAAGGCCAGCAGCGAAATCATGCGGCCAATTTGCAGGCCTTGCTCCGCCTCGGGTACCGCGTTGCCCACGATCACGTCATCGACGCGTGCGGGGTCGAGGGCAGGCACCGATGCGATCAGGTGCTTGATGACCTCGGCGGCCAGATCATCGGTGCGGGTGAAGCGGAAACCACCGCGCGGCGCTTTGCCCACGGCCGTGCGGTAACCAGCTACGATATATGCATTCATCTTTTTGCTCCTTAAAGAGTTGATTGTCAGAACTTAATATTGCCCAACGAGCCACAAAGTCCTTTTATACAACAATTTGTTAATCAATTAGTTACGCAAAGGCTTGCCCGTCGTCAAAATCGACTGAATCCGCTCCAACGTTTTCCGCTCGCCAGTCAGCGACAGGAAAGCTTCGCGCTCCAGATCCAGCAGATACTGCTCGCTCACTTCCGTAGGCTGCGACAGGTCGCCGCCGCACATCACGTACGCCAGCTTGTTAGCAATTTTCACGTCGTGATCGGAGATGTAGCGGCCTTCTTTCATGGCGTACACGCCGGTCATGAACATGCCCAAAGCGCCTTGGCCGTGTACTTTGATGTTTGTTTTTTGGGTCGGTTGGGTGTAGCCAGCATCCGCAAGTTCCAAGGCAGCTTCTTTGGCCGCCGCAATGGCGCGGTTGCTATTTACCACTATCTCGTCGCCGCGGCGCAGGAAGCCCAAATCATAAGCCTCTGCTGCTGAAGCAGATACCTTAGCCGTACTGATCGTCATGAAGGTGTTGCGGATCAGGTTGAACTCCGGTTCGCCCTCCTCATACTTCGCAGCCGTGCGCAACGTCATTTCCTTGGTGCCGCCACCGGCCGGAATCAGGCCGACGCCAAATTCCACGAGGCCCATGTAGGTTTCGGCCGAAGCCACCACCTTGTCGGCGTGCAGGTTCAGTTCGCAGCCACCGCCCAACGCCAGTCCGTGCGGCACGCCTATTACCGGAATGCTGCTGTAGCGCATGCGCATCATGGCGTTCTGGAACTGCGCGATCATCATATTGATCTCGTCAAACTCCTGATCCAGCGCGTACATGTACACGAGGCCTAGGTTGGCGCCCGCCGAGAAGTTTGGCGCGTCGTTGCCGACCACCAGACCGCGGTAGCCTTGCTCGGCCATGTCTACGCCCTTCAGCAAGCCCTGAATTACGTCGGTACCCAGCGTATTCATCTTGCTGTGGAACTCCACGTTCAGGATGCCGTCGCCGAGGTCGATAACCGAAGCACCGGCGTTTTTCCACAACACCTTGCCCGAAGCGCGCAGGTTGTCGAGAATGATGAAGTTCTCGACGCCCGGAATCGGCTGGTAGCTCTTCGACTCGAAGTCGTAGAACTGCTTCACGCCCTGCTCGTTAACTTTGTAAAACGACGTATTGCCGGCATCGAGCATTTCCTGCACCCAGCCCGCCGCTTGCTTGCCTTCGGTCTGAATCAGCTCCAGACCTTTCGGCACGCCCAGCGCATCCCAGGTTTCAAACGGACCCATTTCCCAGCCGAAGCCTGCACGGAGCGCGTCGTCGATCTTGTACAGCGAATCGGTGATTTCGGGTACGCGGTTGGTCACGTAAGCAAACAGGCCCGCAAACATTTTGCGGTAAAACTCGCCGGCTTTGTCTTTACCCGCAGCCAAGACCTTGAAACGGTCGCCTAGCTTTTCAATGGGCTTCGTAGCTTCCAGCGTAGCGAATTTTACGCGCTGGCCGGGCTTATATTCAAGTGTTTGTAAATCAAGTGCTTGTATTTCCGACTTGCCGCCCTCGCCTTTTACTTTTTTGTAGAAGCCCTGGCCGGTTTTGTCGCCGAGCCATTTGTTTTCGCCCATCTTCTTGAGGAAGTCGGGCAGCATGAATGCGGCTTTGGCTTCGTCGTTGGGCAGGCCTTGGGCCAGGCCATTGGCTACGTTGATAAGGGTATCTAAACCAACGACATCCGACGTGCGGAACGTGGCCGACTTGGCATGGCCAATTACCGGCCCCGTCAGCTTATCGACTTCCTCCACCGTCAGGCCGAGTTGCTGCATCACTTGCAGCACGTCCATGATGGCGAATACGCCCACGCGGTTGGCAATAAACGCCGGCGTGTCCTTGGCCAGCACCGTAGTTTTGCCCAGGTATAGGTCGCCATAGTGCATCAGGAAATCTACGATGGCCGGATCGGTATCCGGCGTCGGGATGATTTCCAGCAGCTTCAGGTAGCGCGGCGGGTTGAAAAAGTGCGTACCGCAGAAGTGCTTCTTGAAGTCATCCGAACGGCCTTCCGACAGCATATGAATCGGAATACCGGAGGTATTGCTCGTGATGAGCGTGCCGGGCTTGCGTACCTTTTCTACTTTCTCGTAGAGACTTTGCTTGATGTCCAGCCGCTCGACTACTACTTCTATGGTCCAGTCGCAGCTGGCAATGTCTTTCAGGTTGTCGTCGAAATTGCCGGTCTTGATCTTGGCCGCATCGGCCTTACGATACAGCGGCGAAGGATTAGAGGCAACAGCTGCCTGCAACGAGCTGTTAACGATGCGGTTACGCACCGCCGGGTTTTCCAGCGTCAAGCCCTTTTTTTCTTCGTCGGCGGTTAGCTCACGGGGCACGATGTCGAGTAGCAGCACCTGCACGCCAATGTTGGCAAAGTGGCAGGCAATGCGCGAGCCCATGACACCGGAGCCCAATACGGCAACTTTCTTAATAATTCGGTTCATACGAAAAGGAAGCGGGTGTTCGGAATGGCGGGATTGGATATAAAATCAGACCAAGCAAACGCGCCCCGACCGACCTAGGCGGAGGTCGATTCGGAGCGCGAGCTTTTGAGTTTAAAATCGTCGAATAAGCTTTTGCTTTCGATCATGCCAGTGATTTGGCCTACGACCTTAAAGAACACATCAAGCTGATTCTGAGGGATTTTCTCATGCACTTTCTGGTTGAAATGGCGCACGGTTTGGCGCGAAACCTCTTTTTTGCGCAAGCCTTCTTCCGTCAGGAAAATGCGCACCGAGCGTTTGTCCAGCGCGTCGGCTTGTTTATAAATCAGCCCTTTCTCCTCCATCGAGCGCAGAATGCGGGTGAGGCTGCGCGTTTCGAGGCCCAGCAGCGGCGCAATCTTGGTAGCCGGCGTGCCGTTTTCCTGATCTATATTCAACAGCACGAAGCCAATGCTCGTCGTGATGTCGTGCTTGGCGGCCTGCGTATTATACATGCGCGAGATGGCGTGCCAAGCAATTTTGATGTTGTAATCGACGGTTTCTTCGGGTTTCATCGTAGTGCTGAGGTCCGGTAAACATACAAAGAATATGTTAGGCTTGCATACTATCTCCGCAGAAAAAAGTTCGGGGAAAACAGCAGCCTTTCGGCTCGCCTGCTTTCCCCAAACTCAGCATCAGCAGCGATTTTCGGCGCGGCCTATAGCTTTCTAGCGCCGGTCGTCGTGATGGTATAAGCTCTCTATGAGGTCTTTGTTGTTTTCGGTGATGATTTTCCGCTTCACCTTCAGGGTCGGCGTCATCTCGCCGCTTTCTACGGTCCATTGTTGGGGCATCAGCACGATCTTCTTCACCTGCTCCCACTGCGCAAAGCTCTTGTTGTAGTCTTTTACAAGGTCTTCGTACATTTTCACAATGCGCTCATCCTTAACGGCTTGCTCGTTGGAGCCAATTTCCACGCCGTGCCGCTTGCCCCAGTTTTTGAGCTCATCGAAAGCTGGTACTACCAAGCAGGCCGGGAATTTCTGATCGGCACCCACAACCATGGCTTGCTCCACGAGCGGCGACTCTTTAAGCTTGCTTTCAATGACTTGCGGGGCGATGTATTTGCCGCCCGAGGTCTTGAACATTTCCTTCTTGCGGTCGGTGATTTTCAGGAAGCGCCCGTTGACAAATTCGCCGATGTCGCCGGTATGGAACCAGCCTTCGGCATCAATTGCCTCTTTGGTAAGGTCAGGCCGGTTGTAATACCCCTTCATTACCGAAGCCGATTTGGTCAGGATCTCGCCGTCCGGAGCGATTTTCACTTCCATGTTGTCGATGAGCGGCCCCACGGTCCCGATCATGTTATCTTCAGGTTCGAAGCCCCCTACGGCAATCACCGGCGAGGTTTCGGTCAGGCCATAGCCTTCCATCACCCGAATGCCTGCGGCCCAAAACACGCGCGCCAAGCGGGGCTGCAACGCACCGCCACCCGATACGATGCATTTTAAGTTGCCGCCCAAAGCTTCCCGCCACTTATTGAAAATGAGCTTGTTAGCCAAGGCAAGCTGCGTATTGTACACGAAACCCTGGCTTTTCTGGGTATCGTACTTCAGGCCCAGATCCAGAGCCCAGAAAAACAACTGCTTCTTGACGCCCTCCAAGTCGTGCCCTTTGGCGACGATCTTATCGTAGACTTTCTCCAGCAGACGCGGTACCGTGGTGAAGATCTGCGGCTTTACTTCGCGCAGGTTATCGGCGATCACCTCCATGCTTTCGGCGTAGTAAATGCTCACGCCGTTGATCATGTATAGATACGTCACCATCCGCTCGAAAATATGGCAGAGCGGCAAAAAGCTGAGCGCCGTATCGTTGTCATGCACAGGCACATACCGCTGCGAGTTACGGCAATTGCTCAGGATATTGTCGTGGCTAAGCATGACGCCCTTAGGGCTGCCAGTCGTGCCGGAGGTGTAAATCAGGGTCAGCAGATCATCGGGCTGAACGGCAGCGCGCAACGGCTCTAAAGTCTTCGGATCACCTTTTTTGCCGGCTTCCAGCAGCTCAGAGAAATGGCGAGCGCCTTCAATTCGATCGAAAGTAAAAACGTTTGCGGCCGGAATATTCATGCCGGCGGTGGCTTCTTTTACCTTGTCGTATAGCTTCTGATCGGCCACGAACACGGCCTTCACCCCCGCATCGCCGAAGATGTATTTGTAATCCTCGACCGTGATGCTCGGGTACATGGGCACGCTCACCGCACCGAGCTGCGAAATGCCGAAATCGGCCAGCATCCACTCGGGCCGGTTCATCGAGATGATGGCAACTTTATCGTCTTTCCGAATGCCCAAGCTCGCCAAACCTAAACTTACCAGGTTGGCTTGGTCGAGCACTTGCTGCGTGCTTAGTTTTCGCCATTCCCCGTCGACCTTGGCCGCGAGGCAATCGGCTTTGGGGTATTTGGAAAGCTGATACGGGAGAATATCAAACGCACGACGGACTTCCATGAAATAGGGCAATAGGGTGGGAAAAGCAGCTTAAATAAATGGATTTTTTGGCGTAAAGCCTATTAGAAGGGCCTGTGAAGCGCCGCCGCTCCGGAAAAGGCAGGCGGGGTGCTGCTATTTGCTTAGTTTTGTCTGCCTGCACTGCCTGCTCCCAATGAATCTGGCTATTTTCTTTGATCCGCTCCGCGAAGAGTTGGTAGGCTCGCCTTCCGCTCCAACCACGCTGGCAGCTTACGTTACCGCTTTTCTCGATACGTTTCCCGACTGGCGCGACGCCGATCTGGCCCTTATCGGGCTGGACGAATGGCGCGGAAGCTCGGCAGGTGCGCCGGCGGCTCACGGTGCCGATGCCGTGCGCCAACGCTTTTATCAGCTTCAGAAAGGTACTGGCGCTCTGCGCATTGTGGACCTGGGCAACCTGCGGCCGGGACTCACCCTTGAAGACACCTACCTTCGGGTGCGCGAAATTGTGGCGGCGCTCTTGGAGTACAACACAGTACCGATTTTGCTGGGCGGCAGCCACGACCTCGACTACGGTCAATTCCTGGCTTACGAAACCGTGGAGCGCGCCATCAGCTTTGCTACCGTCGATGCCCGCGTAGATATGGCCGAGCACACGGCTGCCCCCGCCGAAGAATCGCACCTTAGGCGCCTACTGGTGCACGAGCCCAACTTTATCTTCAATTTTGCCCAACTAGCTCATCAGCAATACTTTGCTGCTCCTGATGTATTGGCCGCGCTGGAAAAGCTGCACTTTGAAACGCTGCGCCTTGGCGAAATTCATACGGATGTGCGGCAGGCCGAGCCGCTGCTGCGCCAAGCCGATTTTGTGAGCTTCGACGTGGCCGCTTTGCGCTGGAACGATGCCCCCGCTTATTACCCAGCCAACCCGTTTGGGCTTACCAACGAAGAAGCCGCGCAACTGGCTTGGTATGCCGGCCACAACGACCAGCTCAGCAGCTTCGGCCTCTACGGCTACCGCCCCGACCACGACACGCATGGCTTGGCCGCGGCTACGTTGGCCACCATGCTCTGGTATTTTGTGGAAGGCTACTACCATCGGCGCGGCGAAACGGATTTTCAGAGCCGACGCTTTATTCGGTACGCGGTGGGGTTGCCGGGCACGCCGGCTAAGCTGGTCTTTTACAAAGCCAAACGCACCGAAAAGTGGTGGCTGGAAGTCGAAAGTCTGGCCGACAGCAATTTGAAACGCATCGTGCCGTGCAGTTACCAGGATTATCTGCATGCTGCCCAAGGTGATTTGCCCAACCGTTGGATATTAACCCAAGCCCTGTTAGGATAACCAAACCAATACCAAACATATCTATTTGATATTCAATTAGTTATGAAAACACCATCCCATAGTTTGCCCACTACTGCCCTGCCGGAATATAGCCTTGCACAGCTGGCTTTGCGTAATGGGCAGGATCGGGATGAAATTTGGGTGTGTTACCAAGGCTTGGTGTACGACGTTAGCCGGTCGCGTTTGTGGCGGCGCGGCAACCACTACGAGCACTGGGCCGGCCAAGACCTGACCCAAGAGCTTCAACGAGATGCGCCGCACACGGAAAATGTCTTCGACAATTTCCCTATTATCGGTCGCCTGAAAGCTGCCGCCACTCCCAACTCCTAACCCGCGCAGCCGTAAGCGGCCAAGCATTTCTTTTTCCCCTTCCGTACCGTGAGCACTACCGAAAGCCCGTCCCTTTTCAACAACCTCGAAACCCTTTCCACGCGTGAGCTGCTCGCCGGCATCAACAGCGTCGACCAAACGGTGCCCTTGGCTGTAGCCAAAGCCCTGCCGCAGGTAGAAGCGTTGGTGGAGGCTACAGTTGCTCAACTACAGAAGGGCGGCCGGCTGTTTTACATCGGCGCGGGCACCAGTGGGCGTTTGGGCATCTTGGATGCTTCGGAATGCCCGCCTACGTTCGGGGTGCCGCAGGGGCTGGTGGTGGGCATCATTGCCGGTGGCGATACGGCCATTCGCAAAGCCGTAGAGAATGCCGAGGATGATGCTGAGCAAGCGTGGCACGACCTTTCAGAACATTCTGTGAACCAGAACGATATCGTGGTGGGGATTGCTGCTTCAGGCCGTACGCCCTACGTGATCGGCGGGCTGCAAATGGCTCGTCAGCAGGGCATTGCTACGGGGTGCATCGTCTGCAATGCCGGTTCGGAAGTGGCCGCCGCCGCCGAGTTTCCGGTGGAAGTCGTAACCGGGCCCGAATTTCTGACGGGCAGTACGCGCATGAAAGCCGGCACGGCTCAGAAGCTGGTACTCAACATGTTGACTACCGCCACCATGATTCGGCTGGGCCGCGTGAAAGGCAACAAGATGGTGGACATGCAGCTCTCCAACCAAAAACTCGTTGACCGCGGCGAGCGCATGATCATGGACGAACTGGGCATCGGGCAAGAAGAAGCCGCCGCACTTCTGCAACGCTACGGAAGTGTGCGCGCGGCGCTAGACGCGCAAAAATAGCAAACGCTTTCCGGGGTGAGTCCGTTAGAATGAAACTGAAACACGGAGCTTTTTTGCGACCGAATTGTTAGAATTTCATCCGCTCACCTTTACTCGCTGCCCCCGTGCATACCATCGAGCCGCATTACAACTGGATCGAGCAATATTCTGCTTCCGAAGACCCACGCTCGCCGCTTTTTGAAGCCGAAAACAGCCTCGACAGCTTCACCAATACCATTTATGGCTATTACATTCATCCTCAATGGGATAGCCTCGACTCGGATACGCTGTTCCTAAAAATCCTGTTTGTCGATTACGAGTTGGGGCTGGGCGTAATCGAGTTTATCGGTGAGTGGAACGACGCCATCGAAAATGACATTATGCTGCTCAAGCGCAACATCATCGACCTGATGGTGCACGAAGGCATCCGCAAGTTTATCCTGATCGGCGAGAACGTGTTTAACTTCCACGGCTCCGACGACGACTATTACGAAGAGTGGTTTGAGGATGTAGAAGACGGCTGGATTGCGGGCGTCAACTTTCAGGAGCACGTCGTTCGCGAAATGCGCCAGTACAATCTCGACAGTTACATCAACTTTGGCGGCCAACTCGACGATCTCCCGTGGCGCACGTACGCGCCGCGCAAGCTCTTTACTGTAGTCGATGGCATGCTCCAGCGACGACTGGGTTAAAATACTTTTGCCAAGTGCTTGAAAGCAAAAAAGGCTCCCCTGTTTGGGGAGCCTTTTTTGTAGCTAAAGATTGGGTCAGACTACTTGGTAGTTGCGCCGTTAGCAGGCTGAGGAGTTGCAGTCGAAGGGTTAGCATCAGCAGCATCTTCCATTTTGTCGGAAGTAGCGTCAGCTGAGTCACGTACGGCGTCAGCCTTATCTTCCAAAGAGTCAGCCTTTACTTCGCCAGCGTTCTCTACTTGGTCAGCAGCATTCTCTTGAGCGTTTTCTTTTTTGCTGTCGCAAGAAGTGAACGAGAAAGCAGCAGCAGCGATGGCAAGAAACAGTACTTTTTTCATGGTTTTGTTTTTGAGGGAGGTGTTGGAGTCTATTTAATTAATTATCAACACCTTGCGTAGCAGTTGATGTTGAAATTCGAGACTTTATACCTCGTCTTTAGAAAGGTAACCCAACCAATTAAAAATAATTACCCTGTTTTTTCAGGACGTGAAGCTATTTCTTCCGGAAAACGATGCCGATGGGCACGCCTTCGAAGCCGAAGTGTTCGCGCATGCGGTTTTCCAGGAAGCGTATGTACGATTCCTTCACGTACTGCGGCAGGTTGCAGAAGAAGGCAAATACGGGGTTGTGGGTGGGCAGCTGCGTTACGTACTTGATACGCACCATCTTCCCTTTTACCGACGGCGGCTGGTGCTGCTCGATCTCGCGCAACATGACCTCGTTGAGCTGCGACGTCGGGATTTTCTTCCGCTTGTTTTCGTACACCTGAATTGCCACTTCAATGGCTTTGTGCACGCGCTGCTTGGTGAGTACCGACGTGAAAATGATAGGCGGATACGCAATCGGAGCAATTTTCTCCTTGATGCGCTCTTCGATTTCCTTGATGGTATTGGTCTCCTTGTTCTCGATCAAGTCCCACTTGTTCACCAAGATCACGATGCCCTTGCGGTTTTTGTCGGCCAGCGCGATGATGTTAACATCCTGAGCCTCAATACCACGCGTGGCGTCAATCATCACGATGCACACGTCCGACTCTTCCATGGCCCGAATGGAACGGAGCACAGAATAGAACTCGATGTCTTCGCTTACTTTCGACTTGCGGCGCAAACCGGCCGTATCGACCAAGATAAATTCGTTGCCAAAAGCACTGTAGTGCGCCTGAATGGCGTCGCGGGTGGTGCCGGCAATGTCGGTCACGATGCTACGCTCGGCGCCAAGCAGCAGGTTTACCAACGACGATTTGCCCACGTTTGGGCGACCTACTACGGCAATCTTGGGCAGTCCCGAATCGGGCTCTTCTTCCCACGGATCATCGAAATGCGATACTACCGCATCCAGCAGATCCCCAGTGCCGGAACCGTTGGCCGAAGACACCGTGAAAATCTCGCCGTCGCCAACTCCTAGCGCATAAAACTCACCGGCAGCGTGGGCACGCTGGTTTGTATCTGCCTTATTAGCAACCAGATAGATCGGCTTCTTGCCTTGGTAGCGGCGCAGCACGTTGGCAAATTCTTCGTCGAGACCGTGCAGGCCCGTGTCCACGTCGACCATGAACAGAACCACATCGGCCTCTTCAATAGCGAGTTTTACCTGCTTGTTGATTTCGCCCTCGAAAATATCGTCGGAGTTATGGACGTAGCCACCCGTATCGATCACGGTGTAATACTTGCCCGTCCACTCGCCGTAGCCATAGTGGCGGTCGCGGGTCACGCCGCTTTGGTTGTCCATGATGGCCTTGCGCTGGCCGACCAAGCGGTTGAATAGCGTGGATTTGCCCACGTTGGGCCGCCCCACAATGGCGATGGTATTTTTCATACAGTCTGACTCCAGCCGCCAGTCCGACCAAATCTGGCGGTGCCCGGAGTAGTTAAGTGAATGTGTGGTCGGAATATAGGGGCGCTTTGCGAGCGCCGTTATTCTTTATAACCGAAGCGGCTCAGGGCCTTCGGGTCAGTGCGCCAGTTTTCGTTGACTTTGACGTGGATTTCGAGGAACACCTTCTTGGCGAAGAATTTTTCCATTTCCTCGCGCGCCCAAGTGCCTACTTTTTTCAGCGCCTCGCCTTTTTGGCCAATGATGATGCCTTTCTGGCTGGCGCGCTCCACGTAAATGATGGAGCGCATCCGGATGATATTTTCTTCCTCTTTGAACTCCTCAATGGCCACTTCGCAGCTATACGGAACCTCTTTTTTGTATAGCTTGAAGATCTTTTCCCGAATCATCTCAGCCGCGAAGAAACGCTCGGGCTTGTCGGTGAGTTCATCTTTGGGGTAAAACGGCGGGTGCTCCGGCAGGCGCTCCAGCACCAGTTCCAGCACGCGTTCCGTACCCAAGGCATTGAGCGCCGAAATGGCCAACACCTCGACCGCATTGGGCAGTTGCTCGCGCCAATATGCGATCTTAGCTTCTACCTCAACCTGCTCGGCTTGATCTATCTTATTGATTATCAATATGATAGGTGTATCCGACTTGCGCAGACGCTCAACGATGGGCTCTTCGTCGTGCTTTTCGTAAATATCTGTTACAAAGAGAATTACGTCGGCGTCTTCCAACGACGAATACACAAAGCTCATCATGGCGTTGTGCAGCTCGTATTTGGGCTGAATAATGCCGGGCGTATCGGAGTAGACGAGCTGGAAATCGTCGCCGTTCAGAATGCCCATGATGCGGTGGCGCGTGGTTTGGGCTTTGCTCGTAATGATGCTGAGCCGCTCGCCCACGAGCACGTTCATGAGCGTCGACTTGCCGACGTTGGGCTTGCCGATAATGCTCACAAAGCCAGCGCGGTGCGGTTTAGATTCGGGGTTCACGGGATTTCGGAATAATTTTGCAAAGGTACGACATTCCGGCCGCCGGGCCGCTCATCCCTAAAACATCCGCCGTAGGTTGCTTGTCTGATGGACACGGCAGCTTATGGAGCGGCCACTTTCTCTGCATTCATGGCTTCACCTGCTTCTTCTTTAGGCCGCATCGGCGTTTTGTTGGTTAACCTGGGCACGCCCGACTCGCCCCAAACCAGCGATGTGCGGCGCTACCTCAATGAGTTTCTGACCGACGGCCGCGTCATCGACATTCCGGCGGCGGTGCGGTATCCGTTGTTTCAGGGGATTGTGGTGCCGTTGCGGGCACCCAAATCGGCGAAGGTGTACCAGCAGCTCTGGACCGAGCGCGGCTCTCCCCTGCTCTACCACGGCCTTGATCTGAAGCGCCTTGTGCAGGAGCAACTCGGTGAGCAATACGTAGTTGCCTTCGGGATGCGTTACCAGAAGCCCAGCATCGAAAGCGCTTTGGAAGAATTACGCGATGCTGCCGTCGATCGCATTATTGTGCTGCCGCTTTTTCCGCAATACGCGGCGGCCAGCACAGGCTCGGTGCAGCAAAAAGTAATGGAGATCGTGAGTAAGTGGTGGGTGGTGCCCAGCATCAGCTTCATCAGCACGTTCACCAACGATCCCGGTTTTATCAACACGATTGCCACTCTGGGCAAGGAAGAAATGGCCAAGCACAAGTACGATCACATCGTATTCAGCTACCACGGCATTCCGGAGCGCCACGTGCTGAAAGGCAGCTACAAGGGTTATTGCCAGCTCGGCAGCTGCTGCGATACTTACAACGAAAAGAACCGCTACTGCTACCGGGCCCAGTGCTACGAAACCTCGCGCCTGGTAGCCAAAGAGCTGGGAATCAGCAAGGACCAGTACACGGTCTCGTTTCAGAGCCGCTTGGGCCGCGACCCGTGGCTGCAACCCTATACCGACTTCGTCTTGAAGGATTTCCCCGCCAAAGGCATCCAGAATGTGCTGGCTTTCAGCCCCGCTTTCGTCGCCGATTGCCTCGAAACTACTGTGGAAGTGGGATTTGAATTCAAGGAAATGTTTGAAGCGGCCGGTGGCAGCCATTGGCAGTTGGTGCCCTCGCTCAACTCGCACCCGCTGTGGGTGCAGGCCGTAACGGATATGGTGCGAAATAACTAGGCAGTATTAAACTGTATAAGTATTTGACAATTAAATACTTATACAGTTTAACTTACGTTCTCAGACGGATGCTGCGCGGAACCTAGCCGGGCCGGACGACGCGTGTAGAAGCGCGAAGCATCGTAGGAATCGCCGGTGTAAAAGTCATTCGAACTGGCTATGGGCACCGGCAAGTTGAGGGCGCGCAGCATGGCTTCCTCGTATTCGCGGGAGATGTAAATGTCGGCGTAGGGCGGATAGTTGACCACGGCTTCTTTGGTCAGCGAAGGCACGAACACGTTGTCGGCTTCGTCGTCGAGGGCGGCAGCTCCGATGGGCAGCAGGATGTGGCGGTCGCGCTCGTTCACGTTGAAAGACGCGTCCAGCTCCACTTCCAGATAGCGCACTTTCATGGCTTCGGGCTCCACGATGAGCTCGTACACTTCGCCGAACTTTTCGCCGTCGTTGCCGCGCACATCCCAGCCGCGTACGTCGGGGTTGCCGTCGGCTACTTCAAAATCGGTGAGGTCGCGCAAGCGGCGCAAGTGCATGCCGGCGGCTGGCGGTATAGCATTGGGTTCCATTGCAGAGGATGTGGAATTGAATCAAAAACGTTGAAAAGCAGCGGACCGGCCTTCAAACATAACTAACTCTAAATCAAATATTTACTTCTCAGCCGGTTGACTAAGCGTACGAATGACCTCAGCCGCTTGGGCAAAAAACTTGTGCAACTGCTCCTGATCGGCGGCGGTGCTACGGCCGCTCAACTGCTGCGCTTGTTCCGCCAATTCGCCCACCGGTTTCTCCAGCTCCGGGTACGATTTCTGTTGCATTGCCTGCATCAAGGATGTAGCCGCTACTAGCCCGGGGCGGAGGCTGGCGTTCTCTTCGTTGAGGCGGCTGGTGGCGCTGGTAAGGTCGTTGCGGCGCTCCTGTACAGTGGCGTCGCGCAGGTCGTCGCGGTCGGCCAAGTCCACCAAGGTCGCGCTTAGCATGCGCATGCCACGCCGGCCGTAATCGGGTTCGTTGCTTTCGGATTTGGCATATGCAGCGAGCTCCTCCGGCGAAACGGGCGCATCGTCGGTGGCCATATCGGCCACGGCGGCCCCGCCATCGGCGGGCGGCGGAGTGGGTTGAGCGGTCTGAGGCGAGTCGGCGACCGCTCCCGGAGCGGCAGCACTGGTCCCGACTGCTCCGGCGGGCAGCGGCTCGGGAGCAGCCGTTGGCTCACGAAGGAAAAAATAAGCCAGCAACCCCAGCACCAGCAAAACCACCAAAACCAGCAGCCACGGACTGGGCGAAGATTTCTTTCGTTGAATGTTGATGTCGGCCATGGAAAAGCGGGAACGAGTGAGGAAAAATCGGCCATTGCCACCAGCGGCAATGGGATATCGGCAAAGAATACGTAATTCGCTGGAGTTGGTATGCTTGCCTGGCTTTCGTTCTCCTCTTTTGCTGCGAATATGGTATCCGATGAAATCCTCATCGACCTACAGGCCAAGGGCTTGTTGTCGCCAGAACAAACTGCCGTTATTGGCAATTACGAGCATACCCGGCCTTTTTCCCTGCACTACGAGCTGCGCACGGTGCTGTATTTGGGCATCGTGTTGCTCAGCGGCGGACTGGGCGTTTTGCTCTACCAACACCTCGATGACATTGGCCACAGCGTAATAGTGGCCGCCATTTCGGGCCTGATGGCAGCGTGCTTTGCCTATGCCGTTCGGCACCAATCGCCGTTTACCTGGGAGCAAGCACCGCGTGCCGGCGTGGTCCCCGACTATCTGCTGCTCCTGGGCTGCCTGCTGTTTCTCACGCTCGAAGGATACTTGCAAGCTCAGTATGAGCTGTTTGGCACGCGATATGGGCTGGCTGTATTCATTCCGGCCGCGTTGTTTTTCTGGCTGGCGTACCGCTTCGATCACCGGGGCGTGCTCTCGATGGCCATTACGGCCTTGGCGTCCTGGATTGGGCTTTCCATTGCGCCGCTGTCGGCTTTTACTGAGAACAATTTCTTCCGCTCCGGCCTCGGCGGCGCGGCGGTGTTGCTGGGCTTGGCCCTGATGGGCGCCGGATTCGTTTCGGAGCAGCGCAACCTGAAGCGCCACTTTGCTTTCACGTATCTTTCTCTGGGTAGTAACCTGGCCCTGATTGCCACTACGGCCGCGTTGCTTTCGTCGGAGCCCACGCTGTTGGGTACTATCGCCGCGCCGCTGGTGCTGCTTCTGAGTGGGTTCCTGATCTGGTATGCCCGTCGCACGCACTCTTACTTGTTTTTGCTGATGGGTGCGGTGTATGGCTATATCGCCTTCACCTACCTGTTTTTCAAGCTGTTCGATTCTAGCTCAGAGCTCCTTACCCTATACTTTCCATTCACCACCTTCGTGATTATCCTTCTGTTTGTCAAAGCCAAAGAGATTGTCGGAAAGCCATGATTCTGAAAGCCTATAATCCGGCTTGGGCGCGGGCTAAAGCCACCCGTGAAGCTGCTGCTCGCTGGCAAAAACAAGGACTCCTTAGCCCAGCACAGCTCGACAGCATTTACGCGACCCATCCGCTCGACTATTACCGGCCGCATATTTTTCTGCGCATTGCGCTGTTCATTTTCACGTGCTTGGGAAGCGGTGCAGCGTCGGGTTTCTTTAGCTTGTTTGGCCTGAGCAATTACTTCCTTGTGGTTTGCGTATTGTCGGCTCTAGGATGCTTGGTGGTGCTGGAAATCTCGATCAAAAGCTCACGTCTTTACCACGCTGGCCCCGATAATGCGCTGTTGTACATGACGCTAGGTTGGCTGACAGCGCTGGTGTTTTACAGTGTCAGCCTTGCGGTACCGGCAGCGTTTCGCAATAGCTTTTCACCAGGCAATCCGTTTTTGCCCTTGGCGCTAATTCCGGTGCTGGGTCTACTAGTAGCTGCTGTTGTCCGTTACGCCGATCGGCTTGTATCGGCCTTCGCCTTTATGATATATATCCTATTGATATTCAATATATTATCACACAGCACTATAGGCCGCTTATTACTTCCCTTTGCACTCATGCTGGCTTCCGCAGCAGCCTATTATGCCGTTTGGAAAGTCATGCAGCACGTCGACCGGTTTTATTATCAAGCGTGCTTCACCGTGCTGAAAGCCCTGTCTCTGAGCGTGTTCTACCTCAGCGGCAACTACTTGGTTGTGCGGGAAGGCAATGCCCTGCTCAACGACATGCCCGCCTCCACTCAGATTCCTTTTGCTGCGCTTTTTTACTTTTTTACGGTCAGCATTCCGGTGGCATATGTGTACGTCGCGCTGCGAAAGCACGACCGCGTCTGGCTGCTGATTGGGCTTTTGAGCGCGGCTTTCTCCTGCTACACCATCCGGTTTTATCACAGCATTCTTCCACCCGAAATAGCGGCTACGATTGCCGGCGTGGTGCTTATCGCTTTCGCCATCTGGGCGTTGCGGTACCTGCACACGCCTCGCCACGGCCTGACCTCAGTGGCTGAGGGCGAAGAGCCTCTCTCGTTTAGCCTAGAGTCGCTGGTAGTGGCCCAAACCGCACCTAGCGCTTCGCAGCCCGAGCCGGCTAGCTTCCAGTTTGGGGGCGGGCATTCGGGCGGTGGCGGGGCCGACAGCAGCTACTAATGGCCCGTTACTGCACGATCGGCAGCGGAATAAAGTCGGCCGGGGCCGGATTCAGCGTACCTCTCGGGCCTTGCACCTTAGCCAAAATAGCCTCCAGCAACGGCCGCATCGAGTTGAGCTGCCGCGTTTTGATCATGAAATTCCAGAGTGTCTCGAAGCGTTTCCAACCGCCAGCATAGGCAAAATGCTTGATCTGGTGCTTGAGGGAAGTATGCGCCAAACTGGCTTTCGTGATATTAGCCCACGAATAAAATTCGCGATAGGCCCAGTCGTAACCCGTTTTGAGCTGTTCGGCCGTGAGGAGTGGCCCTGGTTGGTGCACCACCGTGCGGGTGTCGTACTGATCCCAGCGGCGGTGCAGCAGCCGCCCTTCTGCCTCGATACGTTTGAAGTAGTCGGTGCCAGGGTAAGGGGTAGCGATGTGAAACGTAGCGGTGGTAATTCCTTGTTTCACAGCCCATTCTACGGTGCGCGCAAACACATCGGGCCCGTCGTCATCGAGGCCAAATACAAAACTACCGTTGATCATTATGCCGAGGGCATGCAGGCGCTCGATGGCTTGCGCGTAGTCGCGGCCCAGGTTTTGGCGCTTGTTGCTGGCCCGAAGGTTTCGCTCACTGAGCGTTTCAAAGCCCACAAACAAACTCCGTAGGCCCGCTGCCGCAGCTTTTTCCAGCAAGCTCGTATCGCGCAGGATACTATCGACGGTGGCCGCGCCCTGAAACAGACGGCCCATGCCGCGCATGCCGTCGAAGAGTGAAGCCGCAAACCGCTGGTGCCCCAGCAAATGATCGTCGAGAAAATACAGATGGCGGCCCGGCAAGCGGTCGATTTCGGCCAGCGCATCGTCGACGGGCTGGGTATAAAACGATTTGCCACCCTCAAAAAAGGCATCTTTGTAGCAGAAATCGCAGTGGTGCGGGCACCCGCGCGTCACGACAATAGAGTTCGGCACTAGGTATAGCTCCCGCCGGATCAGGTCGCGCCGGATTGGCGGCACGCCTACCAGCGTCCGCACCGACGACTCGTAGCGCGGTTGGGGCCGCCGTTGCTGCCAGTCGCGCAAAAACTGCGGAAACGTTTCTTCGCCCGGCCCCAGGAAGATGCTGTCGGCATGCGCCGCTGCCTCGGCAGGCAAGCTGGTAACGTGCAGCCCGCCCAAACACACGTAGCTCCCCCGGCTGCGGTAAATGTCGGCCAGTGCGTAAGCCCGATATGCGTTGGTGATATATACTTGAATCACAACCAGTTCCGGCGCATCGTCGAGGCGCAGGGGTTCGACGTGTTCATCCTGCAATTCTGCTTCCCAATCATCGGGCAGATAAGCAGCTAGCGTTGCTAAGCCCAGCGGCGGAAACAACGAATATTTGATCGGGCGCCAGTAAGGGTTAGTAGCCTCTGTAAGGGCCGGCAGAATGAATTTGACACGCATAGCTCGTAACCGTTAGGTAATGACGAGCGAAAGGAAGAAAATTTACTTTGAAATACAAAGTACTTTATAACATGAAGAAAAATTATCAAGTAAAAAAGTAAAGGCCAGACACCTAGCAGGTATCTGGCCTTTGCAACTAATTAATTATCAATTACTTACACAGCCACCTTGCGATACATTTTGGCAAGCTGTTCCACGGCGAAGTCCACCTCTTCCGGCGTGTTGTATTTACTCATCGAAAAGCGAATGGCCCCCCGATCCGGGTCGGCCGCTAGGGCCGTGAGTACGTGAGAGCCCGCGTTGGCGCCGCTGGTACAAGCCGAGCCACCCGAAACTGACACATGATTGATGTCCAGATTAAATAGCAACATCTCATTCAACTCGGACGGCGGCAGGCTGACGCTCAGCACCGTGTACAGGCTTTGGTCGGCTTCGGTCGAAAGTCCGTTGAACTGTACATCCTCAATTTCGGCGCGCAACCGCATAATGAACCGGTCTTTCAGGGCTTGAATGTAGCGTTGGTGGTCGGCCATGTTGCGGCAAGCGATTTCCAACGCTTTGGCCAGGCCTACGATGCCATACACGTTCTCGGTACCGGCGCGAAGGTTGCGCTCCTGCGAACCGCCATGAATTAGTGAATTAACCTGAATTTCGGAGCGCCGATACAAAAACCCCACTCCTTTCGGGCCGTGAAACTTGTGTGCCGAACCCACCAGAAAATGTGCCTTGAGTTGCTGCACATCGTGGCGGTAATGGCCCATGGTCTGCACCGTATCGGTGTGATAGACAGCCTTATGCGCTTGGCAAATTTCGCCGATGCGCTGAATATCGTTTAGGTTGCCAATCTCATTATTACCGTGCATCAGGCTTACAAACGAGCGCGAATGCGTTGCCAGCAGCTCATCCAGATGCTGCAAATCCAGGCGGCCGCGCTCGTCGTGGCGCACGTAACTCAGCTCAATATCTCCGGCTTTCTCCAACGCCTGCAACGTATGCAACACGGCGTGATGCTCGAGCGGCGACGTGATGGCATGACGCAGCCCTAGCGTGCGCACAGTCCCGAACGCTGCGTAGTTATCGGCCTCCGTCCCCCCCGACGTAAAGGAAATTTCGGCCGGTGCCGCGTTGATCAGGTGGGCAATGGTTTTGCGGGCATTTTCGATGGCTGCGCGCACCTTTCGGCCGTGTCCGTGGATGCTGCTGGGGTTGCCAAAGTGCTCCCGCATAAACGGCAGCATGGCGTCCAGCACCTCCGGGTCGAGGGGTGTGGTGGCGGCGTTGTCGAAATACACTGCCATCGGAGCAGGCGACAAAGGAGAATCGGAAGAGTGATGCATAGCGAGCAACCGATTGGAAAAGTGAGTTGCGCCGAGGTGACGCAAGAAAAGTTTGGCCCAAAAATAAAGGATTCCGGCAGGGCAGCCAGAATCCTTTAGCAACTAATTGACTACAAGCAATTTACAACAAGGCATTAGGCTTTCACCGAAATGATTTCTTTGATATCGGCAATGATCTTGTTGGCCAAGTGGTCCGCCGTAGCATTGGAATCGGACTCGGCGTAGATGCGAATGATGGGCTCAGTGTTAGACTTGCGCAGGTGCACCCATTCCTTGTCGAACTCAATTTTCACGCCGTCGATGCTGTTGATGGGCTGCTTGATATAGCGCTTTTGCATCTGACTCAGCACCTGGTCAGTATCGATGTCGGGGGTCAGCTCAATCTTATTTTTCGAGATAAAGTAACTTGGGTACGAAGCCCGCAGGCGCGTCATGGTAAGCCCCGATTTAGCTAAGTGCGTCAGAAACAGCGCAATGCCTACTAAGGCGTCCCGGCCGTAGTGCAGCTCGGGGAAAATGATGCCTCCGTTGCCTTCACCACCAATGACGGCATTGGTTTCCTTCATCATGTTCACCACGTTCACTTCGCCCACAGCGGCGGCGGCATATTGGCCGCCGTGCTTTTCGGTTACATCGCGCAGGGCGCGGGTGCTGCTGAGGTTGCTGACGGTGTTGCCGCCGCCGTGCTGCTTAAGCACGTAGTCGGCCACGGCTACCAAGGTGTATTCTTCTCCGAACATAGAGCCGTCTTCGCTGACCAGCGCCAGACGATCTACATCCGGATCGACCACGATGCCCAAGTCGAAGCTACCTTTTTCGATCACCCGCGCAATGTCGCGCAGATTTTCGGGCAGCGGCTCTGGGTTGTGCGCGAAGTCACCAGTGGGCTCGCAATACAGCCTCTCCACTTTTTCTACACCCAATGCTTCCAGCAACAGAGGCACTGCAACGCCGCCGGTCGAGTTAACGCAGTCGATAGCCACCCGGAATTTTTTGGCGCGAATGGCTTCCACATCCACCAGTGGCAACTTCAGGATGGCTTCAATATGCTTTTGCAGAAAAGTATCGTCGGTGCGATACTGTCCGAGCTTCGTAACCGGCGCAAAATCGAAAGCTTCCTCGTCGGCCAAGGCCAGCACGCGTTGGCCTTCAGTATCCGAAATAAATTCGCCCTGTGCATTCAGCAATTTCAGTGCATTCCACTGCTTGGGGTTGTGCGAGGCCGTCAGAATTATGCCACCGCCCGCTTGGTGAGCCGGCACGGCAAGCTCCACGGTAGGCGTTGTGCTCAGCCCCAGATCAATAACGTCGATGCCTAATCCCTGCAAGGTCGCGGTCACCAACTTATTGACCATTTCGCCCGAAATACGGGCGTCCCGCCCGATAACGATCGTGTTATTCTGAGTTGTTTCCTGCACCCAAGCGCCGAATGCGGCTGCGTACTTGACGACATCAATGGGGGTAAGGCCTTGGCCTGACGCACCGCCGATGGTACCCCGAATGCCTGAAATAGATTTGATCAGTGCCACAAGAAATGGATGTGTTGAAGTCGCAAAAATAGATAAATGCGCCTGCTTTCCCTACGGCTACCTCCGATTGCTACTGCTGGCTAAGTGCAAATTAAATAGCTGTACGAAGCGGCAACCGAAATCGCCTTGCTCTAGTAGTACTAGTCTGGGAAATGTATATTTGACTCAATGGAAAATACATCATCTATCCGACGACAGGAGCAGTTAGCGGCTTTTGGGCGCTTGCTCGACGTGCTGGATCGGCTGCGGACCGAATGCCCATGGGATCAAAAACAGACCATTCAAAGTTTGCGACATCTTACTATCGAAGAGACCTACGAGCTCTCCGATGCCATCCTGCGCAACGATTTGTCCGACCTGAAAAAGGAACTTGGGGACGTGATGCTGCATTTGGCTTTCTACGCCAAAATTGCCTCCGAAACCGGCCACTTCGATATCGCAGATGTACTTAATGCTCAATGCGATAAACTTATTTTCCGTCATCCGCACATCTACGGCGACACGAAAGTCAACGACGAAGAAGACGTTAAGCGAAACTGGGAACAAATCAAGCTTAAAGAGAAAGGAAACTCCTCCGTGCTGGGTGGCGTGCCTACCTCGCTGCCCGCCTTGGTGAAAGCCATGCGTATTCAGGAAAAAGCGCGGGGTGCCGGGTTTGACTGGGAGCGGAAAGAGCAGGTATGGGAAAAGGTACAGGAAGAACTGCAAGAGTTTGGTACCGAATACCTTGATGCCCAAGTTTCGGATGAGGCCCAGCAGCGGGCCGCCGATGAATTCGGCGATTTGCTTTTCTCTCTTGTCAACTTTGCTCGTTTCGCCGGCATTAACCCTGAAGAGGCTTTAGAACGTACAAACAGAAAATTCATCCGCCGCTTTCAATATTTAGAAACAGAAGCTGCTCGTGAAGGATACCGCCTTGCCGAGCTTACTTTGGCTGAAATGGATATTTATTGGGAACGCGCAAAACAACTCCCCACCACAAACGATCCCATCCCGACTTCCAAAAACTAGCTTTTTTCATAAAAAAAAGCGGTTTAACGCGCTTAAACCCATTTTTCTTTTGGCAGCGTGGGTTTTTTCCTTAGGTTTGCCAAGGCTAGACTCTCTAGGGAACAGGCCCCGCACACGAGCAGACCCACGATTTTCACACTGCATTTTTGGTGCAGAGCGTGCGGGTGAGCGGGGCCAGCGTTTTTGTTTAGTCAACCGTTTGTTTACCTTTTTTCTCTCATTCAACCTTTCACCAACAACACCCTAATTCTCCGGAACAATGGAACAAAAGAATGCCATGAACAAGAACGTGCGGCCTGCCGCTCCTGCTGCACCTAAAGGTGAGGCAAAAGGCGGGTCTGTGTTTGCCGCCATCGTGATTCCGTTGGCACTTGTAGTCGCCGTCGTGATTTATATGTTTGTTCTGGGCAACCCAGGGAACTTTCAGGGCAATAACCCCGAAAACAACCCGTTGCCAGGCAACTACTTAGGTGTTGTGTACAAAGGAGGCTTTATTGTGCCTATCCTGATGACCATGCTCATCTTGGTAATCACCTTCTCGATCGAGCGCTACCTGACTATCGGCAAAGCAAAAGGCACTAAGAGCATCGAAAGCTTCGTGCGCTCAATCCGCCAGAAGCTGAACGTGAACGACATCACGGGCGCTATCGCTGTATGCGATCAGCAAAAAGGCTCGGTAGCCAACGTAGTAAAAGCTGGCTTGCTGAAGTATCAGGAAATGGCGCGTGAGCGTGGTATGGACAAAGACCAGAAGATCCTGTCGATCCAGAAAGAGATCGAAGAATCAACTGCTCTGGAACTGCCAATGCTTGAGAAGAACTTGGTTATCATCTCGACCTTGGCTTCGATCGCCACGCTGGTTGGTCTGCTCGGTACGGTATTCGGTATGATCCGGGCATTCGCCGCACTGGCTCAGGCTGGTAACCCAGACGCAGTAGCTCTTGCCAACGGTATCTCGGAAGCTTTGATCAACACGGCTTTGGGTATCGGTACTTCGGCGCTGGCTATCGTTGCCTACAACTTCTTCACCAGCAAAATTGACGAGCTGACTTACAGCATCGACGAAGCTGGTTTCAGCATCATTCAGACGTTCGCTGCTCAGCACGGCGAAAAGGAAACTTATACGGCTTAGGCTGCGGTTAACGCACTAAAGGCTAGTTCCCTTACGTTACTGAATCAAGCTACTTAACCACACCACAAATGCCCAAAGTAAAGCCCCATAGAACGTCCCCTTCGCTGGATATGACCCCGATGGTGGACCTGGCATTCCTGTTGGTGACCTTCTTCATGCTCACCACCAAGTTTTCTCCTGAGGAAGCAGTGGTGGTGGATACTCCCTCTTCTACGTCGGAGCTACGCCTGCCAGAAAGCAACGTTATCACCATTTCCGTTGACAAGGACAAGCGTGTGTTCTTCGGCTTTGACAGCGATAAGGCCAAGCCCAAGTTGCTGGATTACGTTGCTGCCAAGCGTGGCGTAAGCTTTACGCCGCAGCAAAGAGCGGAATTTGCCAACCTGCAAAGCTTCGGCGTTCCGGTTGAGCAGCTCGGCTCTTTTCTTAACGTGGAGAGAGAACAACGGAAAAGCATCAAGCAGCCCGGTATTCCTGCCGACTCGCTCAACAACCAGATCACCGATTGGGTAGTTGAAGCGCAACGGGCAAACCGGGAAGCAATTGGTAAGCCGGCTTATATCGCTATTAAAGGCGATGGAAATGCTGATGTGCCAACCGTGAGGAAGATCATCAAGTTTCTGCAGGACAAGAACATCAACCGTTTCAACTTGATCACGGACTTGGAAACCAAGCCAACCGCGCTCAAATAACCTGACTGTAGAGAAATGGCAGAAATCCAACAAAAAGCCGACTCCGGCGGGAAAGGCGGGAAGAAGCGGGCCAAGAAAATGTCGACCAAAATCGACATGACACCGATGGTGGACTTGGCCTTTCTGCTCCTGACTTTCTTCATGCTGACAACTACGTTCAGCAAGCCGACTGTAATGCAGGTCACCATGCCGGTAAAGCCGGATCCCAAAGATCCAGAACCACCGGCAATCAAAGCTTCGAATGCTTTCACCATCTTGATGGGCGAAAACAATAAGGTTTACTACTACGACGGCTTGCTGTCGTCGGATACTAAGCCCGAACTGAAGCTTTCGAATTACGGCCCCGATGGCATCCGGAAAGAGTTGCTGCAACGCCGCAGCAACAAAGATCTGGTGGTGCTGATCAAGCCTGACGACAAGGCACAATACAAGAACATGGTCGATATCCTCGACGAGATGAATATTACCGGCCAGAAAAAATATGCGCTGGTTGACATTTCCAAGGCGGATGAAGACCTAATTAAATCATCAGGATTATGATGGACAATGCACAACTGGCTACTGCGAGCTTCGACGATATCGTCTTCGAAGGTCGTAATAAAGCCTACGGAGCTTATGTGCTTCGGCGGTTGTACAGCAGTCACATCACTCGTGCCCTTCTTATTGCAGTAGCGCTTTTCGCACTCTTCGTAAGCTTTCCGCTCATCGCGCGGATGTTTAGCCCAAAAGAGGATGTTCAAGCAGCTAAGAACCTGAAGGTCAATGAGTTGATGGAGGCTCCGCCGCTGGATGAAACCAAGCCACCGCCCCCCCCACCGCCACCTGAGGCGCCACCACCCCCACCGCCCAAGCTCTCCACTATCAAGTTTGTGCCTCCAGTTGTTAAAAAGGACGAGGAAGTGCGCAAGCAAGAGGAGATTCCGGACCAAGAGGAGTTGAAGGATAAGGTAGTTGCCACTGAAACTGTAAAAGGTAACACGGACAACCCTGCTGACTTGAACGGCCTTGAGTCTGGAGATGGCAACAAGGTGGTAGAAGAGGTAGTAGAAAACAAAGTCTACACCTACGTGGAGCAAATGCCCACACCTCCTGGTGGTATGGAAGCCCTCCTGCAGTACATCGGCAAGAACATTAAGTATCCGGCGATGGCACTGCGCAACCAAGTTGAAGGCAAAGTATTCGTTGCCTTCGTAGTTGGTCCGGATGGCGCCATTTCGAACGTTACAGTGCAGAAAGGCATTGGCGGCGGCTGCGACGAAGAAGCAGTTCGCGTGATCAAAGGCCTCCCGCGTTGGACACCTGGTAAGCAGAACGGACGTGCAGTAAGCGTTTCGTTTACGGTTCCGGTAACTTTCGCCATCAAGTAAATTCTACTAACGCGACATCTTTTGGCCGCTACTTTAGAACCCGAATTGAGCTAGCTCAATTCGGGTTTTTTGTTGGCAAAATTGTTCTCGCTATGCATACTAATATTTCTATACATCACGTTTTTAAGTCGAAAGCCAGAGCTGGAGGCGGTTTGTGAAGGGTGCTTTAGGCTTGGGTAATGCGCGTCGCGAACCTCGTTCACCTCTAGCCATATAACCCCATGAAAACCCTCAACTTGCTCACCGCCTCACTGGACGAAATTGTCTTCGAGGGCCGCAACAAAGCGTATGGTGCTTTTGTCCTGCGCCGGATCTATAACCGGCACCTTATCACGGCGGCCTTCACTGCGTTTGCGCTGTTTCTGCTGTTGGTTAGCATTCCGTTGGTTGTTCAGAAACTATGGCCAGACCCTGTTGTAGCGCCAGTAATTGAAATTTTGCCGCCGCCAATAACATTCATTGCTGACCCCACGCATCCTAAACAGCCGGTCGTCCCTTCTCCTACTGCTAAGCCGATTGTAGTTACCCCGCAGGCCAGTATAGCGACGAGAGTTGTGAAGGATGATCAGGTTAAAAATCCCGTCAAGGATGTACAGCTACCGCTGGCCAATAGCACTACGCCAGGCGATGTCACCGGCTTAGGTGATATTCCGGCTGGGACGGGTGTGGGAATTGGTACTGGAATAAGTGATACCGGTCATGCAGTAGCGCCTCCTCCTACTAAACCTTTCATCTATGCTGAAGTGATGCCCGAATTTGCTGGTGGGGCCGACGCACTGCAACGCTACATGCAGCGCAACCTCAGGTATCCAAGCCAAGCTTTGTCGAACAGCATATCGGGGCGCGTATTTGTTGCCTTCACCGTAAATGCTGATGGAAGCATTTCGGACGTCGAGGTTGTGAAGGGCTTAGGCTACGGTACTGAACAGGAAGCCGCTCGCGTGGTAAGAAACATGCCGGCCTGGACCCCCGGACGCCAGAATGATGTAGCAGTGCCGGTTCGCTACACCATGCCCATTACCTTCCGTTACGAATAATTTTTTGCGTGTCCGTTCGTTCTGAGTAACACCTCCAGAACGAGGGACTTCGCCTTTCCGAAGTCAAAAATTGGTTAGCTTCTTTGAAGCGGCCAATTTTTGACTTTTTTTGTACCACTGATAAATAGCGTTTTTCAGATTTTCCCGTTAAGAAAAGCGAACAATCTGCCCGCTATTTCTCGTTATAGAAGAAATTCATCTATTCTACATCCATCAGCATGTCAAACCTTCCGACAACGGATGAAAGATTAGGCCAGCAAACACCCCAGCGAATAGTCCGTTACTTTTCGCTGATTATGGCCGCTGTGTATTTAGGGCTAGGCCTATATTTGGCATTCGCCGCGGGCGATACGCTGCCTCTCGCACCCGGCGCACGCCGTATTTTAGGCTTCGTTTTCGTGATGTACGGAATCATTAGATTTGTTCGCACCTACCAGCAACATTTTAGAAAGCGTTCCGACCATGTCCGTTAACCTGCGAAAAATCAGCTCATCTTTAGTACTAGCAAGCTTAGTGCTGGCAGGGTGCAACCGCGGTGGCGGCGCATCAGATGAGTCATCGGATACAGCCACCAGCGGCAAAATCAACATCAGCGTTGACGAAACCTTCCAGCCTATTGTGAAGTCTCAGGTTGATACCTTCCAAAAGCTGTATCAGTATGCTAAAATTCAGGCGGCCTACAAACCGGAGGAAGAAGTAGTACAGGACTTGCTCAAAGGCTCAGTGCGGGTAGCGGTAATAGCTCGTGATCTGAACGCTACCGAAAAAGCTGAGTTTGATCGCCTAAAAATCGTACCCCGCTCTACCCGTATTGCTACCGACGGGCTGGCCATCATCTTGCACCCGAGCAACCCTGACACCTTGCTGACTATGAGCCAGTTACGTGATATCTTCACGGGCAAAACGCAACAGTGGAGCCAAGTCAGCGGCAAGAAAGGCTTGGGCGAAGTAAACGTAGTATTCGATGCCAACCGCTCCAGCACTACGCGTTATATTCAGGATTCGGTATCGAGGGGTGGTCCGCTCACCAAACGGGCTTTTGCTGCCAAATCGAACCCTGCGCTGCTTGATTACGTTGCTACCCATCCCAACGCTATTGGTGTTGTGGGAGTCAACTGGATCAGCGACCGGGACGATACTGCGGTGCAAAGCTTTCTTAAGAAAGTCCGCGTAGCAGCGATCAGCCGCGCCGCTAATCCGCAGAAAACAGATGATTATCTGCAACCGTATCAGGCATACTTGGCGCTGAAGACTTACCCGCTACGCCGAGATGTGTATATTATCAGCCGGGAAGCCCGGGCAGGTCTTGGCACCGGTTTTGCCTCCTTTGCAGCCGGCAACAAAGGCCAGCTTATCGTGTTGAAGTCGGGGCTTATGCCGGCCACGGGTCAGACCCGCATCATCACGACCAACCAACAATAATACCCTACTCCTTTTCCTTTCGCTTTTTCACTAAACCTTTTGCTCATGAACTTCAAGCCCTGGAAGCTTTCGCTCCTCGCTGTCTTGTCAGTTTACGGCTCTGCCGCTTATGCTCAGGATGTACAAAGTGCCAAGAAGGCCATTGACCTAGAGCGCTATAGCGAAGCCCGTGCTTCGTTGTTGCGTCAAGGACAATCGCCAGAAGCCTTGTTCCAATTGGGCCGCCTGTACCAAATGCGGGATATGCCTGACTCGGCTGCGTTTTACTTCAACCGGATTCCCCTCAACCCCAAAGACGCTACCAGCCTGGTAGCTGCCGGCCGTGCAGCGCTGGCGCAAGGCAAAGCGGCTGAGGCCCAAGTGCAGTTTGACAACGCTGTCAAAGTGACCAAAGGCAAAGATGCCAAGGTGTTGACGATGATCGCGCAGGCATATGCCGAATCGGACATTAAGGACATCACCAAAGCAGTTGGCTACGTCGACGCGGCCCATAAAGCCAACAAGTTGAAAGACGATGCTGCCCTGATGGTGGCCCGCGGCGATATCTACCAGAAAAGCGAAACCGGCGGTGGTGAAGCGGCTAGCAGCTACGACCGCGCCATTGCCGCTGACCCCAACTACGTGGCGGCCTACGTGCACAAAGGCCAGTTGAACCAGCGCTCGCGCAACTACAACGAAGCCCGCGCCAACTTTGAGAAAGCCATCAGCCTTGATGCCAATTACGCCCCTGCTTACAACGGCTTAGCCGAGACGTATTTTTACGCCGGCAAGTACGACGACGCTCTGGCCCAGTTTCAGAAGTACACCAGCGTTGCTGAAAAGTCACCGACTACGGACGCCAAATATGCTTCGTTCCTGTTCCTGACCAAGAAGTATCCGGAAGCGCTTGCTGAAATTGACAAGGTTTTAGCCCGCGACCCTAACAACGTGACTATGAACCGTTTGCGCATGTACTCGTTGTACGAGACAGGCAAAAACGATGAAGCCGCGGCCGCCATGCAGAAATACATGCAGGTAACCCCGCCCGATAAGCTCATTGCGCAGGACTACGTGTACCAAGGCAAAATCCTGTCGAAAAGTGGTAAAGGTGCTGAAGGCATCGCGGCCATTCAGAAAGCCATTCAATTGGACCCGAAGCAAGCCGCTGATCTGCAGAACGACTTGGCTTCGGCGTACTTAGCGCAGAAGGACTATCCGAAAGCCATTTCTACTTACAAGGCCAAGATCGCGCAGAACGGTGGGAAAGCAGAGCTAACGGACCAAGTGCTGCTGGCCCGTGCCTATAGTTTCAACAAGCAATACCAGCAGGCTGACAGCCTTTACAACATCGTATTGACTGCTCGCCCTACTTACACAGCCGGCTATCAGCTACGGGCTCAAAATGCCTATAACCTGGACCCGGACTCCAAGCAGGGCTTAGCAAAGCCTTATTATGAGAAGTATATCGAAAGCGCCAACGCCGCCGATCCGTCTAAGTTCAAGTCGGGTTTGGTAGAAGCTAACGGTTACTTGGGCTACTACTATTACCAGAAAGGCGATAAGGCCGCTGCTGCGCCTTACTACCAGAAGGTACTGGAAATGGATCCCGGCAACGAAAATGCCAAGCGCGTACTTGACTCGATGCGCAAGCCAGCTGCAACTAGCAAGGCACCTGCCAAGAAGAAGTAATCACTTCCTGCTCAGTAAAAAGGCTCGTTACGTATGTAACGAGCCTTTTTTTTGTAACTACTTGTTTATCAATCAATTATCTAACTAACGTATTGTTCCCATTTTGCCAGCACAGCTTCAAAGTCGGCGGGCAGTTCGGTTTCAAAATGCATAAACTCGCCGCTTACGGGGTGCACAAAGCCCAAAGATTTAGCGTGCAGGGCTTGGCGGGGCATCACTTCAAAAGCCTTTTCCACAAATGCCTTGTAGGCTCCTACGCGCTGCCCATACACAATCTTATCGCCACCGTAGGTCGCATCCGAAAACAGCGGGTGCCCGATGTGCTTCATGTGAACTCGAATTTGGTGCGTACGCCCAGTTTCGAGATTACACTGAATGAGGGATACATACTGAAATGATCGTAGCACCTTATAGTGCGTAACGGCTTCTTTGCCATGGTCCGCGTCGGGATATACGGCCTGCACCTTGCGGTCTTTGAGGCTACGCCCAATGTGGCCGCGCACAGTGCCCTGCGTTTCTTTGGGTACGCCCCACACCAAGGCTAAGTAAGTGCGCTCGATGGTATGGTGGAAGAATTGCTGCGAGAGGTGCGTCATGGCGTACTCAGTCTTGCCAACGACTAACAGGCCCGAAGTGTCTTTGTCAATGCGGTGCACCAAACCCGGACGGATTTCGCCGTTTCGGCCCGTGGGCAAGTTGCTCAGATGGTAAGCCAACCCGTTTACCAACGTACCGGTCCAATTGCCAAACGCGGGATGTACTACTAGTCCAGCCGGTTTATTGACGAGCAGCAACGACTCATCTTCGTACCGAATATCCAACTCCATCGGCTCGGGCGTCACCTTAAAATCTATCGGCGGCTCCGGCAACGTGATGGTAATCAGGTCAAGGGGCTTGACGCGGTAGTTCGATTTGATGGGGTTACCGTTTACCTGCACCGCCTCCGCCTTGATGGCACTCTGAATTTTGGTGCGCGAGGAATGAGGCAGCCGGTTCATCAGGAATTTGTCGATCCGGAGGAGTTCCTGCTTTTTATTAGCTCGGATGCGGTGGTGCTCATATAGCTCATCACCACCTTCTTCCTCCTCTTCTTCCTCGGGTAATTCGGGCGACGGCAGATCTTGATTCGTCATGAATCGGCAAAATGTATGTGGGGTTCAAAATAAGAAAGCCGGAACGTAGGGTTCCGGCTTTCGCACTTCGAAACAAGCAAACGAGTTACTTATTTCTTCTTGGTTTTGGTCTTGGAAGCGCCAGCCGGCGTAGCGGCAGGAGCTACGGAAGGAGCAGAAACCTTAGGAGCCGCAGCGGCTGCCCCGGGGGTAATGCCCATTTTCTTCAGCACCAAGTCAGAGATGTCGCCATCTTTCGGGCCGTGCAACAGCACTGGGCTGGCACCGTCCGAATTCAGCACGTACGTGTAGCCATTTTCGGTAGCTACGTCGTCAATGGTCTTCTGCAATTTGTCTAGAGCTGGCTTAAGCAGGGTTTGCTGCTTTTGCTGCAAGGAAGTCTCGGCGTTCTGCTGGAACTCCTGAATCGAGTTCTGCAGGTTTTGCAGTTCTTTTTCTTTGTCAGCCCGCACGACATCCGTCATAGTCGAAGCGCCTTTCTGGTAAGCTTCGCCTTTGGTGCGGTATTCGGTAGCCTTTGTGTCCAGCTGGGTTCTCAATTGGGTGCTATAATCCTTCAGCTGCGACTCAATCTGCTTGCTTTCTGGCATTTGGCTTAGGATGTACTCAACACTGGTATACCCGATTTTCAGGGGTGCCTGCGCTTGAACAGCCGTAGCCGTAGTAAAGAGAAGAGCGGCCGCAGCCAAGACAACGCGAATTTTGTTCATGGTGATCATTAAGGAGAAAGTCAATTGTTGATGAGGCAAAGTTAGTTTTTTCGGTTAGTTGGTTGCTGGCTGCCTGTATTGGTGCGTACAGGCTGACGCCCAGTAGGGGCATTCTGGTCCGTGCCAGTAGCGGCGTCGCCGGCAGGCGTTTGGGGAGTGGTAACGCTGCGCACGGCCCCTTTCTGCCCTGGTTGGTTGCGTTCCTCTGAAGCTAAGCCCAGTTCCTCCAGCACAAACTCGGTGTAGTCGTGCGCTGGATTGGTGTAAAGCATAGTCAGATCGCCAGCTTTATCGAATACGATGGCCAGCTGCTTTTTCTTAGCCACTTTTTCGATAGCCTCAAACACCTGATCCTGAACGGGTTTCGTCAATTCTTGGCGCTTCTTGAAGAGCTGGCCCTCGAAGCCGAAGATTTTGTTTTGGTAGGCCTTAACTTCTTGCTCCTTCTTCAGAATCTCGTCCTGCCGCTTTTTCTTCATCGGCTCGGTAAGTAACACTTCCTCAGCCTGATAAGTGCGATACATCTTATCAAGATCCTTTTTCTGGTTTTCGATATCCTTTTGCCAGTTCTGAGAAAGAAGGTTTAGCTCCTGTTGAGCCTGCGCGTAAGCAGGAATTTTGCTCAGCACGAACTCCGAATCTACGTAACCAAACTTCTGCGCGAAGGCTGTCGGCACGGTTAGCACCGTTAGGAAAGCCACCGACAGCCAGAAAGTTATCTTGTTCATAGCAGTAGAGAAAATCCGGCCTCAGGCTGACCGGGGAGTTATCGTATTTGCTGACCGATGATGAAGTGGAAGTGGCCTTTGGGAGCCACCGCCGGATTAGCTCCAACCGTAGCATTACCGGGTACGGCAGGTACCGTGTCGAAACCGTAGCCGTAGTCGAAACCTAGCAAACCAAATGCCGACATGAAAATGCGGGCACCTACGCCGGCCGAACGGTACAGTTTGTAAGGATTGTACTGCTTGTAATTGTCGAAAGCATTACCTGCCTCCGCAAAACCCAGAACATAGACGGTCGCAGCCGGGTTCAACGAAACTGGGTAGCGTAGCTCCATTACGTACTTGTTATAGGCTACGCCGCCTGCTGACACCTGCTTGGCAGAAGGAATGGCTTCGGCATCGTTTGGATCACCGTAGCCGCGCAGACCAATGTATTCGGTACCTACAATGAAGTTCTGTGCCCCGCCGTAGCCTAGGCCGGAGCCGCCCATTTTGAAGCGCTCGAAAGGCCCAATAGAACGATTTGAGTTATAGGAGCCAATAAAGCCAAAATGCGCGCGGGTGTTCAATACCAGCTTGCCAACAACAGGCGTAAACCACGAAGCGTCGAACATCCATTTATGGAATTCTATCCACTCGTTCACGCTGGGATGTGCGCCGGGCAGAATAGAATAAGGCGGCGTCAGGTTAACGCTGAGCGAAAGCGACGAGCCCCGACGCGTATAAGTCGGGTTGTCGATGCTGTTGCGCGACAACGTGGTGTTGAACGAGATATTTTTGGCATTTCCCGTATTATTTTTGAAAAAGTCACCGCCAATCGGGTACTTCTGCAAAATATACTGAGTAACTGATAATGAGTTACTTAGTGTAAAGTAGTCATCGGGGAAACGCAACTGACGACCAAGGCCAATTGAGGCGCTGTTTGATTTGATGAACGCATCAGACTTAACATCAAACACGCCCGTAGTAGAGTAACGGCTGATACTCTTGTTCAAGCTGAATGACAAGGAGTTAGGCCGACGACCGCCTAACCAAGGCTCTGTGAAGGAGAAGGAGTAGGCTTGGTATTGCAAGCCGTTCGCCTGCACGTTCAGCGACAACCGCTGACCATCGCCGGCTGGTACCGGGGTCCAATTGCGTAAACTTCCGGCTTTGCGCAGCGAAAAGTTGTTAAATACAAGTCCTACGGTACCAATAAAGCCTTGGTAACCACCCCAGCCACCCGAAAGGGTAATCTGGTCAGAAGGCTTCTCCACCACGGTATAGTTGATGTCTACAGTGCCATCAGCGGGGTTAGGCACCGGGTTGATTCCTACTTTCTCCGGGTCGAAATAGCCCAACGTAGCCAACTGCCGTTGCGAACGAATCAGCAGCTCTCGGTTGAAGTTATCGCCAGGCAGCGTCCGGAGTTCGCGGCGTACCACATGGTCGCTGGTTTTAGTATTGCCCGCAATGTTGATTTCTTTGACGCGAGCCTGTACGCCTTCGCTAATGCGCATTTCGATGTCAATCGAGTCTCCTTCTACCTTAGTCTCAACCGGATCGATGGAGAAAAACAGATAGCCATCGTTCATGTAGAGCGAGGTAATATCCTGCCCTGTAGGGTTGTAGTTCAGGCGCTTGTCCAGGGTTTCCTTGCTGTAGACACTGCCTTCCTTAATGCCCAGCACCGAAGCGAGCGTTTTGTCGTCGTAGAGGTAGTTACCGCTCCACGTAATGTTGCGGAAGTAGTACTTGGGACCTTCATCTACTCGAATACGAAGCGCAAGCCCCTCAGTATCACGCTTTAACGAATCAGATAAGATAACAGCATCTCGGTAGCCCTCGGCATTGTAGAAGTCGAGAAGCTTTTTCTTATCTTCCTCAAACTCAGTCTTTTGGAATTTACCCGAGGTGAGCAGCTTGTACGGCTTCTTTTCCTTGGTCTTCTTGAGTTTGCCCTTAAGCTTACGATCGGAGAAAGCGGTATTGCCTTCGAAAGTGATGTCGTGAATGCGGACTTTGTTGCCTTTGTCGACGTTGATATTCAGCACCACGCTGTTCGATAAAGCTGAATCCGGAGTTTGCGTGATAGTTACTTTGGAATCTAGGAAGCCCTTATTTGTGTAAAACTTCCGAACCTGGGTCTTGGTATTGTTCAGCAAAGCATCGGTTACTACTTTGCCGCGAATGAGCTTAATCTTATTCTTAAGCTCATCAGCTTGGCCTTTACCAATGCCCGTAAACACAAATTTGGACAAGCGCGGACGCTCCTGCAGGTTGAAATCCAAGAAGATACGCTTGCCTTCCGTACGAACGATAGACACGCTGATATCACCCAAGATGCCCTGATCCCAGAGCTTACGGATTGCCTTGCCAATTTCTTCGCCAGGAACGTTTATCGGATCGCCGATTTTTAAACCCGAGATTCCGATAAGCGTATTAGAGTCCAAGTAACGGGCACCACTGACCGTAATACCGCCCAACTCATAGTGTTGCGGCTCGGCTTCGGCACCGGCTGCCGGCTTATTTTGCGCCGCAACCTGTCGCGCCGACAAGCTGAACGTCAGCACGACTGCCAGCAGCCAGAAAAATCTATTGCAAGAAGAATTCATTCGAAATAATTACGAGACGGTTATCTGCTCACTGGTTTTGCCAAAGCGCCGTTCCCGACGCTGGTAAGCCTGAATCGCGTCGTAGAAATGCTCACGGCGAAAGTCCGGCCATAGCAAGTCGGTGATATACAATTCGGTGTAGGCAAGCTGCCACAGCAAGAAGTTGCTGATGCGTTGTTCTCCGCTTGTCCGGATAAGCAATTCTGGATCAGGCATTCCGGCGGTAGCTAGGTAGCCTGCTACGGTAGCCTCGTTTACTGCCTCGGGCAATAACCGGCCAGCCGCTACATCTTGGCTAAGTCGCCGAGCCGCCTGGGCCAGGTCCCACCGGCCACTATAGCTCAGCGCCAACACTAATGTCATGCGGGCGCCTTCCTTAGTCAATTCAATAGCTTCGCTCAGTTCACGCTGACACGATGCCGGAAGGCTAGTGATATCGCCAATAGCTTTGAGGTTGATGCTATTTTTAAGCAACGTGGGCGTTTCCTGCCGGATCGTGTGCACCAACAGTTGCATTAAGGCCGAAACCTCGTGCGCAGGTCGTGCCCAGTTTTCGGTTGAAAAGGCATAAAGCGTTAGAAACCGCACACCTAGTTCCGCTGCCGCCTCTACTGTGTCACGCACAGCAGTGATGGCATTCTGGTGACCAAAAATGCGCAATCCACCTTTTTTCTTGGCCCAACGGCCGTTGCCGTCCATTATAACGGCAACATGCGTGGGTATATTTTGGGAATCTATCTCGGACCGGGCGGCCATCGGTACTTTTTGCGTAAAGAGGCCGCAAGTTACGCAAATGGTTGCATTTAGCCCTGATTTGAAGCGCTCTACTTCAAGAGCTTGGGGTTACGCTTATATTGATCGGGGCAACGAATCTTGAAGAAAGTATACGATATGCTCACGCCATTGTAGAAATACCAATCCATGTCGTGCTTATTGGCATAGGTCGCATCCTGATCGCTGAGGTGGTCAATCTGATCGGTAAAAGTCTTTCGGGCGCCGGCTTCCAGCCCTAGATTCCAATGTTCGGATAGCCCTATTTTGAAGCCCAAACCGGCTGGCACAGCAAAATTCAAGAGGCTGCCCTGCCTCTTATCGAAACGGCTTTCGGTGGTGGTTTTGGTATAAAATCCTGCCAAGCCGACAAATACGTACGGCGTAAAGTGACTTTTATCCTTGCGGTAATGGTAGTCGAAGAAATTATACTCCAATACGCCAGAAAGTTCGAGCAAATGCCCCTTCATGTTGGCATTGCGATAAGTCGACAAAGGTGCCTGCTTGCCATTTATGCCGTTCACATTGGCATCGTCTGCTCTAAGAAAGCCACCCGTAAAAGCGCCACGTAGCGTTACGGGTGCTGAAATGTCCTTCCGGTAGAAAACAGTGAGCGCCGGACGGTTATTTTGAAATTGATAGTTGGGAGAGATTTCGCCTTTGTAATTCAGGCCGCCAATTCCAATACCTATCTCACTGGTATTCTGAGCAATAGCGGAAGAGGCAAAAAAAACACTCCCTGCATGCACGAAGCAAGCAAGGAGTGTCAAACGGAGAACCGAATTCGTCATTAGGCTGGCTGATTTGGGTAAATGGCAGCCAGTAAGAACTGGCTAGCGGAATTTAGGGCTTTTAACGCGGGGGGCGAGAATATAGTTAACGTGGATACCCGTAACGATGTACCAGTCTTTTTCATTGCTCTTACCCCGACGCTCGCTTGGACTCGTGAACGAAGCAAAGTCGATGCCTTGGTCTTTTCTTGTGATATCGCGGCCAAAATACTGAGCCAGCGGGGTAGGTAGGTTAGCAGCAGCTGTGTAGTTTTTGCTAACGTCGTCAAGATAATCGGTAAATGTTTTGCGCCAGCCGATTTCTAAAGCAATGTCAAATTGCTTGTTGATTTTGTAGCGTACGCCACCACCAAAAGGAATAGAAAACTGTGTGAGGTTGTAGGTGCCGCCTCCGCCTGCTACACGCTGGCCTTCAGTGCCCAAGGGCTGAAGCGCTACGTATTCGCCTTGGCTGCTAGGCCCATCGCTACCTACTAGACCTTTAGGATTGTGGTGAAATACGGCTACACCAGCAAATACATAAGGAACCAGGTCTGGGCGACGCAGGTAATTGTTGCGGTTTTCGATCAGATCGAAAATACCTACGGCCGATAACTCAAGGATGTCGTTGCGGAAGTTCATGTTCCGGTTGTAACGGAAACGAGCGTCCGGATCGTTTTGATCAGCAGCTTTAGCATCATCGCCGGTTATACGACCATAGGCGAAATTGGCACGGGCCGAGATACGGGGGGCAAAACGCCGGGTGAAACTTAGACCAATATTGGGGCGGGTAGCGGCAAACCGAAAGCTAGGAATGCTCGGTTTCGGCACAATGTCACCGAAGTAGTTCATTGCGTTCAGGCTGACCCCTACGGAGTTATACTGCTTACGCTTACTGAATTGTTGAGCACTCGCCTCGGTGGCTACCAGCGTTATCGCCAGAAGCAGAGTCAAGATGTGAGCGAAAAGATGCTTCATATTAAGCGAAGGTTAAGGATATCTAGATTCAGAAAGCGATAAAAACCCGTATGGACACGGTCGCAGTCACGCACAAAAGTAGAAGTTGCTGGGAACTTAAAAAATAAATACTTAAAAAAGTCGATGTTCTTATACCGGCAGCCCCGATGGATTTCGCCGGTCTAACCCCCAATTTAGCTTGCTACGAAGCGTACTGAGGAAGTTTACATGGTTGAGCTTAACTAAGCGGGCGTTGAAGGTTTCCCGCCTAACTGCAATTTGCACACTTGCATCAACGGGTACCGAACGCGAGTCCAGCGACAGCAAGAAATTGTTACTCCTACCCTCAATTTCGAAGGAGATCACACTTCGGTCCGACACGATCAGCGGGCGAACGTTCAGATTGTGGGGGCATACGGGAGCGATAATGAAATTGTTTGTTTGGGGCAGCATTACCGGCCCGCCACAGCTCAGAGAATATCCGGTTGAGCCCGTAGGAGTTGCCACGATAAGTCCATCTGCCCAGTACGAATTCAGGTATTCGCCGTCGATGTAAGTGTGCACCACAATCATCGAGGAAGTATCACGCTTCAGAATAGAGAACTCGTTGAGTCCGAAGTTGATGCCTCCAAAAACATCTGGATCGGTATCTACCCGAATTAGGCTGCGCTCTTCGATTACAAAGTGTCCCTTAAACAAGGCATCGAGGGCATGCGAGATGTGACCGGGCGTAATGGTGGCCAGAAAGCCTAGCCGTCCGGCATTGATTCCCAAGATCGGAATCTGTAGGCTGCCGACGTACGTTACTGTATCAAGCAAGGTGCCGTCGCCGCCGATGCTGAGCACAAACTGCACGCCGCGCAGCGAATCGCCGCGCCGAAAGGTACCTGTTCCTTCTGGCAGTCGCAGACGGTTGTCGAGGTAGGTGCGAAACGATTCGGCAATCAGCACTTCCGCCCGCCGTCCGATCAGATCGTCGAGTAAAGTCTGCACAAAAGGCAGCGTTTCTTCATTGAAAGGCTTACCCAGAATGGCGATTTTCATAACGATACGTTTCCGTCAGAAGCAAGTAGCTGCATCAAATAGGGAATTCTGTCCGGAAGAAAAACCCGCGCTGACCGAGGCCATTGAGGGTATATTCCATGGTGAGCACACGGTCGTAGTACGTAACCAAATGCAGGCCTACACCAACTGCTGACAGTAGTTGATTGGGCAAACGGTTATTGGCTGCTACCGAACGGCTAGCTACGTAACCAGCATCAACAAAGGTATTTAAATAAAATACCAGCGGGATGCTGTTGAGTTTGGGATTGTTCAGCCCGCCTAGCTTCAGACGGCCCGCATCCAGCAATCGGTACGATACGCCCTGCTGCACCAGCCCGTAATGCCGGCCGTTTATTACGTAGCGGTCGTAGCCTCGCACCAAGGCATCGTAGCCAAAGGCGCGGTTGTCGGCGTAGGCCACACGTTCGGCAAAACGTAGCTGGCCCTGCAAGCTGAAGTTGTAGTAAAAATCGCCTCCCAGGGCAAAATACTGGGAATACTGCGCTCGGGCGACCGTAATATTAGGGCTTCCTGAGGTAAGAAAAGCCCGGTATGCTACCCCCACCTGCACGTAGCGCCCCGTAAGCGGATAGGCAAAGGTGTTGCGGCGGTTGAGGGTAGTGGTAAGGCCAAACTCAACGTAACGGCGGCGGGAAGGGCCCAGGAAAAAATCCGGGTTGAGCTTCTGAATTGAATCCGAGATGCGCTCTTGGTGGTACGAAACATCGAAAGCCGTCAGGCGCTGCACGGTGTGCCGCCAGCGCACGCCCGCAGTAACATATTGACGCTCAATAGGATAGATATCATGCTCCCGGAAGTTCACCAGTCGGTCGCTGACTACGTCGTAATCGAGGGCACGGCTGCGGTAATAGGAAACCCCGCCGCCAAACCCAACGCGCCGGCGACGACCGTAGCCAGGAGCCTCGTAAAAGAGTTCGTATTTTTTGTTGAAGCCGAGCTGTAAGTTGGCGGTAACTTGCTCGTTGCGGCCGCGAAAGTTGCTGCGCACGACGTGCAGACCGTAATCGACGCGTTGCCAGCGATCGCGCCGGTCGAGCCAGGAGCGGAAGTTGCGGTCGGCCAACGAAAAGATAGGGACAGGAAACAGATACCACCGTTCCTGCACGCCAAACAAGATGGTGATGTCGCCGTTGCGGCACACCGTCTGAATCCCGACCGAGTGGAAAAGTTGCAGGTTGAAAATCCGACGGCGGTTGGCTTCTAGGCGCTTGGCCAGAGAGGTTGCCGGCAGCGTGTCGCCTTCGTGAATATCGAGTTCAGCGCGCAACACGCGCTCTTTGGTTACCTCATTTCCTACAAACAGAATGGTGGCCACCCGCAGCGTCGCGTATTCCGGGCACTGCGCCCGAACCAAACTGTCGAGAGATGAAACTCTGAGAGTATCCGTAGAAGTCGCCTTCGGGGCCGGCAGACAGCTCAGCAGTACGGAAAGTAAACAAACAAGCACTTAGGGAGGAGTTATGGCGGGTAGATGCTGAGCCAGTGAATTGAGGTGAGCTTCAATTAGCAATCCGGAACTCAACATTCAAAATTCATAACACCTTTATTATCAAAGACTTAGATACTTAAGAAGCGCATCAAAACGCTCTTGCTCATTCTCGCTGATTTCGCCCGCTCCGGCAAATTGCGCTGTGATAACGTAGCCAAATCGCTCGAGCGTGGCGATGATGCGGGTCAGGTTGGCCGTGTTGAGCTTGAGCGTGAGCCGGATTTTGTAAGGATCGTTTTCGTCCTGCGCGACGTGGGAGCTCAAGATTTTGGCGTTGTTTTCTTCAACGTACCGGCTGATCTGCGTCAGGGAATAGTCGCGCTCGTCCATTGAAAGGACGAGGATGCCTCCCTGCCCAGCCCCGATGGTCAATTGCCCAAACGCGGCAATGGTGTCGCCTACGGTCACGACTCCCATATACTCGTGCTGATCGTCGAGCACGGGCACCAGTTGCAATTTGTTTTGAATTGCCATCTCCATCACGCTGTAAAAATGCTGGTCGCGCTGCACATGCACGTTGGCGTAGCCGAAAGGCACGGCAGCCAGCAGTTGGGTAGAATTCTCGTAATCCAGCAGATCGCTTTCCGTGATCAGGCCGCGATATTGGCGGTTTTCGAGCACGGGAAGCTGGCCGACGTGAAATTCTCCAAGCCACTTCGCCGCCTTCCCGGCCGAATCCGAGACCTTGAGCGGCGGAATCATTTGATTTATCAATTCTTCGGCAATCATCGATGCAGCAGCGAAAAGCGGGAGAAAGGTGAAGGGCAGACCAGCGGACGAACCCCCTCAATAAGCCTTGAATATAGGACAATGTTCAACGCGGCGTAACAATACCCTGTTCTTTCTTCGGCGACTATCGGCTAATGGCTTGTTCGGTGGGTTGCTGAAGAAACTGTCGGAGCAGGCCATTAAATTCCTTCGGGCGCTCCATCATGGGGGCATGGCAACAATGGTCGAGGAAGCGCAACTCGGAATGTGGGATGAGCCGGTGAAACTCGTGCGCTACTAGGGGCGGCGTAATCGTATCGTTTAGGCCCCACACAAGCAAGGTGGGGGCTTTTATTTTACCCAGCTCCTTGCTCAGATTATGCCGTTGCGCCGAACGAGCTATCGCGATGATACGCAGGCATTTAGCATTTGAGTTGGTAACGTTGAATACTTCGTCTACCAGCTCTTTGGTGGCCACAGCCGGATCGTAGAAGGTGTAGGCAACTTTTTCCTGCACGTAGGCATAATTGCCGCGCTTGGGGAAGGAGCCGCCCATGGAGTCTTCAAACAGGCCGCTGCTGCCCGTGAGCACCAGCCGCGCCACACGCCCGGGATTGCGCAGAGTATACACAAGCGCCACATGGCCGCCCAGCGAGTTGCCCAACACGGTAGCCGGCTCCGTCAGGCCAAGCTCGGCGAGGAAGTCTTCCACAAAATTTACCAGCCCCGGCACGCCGGCTTTGGTGAGGGGCATATCGTAAATGGGCAACAGCGGGATAATGACGCGGTAATCGTTCTGAAATTCCTCGACTACGTCCTGCCAGTTGCTCAGGGCGCCGAACAGGCCGTGCAGGAGCAGCAACACGTCGCCGGTGCCCTCGTCCACGTACTCAAATCCGTTTCGTTCCTTAATCAGCAAATCCATATGTTCAGGGGCGGACGGGCGCCAGATTGAGCGGCAACCCCTCCTGTGCAATGATACAACACTTGACCCAATTGCCCAGAATGGCGAGCCCGTGGGTCGTGAGCAGGGCTTCGGGGTGAAATTGAACACCGTACAGCGGTAAGCTACGGTGCCGGAAGGCCATGAGTTCGCGGTGGTCGTCGGCGGTGTAGGCCAACGGCACTAGGTGCGCCGGCAACTCTTTGAGTACCAAAGAGTGATACCGGGTAACCGAAAGTTGCATGGGCAGGCCCGCGAAAAGCGCTTCATCGGGCACTGCCTCTATCTCCGAGACTTTTCCGTGCATCGGCCGCGCCGCCCGCGTAAGCCGCGCCCCGAAGAACTCGCCCAACGCCTGATGCCCCAAGCACACGCCCAGAATAGGTACCCGGCGGTGATATTCAGCGATGGCGGCAGGCATCACACCGGCGTCGGCGGGGTGGCCGGGCCCAGGCGAAAGTACCAGGGCGTCGAACGTCTGCGCTTGTAGTTCGGCTAGCGGCACATCGTTGCGCAGCACCTGCACCGTCGCGCCGAGCTGCCGGAAGTAGTCGAGCAGGTTGTAGGTAAACGAATCGAAGTTATCGAGCAGCAGGATTTGCACGAGCCAGGCAAACGAGAATTGCAGACGCAAACGGCACCAGAGAGACAATATATAACTAAATGACAATCAGATAGTTATATAAGTATCAAAATACCCCGCGCAGTTTGTTTAATAGGGTGCCCGCGAACGGCAATACGAAACCAACCACGCCGAGGGCAAACGGAGTGGCTTGCTGTACCACCGGCAACACCTGCGACTCTGCAACCAGCGAAGGCGAAAGTAGTTTCAAACCCGCCAAACCCAGTCCGTGCAGCAACAAGCTCAGGCCAAGCACCCACTTCACAACGCCCGCCGCGCCACCCAGCACATTATCGAGCACGCCCAGCGGCGTGAGGTGCACAGCCGTTTTCAAAAAGCCGCCTAGTAAATGCACCCCCCAGACAATAAGGGCGAAAACCAAGACGAATGACACCAGCGGCAACGCCCCAAAGGCGTCGCCCACGTAGTGTCGCACCAACGGAATAGCGTCGTTGAGCAGCATCAGGCCGCCCACTACCCCCAACACAAAAGCCAGCAGCGAGGCTACTTCCAGCACCAAACCGCGCCGAAAACCTTTGACGGCACCAACGCCCAGCGGCAGCAAAAGCAGGATATCAAAGCCGGACATTTTTCTGGGCAGAGCGAAGAACAAGGAATGAAGAATTGTGCAGATGCTATGCACCCTCGTTCTTCATTCCTTATTCTTTCTTCGTTTATAAGTTGGTGTTATTCAGCAAGTTACTTACTACTTGCGAAATCATGCGGCCGTCGGCCTGGCCCGAAAGCTCGCGGGCAGCTACGCCCATTACTTTGCCCATGTCGGAAGGGCCGGTAGCCCCTACTCGCTGGACGATTTCGACCAGCTTTTCGATCAGATCGGCTTCGGAGAGCTGCTGAGGCAAGTACTCCTCAATGATGGCCAACTCGGCTAGCTCGGTTTCTTCCAGGTCGGAGCGAAATTGCTTTTGGTAGGTTTCGGCGGCTTCGCGGCGCTGTTTGGCGGCTTTGGTCAGGAGCTTGATTTCGGCGTCGGGCGTGAGGGCCGCGCCGTGCGCGCCTTCGGCGGTTTCGGCCAGCAAAATCTGCGATTTGATGCTGCGCAAGGCTTGCAGACGGATCTTGTCTTTAGCCAGCATGGCCTTTTTGATATCAGCGTCGATGGTTTCTTTCAGGGCCATTGGGAAAGGAAATGGAGCGTGGGAAGGAAGGATGGCAAGGCCGCAATGCGCAAGCCACCTGGGCTCGTATATAGCCACTGTTACCGATATTTGTTTTACTAGCTGAGCCTACTCAGCGACTGCAACGTAATCAGCGGCAAACAGCGATCCATGACGAAACTAAGCGTAAACATAAATAAAATAGCCACGCTGCGGAATGCGCGCGGCCACAACCGCCCCGACCTGCTGCAGGTAGCCCTTGACTGTGAGCGCTTTGGCGCGCAAGGCATTACGGTGCATCCGCGGCCCGACGAACGCCACATTCGCTACCAAGACGTGCGCGACCTCAAGAAGATCGTGACCACCGAGCTTAACGTCGAAGGCAATCCGACCCCCGACTTTCTGGCCTTGGTACACGAAGTTCGGCCCGAGCAGGTGACCTTGGTGCCCGATGCGCCCGATGCCATCACCTCCAACGCCGGTTGGGATACGATTGAGCACCAAATTTATTTGCTGGGTGTTGTGACGGAGCTAAAGGCCATCGGCTGCCGGGTTTCCATCTTTCTCGATCCCGATCTGGCGATGGTGAAAGCCGCGTTGGCAACGGGCACCGACCGAATCGAGCTCTACACTGAAGCCTATGCGCAGCAATACGCCCAAAACCCCGCAGCGGCCCTCGCGCCGTACCGTGCGGCGGCCGAGCTGGCCAAAGAGCTAGGCATTGGACTGAATGCAGGCCATGATCTTGATTTAGAGAACCTTGCGTATCTGCACCAGAATTTACCCGGCCTGGAAGAAGTAAGCATCGGGCACGCGCTCATCTGCGATGCGTTGTACCTGGGGCTTGAGAATACCATTCAGCTGTACCGCCGGCAACTACAATAACCCTTACGTTCCTTTATGCCTCGTCTCTCCCTCCCCGACTTTCTAACCGGCCCTACCGAAGCGCCCATCCTGGATGCGCGAGCGCCGGTGGAATATGCGCAGGGCCACATACCGGGGGCAGTCAGCTTTCCGCTATTCTCCGACGAGGAAAGAGCCCGCATTGGCACTACTTACAAGCAAGTAAGCAAGGACAAAGCCGTGCTGCTGGGCCTCGATTTCTTCGGCCCCAAGATGAGCCGAATGGTAAAACAGGCGCAAAAAATCGCCCCCGACAGGCAGGTGCGGTTGCATTGCTGGCGCGGCGGCATGCGCAGCGGTGCCGTGCAGTGGCTCCTGGAACTAGCTGGTTTTCAGGTTTCTCTGCTCGACAAAGGCTACAAAGAATATCGGCACTGGGCACTGGCGCAGTTTGCGCAGCCTCGCTCCATGCTGGTGCTGGGCGGCCTGACGGGTTCGGGCAAAACCGATGTATTGCATGAACTGATCCGCCAAGGCGAATCGGTGATTGATCTGGAAGGCATTGCCCACCACAAAGGATCTTCGTTTGGGGCCATTGGGTTGCCTCCGCAGCCCACGCCCGAGCAGTTTGAAAATAACCTTGCCTGGGAGTTGGACCGGTTACCGGCGCAGGCCGTGTCGTGGGTGGAAGACGAAAGCATTGCCATCGGGGCGGTGCCGGTGCCAAAACCCTTTTTCACTCAAATGCAGCAAGCGCCGTTGGTTGTGCTGGAAGTTCCACGCACGGCCCGAACACGCAAGCTGGCCGTAGAATATGGCAGCCAAGATCCGCAGCTACTCGGCGAAGCCATTCAGCGCATCAGCAAGCGCTTGGGCGGTTTGGCCACGAAAGAAGCACTGGCCGCTATTGAGGTAGGCGACATGGAAAAAATGGTCGACATCGCGCTTAGCTATTACGACAAAACCTACGGCTACGGCCTCACTGTCAAGCAAAACGTGCGCGTGGTGCGCGTACCCACCGACTCGACCGATGCCGCAGAAAACGCCGCGCGGGTGCTGTCGGCGGCGCGGCAGGCAGGATTGTACGCACTGGCCAAAACTTCGCTCGTTGGCAATGCCTCTTTCCTATCCTAAGCTGCGCGTAGCCCGCCCCACCGATAACATATTGCTAGTCAAGCAGTTCTATTGCGATGGATTGGGCTTGCAGGTTCTCAGCTCCTTCACCGACCATCAGGGCTTCGATGGCGTGATGCTGGGTCACCCGCAAGCGCCTTACCACCTGGAGTTTACGCATCAACAGGGGCACCGGGTGGGCCGGGCGCCTACTGCCGATAACCTGCTCGTCTTTTATTTACCGCACGCTGTCGAGTGGCAGGCGGCCGTACAACGCATGTTGGACCACGGGTATGCTGCTGTGCCCGCCTACAATCCTTATTGGGACGAGCGCGGGCGCACGTTCGAAGATCCTGACGGGTACCGCGTAGTTTTGCAACAAGCCGCTTGGGACCTTTAAGGGCTTACGTGGTTGTTCTCTGATATACTTAGCCAAAAAGCCTTCTGATGCCTTCTCAAATTCCCGCTTCCGAAACCTCGATCGAACAAGTCCGCCTCACCCAGTATAGCCACGGGGCTGGCTGCGGCTGCAAAATCGCGCCCAAGGTTCTGGATCAGATCCTGCACACCAGCATTCCCCAGCCCCACGACGATAAGTTGCTGGTTGGCAACAGCTCCCGCGACGACGCAGCGGTTTACGACATCGGCGGCGGACAGGCCTTGATTAGCACGACCGACTTTTTCATGCCCATCGTTGACGACGCCTACGACTTCGGGCGCATTGCCTCGGCCAACGCCATTTCCGACGTGTACGCCATGGGCGGGCGCCCCGTGATGGCCATTGCTATTCTGGGGTGGCCCATCGATAAGCTGGCGCCCGAAGTGGCCCGCCGGGTCATCGAAGGCAGCCGCAGCATTTGCCTGGAAGCCGGCATACCGCTGGCGGGTGGCCACAGCATCGACTCACCGGAGCCCATTTTTGGCCTCGCCGTGACCGGCATGCTCGACATCAAAAACCTTAAGCAAAATGACACCGCCACAGCCGGTTGCGAGCTGTATTTGACTAAGCCGCTGGGCGTAGGGATGCTTACCACAGCCCAGAAACGCGAGATTTTGCAGGACGAGCACGCCCACCTTGCTCCTCAGCAAATGATGCAGCTCAACAAAATTGGGGCAGAGCTAGGCCAGCTGGAAGCCGTGCGCGCCATGACCGACGTTACGGGCTTTGGTTTGCTAGGTCACCTTTCGGAAGTGTGTGAAGGCAGCAACCTGACGGCCGAAATCGACTTCGGCAAAGTGCCCCTGATTGCCGAAGCCGAAACCTATCGTTTGCAAAAGGCCATTCCGGGCGGCACGGTGCGCAACTGGGCCAGCTATCATCACAAAATCGGGGAACTGACCGACGAGCAGCGCGAGTGGCTCTGCGACCCCCAAACTTCGGGAGGCTTGCTGGTGTGCGTCGATCCGGCGGGCCGCGCCGAAGTGCAAGCCATCTTCCATCGCTACAACCTTGATCTTCAGCCTTTTGGCGTATTGCGCGAGCATCACACCGACGAGCCCTGGATTCAGGTTCGCTAACCGATGAAGTTTCTGCCGTTTTTGCGGCCGTTGCTAGAGTTTAGCTTCGCCGTACTTGCCATTATTCTGGGTCTGCGTTTCATCACCAGCTTTTTCAGCCGCGAAAGCAAGGTGTACCGCCCTATGTTTTTGCGGCAGCTTTACCTGCTGTTCTGGCCGCTGCTGTGCATGGGGGTAGGCCTGCCGTTTCTGGCGTCCTTTGTGTATTTGGGCAGCATTTCTTCGGCTTTCGAGTTGGTGCTCTTGCTGGCTCTGGCGTCCGTGGTGTTGGGCTTTTCGATACCGGCGCTGGTGCTGCACGCGCAGTATTACGCTCGCAATCTGCGCACTACGCTGGTTTTCGACCCGAAGCAGAACCGCTTGGAAGTATACGAAGGCCGCGTGCGAATTCCGTTTCGGCAAGCCGACATGGTGCGCGTCGAGCGTGTGACCTGCAAATCGCGGCGCTTGTTTTGGAGTAACTACGACTACGTGCGCCTGTACCTGCGCACCGGCGAAGTTCTAACTTTGACTTCCATCCTGACCAACTTAGAACCCTTAGCGGAGTTCTTGCGCAACACCAATCTGCAACACCGCGAAAGCTGGTTTTGCTTTGCATGATTTTTCATAAATAATTGATATTCAATTATTTATGAAATTTAACATTTCCTCTCTTATGCAACTACATTATCGCGAAATGGGCGCCGGATCGCCACTGGTGATTTTGCACGGCCTATTTGGGACTGCTGACAACTGGCAGACGCTGGCGCGGCGCTGGTCGGAGCGGCAGCGCGTCATTCTGGTTGACTTGCGCAACCACGGCCGCTCGCCCCACACGCCTGAGCACACGTACGAGCTCATGAGCCAAGATGTACTGGAACTGTTTGATAGTCTGCAGCTTACTAATGTCACGCTGCTTGGCCACAGCATGGGCGGCAAAGTGGCCATGCGCTTCGCCCTCGACCACCCGGAGAAGTTGGAGCGCCTTGTCGTGATGGACATCGCCCCGCGCCTTTCGGATATGCGCCACCAAGACGAAATTTTAGCCGGCCTTAACGCGGTTAATCTGAGCACGTTGCAGAGCCGCCAAGAAGCCGACGACGCGTTGGCGCGCTACATTCCGCAAGTGGACGTTCGGCAATTTTTGCTCAAAAACTTGTATCGGCGCGACGATAACTCGTTTGCGTGGCGCCAAAACCTGACGGCCCTCACCACCAACATGAGCCGGATTGGTGCGGAAATCATGGACGATCAGCCGTTTATGAAACCTACGCTGTTTATCCGCGGCGGCAAATCCGACTACATCAGTCCCGAAGACAAGCTCTACGGCATTCCGCAGCTGTTTCCAAACAGTCAGGTCGAAACCATACCCGATGCGGGCCATTGGGTACATGCCGAAGCACCGGATCGGGTGTTTGAGCTAGTAGATGCGTTCGCCCGACAATCAGATTCTATATAAAACGCTGATTGTTAATAATTTGCACAATTAGTTCGATTCATAGTCCTAATCCCCAGTCACCTTGTCCGGCACCCTCTATCTGATTCCTACCGTTTTGGCCGACGATACGGCGGCCCAAGTTTTGCCGGCACAGGTGGGGGCGCAGGTGGCCGCGCTCACGTATTTTCTGGTTGAAAATGCCCGAACAGCGCGGCGTTTTATCAAAAGTGTGGCCCCCGCGCAAGTTATTGAGGATCTGCGCATTGGCATCATCGACAAGGATTCCACTGAAGCCCAAATCAACGAAGCGCTGAAACCCGTAGCCGCCGGCCTCGACGCCGGCGTGATTTCGGAAGCGGGTTGCCCTGGCGTAGCCGATCCTGGCGCAGAGCTGGCGCGCGTAGCGCACCGGATGGGCATCAAGGTAGTGCCGCTGGTGGGTCCCTCGTCGCTGCTTCTGGCCCTGATGGCTTCGGGCATGAACGGCCAGAGCTTTGCTTTTCACGGCTACTTGCCTATCGAACGGGCCAAACGTATAACGGCACTCAAAAACCTCGAAGGACACTCGATCCGGCATCATCAGACGCAGCTTTTCATCGAAACGCCGTATCGCAACATGCAGCTGCTAGAAGATTTGCTGGCGAATCTGCAGCCTTCGACGCGGCTATGCATCGCCGCCAACCTAACGGCGCCCAACGAGTACGTGCGCACCGATACGGTAGCGGGCTGGAAGGGCAAACTACCTGAGATTCATAAGCAGCCGGCCGTCTTTCTGATCGGGCGGTAGCTTTAGGGTTATTTCATTAACTGAAATACCACCAGCGACGACACGTAAGCCAGCCCCGTCATGTAGAGCATCTGCATGATGGGCCAGCGCCAGCCTTTGGTTTCGCGGTACGTAGCAGCCAGCGTGCTCATGCATTGCATGGCAAACACATAGAAAACAAGCAGCGAAAACGCGCGGGCCGGCGTAAAAAACGGCTGGCCGTTTTCGTCTTTTTCGGCGGCCAACTTTTGCTGAACTGTGCTCATGTCAGCATCTTGGCCCACGCTGTAAATGGTGGAAATCGTACCTACGAATACTTCGCGCGCCGCGAAGGAAGTAATAAGCGCAATGCCAATTTTCCAGTCGAAGCCCAGCGGCCGAATCACCGGCTCGACGGTACGACCGAAAGTGCCGGCATACGAGTTTTCCAAGCGCTGAGAAGCGACCTGCATATCGACTTCCTTGGCGGTCAGGCCTTGTTGGGCGGCACTGGCGCGTACTCGCTGCTCGGCCCGCGCCATTGAATTACCGGGCCCATAAGAGGCTAATACCCAAAGAATTACGGATATAGCTACGATCACTTTGCCGGCTTGCAGTACAAAGGTCTTGACCTTTTCCACAATGGTAATGCCCACGTTTTTCCAACGCGGCCAGCGATACACCGGAAACTCCATGATGAAATAGCTTCGCTCCTTGCGCCGCAGCAACAGTTTGAGCGCTAACGCCGAGAAGATGGCCGCCAGAAAACCAAGCAAATACAAGCCCATCAGGGCTATGCCTTGCAAGTTGAAGATTCCTAACACTTTATGATCTGGCACCACCAGCGCAATCAGCACTGTGTAGACCGGAATGCGGGCCGAGCAACTCATCAGCGGGGTCACGAAAATCGTGATCATGCGGTCCTTCCAGTTCTCGATGGTACGGGCGCTCATGATGGCCGGCACGGCACACGCCACCCCCGAAATAAGGGGCACCACGCTTTTGCCGTTGAGCCCAAACTTGCGCATGATGCGGTCCATCATGAAGGTGACGCGGGCCATATAGCCGGTTTCCTCCAGCACCGCGATGAAGGCAAACAGCATCGCAATCTGCGGCACGAACATCAGCACACCGCCAAGGCCGGCCAATACGCCATCGGTCAGCAAGTCAATCAAGGGGCCGTGTAAATTGGCCTTGATCAAGGAGTTGACCCACGCCACGCCTTGGTCGATGAGGTCCATGGGGTATTGCGCCCAGGCAAAAATCGCCTGAAACATCAAGAACAAGACGCCAAAGAAAATCAGGTAGCCCCAGACCTTATGGGTCAGGACCCGATCGAGGCGGTTGCTGTAGGGCTCGTTGCGTTCGGTGCGCGTGACCGATACCGTATTGAGCAAAATGTCGTTGATGCGGGCGTAGCGGGCAATGGTTTCCTGCGCCTGCTGCGCCGTGGCGTCAAAGCCGTATTTCTGCGTTAGCTCTTCAACGTAAGCGCGCTCGTCGGCCGTCAGGAAATTGATCTGACGAAACTGATGCGCGTAATGCAGCGCCAGATAATCGTTGTGCAGATTGAAATAGTAGCGAATCTGCCGGATCATGGGCAGCAGATCCTCGTCGGGATCGTAGAAATGAACCGAAGGTGCTCCCAACTCCTGCGACATCACGATTTTGAGTGCAGCCACCCCGATACCTTTGCGGGCGTTCATCGGGATGATGGGCACGCCCAGTTCGCGCTGCAACGCCTCTACGTCGATTTTGACGCCGTGTTGCTCGGCCACGTCCATCATATTGAGCGCAAGCACAGCCGGCAGGCCCAAATCAGCTAACTGGGTAAACAGCAACAGGTTACGTCGGATATTAGACGCATCCGCCGTGATTACCACAAAGTCGGGGTACTGCTTGGAAGTCCGGTCGTAGAGCAGGTCGGTAATAACCTTTTCGTCCAAGCTTTTCGGGTACAGCGAGTACGTGCCGGGCAAGTCAATGATCTCGGCGCGGTGTTGCGGCGTAAGTTGGCTGACGCCCGTTTTGCGGTCGACGGTGACACCGGGGAAGTTGCCGACTTTCTGGTTGAGGCCCGTCAACTGGTTAAACAGCGACGATTTACCTGAATTGGGGTTGCCGATGAGCGCAATGCGCGTCAGAGTGCCGGGTAAGCGGGGCGAGGCAGCCTCCAACACAGCCGCAGAAACAGCTGCGCCCGTCGGGTTAGTGATAGTTGCTGCGCCGGCCATTCAAGCTACTCCTTCAACATGATGGTTGCGGCCTCGTTTACCCGCAACGACAGGGTATAATCCTCATCACCAAGCACTAATGTAATGGGGCAACCGAGGGGAGCCCGGCTGTTGAGGCGCACCGTAGTGCCCGGAATGCAGCCCATCTCCAATAGCTTGAGTGCCATTTCTGGGTCTTTGAGGCAGCAAATCGTCCCGCTTTCGCCGAGACTAAGATCTTTTACGCTGCGAGGCGCGACGGACTTGGCGGGTGTGGGGCGGGCGGGCACGGCGGTAGCTGTTATTTAGATTCTCTTTAAACAAAGGTACCACCCATTTAGGTTTCAGCCAACACTTAAGTTCGAGCGCTGCTTATGCGTGCCGGGCGCCTTATCATTATTCCAAAATCAAATTGCACATTTATAAATATTCTCAGAAGACTTGCAGATTATCAGGCAATTCATTGTAGTTTTGACATATAATAACTGTCAAGCTATGCTCAAACGATTACTCTCACTTGTTGCTTTTGCCTTGCTGGTTCCGGTGCTGAGTTTTGCTCAGGCCACCAAAATTTCTGGTCGCATCGTCGATCAGAAGACGAAGGAGCCGATTCCATTTGCTTCCATAGGCCTTCGGGAAGAACAAACCGGAGCTCTGACCAACGAGTACGGCTTCTTTCAGATTGCCGCTCCCGAAAAAAGCGCGCAGGACTCTCTGATCATCATGGCCTTGGGCTACGAGCGCAAAGCAGTGTTGGTGAAGAAAGGCGCCAACATGACCGACCTGATCATCGAAGTACCTAAGCGTCAGATCGTTCTGGGCGAGGTAACGGTAAAAGGCGGTAAAGTAAAAGATCTGGCTCTCGGGGCTAAGTCCAATACACCCGGCGAAGGCATGATTCAGGGCATGCCCGGCAGCCAATACGCATTTTTCGTGAAGAACGACAAGGGCAAAAAGCTGGGTAACGTGCGTACGGTGTCGTTCTACATCGGCGAAAACGGTTTTCCGCGGGAGCCTTTCCGCGTGCGATTGTACAAGGCCGATGGCAACTACAACTCGCCCAACACCGACTTGCTCATGGACAACGTGGTGGTATCGGCAGCCAAAGGCGGCGAATGGTACACCGTCGATCTGACGCAGTACAACATTACGGCTCCCGAAGAAGGCTTCTTTGTGGCGATGGAGTGGATCGTGAGCGGCGACAAGTTTTACACCACCAACTTCATGGACACCTACACACCCTACGGGCAGATTCTGCGTCCGACTTTCGAATTCAAAGAAAGCCGCACCTGGAACTACACCATCGGTCGGGGTTGGAGCCTGATTACGCTCGCCAACAATGGTTTACGCTACAACGCCATGATCCGGGCCGAAGTAGATATGATAAAGGACTAGGTTTCAGTATGTGCTGATAGGCTGTGTTTGTTGGAAGCCTAGTTCAAAAAAAGCCCGCTACAAAGCGGGCTTTTTTATTTTCCTGTCTTTTACATAAGTATTTGACAGCCAAATACTTATGTAAAACAACTTATTTGGTGCGTACCGCAATTTCTACGCGGCGGTTTTCCTGACGACCGCTGGCGGTAGCGTTGCTAGCCACGGGGTTCGACTCGCCCATCGGCTCGACGCTCACGCGGGCGTTGTCGAGTTTGCCATTTTGCACGAGCCAATTCTTCACGGCTTCGGCGCGTTGCTCGCTTAACTCTTTGTTATAGCTCTTATCACCGCGAGAATCGGCAAACCCCATCACGCGCACCTCATTGGACTTATAGCGCTGCCCAATGGAGGCCGAAATCTGCTGCAAAGTTTTGGACGCGCTGGGCTTGATGGTCGCCTTGTCGGTATCGAACAGCACTTTTTCGTCGACGCCATACACGCTGTACTCGTCATTGCCGCGCACCGAAACATCGGGCAGATTTACTTCCGGAAACTTCACATCCGAGAGCTTGGCTTTGGTCACTTCCCAAGCGTTGCTCATTTTGGAGCCGGCACTGTCGGTGGCAGCGCCGGCACTCTCACCTGTGCGGGCTACCACCGCCGTGTCGGCGGTGGCTTCGCTGAGTTGGTCTTTGGTTTCGGGCTTTTTCAGGTTGTCGCACGAGGCGAGCAGACCAGCAAGAGCTACTACGGAAAGCAGGGAATTTTTCATGATAAAAGGCATAGGGTGGAGAAAAACAACCGCAATGGTTACGCACTGCGCGGTCAATGGTTAATCTCCGGTGAGCCGACTGTTCGCTTTCCGGCCCGCCTGTACCTGCGAATCGCGCCGTTTACTCGGCGAAGAAAACGCGCTTTACGCGTTCGCTGACATTAGTAAGTAGCTCATACGGAATGGTGCCGATGCGCCGGGCCAGCTCCGTTAGAGGCAACGCTGCGCCAAAGATTATCGCCGTATCGCCGGCCTGCGCCAGCGGAATGTGCGTCACGTCGACCATGCACATATCCATGCAGACATTGCCTACCAGCGGCGCCCGCTGCCCCCGGATCATCACCTCACCTACCCCATTGCCAAACCGCCGATCGTAGCCATCGGCATAGCCAATGGCCAGCGTGGCAATGCGCCGATCGTAGTCAGCAGCGGTGCCGCGCCGCCCGTAACCGACCGTTTGGCCGGGAGCTAGGGTTTTTATCTGCGAAATGGTGGTCTGCAAGCTGCTCACGGGTCGTAAGGCGTTCTGTTGCTGCCCGCTCGCTTCCACGCCGTAGAGCCCAATGCCCAGCCGCACCATGTCGAAATGCGCCTCGGGGAAGCGCAAAATTCCAGCTGAGTTAAGTGCGTGTTTTACAATACGATAGCCCAAAGCAGATTCTACCTGTGGGGTCATCCGCTGGAAAGCCGCCAGCTGCTGAAGCGAGAAGTCGTTGTGCTGCTCTTCGTCGGCACCGGCTAAGTGCGTCAGGGCGCTGGCGACGCGCACGTAAGCAGCGTTTTCGCGCAGCACATTGCACAGCGCGGGCACGTCTTCTTCAGCAAAACCCAGGCGACGCATGCCGGTGTCGAGCTTGAGGTGAATAGCGGGCATCGGGTATTCGCGGGCGATGCCTAGGTAATCCTGAAGCCGCTCAAACGAATAGATTTCGGGCTCCAGATGGTATTGCCGCAGCTTCTGAAAGCTGCCCGGCGACGGATTCATCACCATGATGGGCAGGCTGATGCCATGCTGGCGCAGATCCACACCTTCGTCGGCGTAGGCCACAGCTAAGTAGTCAGCTCGGTGGAACTGCAACAGGTTAGCTACTTCGTAACTCCCACTGCCATAGGCAAATGCCTTTACCATCACCATAAGCTTGGTACCAGCTTGCAGCCGTGCGCGGTAGAAGTTGAGGTTGTGCACCAGCGCATCGAGGTCTACTTCCAGCATTGTGCCGTGGATTTTCTGCTGGAAAGCGGCCACGATGCGCTCAAAACCATAGCGGCGTGCTCCTTTCACCAAAATGGTTTCGTGGCGAAAATCATCGGGGCGAAAGCTGGCCAAGAAGGCTTCGGTGCTGTCGAAAAACGTGGCTTCAGCGGCCCCAAACAGCGCCTGGTGCTGGCTGATTTCGGGCCCGATGCCAATCAAACGCTCTACTCCGTGGACTGTGAGCTGTGCATTCACCCGGGTATACAACTCAGCCGATGGCAGACCCGATTCGAGTACGTCGGAGAGAATAAGCGTGCGGCGGCCACGGCGCGGTTGCCGCGCCAACACGTCGAGGGCCAGCGTAAGTCCCGCCAGATCATTATTGTATGTATCGTCGAGCACATAGCAGTCGTTGACGGCCTGCTTCATTTCCAGACGCATCGCTACGGGCTGCAAGCGGTCGAGGCGGCGCTGAATTTCGGCAGCGGGCACTTGCCGCCATAGCAACACGGCTACGCCGTGCAAAGCATTTTCCAGGGAAGGCTCGTCGGCGAAAGGCAGCGTCAGCATGTGCTCCTGCAACACAGGATGCGCAACGCTTACGCGCACTACCGTACGGTCGGCGGAAGCTTCGGCTACCGTCACGGCCACGTTGGTATCGTAATGATGATTGCGGCTCCAAGTAAACCGGCGCGGATCGGTAAGTTGCTGAGCAGCAGTATGCACGGCTTCGTGATCGCGGCAATAAAAGAGCGTGTCCACCTTCTCGAAAAGGCGCATCTTTTCGCCAACTTTTTCGGCAGCCGAAGTAAACCCCGCGTCGTGAGCAGTGCCTAGGTTGGTAAAAATGCCTAACGTAGGTTGTATGACGCGGGCCAGCCGTTCCATCTCGCCGCGCTCCGAAATTCCAGCCTCGAAAATGCCCAATGTATGCGTTGGGTTCAGCTCCCACACCGAGAGGGGCACGCCCACTTGCGAGTTGTAGCTGCGCGGGCTTTTGCAGATTAGCTCGTCGGGACTCAGCAGTTGCGCAAGCCACTCTTTTACAATGGTTTTGCCATTGGAGCCGGTGATGCCAAACACGGGAATGCGGAACTGCCGACGGTGCTGCGCCGCTATTGCCTGTAGCGCCAACAAGCTATCCTCAACCCGTACAAAGCCTGCCTGCGGAAACGCCGCTACGCCACCCGGAATCTCGGCTTCCCGATCGACGACGAATAGCCGCACGCCGCGCTGATAAAGGTCGGTGAGGTAGCGGTGCCCGTTGTGCTGGGCGCCGCGCAACGCAAAAAACACCGTGCCGGCCGGCTGCCCCACGCGCCGACTATCGAGCAGCAGGTGTTGGACGGGCGCCACCGGAGCAGCCGGCGATTGGAGCAAAATACCGCGGGTCAGGGCGGGCAGATCGGCGAAACTCAACATAGTGATGCAAAGGTACGCTTGCCGCTATAACCACGGCAGAGGCCCGTTTGCGAAGAGCAATACCGTACCTTTGCGGCTTCTTTGCTTTTCTCTGTGAAATTCTCTCGTTACCACCTCGCGGCTTTCAGCGCCTTCCTGATCTGGGGCTTCTTCCCGCTGCCTTTGCGCCTACTCAGCAGCTATGCCAGCGGCCAGATTTTGTTCTTCCGTATCTTATTGTCGCTGAGCATTTTACTACTCATACATACCTTCTTCCGGCGCGAAGCCGTGCAAACGGTTTGGCGCCAACTACTTGCCGCCTCGCGGGCCGAGCGCCGGAGCGTAGCCGTTAGCACCCTATTCGGCGGCTTTTTGCTGACGGCCAACTGGCTCTTGTTCATCTACGTCATCAATCAGGTGAGCGTGCAGGCCGGCTCGTTTGCGTACCTAATTTGCCCCATCCTGACGGCGCTGCTTGGCTTTGTGGTGCTGCGCGAACAGCTGCGGCTTAACCAGTGGCTAGCCATCGGTCTTAGCCTGATGAGCTGCGCGCTGCTTGGCTCCGGCGAAGCCCGGACGCTCCTGCTAAGCTTGGTTGTCGCGCTTACGTATGCCCTTTACCTCATCACGCAGCGCGGCCTGCAAGGCTACGACCGCCTCGTGCTGCTAACGGTGCAGCTGATCTTAGCCGCCGCGGTGGTCCTGCCCATCGCTCCTTTGCTCGGTGCCGATCCGGCGGCCGGCTTTGCCGATTCGCACCTGCTGTTAATGGCGGCTGTTCTGAGCGTGGGCTTTACGGTCATACCGCTGTTTCTCAACCTCTACGCCCTCAATGAGTTACCATCCGGCACGGTAGGCATCATGATGTACGTGAACCCGTTGGTCAGCTTTGTGCTGGCATTCACCTACTACGGCGAGCAAGCCCAGGTGCTTCAGCTGGTGGCGTATGGCGTAATCCTGCTTTCGGTGGTGCTGTACAATGTGCAGCTACCGACGCGCGTGCGCCAACCGGCATAGAGACACCTAAACGTTTCGGTGCTGAAGCGCAGGCAAATCGTAGAACGCTCTTAAAAACCCAGCCCGATCCGCAGCCCATTGGCTTGCCGATTGCCGGATTGCAGCGCCGTGTAAAAGTCGACGCGCAGCACTTTCAGGACGTGCTCGACGCCTACACCCAGCTCAACATAATTGCCGGAGCTCGGCGTACGCAAGTAATTGACCGACGCTACTTCCTGCCACTTGAGCCGGCGCATCAGCGGGATTTTGTTCAAGAAGAAGCCGTTGAAATGGTGGTTGTAATGCGCTTCTAAGTAGCGGTCTCTTGTGCTATATAAGTAGTAGTCAAGCAATTGAAATTGGGCGAAATTGCTAGCAAACGCCGTTTGGTTGCCGGAAAAGTGCCGGTAATCCATGAAGTAGAGCCGCGGAGTGCCGAGGTAAGCGCCCGTCATTACGTTATAGCTGCTCGTTCCAAGCAGGCCCATGTTCACAGATTGGCTAACGCCCACGCCTAACCGGGTGTAACGCACATCGGAGCCAAGTGCCTGAATCCCTTGCAGATACGTGAATCGGAACGTTGGCCATTTCGAGCCAAAATTGAGCTTGCCATCAGGCCGCGTAATATAGCGCTGCCCAGGCCTATACGATAAGGTAAGCTCGGCTGTGAGGGCTTGGTTGCGGGCGAAGCTAGTGTTAGGCAGCTCCGCACTTACTGGCCGATTGGGGGTGAAGGCCCGGCCGGCTACATCCTTAATAAGGTCAATAGTAGCATTTTGCAGCTCGCGGCGGTCGTAGTAGCTAAGCGCCGTGCGCACCGTAAGGCCGTTGAGCGGTTCAGTAGTGTAGCTAATGTCGCCGCCGAGGCGCCGGTAATATTTGGCGTAATTGCGATTGCGAAACAGCGTGTACTGGGTATTGATAAAAGGCGTAAGCTGCGAGTTGAGATCGAAATTTTCGATGGTTTGGCCCACGCCCACGCCAAGGCGCGCCAATTTTACGGGGTCGTGTTGCCATACGGCCTCCACGCTCGGGCTGAGCAGCTTGTTGGCGAAACCGTAGCGCAACGCAGGCGTCAGCGAAAATGAGCGACGGTCGTCGGTGTTCTGCGTATAGGTAGCCTGCGCATTGACCACCGCGCCTTCTACCGTGTTGTATTGTAGAATGTTGAAAACAGGCGCAACGGAGAACTGCCACTTCTTGAACGTGTTGCGATACGTGTAGCCCGTCACCAGAAACTTCATGGGTTCGGGCTCATTACGCTTGCGATCCAGGGAATCCTGATACGGGCGGGAGCTGCGGATGACTTCAGTGCTGTCTTTTAGGTGGTAGTCTTTTTTCTCCTCGTCGGTGAGCGGCACGGGGCGCACTTCCGACCAAAAGCTGGTATCGCGCTCATTTACACCTTTTTCCACCACCATTACTTGCCCGCGCGGCATGCGTTCCACGGGTAGGCCCCCGATCGAATCGCTGCGTTCGGAGCGCCGTACGCGCTCCTTCACTTGCTTGGCAAAGCCGTGTAACACGGGCTTTTGCTTTTTCACGTCGGCTACCGACTCGCGCATGACGGGCGCCGGTTCGGCATCTTTACTGGCGACTGCGGGCGGCGCGGTTTGGGGAGCGGGCCGATTAGGATAGGTCGGCGTTACCTGGTAGTTGGAAAGCACGGCCGTCACGTAGCCATTGCCCTTAAAACCAAAGGCTTCGAACCCCATCGTGATCTTCTGCGACTGCATCACCCACACATCCGACGGGCCCGGCGCGGGCGCAAAAAGCTGCTCAATGTGGATGTTGTCGACGTAGTCGAGCTGGGCGTCTTTCGTCAGGTCGAGCGACACGGAATGCAGGCGCCACGTACCTTCTACGACGTAGATGTACCCCGAAAATACCGGATCGGTGCGGCGGCGCGGCGTCACGCGTATTTTATTGATGGTCAATCCGTTCTGCTGCGTACTGCCTTGCAGTTCGTATTTATAAAACAGCATGGCGCCGTCGGCAATCGGCGACACGAAGCCGCGCTCCGAAAAGCCGCTTTTCAGGACGTTGTTGTAGAAATTGAGGCCGCGGCCCGCACTGGCCCGGTTGAAGCTGATGCCCTTGGCATCGCCGCTCACCCGCGACGACAGCATACGCTCCTGTACCACGTTGGGCTGGCGAAACGTCATGTCCGACAACGACTCGGAGAGGTAAAAAATACCCGGCTTCACGTCCGGCCCTACTTTCACCAAGCCCAAAATCTTGCCGGGCACATCGGTGAAGCGGCCCAGCGTTTTGATGTAGACCCGCGCCTTGAAAGCCGCCACCTCGCGCTGGTGGTAACGCCGCCAGTTAATAGCTTGCTGCACAATGGCATACGCGGGGTCGCGGTCGGTGGCGCGCACGACCACTTCGCCCAGCCGGTAGTTTTCCGATTCGAGCACGACGTTCAGGACCGTGGCCGTATCACCGCCGGCTACCCGAATGGTTTCGGTGCGCGGCTTGTAGCCAACGTATTGAAATACAAGCTCATACTGTCCCGGATTGAGGCGTAGCTGATAATTGCCTTGCTCGTTGGTGGCGGTGCTGGTAGAAGTGTTGCGCACGGCCACGTTGGCGAAAGCCAGGGCGGCGCCTTTGGTATCCGTAATCCGTCCTCGCACAATGCCGGCTTGCGCCCCAAAGACGCTTGCCAAAAAAGTCAGCAGCAACAAGTAACGAGCCATCCGGAATATATGCACAGTGTTCGTGAAGATAGAGAGAATCCAGAACCGAACGGTTGCCTCCGCGTGCTTCAAATGCGGAATTTATCCTTCATAGAATCCTACCCTTACAGAACAACTACGCAACCAATAGAATGATTATTTATAATGTATTGATTATTAGATAATTGACAACACATGACTGTACTCCCGTTACCATCTTTAGTGGCGGCGTGCGGCCTTTGTCACGAATAATTGGGTCACTTTGGTCAGGTCACGAAAAAAAGGACAGCCTTTCAGCTGTCCTTTTTACTGGAAATGAAAAGCGTCCGCAGACGCTTATTTGATAAAGTTGCTGGCAATCGAAAGCACAGTCGCCATGTCCAGCGGCTCGTCGAAGGCTTCGGACGCTTTGTTGGTGGAGATGTTGCTGTTGGCAGCGATGTTGATGCCAGCCTGCACCACATTGCCCTCGCTGGGGTACTTGCTGGCGGGGTTGCCGGGGCCATAGATGCCGTTGGTGATGCCGGGCGCCGGCCCGCCGTTGGCATCGCCGGTAATCCAGCTTTCGGGCGAATCCTGCTCGTTGTTGGGCAGGGCTTGTGGGCCGCCGCGGCGCATGGTGCGCAGATGCGAAGCGTGGCGGGCCTCCACCGAGTGAATGTTGAGGGCCGCCTCCAATACGGTGTTGTTGCTCATCAGCAGCGCGGCGCCGCCTTTGTAGGCGCGCACGCCGGTATCCTCAAATGCCTGGGCCACAGCCAAAAACGTTTTCACATTTGAGAATACGTCGGGGAACAGGGCTGCGCGGGCGCCACCCTTCGAGCCGGTAAAGTCGAAAGAAGCTGTTGGGTCTTTGATGGCGTCGGCGCCGAGTACGGCCTTCAGGAACTTAACGTGGTTGTTTTCGTCGGTGCGGATGGTTTCAATGTCGGTGCGGCTCTGGCCCGTCAGCGACGATTGGAGGCCCGCGGCGCTCAGGCCTTGGTTGTAGAAGGCAGCCTCGAGGTATTCGAGGGTGAGGGCGAAATTGAGCACTTCTTTGATCTGCGCACTCAGGCCCGACGACTGCCCGTAGGCCTTCTGGAACATGGAACCCATGGCCAGCGGCACGGCAGCAGTGGCGAGTTTTTTGCCGAAGCCGGCAAAGTGCTTGAATATGGCGCGGCGCTGATCGAGACGCTCGTAAACTTCCGGATCGACTTTTTCGATTTCGGTGATAAGATTGAAAATATTCATGGAGTAGAGATTTTGACGATAGATGGATGAATGCGAAGCAGGGCCAGCTTATTCTTTGGGCAGGTTGCTCACGTTGAGCTTCGAGCCTTTCTTGAGGAAAGCATTGGCCGTCATTACTACCTCAGCAGGCGACTTAGATTTCTCTAGGCCGGTGCTGAAATCCACCACGTCGGGGCCTACAAACGAGCCATTCTGGATCAAATCGCGAATCAGGGCGGCGTGCCGGGCCTCTACCGACACTATTTTGCCGGCCAGCGTCAGGTAATCGGGGTTGGCGATGAGTTTGCCGGCTCCGTTATAAGCCGACACACCCAAATCTTCGAATGCTTTGGCCGTAGTCAGGACACTGGTGCGGTCGGAGAAATTAATCGCCGAAAAATCGGGTTCCAGATTCTTGATTGGGCTGCCGCCTAGCGCCGTAATGGCTTTTTTGAAGAAGTCGCGGTGCGCCACTTCGTGCGCGGCTACATCTTGCAAAATCTGCCGCTCGGCCGCCGAAGCGCCGGCATAGTATGGGCTGGCTACTACTTGCGCATAAAAAGCCGCTTCCAATTGCTCCAAGGCGTAGGCATAGTTGAGGATGCCAAAGTCGCCGGAGCCGACATTTACCTCGTTCTTGTTGGCTTTCGGATTTTTAAAAATCTCTTCCAGCACATCGTTGCAGCCGGTTAGCGCCAAGCTTGTGGCGGCTACTCCGAGCCCGGTATACCGTAGAAAGGAGCGACGCTGCAATGGCGTGTTCAGCCCCTCCTCTACCGAATTGGATTCGGGGGTTAGTAATGGTAGTTTCGACATATTTTTTTGGATAAATGGTGGGAAGATTGAAAGCATACGCAGTCCTGTCGCCACCAGATTTAGTTAGGCATAAAATAAGTATTTAACGCAATTTTATCCGTGTATATTACAGTATATCAGGAGCTTATGAAGCTGTTTTAAGCTTGGATTTATCCTGATATCCACGGATATTTCAATACGATTGCTCCTATTAGCGCTGATGAATTTGAGAGCAGCATTATCGCCTTAGTTTTGCCAACTTGCGGCCTGCAAACCCGAACGCCCGCAGCATTCGCAATGTTAATTGAGTACATCACACCGGCGCTCTTTCACCTGCCGGCTGCTAAGTCGAATGGATCAACCGAAAAAGAAGTTTTACACGCCCGGTGAGGCCCTGCAAAAGATCGCTGCCTTCTGCGCCTACCAAGAGCGCAACCACAAAGAAGTGGAAGAAAAGCTTCGCAGCTACGGTCTCGACGAGGACGAAGCCGGCGAGATTATCATTCGGTTGAGCCGCGAAAAGCTGCTCGACGAAGAGCGGTACGCCAAGAGTTTTGTGCGGGGTCGGTACCGGTTGAAGAAATGGGGCCGGCGCCGCATTACGCAGGAACTCAAGCAGAAAGGTATTTCGGACTTCTGCATTAAAGCGGGCCTGAAGGAAATCGATGGCGACGAATACTACGCCAACCTCACGACGCTGCTCGAAAAGAAAAATGCCCTCGAAAAAGAGCGCCATCCGCAGAAACGCAAGCAAAAGCTCATGCAGTACCTAATGCTAAAGGGCTACGAAATGGACCTGATTCAGATGGCACTGAGCGACTTAGGCAAGGAAAGCGAGGATTGATATAAGTATTTGATATACATATATTTACCTTTTGCCTGGTACTTGCGGGGGCGCCGTTTGCTGCACGAGTACGACGCGCCGGCCAGTCATGGTTTCCAGCATGGGCCTTAGGATTTGCTGGGCATTCTGCTGGGTTTGGGCCAGAATCCCGGATTGCAGGGCCGAGCGGCGCACGTTTTTTTCGGCGTATTTGTAGGCTTCGTCTACCAGCTCGGCGTTGCGCAACAGGCCATTTTCGACGCTATACACTTTGCTTTGGCTGTGGTCGATGCGCCAGCTGCACAGTTCGGCGGGCGGCAGCGCAATGCGCACTACCGAGTCGCCTTCAAACACCACGTCCTGCGCCCGCACTTTGCGCAGATCGAGGCAGCCCACGGCATCGCCCGCCACGATAAGCGCCACTTTTGCGTCTTCCAGAAAACGGTACGTGCCTTTGCGGTACTCCACCACGTCTTTGAAATTGTAGCGCACCAACTCCATGCGGCCCAGGGCCTCGACTTTGGTCAGGACGGTGTTGTGCGTGACCGTGATGCGCGGATCGGAATTGAGGGGGTTGTCCAGCAGCACCGGCTGGACTTTTTTCCAGAGAAACCAACCTAACCCCACTAGGAAAACCAACGGCAGCAAGCGACGCAGCAAACGAACAACAGGCATAAGCACAAACAGAACAAGACACTACTTTAGGGGCAAGGTACGGGAAGCACTGGGTTTGGGTCACTTTTGCTTGGATGCAAGCGGCCCATGCACAGTACGCCATCAAATCCCTGTCCACTGGTATTTTGGATATGAACGTGATCTGAAACACCTAAAGCGAACGCACAAAGTATTGATTTACAATGTTTTGTGGTTTTAATCCAATCGATACCTATTCTATTTCCGGCCACCAGGTGCTGCGCGACTCATAGCGCTGGCGAAAACCGGCCCACGCCTGCAAGCCGCCCGTGTGGACGGCCACCACGGTGCTGCCCGGCTCAAAATAGCCTTTCGCAATCAGGTCGAGCACCCCGAACAATAGCTTGCTGGTGTATAGGGGATCGAGTAGGACACCATGCCGCTGCTGAAACTCACGGATGAATGCCAACAGCGGCGGCGAAAAGCTGGCGTAGCCTCCAAAATGGTAGTCCGTTTGCAATGCCCAGTTGGTATAACGCTGTCCGACAATCTGTTGCGTGAGAGCATTCACGTCGTTGCGCAGGAAATCACCACCTTTCAAGGCGGCTATGCCCACAGCCTGACGCGTGCCGGCAAGGCCTGTGAGCAAACCGGCCAACGTGCCCCCAGTGCCACAAGCCACGCACAACGCATCGAAGGCCGTGTGGGCAGCTAATTCCGTTACCAGCTCAGCGCAGCCGCGCAGGGCCAGCGCATTGGTACCGCCTTCGGGCACAACGTACGCCGGGCCGGTTTGCGCTAGTAGCTCCGCCTGAACTGCCGCTTCGTGCTTGCGACGGTACGTGTTACGATCGAGGTAGCGCAAGGTCATGCCGTGCGCCACGGCCTGCGCCAGCGTCGGATTTAGCTGATCATCTTGGGCCAGTTGTAGCTCGTCGCCACGCACCACGCCAATAGTATTGAAGCCGTATAAATGCCCAGCCGCCGCGACGGCGGCCAAGTGATTGGAGTAAGCCCCGCCGAATGTCAGGAGCGTGTCGTGGCCTTGTTTGCGGGCCTCCAGCAGGTTGTATTTGAGCTTGCGCCACTTGTTGCCGGGTAGCTCCGGGTGGCGCAGATCATCGCGGAGCAGCAGCAGCCGGATGCCCTTTTGCTGGACAACCGTCTCCAGAATATCTTGTATAATTATCTCATTATCAATCATTTACTAATAATATAAAAATCCATCGCCTGTCATCTTAGGAGAAAGATGACAGGCGATGGAGGCTGTTAAAGACGCGCGGCCTGTGCTGCTTACGCTACCAACTGCTGCTCTTCTACTACCGGCTCAGGCTTTTGCCGGATGGCATATACCAAAGCCCCCAGCAGGGCCAGAATCAGGAGAACAGAAGAGACCAGCGATACCGTGTTGCCGATGGCGTAGGCCTTGGGCTCGAACTTAAACTCGATGATGTGGTGCCCAGCAGGCACGGGCATGGCCCGAAGCACGTAGTTGGCGCGCACATGCGGCACCAGCTTGCCGTCGAGGTAGGCGTTCCAGCCGTCGGCGTAATAAATTTCCGAGAACACCACGAAGCCGTCCTGCGCGGCATTGGCGTCGTAGCGCAGTTCGTTGGGCGAGTAATTGGTGAGGCGGATGGTAGAGCCAGCCGCATTGTAAGTGGTTTTGTCGAGAGGGAATTTCGAGGCATCCACGACGGCCGTAGTAGCCACGTTGAGGTTAGTAAGCGCCTGAATTTCCTGGTCAGGGTTCTGCACTTTCTGCACTTCGCTCACAAACCAAGCGTTGCCCAGCGCGCCGGGGTTGCGCTGCACAGGCTGTTTAGGGTCGCCGGTGATGAGGTAACGCATGTTGAGCATGTTGAGCACGCCGGGATTGTTATTGGAAATCTGCCGCTCAATTAGGTCTTGGTAGCGGCGCAGCTTGGCGCCGTTGTAGCCCCCGATGCTCTTGTGGAAGTACGACGTATTGGCCTCACTGAAAGGGTTCTGCAAATTCAGCACGCGGTAGCTCAGGTCTTTGTCCTGCAGAATTTGCTCATCGACTGCGGTCGGTACAAACTGCTGGGCTACGGTTTCGCGCTGGAAGTTGCTGTCGTTGAGGTAGCGCTTGTCCACGGTCCAGAGGTCCACCAACGTCAGGGCGGCCACCAACATAGCCGCCAGCGACACCGACAGCTTGCGCTGCAAATAGAAGTACAAGACGCCACCTGCCATCAAGATGAACACCAGCGAGCGAAGCACGTCGGTACGCATCAGGCTGGCGCGATCTTGGCGCAAAGCATCAAGCGGGAAGCCACTTTGCTGCAACTGAGCGTCGATGGGCGAAGCGAAATTAGCGCCTAACCCAAACAGGAAAGCCAGGATGCAGATGCCGGCCGTGATACCCACGGCGTAGAGCAGTTTGCGCTTCAAATCGGCTGTTTCAGCAGTGTCCACTGCTTTCGGGGCCAATGCCGGATGTGAACCGGCCGGTAGCGGTGCTGTTTCGGGGCGTGTGCGCAGGACGCGAGACAGGGCTAAGATGCCTAGCAGCGGCATGGCCAATTGCGCAATCACGAGTGCCATCGACACAGCCCGAAACTTGTCGTAGCCGGGGAAGTAATCGAACATGAAGCCGTTGAACGACTCGAAATTCTTGCCCCAGGCCAGCACAATCGACAGGACGGTACCGATCAGCAACCAAATGCGCGTGCGACGATCGGCGACAAACAAGCCCAGCACAAACAGCAAGCACACAACCGCGCCCACATACACCGGTCCGCTTGTGCTCGGCTGATCGCCCCAATAAAGTGGCAATTGGCTCAGGTAGTCGCGTAGCTGTACGGGCGGGACTCCTAGCTGCGAAAGGGCTTGCCCCGTAGCCGAGCTTTCACTCAGCTTGGCTTGCGAAGCTCCACCGAAGTAATTGGGAATCAATAAGGTAATGGTCTCGCCGACACCGTAGCTCCACCCGAAAGCGTACTCCCGATCGTGGGCGGTGCTGGCCGATTCACCGTCGGCAGGGGCTGGCGCTTCTTGGCCGGGCGCAGTTGGCAATGGCGTTTTCAGCTCCGACTTGCCGCGGTTGGAATACTTGCTGTATTGTGCCGTAACGTAAAGGCGGCCAAAGCTCACCCCGACAGCCAACACGCTTGCCGCCAGCAGTAACGCCGTGCGGTTCAGGAAAGCAGCCGTGCGTTTTTCGCGCACCGCAAACACCAGCTCCACGATGCCAAACACCAGCACCAGCAGCAGCAGATAATAGGTGATCTGAACGTGGTTGGAACGTAGGTTCATCGTCAGACCCAATGCAAACAAGGCCGCACCCAACCATCGGTTGCGCCGAAACGTGACCAGCAAACCCGCCAGCACCAACGGTGCGTAGGCCAGCGCCAGCGACTTGGTATTGTGCCCGGCTGCCAGAATGACCAGGTTATAACTGGTAAAACCCAACGCGATGGCACCGGCGACGGCTACTAACGGCCTCACGCCCAGCGCGATAAACAACACATAGCCACAGAGCAGCGCCAAAAACAAATTGGCCACCACCGCGGGCAGATGCAGCGTGAAAATCTGGTGCAAGTATACCGACAAGTCGCCCGGGAAGCGGGTACTGATCATGTAGGTGGGCATGCCGCTGAACATGGAGTTTGTCCAGAGGGCTTCTTGGCCGGTTACCTCGCGGTATTGAGCAGCTTCGTGCGCCCCGCCGTTAAACTGCACGATGTCGTGCTGGGCCAGCGTTTTGCCTTCAAACAGGATCGGCGAGAAATACACAGCGGCCAGCGCCAGGAAAAATACAACGGCCAACAGGTGCGGCAACACCCGTCGCCACAGTGGCACGCTGCCGGAAGAAACGGTAGTCATGAAGCGTAAAAAGAATCGGATAGGTCCCGCCAAATCCCCCGATCTGGCCAGGCAGCCCGAAGGTAGCCTGTTTATTTCATTTGCAGCAACCTACCGCTCGGAGCAGCGCTTTGGGCTCAGCAGCAGGTTGAAAAGGGCGTTTGTGCTACGCTGTGCTATAGCAGGCAACCACTCAATCGTTACTTAACCTCCTCAAAATCAACATATTCCCCACCTTTAAACTCCGTAGGCTTTGACTTTTTTTGCTTGGGTGGCACGTAATCTACATGGACCTCACCTGGGGAAGAAGGCGGAGGACCTGTGGGGGGCGTAAAGGGTGATTCGAAAGGCGTACCACCAAATTGCTGCCCGTATTTGCGGGCTTGTTTCTGCACAAAAGCCCCCACCAACAGACGCAACACCACGGGTACAACGTAGCGTACGACAAAGGAAATGATGAGCAGCGTCAGGATGAACTTAACCATTAAGGAACGTCCGAAGTGGCGGGATTAAGAAGTGGGTTGAAAGTAAAAATCGGCGGTAGCAGGGCTGGCCAACTCGGTGGCCGTGCAGGGCACAAGTTCCAAACGCGCAGACAACTGAAATGGTTTGTAGCCCAGCGAATCTAGTAGCGCTACCACGGCCTGGCGGTTTTCGAGGCCGTTTAGCTCGGTTTGGATTAGCGGCCGGAAGCGGCGCAGCGTGCCCTGCATATGGCGAAACACCTCGTACTCAAAGCCTTCCACATCGCACTTCACGAAGTCGAGGCGAGTGAGGTCAGTGAAGAGCTCGTCGGGTTGGCGCATGGGCACGTCGTAGGTGCGGGCGTACTTTTCGGCCGTGTTGCTGGCGGCTACTTTGGTCATGCCGTGGTGCAGCAAGCCGTCGCGCTCAGGCGTGCCCATTTGCACGGTGGTGTTTTGGCCGCCTAAGGCGTAGGGCAGCAACGTGAGGTTGTCGTACCCACTCAAGCGCACGTTGTCGCGCCAGATTTGCTGAAACAGCGGAATAGGCTCAACGGCTAGTACTTTCCCTTGCGGCCCCACCAGCTTCGATAAGGCCACGGAGTAATACCCCAGGTTAGCCCCAATATCAATACAAGTAAACCCTTGATTTACAATATTTTGCAAAAAGAATAATTCCGGATATTTCTCTTTGCCCCAGCCAGCGCCCACCAGTCGCAAATACACACGACTAACCAAACGGATGTAGCGCTCGAAGCCAAGCGCCCGGACGAGGAGTTTGCGGAGTTCTTTCATTACGGGCGCAAAGATGCCGGAAAGGCAGCAAATGCCTGTTATGCCCGTGCTCGGAAAGCCTGAGGATGCAAGGGCATATGCCGCCTACTGGACTTGTACGCCGGCCAGCTGCTTTGCTACCAAATAAGCAGCCGTTTCCGTTGCCTTTTCGCCCAAATTTATGGATATTATATCCTGATATTATTATACTCTTTCACTGCTATCAGTATGTTGAAATCGTGGCATCTGATTTTCATCGCCGGGCTGCTGAGCAGTTCTGCCTACGCCCAATTGGCGGTGCCGGGGTATATCGTTACGAACCATAACGAAGTGATTCACGGCGCCATTCGCATTCAGGACCCAGTGAAACAACAACACGAAGTAGAATTCATTGCGCTCAATGGCCAAGGCTACACCCGATTTGACGGCAGCCAACTGATGGGGTACGGCTACATCACCAAAAAAGACACTGTTCGGTACATCTCCACGGTTGCCACTGCCAAAACCGAGCATGGCAAGGCCAGTCGGCTTTTCCTGCGGCAACTCTGTGCCGGTCCGGTGCAACTTCTGGATTACTATTTTCCGGTTTATTACAGCGGCATTTCCCAATCGCAATACGTCACCAATTACCGGTACCAGGCGCCGCCAGCGTCCTATCTGGGCCGGGTCGATCATTCTGTGCTGGTTTGGCGAGCGGGGCAGGCTGGCTTTGTGGAAACCCGAGCCTGGAAATTCCCTCAAGAGGTAGCAGAATATTTTGCTGATTACCCGGCTCTGAAGTCCGATCTGCACGCCGGCCGCTACCGCCGCCGCGACTTGCAAGCCATCGTGCGGCGCTACAATACATGGCAACTAGCCCAAACGACTAACACTGGTAAGTAGCTACCGCACAGGCGTTTACTTACGAGCCTTACTCCAGAGCCGCGACGCGCCTGCCGCGGCCAGACCGCCTAATAAGTACCACGCTACAGTCATGGCTTTCGTTTGGGGCGTGCGGTTGCTGGGCGCTTTGCCTAAGCCCATCGGACCGGGCAACAACACGCCACCTACGCCCGCGGCCAGTCCCAGCAGAGCACCTCGCCGCCAAGCGTTCTTACCCCGGCCGATGAAGCTGTAATACAAACCGTTGCTGAGCAAATCGCCGGCCAACGTCATGTAATACAATGTTTTGTGGTTGGGAGCGGCAACACCGGCTTTGTCGAAGATCTTGCGCAGGCCGCGCTCGCCAAACAAATCCATGCGCGGGGCATCGTCGCGCCGAATGCGGCGGACGGTTTCGTGCACCACATTCAACACGATGGCTCCGGCCAGGCCGCTGCCCAAAGCCTGTGGTAATGCCGAAGATTTGCCAGATTTTGCCATAACGCTCAAAAGTAAAATGCGGCGCCCCGCATGCGTGAGTAAATAGTTGTTACAACGGCCGCCCAAGCGTGTAGGTTATGAAGGTGTCGGCACCCGGCTCGGCTGCAAAAAAATGCGGCTCCCACTTGTGACATTTCTGTGGGCCTGCCTATCTTTGCCCTCCCCAGCGGCGCTGCCACTGCGGAAACGCCTTCTTAGCTCAGTTGGTAGAGCAGCTCATTCGTAATGAGCAGGTCGCAGGTTCGAGTCCCGTAGAAGGCTCTTTGCACGAAGCCCCGTAGTCAGGTATTGACTACGGGGCTTTTTGTTGTTTGCCTGCCGCAAACGATCACAAAAAAGGCCAGATTCCTAAGAATCTGGCCTTTTTTACAACTACTTATTAATCAATCAATTACAAGCCATTGTCATAAGAGTCATCGGCCATGTTTGAGGCCGAGCTGCCGCTGCTCCGATAACCTTGCTGGCTAGCCGATGGGCCTTGATCGCGGCGCTGGCTTTGGTTGCCGGAACCGGAGGTGTAGCCCGAACTAGAGGAGCCGGAGCTGTACTTCGAGCTAGAGCTGGAGCCGCCACGGTAACCCGAGTTAGACGAGTCTGAGCCGTAGCCGCTGTCAGAACCGTAGTTGCTGCCGCGGTAGCTGTCGCCGGAAGAGCTACGCTTGTTGCCCCACGATTTGTCGTGCTTCGATTCTGGTTTTTCACCTTTCGAGCGCAGCGCCAAGAATACACCGCTACCAACTAAGGCGGCGGCTCCGACAGCCAGCCACTTCTGGCTGCTGCTCATGTTGTTAACCTGCTCTACGGCTTTGTTGCTCCAGTCTTTTACCTGGCTGAGATTAACGTTTTCCAGCAACGACTTGATGCCGCCTTGCGACTCCTGGTTTTGGTTCTGGCGGCTGTCGCCTCTGGAAGCGCCCATATTCCCCGAGCCCGAAGAAGACGAGCCCATACCCGAAGAGGCATTGGCGTCTGAGCTGCTCGTTCTGCTGCTGGAGGCGGTTGAGGCCGAGCCCATGGCAGTATCCTGGTTTTGGTTGCTCTGATTGGAAGCGGAAGAACCTTGTGGCTGTGCAGCCGAAGATGATTTGCTAGCGCCGGCACCCGACGAATTAGGTTTGTTAGCGGACGAATTCGGGTTGTTTTCCATGATACGGGGTGGTTATGTAATTAGGAAAGACTAAGTGCGCCTTTTGCAAGATCGCATAGCAGTCTATTCGTAATTCGGGGTCATGGGGTTGCAAATGGGCCAATACTTTTCGCTACGCTCGGGCCGGGCAACCTTCTGGGTTGTTGGACAGTACCTGAAGGATTGTCCTTTATCAACTACCACCTCAATCATTCTTTCAGATTATGGCTAAGGATCCCAATCTCTCCGTGGCTCTCGTAACCGGGGCCGCCAGCGGCATTGGCCAAGAGCTCGCGCATTTGCTCGCCAAAGACCAATACCAGCTCATTCTGGTCGATCAGAACCCCGGCGGCCTGCAAGGCTTTGCCGACCATTTGCAGAGCGTCCATCACATTCAGCCCACGCTTATCACGCAGGATCTCAGCCAACCCGGCGCGGCCCAACGCGTGTACGACGAAGTAAAGAACAAAGGCCTGCAAGTCGATATCTTGGTTAACGACGCGGGCTTCGGTCTTGCCGGTCCGTTTCTGGATGCCGACATCAACCGGCACGTGGCCATGATTAACACCAACATTACGGCCTTGATGGAGCTCACGTTCCTGTTTGGGCGCGACATGAAGCAGCGCAACAAGGGCCGCATTCTGCAACTGGCGTCGCTGGCTTCGTTTCAACCCAACGCCAACTTGGCGGTGTACGGCGCCACCAAAGCATTTGTATTGTCGTTTACGGAGGCCATCACGGCCGAGCTACAAGACTCAGGCGTTACCATCACGGCACTGTGCCCCGGCGCCACCGAAACTGAGTTCTTCGTGACGGCCCACGCCGAAGACACCAAAGAAGGCCAGAGCAAGAAAGCCGACCCGAAAGACGTGGCTAAAGATGGCTATGAAGCCCTGATGAGCGGCGAGCCGCGCGTAATCTCAGGCGTCAACAACAAAGTAATGGCGACCATCACCAACGTGGTGCCCGACAAATGGCTGGCGGCCATGAGCAAAAAGCAATTTGAGCCGGCAGCTAAACAATAAGCTGTCTTTCTGGATTTTACTTCGGCTGCCGCCTTCTGCTTAAAACAGAGGGCGGCAGTTTTTTACCCTACTCAGCAGCAAGTACCGACCCCATGGAAAAGCGTTTTCAAGACAAAATATGCCTAGTTACCGGCGCCACGTCCGGCATTGGGCGCGCAACGGCCATCCGGCTGGCGCAGGAAGGCGGCCGGGTGGCGGTGCTCGGCCGCAACGAGCAGGAGGGCCAAGAAGTGCTGGCTACCATTGAGGCGGCTGGCGGCGAGGCTATCTTTCTGGACACCGACCTGGCCGACGACGCCCAGCTTGCGGCAGCCGTGCAACAAACCCTCGACAAGTGGCAGCGCATCGATGTGCTCATCAACGACGCCGCCATGATGACGTTCAAACCCATAGTCGACTTGGACCCTAAGGATTGGGATAAGCTGATGAATGTAAACATTCGGGCCCTGTTCCGGCTCTGTCAGCTGAGTTTACCGCACATGCAGGACGGCCGCATTGTGGCCGTCAGCTCGGTGCACGCCCACGAAACCACTGCCAATGTCGTTCCCTACGCAGCCAGCAAAGGCGCGATGGAAGCTTTTGTGCGCGGTCTGAGCCAAGAAATACCGCATTCCAAAGCACGCATCAACGCCGTAGCACCCGGAGCCGTCGATACGCCCATGCTTTGGGACAACCCCAACGTAAAAAGCGGCGCCGAGAAAGTAACCGGGCAAGTCGGCACCCCAGAAGATTTAGCAGCCGCTATTTGCTTCTTGGCTTCCGACGAAGCCAAGTTCATCAACGGCACCACGCTCGTCGTAGACGGCGGCCGTCTCGACGCTTTATAAATACCTTATTATCAATTTATTATACAAAACAAGCGGGGGCGACTATCTATGTGATAGTCGCCCCCGCTTGTTTTGTATAGGGTAGCACGGACTGCAAGTTCGGCGCTATCCCTTTTTCCGTTTGGGGCCAACGCCCTTGTGGCGTTCTTCGGGAGCGGGCAGTGGCAAGCCGCCGGCATACAGGTGCGCTTCGCACTCGCCGGCTTGGCGGGCTTCGGCTTCGAAAGGAATGTTGTAGTAGCCGTGCCGCACCCAGCCCAGCAGGTACTTCCACAGGAACCCCCAATAGCCGTGCTCGCGAAACTGGCGGATGTGGCACATCTCGTGCGCCACCCAGTGCGGATCGCGCAAAAACTCTTCGCGCGTGGCGCCGCTCAGGTGGATGCTATTGCCCAATACCATGGCCACGCTGCCGCTCCCCAGTTTGAGGCGAGCAACACGGGCAAAAGGCGAATTTTCGATGATGCGCGGGAGCTCCATAAACAACTGAAAACGAAGGGGAAATATACGCGGCGCGCAACTGGACAGTTTTATATTATCTCAAGAATTATTTGCCATTTTATTGAACTCAGCAAAGAAAATCGTGTAAAATCCGGGCCAAAACTTGGACCGCAGATTTTTTATGGCTTAGCTTTAACTAATGGCGCAAGAAGAATTCCCGCTTCTACGGCCATTTGTAAAACGCATTTTGCCCACACTTTTTCACCACTTCAGGGACTCGAATTACTCGAAGCAAAACGACCCGACGGCCTTCCGAAAGTTCTCGGAATCCGCCTTTTGCCACCCTACGACGGACAATGAAAAACAGCCTCCTGTATTGCCTCGCCGCTGCCTCCATGGCCCTTTCCTTTTTCTTTGAAAGAAGCCCCGATTCTCACCTACGCAACCGCACCAACGCCCCAATTATTGCCGAAGCCTCGCTGCTTCCTGATTTCAGCGGCGGCAAAGAACACCTAGCCGCTTCAGCCTCCTACCGCGACTCGCTCGCGTATCATTACTACTCCCAAACCTTGGGCCTGAATCTGGCCTATACCGAGAACAAGGACTTGCTGCGTACCGTAACCGACTGGCTCGGAACTCCTTACCGCTACGGCAGCAACTCCAAAAAGGGTACCGACTGCTCCGGCTTCGTGACCCGCGTCTTCAAAGAAGTATACGGCATTACTCTTCAGCGCAGCTCGCGCTCCATGTTTCAGAACGTGCAGCGCGTCGCGAAGGACGAAGTAAAGACCGGTGACCTAGTGTTTTTCCGTCGCGGTCCGGGCCAGCCCATCTACCACGTTGGCATCTATCTGAAAGACGGCAAGTTCGCGCATTCGGCCTGCAACGGCGGCGTGATGGTTAGCTCCCTTAACCAGGCCTATTACCACCGCAACTTCTACGCAGCCGGCCGCGTTGAAACCGAATAGCGGTCGCCGATGATCATTTTTCAAGCCTCGTTCTTCCGAACGAGGCTTTTTTTGTGTCCATTTGCCGACGCAAAGCCTACAAAACCATTTTGGGCTGAAACAGTATAGAGAGGCAACCGCCGAAGCCGCCTGCGGCCACAGCGTCTCTCCCCTTTTCATTTTACTCCTATGGACGCCAAAAATCCCAACGGGGAGCACATTGCTTCCTCCCCCCTCTTCAAGAAATTCCTTGGAAAGGCTGAAGAATACCTCAAAAAGCCTTCCCGCATCAAGACGCTGCTCAACGACGCCTACCAAAAGGCCAGCGACAAAAAAGACATCGGCACTATTGCGCACGAAGCCTGGGAAAGCCTGCAACTGTTGCTACGCTTGGTAAAAGCCTCGGCATCAGGCGAATACACGGGCTTGCCAACCACTACCATTGTGGCAGCGGTAGCCGTTATCATCTACTTCCTAAGCCCGATTGACCTGATTCCGGATTTTATTCCGGTGCTGGGCCTCTTGGATGACGTAGCGCTGGTAGCCTGGTTTACGTCGACGCTGACGGGCGAGCTGGACAAGTTTGCGGAGTGGGAAGCGACCCGCCCTGTAGTCGTGAGCGACCCGAAGGCCAGCGATATTCGTCCCGGTTCGGCCTCGACGCTGCACACTTCCAGCGATGGCACGAGCACCGGTTCCGGCCCCAAGCCCAAAGGCGAAAGAGTGGGCGCGGTTGAACACTTCGAGGAAACCAAAGAATCAACTAAGAAACACGGCACCGAAGATCTGAAGCCCGCTTCCGGCTCGGTTTCCAATACCGATTCTGGCATTTCGTCCCCCGACAGCACCAATCCCAACCCCAGCCTGACCGGTCCCACCGACCCGGATCCTAACCCCAATGCAAAGATTCACTCGGACGCCGCCTACAATACCGATGGCAGCCGCACCCCCAACAACGGGCCTAATGACACGGGTGGCAATGTGAGATAATTATCTCATAATCAATTAGCTACAAAAAAGCCCGTTCCTAATGAGGAACGGGCTTTTTTATTGGCCTATTCTGCCGTGCATGCCGGAGAACCGCGAGGCTGAAAACGCAAACAGTTGTGAGGCCTTACCACTAAACCAGGGCCTCACAACCGTTTGAGGTTAAGCGGCACGTTCGGCTTCGGGCGTGTGCGTAGCCACGTACGTCACGAAATCGCCGACGGTAGCCAACGGCACCTCATCGGGAATCGTGATGTGAAAGCTGCGCTCCAGTTCCAGAATAATATCCACCACGTCGACGGTGTCGAAGCCCAGCTCGCGGCTTAGGCTGCTTCCGATACGCAGGCGACGGGGCTTAATAGCCTTGCGCTTGCTGATGATGCGCAACACTTGCTGCTCGATGGATTTGGGGGCGGAGGTCGTTGAGGTGATCATAAGGGTAACGACGTTGAACGGATAAGGAAGGGTAAGCAATCTAAAATCGCTGGGCGCTAGCTGTCTTTTGTTAATAACTTGGCTATCAAAGCCTTATAATCACCCAAAAGACAGCCAGCACTTCAGGATTCATTAGTATTCGGCCAAAATCGGCGGCTGCGCAGCCTCTACTTCTTCGGCGTCGGCAATGGCTTCATCGGTTGTATCGTCGGCGCGGCGGCCGGTGACTTTTTCGTGGATGCGCTCGTTGAGCAGGTACATCACGGGCACTACCAGCAGCGTAATCATGGTGGCGAACACCAAGCCGAAGATGATGGTCCAGGCCAGCGGGCCCCAGAACGTTACCGATTCGCCCCCGATGAAGAAGTGCGGCTCAAACGAGTTGAACAGCTCGTAGAAGTCGATGTTCAAGCCAATGGCCAGCGGAATCAGACCCAGTGTGGCGGCCGTAGCCGTCAGGATTACCGGGTTCAGACGCGTGCGGCCGGCCATCACGATGGCCTCTTTCAGCGGCATGCCTTGTGAGCGAAGCATATCGGTGAATTCGACGAGCAGAATGCCGTTTTTCACCACGATACCTGCCAGCGCAATGATACCTACTCCGGTCATCACGATGCTGACGTTCATGCCCGTAATGGCCAGGCCCAACAGCACCCCAATAACCGAGAAGATGATTTCGGTGAGGATGATGAGTGGCTTGCTCACGGAGTTAAACTGCGTCACAAGTACCAGGAAAATCAGGGCAATGGCCCCCAGAGCAGCTACGCCGAGGAAGGAGCTGGTTTCCTGCTGGTCTTCCTGAGCGCCCCCCATCCGGATGCTATAGCCGGGTGGTGTGGGGTACGCTTTCAGCGCCGTCTCGATCTGGCGAACCACATCGGGACCGGTGAAACCAGTCAACACATTCGACGAAATCGTGATCACGCGCTTCACATCTTTGCGCTTGATGCCGCCATAAGTCGTGCCGTAGTTTACGCTGGCGACCGACGAGATCGGTACCTGACGAATGGCGCCGGTAGCGTCGCGGAAGGTCAGGGGCGAATTCAGAATGGCGTCAATATCATCGCGATACGGTTTGGCGTAGCGCACCTGAATCGGATAATCGTCGTCGGCCGTCTTGAATTTGCTGGCTTCGTAGCCGTAGATGGCCGTGCGCACTTCTAAGCCAATTTGACCGGTACTGAGTCCTTCGCGGTTGGCCCGCGTCCGGTCGATGTTGACCGCAATTTCGGGGTTACGGTCTTCCAGGTTCGAGCGCAGGTCTTCGATGCCACCGATTTTCAGCGAGTCAATGTAGCGCTCCACATGCTTCGACAGCTTGGCCAACTGCTGGTAATCGTCGCCAACTACCTCAATGGCAATCTCTTTGCCCGTGGGCGGACCGCTGGCCTCTTGGTCAACCGAAATCTCGGCGCCGGGTATGCCTTTTACCGCTTCCCGAATCTTGTCTAGGTAGGTGCTGGTAGCCGGACCGGTGCGCTCACTGGTTTCTTTGAACGCCACGGCCACTTTTGCCAAGTTCGACTGCGACGTACCCGAAGCCGAAGCTTCGCTGGGGTCGGAGGCGCCGATGGCCACGTTGCTAATCACCGATTCCACGTCGTGGTTGTTGCGGCCGACCACGTTGTAGACGCGCTTTTCCAGCTCACGTGCTACCGAATCGGTTACTTCTACCCGCGTGCCCACGGGCATTTTCAGGTAGGTATAGATGAATTTCGGATCGCCTTTCGGGAAGAAATCAACTTTTGGCTGACGGGCCACTACGGCAAAGATGGACACCACAAACAGCACCACCATGCTCAGCATCACCAACACCGGGTTGCTGATGGCCCAGTTGACCAAGCGCGCGTAGCCGTTCTGGAAGCGCGGCAACACTTTGGTCTGGAAGCTGGCGATACCTTTGTTAAATACAAATATGTTCAACCAGATAAAGGCTGCTATAAATAGCAGTAGGTTACCAATGAAGTGACCGTGCTCTTTGAAGAACCCTGGAGATTCAATACTAACCCCAGCTGAGACGCCAGGCGCTACAGCCACGCTGGCTCCTGCAGAACCATTCATACCAATTAGATTGAACAGTACGCCCAACCCAACCAATGCTGCCGTCCAGATCAGCAGGTTACGCGTCACTTTGGGTTTCTCGCCGCTGTGGTGGTCTTCGCGCTGCATGAACGACACGGCAAATACCGGGTTCATGATGAACGCCACCAACAACGAAGCCATAAGTGTAACTATCAGTGTTACAGGTAGATAGAACATAAAGCTACCCACGATGCCCGGCCAGAACAGCAGCGGCACGAAGGGCGCAACCGTCGTCAGGGTGCCGGCCAATACCGGCACGAATACTTCACCCGCCGCGTACTTAGCGGCTTGCGCCGTTGTCAGGTTGGGATGCTCGTGCAGCAAGCGGTGGGTGTTTTCGATGACCACAATGGCGTCGTCGACCACAATGCCCAAGGCGAGCAGGAAGGCGAACAGTACAATCATGTTCAGCGAGAAATCTAGCACCGGCAACATCAGGAAAGCCAGGAACATCGAGATCGGCACGGACAAGCCCACGAACAGCGCGTTGGTGGTGCCCATGAAGAACATCAGGATCAGCGTCACGAGGATGAAGCCGATGATGATCGTGTTGATCAGGTCGTGAAGCGTTACGCGCGTGTCGTTGGAGGTATCGCCGGTTACGGTGATGGTCAGCTCCTTCGGCAGGGTCTGCTTCGAGTCCTTGATGATTTGCTGAATCTTATCGGAAGCGTCGATCAGGTTTTCACCCTGGCGCTTAATTACGTTCAGGGTGATGGCCTGCTTGCCGTCGAGGCGAGCGTACGATTCGCGGTCCTTGAAGGCATCTTCCACGGTGGCAATGTCGCCGAGGCGAACAGCCGAGCCGTTGAGGTTTTTCACCTGAATATCAGCGATGTCGGCAGCCCGCACGTATTGGCCGGCCACGCGCACGGCGCGTTTTTGGTCGCCTACGTCGATCGAGCCACCCGAAACGGTGATGTTCTCGCTCTGGATGGCGCGCTCGATATCCGAGAAGCCCAGGCGCGAAGCCCGCAGCTTGTTCAGGTCCACGTCCACGTTTACTTGCTGCTCCAAGGCACCAATGATATCGACGCGGGTGATTTCGGGCAGGGCTTCAATCTTGTCCTGGAAGTCGTCGGCGAACTTCTTCAGCTGGGTAATCGGCAGATTACCAGCCAAGTTGATGTTCATGATCGGCATCTCCGACAGGTTTACTTCCTGCACGGTAGGCGGCGTGGGCAAGTCGTTGGGCAGCTCGTTGCCGGCTTTGTCCACAGCATCTTTAATGAGCTGCTTGGCATATTGCACGTCGACGCCCGAGTCAAACTCCACGTCCACGATGCAGTAGTCTTGGTTGGAAGTGGAGTTAATTTTCTTCACTCCGTTCACCGACTTGATCTCTTTTTCAAGCTGGCGGGTCACCAAGTTTTCGATGTCGGTCGGCGACGTGCCCGGATACACCGTAGCCACGATAATACGCGGGATAACGATATCCGGGAATTTCTCTTTGCCCAGCTTGATGTAGGCAAATATCCCCGACACGCACAACAGCAGCGTAATAATATATATGCTGGTCTTGTTATCAATCGACCAGCTGGTCGGCTTGAATTCTTTTTCTATGTCTTGCATGCTGATTTGGGTCGTAGGAACGGCTCACCGCCGCCCGTTATTTAGTCCACAATCATCAGGTTGAAATCGCTCGAAGGGCTTAGGCAAGCAGCCCAGCCAGTCGCTTTACAGCGATACGACCTGCCCTTCATTAACATTCTGATAACCAGCTGAAATCACCTGATCATCCAGTTTCAATCCCTGCGTTACCTCTACTTTCCCGTTGTAAGTAGCCCCGGTCTGAATAATGCGCTTGGTGGCCACCTTCCGATCGCCCTTCTGCTCCACCACGTACACATAACTGTTCTGCTCGTCTTTCTGCACCAGATCAACGGGTAATACGGTCGCGTTCGGGCGGTCGTAGTTCTCAATGCGCACCGTAGCCACCATGTTGGGGCGCAGCTGCGCGGCTTCTTTGCTGTTCACGCGTATTTCCACGGTGAACGTGCGGCTGGTTTGGTTGATCGTGCGGCCTACTACCCGCACCGTCGAAGGCACTTCCTGCGCCCCCAAGTCCGGGATGGTCACCAGGGCTTTATCGCCCGCTTTGATGCGGTTGGCATACGCTTCCGATACGTCGGCCAGAATCTTGCCGCCGCTGCCGCTTACCACACGGGCTACCGGCGTGCCCGGCGACACGGCTTCGCCGAGCTTGGGCAGCACGTCGTCGACGGTGCCGCCGAAGGGAGCTACCACGTTGTACATGCTGCGCTGTTGGTTGAGCGTGGCGAGGTTACGTTGCAGGGCTTCGTAGTTATTCTTGGCTTGCAGGTACTGAATTTCGGTGCCAATCTGCTGCTTCCAGAGGCGGTCCTGCTTTTCATAGACGACGCGCGCCAAGTCCATGCGCGTGCGCAGCTCCGCAATGCTGGCATCCAGAATAGAGGCATCGATGGTAGCCAGCACTTGGCCTTTGCCGACGCGGTCGCCGCGCTGCACCCGGATGCTGGTGAGCGTACCGGCAGCGCGGGCCGCTACGTTGGCCGACTGGTCGAAATCGACGCGGCCCTGCACTTCGAGGTAGCTTTTAAAGGTTTCGGGCTGCACCTTGATCACCGATACGTTTACGGCGTTCGGAGCAGCCGCCGCGGTTTTCGTACCAGTTTTGGCTTCCAACTCGGCTATTTTGGCTTGGTTAGCAGCCTGCTCCTTTTTCAGGTTGGCAAGTTCGGCGGCCGGGTCTTTCTGACCGCAAGCAGCCAAGAGAGACAATGCCAACAGAGCCGCGGAAGTAGTGTATTTCATGGGGAAAAAGCTGTTCGCTTTTAAGGAAGAACGGTACATAAGAAAGGGGGCGCGTGCCGCTTATTACTTGGAAGTGTAGAGAGTGCCGGCCGCTTTGTCGAAATCGACTTTTGCCACCAGTGCGTCATAAATAGCTGAGTAATAATTAGTTTGCGCTTGGCGCAAATCCGTCTCAGCAGTAATCACTTCGAGGTTGGAGCCTACGCCCTCCTGAAATTTGATTTTGGCTACGCGGGCCACGTTGGTGGCAAGGTCGAGGTTAGCTTTCTGGTTGGCCAGGATGTCCAGCGAGTTTTGCAAGCTGGTTTCGCCCTGGCGGCGCTGGAGGTCAATGCTTTGCTGAAGCGTGGTAAAACCTTTGTTTGCTTGTTCGAGCGCGAGTTTGCCCTGCTGAATTGAGTACTTCTTGCGGAAGCCATCGAACACCGGAATCTGGAGTTGCAAGCCGTAGTTGCCGAAGCCAAACCAGTTTTCGTTGAGAATAGACCGGCCGCTAGGCGACAAGTAGGTAGAGTTAGGACCGCGGAACTCCAGCAAGCCGCCGAGCCGAGGGTCCGAACCAATAAAGCCGTAATTCGCTACAAAGTTTAAGGTCGGGAGGTAGCCGGCCTTGCGGTTGCGGATGTCGAGCACCGCCAGATCGCGTTGGGTTTCAAGCACCGAATACTCTATGCGCTTGCTATAGTCGAACTCGTCACCGGCGCTCTTGAGTTTTTCACGCGAAGCATCTACCAAGGCTGCATCAAGGCGGTCGGTGAGTTGCACGGGCTGGCGCTGGTCGAGGCCCATCTGAAACTTGAGCAAGGCCACGCTCAGGTCGATCAGACGCCGGGCGTTTTGCTCTTCAATTTTGAGGTTATTGGCCTGCACCTGCAAGCGGTCCACGTCGAGTTTTTCCACAAACCCTTGTTTGAAAGTCTGTTGGGTCTGGTAAAGTAGCGTATCGAGGCGGCGCACGTTGCGGGCAAGCAACTCCAAGCGTTCGCCGGCCACTAACGTGCTGTAGTAGGCTTTCGAAACCTGCTCCACTACGTCAATCTCCGTCTGCTTGGTTTGCCGCACCGACAGTTGCTCGTAGGTTTTGGCAGCCTTTAAGCCAATCAGGTACGAGCCGTTGAACAGCTGCTGCGAAAACGAAGCCGAAGCATTGCCCTGGTAGCGCAAGCCAAACGCCAACGGCGTAGGGCCACTCGACTCGACTTTGGTATAATCGGGCGACAAAATCACCGTTTTGCCGCTGTTTACGTCGGACAGCTGCTGGGGCGTGAGCGTGGCGCCGTTGAGCGTACCGGGCCCGCCGGTGAAGGCACCGAAATCTACCAGCGACTTCTGAAGCTTGTAATTATCTGTAATTGAACCATTTACATTAAGCTGCGGCAAGCCCGATGCCCGAATCTCGCCGACGCGGGCTTCGGCCACCCGCTCATTAATGCGCTGGGATTGTAGCGTCGATTTGTTTTGCAGAGCGTAGTCAATGGCCTGTTGGAGGCTCAGTGCCATGGGGGCACCGGTTGCCACCGGCTGACCGGTGGCGGGCGTCTGGGCAAGCAACTGGTGCAGACCTAGAAATCCCAGCACGCCAAGAAGCAGCAGGAAGCGGAGCGAATTTTTCATAAACGACAAAAACGGTAAGCGAAAAGAAGCAAGGAAGGTCATTTGGCCTCCGCCAGGTGGCGGTACTGGGTAATCAGGTTATATCCTTCTAACGTAACCAAGCCTAACATAAAGTGCTCAGCATGAATCAGTTGCACCCTACGCGGCTCAAACTGGCTGGCTGGATAAACCTCCGGGTTGAAGGCCAGCTCGATCTCCGCCAAGCGAAGGCGCGCCAATACATCCACGTCGAGGTCGGGGCGGTATAGGCCTTCGCTGATGCCCCGTTGCAGGTTGCTTTCTATCTGATTGAGAATGAACTGGTTCTTAAACTTGAGCCACATCTGCCAGGTAGCAGGGTGGTATTTCTGCAGATCGTAGAAGATGCTGGGATGCACGTCGGCAAATTGCTTTTTCATCCATCCCATCATCACGAAGAGCTCCTCAATGGCCGACGAAGCGCGCTGGCTGAGCACGTCGCACTCGCGTTTGTTGAGCAGAAGGTGGTGCTCCATTACACCATATACAATCTGGTCTTTGTTCTCAAACCATTTATACAGCGTCTTTTTGGACATCGCTAGGTGCGAGGCAATGTCGTCCATCGACACACTCTTGATGCCGTTGCGCATGAACAGCCCTTGTGCCGATTGTAAAATGCGGTCTTTGATTTCCATGATTCCGAGGCAAAGATACGGCGGAAACTTTTATTGATCCCAAAGTTTCCATAATCTTTTTACTATCTATTTTCGCCTCGGAATAGTTCCTTATTGGTATAGACGCACAAGCCGCCGCTTTACCCTACGCTCCGGCAATTTTTTCTGAAAAATTTTCGGTGGCAGCGCCGGGCCGTACCTTGTCGGGCAATAGTTGAGTATTCGTCCCCTAGTTCTTCCCGTATGAAAATCCGCACCGGCTTCGGCTACGACGTGCACCAGCTCCGTGAAGGGTTGCCCTTTTGGCTCGGAGGCATCCAAATTCCGCACACCCACGGCGCGCTCGGCCACTCCGACGCCGACGTGCTTATCCACGTCATCTGCGACGCCCTGCTGGGTGCCGCCAACCTGCGCGACATCGGCTTTCACTTCCCCGATACCGACCCGCAATACAAAGGCATCGACAGCAAGCGTCTGCTCTCGGAAGTGGTGCGCCTGCTGCGCGAGCGCGGCTACACCATCGGCAACATCGACTCGACCGTGTGCCTGGAGCAGCCCAAGGTGAACCCGCACATACCGGCCATGCAGGCTACACTAGCCGAAGTAATGGGCATTCCGGCAGATGACATTTCCATCAAAGCCACTACTACTGAGAAACTTGGCTTCGTGGGCCGGCAAGAAGGCGTTGCGGCTTATGCTACTGTGCTGATTGTGAAGCCCTAAGCCGTGCGGTTGAGAGCCAGCGGCTGAACCTTACTTTTTCAGGCCCGGTTTTCTGCCTGTATTGGGGTAGCAACCTTCTCTGCCCTGGTGTGTCTTTCGCCGAATCACTCCACCCGTTTTTCTTTTGTTGCCAACCTGCTTTTCATGAAAAAATACTCCTTCTACGCCCTGCTGCTGGCCGTCTGCTGCGCCACCACAGCCGGAGCACAGAACGCGCCCGACAAAACCAAAGTCAAAATAAAGCGCAAGTCGGAAGCGGCCACCTCAGCTCCGCAAGCCGCAGTTGCCCCAGCTCCTGCTGCCGACCTGGCCCAAACCTACGGCAACACCATCACGCAGGAAGATCTGCGCAAGCACCTGTCTGTTCTGGCTTCCGACGCGTACGAAGGCCGCGAAACCGGCGAGAAAGGCCAGAAAATGGCGGCTGAATACATTGCCAAGCAGTTTGCTGATCTGGGCCTGACAGGTCCGGTGAAGAACTCCGACAACCCTTACTTGCAGCACTTCACCATGGAGCGCTCGACCTGGACCGACGCGGGCACGCTGAAAGTAGGCAGCCAGACCTACAAATGGATGACCGATTTCTACGGGTATGGCAACTCGCCTTTCCAGACGGCGACCGTGGTGCAGCCCGTGTTTGTGGGCTACGGCATCGAGCAGGATGGCTACTCCGACTACGCTACCGCTGGCGACGTGAAAGGCAAAGACCTCATCGTGTTGCTGGGCGAGCCAATGTCGGCCGACGGCAAAGCGCTGCTGGGCAAAGACGGCAACCCTAGCAAATGGGGCAATGAATACCGCGCCAAAGCGGCCGTAGCTACGCAGAAAGGCGCACACAGTGTGTTTTTCGTGGATCTGAACCCAAACAGCAACTTCGGCAAAACAGCGGCGCGAATGGCCCCGTACTTGGCGCGCCCGAGCATCGCGTTTAAGGATGCAACCCAGCCGGGCCGCGCGGCCATGTTCTTTGTATCGCCGGCCGTGGCGTACCAGATGCTCGGCACGACCCAAGCCAACCTGGCAAAGTACACGGCTGCCGTCAACAAGGCAGGCAAGCCTGTAGCTTCGACTTTTAAGCCCGTCAAATTCACCATCACGGCTCCCAAAAAGAAGGAAGACTTCACGACGGAAAACGTGCTGGGCTTTATGGAGGGCACCGACAAGAAAGATGAGATCTTGGTGTTATCAGCTCACTACGACCACATCGGCATTATCAATGGCCAGGTAAATAATGGCGCCGACGACGACGGCTCGGGTACCGTGACGGTGCTGGAAATGGCCCAAGCGTTCGCGCAGGCAAAAAAAGAGGGCCATGGCCCACGCCGCAGCATTCTGTTTCTGACCGTGACGGGCGAAGAAAAAGGCTTGCTGGGCTCGGAGTACTACACCGACCATCCGGTGTTCCCACTTGAGCAAACCGTAGCCGACCTGAACACCGACATGGTAGGTCGCACCGACAAAGAGCACGAGGGCAAACCAACTTACATCTACGTCATTGGCTCGGACAAGCTTTCGTCGGAGCTGCACAGCATTGTGCTGGCTAACAACGAGAAGTACACGAAGATGGACCTCGACTTCCGCTTCAACGACCCGCAGGATCCGAACCGCTTCTACTACCGCTCCGACCACTACAACTTCGCCAAGCACAAAGTACCGGTGGCGTTCTTCTTCAACGGCGTGCACGACGATTACCACGGTGCCGGCGACGAAGTAGAGAAAATCGAATTCCAGAAAATGGAGCCGCGCGCTCGCCTGGTTTTCTACTCAGCCTGGGATTTGGCTAACCGCGACAACCGCATCATGGTGGATTCGAACAAGCTGTAATTCAGATAATTACTCACTCCCTTTGTAATCATTTGACTATCAACGTATTATATAATGAGTAAGAATTTCCTTTACGCTTTGCTCTTCGCGGCAACGTGTGGCGCGGCCCTACCAGCAGCGGCCCAAAGCAAGGTGAAGATCAAGAGCAAGCCGGGAAAAACGCAGGCAGCAACACCAGCGCCTGCTCCCGCGCCTGCCACCGATTGGTCGGAAACTTATGCCCAGACCATCACGCAGGAAGACCTGCGCAAGCACCTGTCCGTCATCGCTTCGGATGAGTACGAAGGCCGCGAAACCGGCGAGAAAGGCCAGAAAATGGCGGCTGAATACATTGCCAAGCAATTCGCTGCGCTGGGGCTAGTAGGTCCGGTGAAAAACTCGGATAATCCTTATATTCAGCATTTTAGCATGGAGCGCTCGCGCTGGAACAACGATATTTCGTTGCGCGTGGGCAAGCAAAGCTTCAAGTGGCTCGAAGACTTCTATTCGATTGCCGACTCACCTTTCGCCGCTGATACGGAGATTCAGCCCGTGTTTGTGGGCTATGGCATCGAGCAGGACGGCTACTCCGATTATGCTACCGCTGGCGACCTGAAAGGCAAGGATATCCTGATGCTTTCGGGCGAGCCGATGTCGGCCGACGGCAAAGCGGTGTTGGGCACCGACGGCAAGCCTAGCAAGTGGGGCAGCAACCAAGCAAAAATAGCGCTGGCCGCCCAGAAAGGCGTTCGCAGCATCTTTGTAATTAACCCCAACGCCGAGGCTTTCTCCAAGGTCATGACGCGCGTGAAGCCGTATCTGCAACAGCCTCGCATGACCTTGCCCGGCGCCGAAAAGGCGCCGCAAGGGCCTACGCCGGCCATCTTTGTAGTATCGCCGGCCATTGGCTATCAGCTTCTTCGTACCGATGAAGCGGGCCTGAAGAAGTACCAAACCGGCGTGGCGCAAGCTGGCAAACCCGGAAAATCGCCGTTCAAAGTGGCAAAAGCCAACATCAAGGCCGCTCGTCAGAAGGAAACCTTCACGACGGAAAATGTGCTGGGCTACTTAGAAGGCACGGATAAGAAAGACGAAATCTTGGTGCTCTCGGCCCACTACGACCACTTGGGCATCATGGACGGCAAGGTGTTCAACGGCGCCGACGACGATGGCTCGGGGACGGTTTCGGTGCTGGAAATTGCCGAGGCCTTCACCAAAGCCAAGCAGGAAGGCCACGGTCCGCGCCGCAGCATCCTCTTCATCACCGTAACGGGCGAGGAAGAAGGGCTGTTTGGTTCGGAGTACTATACCAGCAACCCCGTGTTTCCGCTGGAGCAAACTATCGCCGACCTGAACATCGACATGGTGGGTCGCATCGACACCAAACACAAAGCCGGCGACAACTACGTGAGCCTAGTGGGCTCCGACAAGCTTTCGTCGGAGCTGCACGCCATCAACGAGGCGGCTAATGCCAAATACACGAAGCTAGACCTGGACTACCGCTATAATGATCCGAACGATCCGGAGCGCATTTATTACCGCTCCGACCACTACAACTTCGCCAAACATAAAATCCCGGTGATCTTCTATACCACGGGCGAACACGCTGATTACCATCAAGAAACGGACGAAGTGAGCAAGATTGAATTCCCGCTCATGGAAACCCGCGACCGGCTGGTTTTTCATACGGCTTGGGAGCTGGCCAACCGTGACAACCGCATCGTGGTCGACTCGAACAAACCGTAAACGCAGACGTTAGAGGCGCAAGACTTGCTTGAAGCGTGGCCGTTGGGAAAAAGCACAGTGCTTTACCAGCGGCCACGCTTTATATTTGTTATAATCCTGTTTCGCTACTTACCTGTGCTATGACTAAAGTTGCCCAATTTCTGACCGACGCCGAACGCAAGGCTTTCGACCTCGAGCATCGGCGCAAAATCCGTTTCAACATCGGCAAATACAATGCGGCTGTTGAAACCGGCATGGGCTGGTACCAGGATCACGAGTTGGCCCGGGCGCGCGCCTCTTATCTTAAGTCCAAGATTGTCAATAACTTAGACCACTACCTGCTAGAGTTTGAGAAGAACTTTACCGCGCGCGGTGGCAAGGTCATTTGGGCACAGGACGCCGACGAAGCCCTGCACGAGATCGGCAAAATCATGCAGCGCCGCAAAGCGCGCACCGTAGTGAAGGCCAAAAGCATGACCACCGAAGAGATTCACCTAAACCATTACTTGGGCAAGCTGGGCATCGATTCGTTGGAAACCGACTTGGGCGAGTACATCGTGCAGCTCAACGGCGAACGTCCTTACCACATCGTGACGCCGGCTATGCACTTGAGTAAGAAGGACATAGCAGACATCTTCGTCAAGCATCTGGGCATTGAATACACTGACGACGCCCAAAAACTCGTCCTGACAGCCCGGCACTTGCTGCGCGACAAATACACGTCAGCCGAGGTAGGCGTGACGGGCGGCAACTTCCTGATTGCCGACACGGGCGCCATTGCCGTCACCGAAAACGAAGGCAATGCCCGCTTATCGGCTACATTTCCGCGCACGCACATTGCCATCGTGGGCATCGAAAAGCTCATTCCGACGATGCAGGACCTGGACTTGTTCTGGCCGTTACTAAGCACCAGCGGCACCGGCCAGCAGGTGACGGTGTACAACACCATCTACACCGGTCCGCGTCAGCCGCTGGAAAAAGACGGCCCCGAGGAAATGTATGTGGTACTACTCGACAACGGCCGCACCAACCTGCTGGCCCAGCCCGATAAGAGGGAAGCCTTGCAGTGCATTCGGTGCGGTGCGTGCCTGAACATCTGCCCGGTTTACAAAAACATTGGCGGTCATACGTACGAGGCAACGTACTCTGGTCCAATTGGTTCGGTGATCACGCCCCACCTTTCGGGCATGGCCGAAAACAAGCACCTGAGCTATGCGTCGTCCTTGTGCGGCGCCTGTACCAGTGTATGCCCGGTCAAGATCAACATTCACGGCATTCTGCTGCGCAACCGCCAGCAAAGCGTCAGCGAACACCTCAACGACCGGGAAGAAAAGGTGGCCATTCAGCTCTGGATGCGCACGATGCTAAGCCGCCGATTGCTCAACCTGCTGCCGGCCCGCGCCAAAAACTACGCCCTCTTCCGCATGCTAAGCTTGGTAGGCTGGAGCAAGCGGCGTGAGGCGTTGGAAGTCGCCCCGCGGTCATTTAATAAGATGTGGCGCGAACGCAAGAAGTAAGTTAACGCAAGAAGTAAGTTATTGATTGTTAATATTTTATAAAAATCCATTGTCGCTGAAGTGACGATGGATTTTTTGCTTTTAGCCCGTGCCTCCTGCGCCAACCCAAGGCGGCTACGCTTGCGCCTCTAACTATTCTGCCGCAATCTTAGTACAAGCTCTGCCGCACGGCGCGGCTCCTATTAGCACTGCTATATGCCTGAGTATCTGTTTCGTTTCCTGGCTTTCGTGGGCGGCGCTTTTCTAATTATCAGCACCGTGCTGGCGGCGGTGCGCTCCTTTATTCTGCCGCGCAACGAATCGGTGCTGATCAATAATGTCGCTTTCACCGGCGTGCGTTATATATTCAATTTGATGGCCTCGTGGCAGAATACCTACGCTCGCCGCGACCGGCTCATGGCCCTATACGCCCCAATTGGGCTGGTGACGCTGCCCATTGTGTGGCTGGCGCTGGTCTCTTTTGGATACATCTTGATTTTCTGGGCTTTAGGAGAAGAAGACATCATTCAGTGCTACCGCCTGAGTAGCAGCGCCTTGCTCACGTTGGGCGCCGAAAATGCTGAATCAGTCTGGATTAGCGCGTTTTCTTATTCTGAGGCAGGCCTGGGTCTGCTGCTGATTACGCTGCTGATTTCGTATTTGCCCACGATGTACCAAGCGTTTTCGCGGCGCGAACTGGTGGTAGCGCGGCTGGAACTGCGCGCCGGCGCCGACCGCTCGGCCTGCGACCTGATCATGTGGCTCAACCGCACCGGTTCGCTTACCGACGACGGCATTCAATGGGAGCGCTGGGAAGAATGGTTTGTCGAGATTGAAGAAACGCACACTTCGCTACCGATCCTGTCGTTTTTTCGGTCGCCGCAGCCCGGCCGCTCGTGGGTGATGGCCGCCAGCATCATTCTGGACGCCGCCGCTGTCATCCTCAGCAGCGTAGACCAAGCCCGCGATCCGCAGATTGAACTGACCTTTAAAGCCGGCTGCGTAGCCATCAACCGGGTATTTCGGTTTTTTCACGTATCTGCTCAATCCGAGCCCTCCAGCCTTGTCGACACGGATCACACGGTAGAAGACCCGACCCAAGCCGATTTCTTCAAAGTGTACGATCAGTTGGTTAAAAATGGCGTTGGGGTTAAGCCCGACCGCCAAGAAGCGTGGAACCACTACCGGGAATTGCGCTCCCGCTACGCCGAAGCCATTGAGTATATGGCCAAGCTCACTATGGCTCCGGAAATGAAGTCCATTAGCGGCCGGTAAGCTATCCTTCGGATAGAATTTTACCCCTTTGGCATAGTTCAACTGGCAGTTGAGCAACAGACTTCCTAACTTGCGATATTATTTTTTTCCAATTTATCACCCGTCTTTTGCTCTTGCTACCTACTTCTTATAGCAACTACAACTGCGCTATAACGCTTCCAACAACAATACAAGTAGCTAATAATCAATTATTTACATAACTACATCCTGCCTAAGCGGCGAGATCTATACTATTTATGGAGCAATCTTAACGGCTCCGAAAAACGCCCCTAAAACGTTTTATCCTATTTCTTCCTCCACAGCATTAGCTGTGGAGCGCTCCCCCTTGTTTCTCCACACTTACCTATAGTTCATGATAAATTTTTTACCCGCAATTTCTTTCTACAAAACCATCCGTAACCTGCCCCATCCGACTCGCGCTTTGGCGCTTCGCATTGGTATGGGCAGTGTATTCGTCCTAGGCACCTCGGCGGCTTGGGCCGCGCCGCTCAATGGCACCTACACCATCGACAAGACCCAACCAACTGCCGGCACCAACTTCCAGACGATGAATGAGGCCTTCGGCAGCCTGAATTCGGAAGGAATCACAGGCAACGTTGTGTTTGAAGTAACTGCTGGTCAAGTATTTGACGTAACCCCACTTATACTGGCTGCCTCAGGTACCAGCGGGGCGACCATCACTTTTCGCCGGACGGGCAGCGGCACCAATCCCTTGATTCAGGGGAGCAATGGCAGTGGTGCGGCCGATGCCATTATCACACTCCGAGGCAGCGACTATGTGACATTCGACGGCATCGATCTGAAAGATAAGGCGACTAACTCTACCGACGTGCTACGCATGGAGCGGGGATTGTTGTTGCAAGCCATTGCCGCAGACAATGGCTGCCAGCACGTTACCTATAAAAACGGAACTGTAACGCTTACGAAAACCAATGCCAATACTACGACGGGCATCGGCTCGGAGTGGTATGTATCCAACACGGGTGAGGCAACTGTAGCCGCTGGCACCAACAGCTATTTATCGTTTTTGAGCAACACCGTGCAAAGCTGCCAGCGTGGCTATTCGCTGAGTGGTGGCAACGCTACAGTGCCCGACAACAGCAATTATATTGGTACGGAAGGCGCGCAAACCAGCAGCATAACCGATCTGGCTGGCGGTACCTCTGGCGCTAGCGGTGTGGCGGTGGTTGGGGTCAATTATTCCAACCAAACGGAGTTGCAAATCCTGAATACAACCATCAGTTCGGGCACGGCGGCGGGCCATATGTACGGCATCAACAGCGGCGGGGGCGCCAACAACACGGTCAGCATCAAGAACAACGTGATCTCTGGCCTGACCAAAGCCAAAACCAGCGGCGCCGGCGACGTGTGCGGCATTAACCTCGGCTTTGGCTCCGCGGCTGTCATTGCCGACAACACCATCTCCGACCTGACTAACTATCACGCCGGCGGCGTGCAAGGCATTTCCGTTACCAAGGGCCGCGCCGACATCTACGGCAACGGCATCCACGATCTGAGCACCAATCTGGCGGGTTCGAACAGCGGAGCACTTGCCGGCATCGAGCACACACTCGTTACGGGGCAAACCAGCAACATCTACCGCAATAAGATTTTCAGCCTGACGCATACAACGACTTCAACCGGCGTGCTCTACGGCATTCAGATCAACAGCGGGGGCGGATCTTCTTCCGCCTTAAATCTCTACAACAACCTGATTTCGGGCCTGCGCAACGATGCTTCGACTGGCGCCCCTTGTATTCGCGGCGTTCAGGTATTAAGTGGCGGAACTAACAACTTGTATTATAATACGATATCCATGAGTGGTACAGCCACTAATACCGGACATCAATCGGCAGCGCTGTATTTTAACAGCTCCGCCAAAACGCTCGACTACAGCAACAACATTTTGGTTAATGCCTATGAATTGCCCGCAGGTGCGGCAGCCACTGCGTATGCTGTAGCCATTGCTCGCAATACTGGCACCAGCATTACCTTGTCGGCTAACATCAACAACAACTTGGTGTACGGACGCAGCGGCGTTTTCTTCGACGGCACCGCGCTCCAAGCTTCTTTAGACAATTACCGTACGGCGATGGGTGGCAACCGCGAGTCGCGGGCCGTATCCGAGATTCCTACTTTTGTAGATGCCGTGACCAATCCGCATTTGAATCCCAAATCAACTAACCTGGCAAAAGGCGGAGCCAAGCCAATTACGGGATATGAGACTGATTATGATAACGACACACGTGATATCACGACCCCGGACATAGGTGCCGACGAAATAAAAGCAACCTTGCCCGTCTCGCTGGTTAGCTTCCTGGCCGTTCGCCAAGGCACCAACGCGTTGCTTACCTGGACGACAGCGCAGGAAAAAAACTGCCGTGGCTTCGCCGTGCAAGTTTCTATTGACGGAAACCACTACCACGAGTTAGGCTTCGTTCGTAGCGAATCGGCTAACAGCGGCACGCAACGCTCTTACCGATTTCTTGACACGGAAGCGGGCAAGCAAGGACTGCGCTACTACCGCTTGCGCCAACTTGATGTTGACGGTGCGGAAGTGTTTTACAACCCCAAAGCCGTTGTCTTTCAAGTTATTGATAATCAAATATTTGCAACACCCATCCCTTTTAGGCACGATCTGACGCTGACCGTACAAACTCGTTCGGCCGCCACCGTTACGGCAGTATCGCTGACGAACGCGGCGGGTCGCACCGTAATAACCCAGGTGGTTAACCTTCCGCCCGGAGCTTCGCAAGTGACTCTGCAGGATTTAGACAAGCTGCCCAGCGGCGTTTATATCCTGCACCTTGATCTCGACGGCCAGACGCAGCACCTGCGGGTAATGAAAGAGTAAGCAATTTTTATTTCAAGCAAAAAGCCTCCCGCTGTGCACAGCGGGAGGCTTTTTGCTTGATGACACCTACAAAATCTATTGCTGACTTTCCTCATCCGGCAGAATGTCAATGTCCTGCACGAGCACGCGTTTCTCGATTTGGCGACCCATGGGGGTGTTGGCCAGCCCGCCGAGGGCAGTCTCCTTATAGCGGGTTTCCATGCTTTGGCCAACTTCGCCCAGCGCCGCCACGCACTGATCGACGGGAATCACGGGGTTGACGCCGGCAATGGCAATCTGGGCGGAGGAAAACGCGATGGCTGCCGCCGAGGCGTTGCGCACCACGCACGGCACTTCCACGAGGCCCGCCACCGGATCGCAGATCAGGCCCAGCATGCATTGAATCGTGATAGCTACTGCCGCAAAAGTTTCCGGCACGCCACCACCCAGGCAGTACACAATAGCTCCCGCGCCCATTGCAGCGGCGCTGCCCGTTTCAGCCTGGCAACCGCCTACCGCCCCGGCCAGCGAAGCATTTTGTTCGATGATAAGGGCAATACCCGCTGCCACTAGCAGGCCTTCCAGAATACGCTGATCCTCAAGCTTATGCAAATCCTGCAGAGTCACCAGCACGCCGGGCAAGATGCCCGAAGCGCCAGCCGTAGGCGCAGCCACCACGCGGCCCATGCAGGAGTTTACCTCTTTAGCCCCTAAGGCTCTGGTAATAAGCTGCTTGAACTCAGGCGACAGCACCGTAACGGGCGAAGCCGCAATTTTTTTGGCGCCGTTGTTAATCATGCCCGAGCGCGAAGTCATGTCTTCGGTCAGGCCGGTATGCACGGCATCGCGCATCACGTCGTAGGCCCGCTGCAACCCCGCCCAGATTTCGGCTTCGGTGCGGCCTTTCTGCTCGATCTCATAATCGAGCACGGGTTGGTACAGCGGCTCGCCAGTTTGGGTGCAGTGTGCTTCCCAGCTAGCAAAATCAGTGAATAGTAAGGACATAGCGGGTGGGAGCTGGTAAAGGGTGGATGTAGAACGAACAAGTTGCGGTGAGAGAGGGTGCGAAAATCGGCATAATTTCCTCGCCACCGCGTTGGCGCTGTGCTTCCCTGCTTCTCCGCCTTTACGTACTTCTCTGCTGTCGTTAAACTACAAAAGCGACTGGCCGGGCCAATCGCTTTTGTAGTAAATAATTCATAATCAACTACTTATACTAAGCTTCTTTTTCTTCAGCTACCAACTGAATAGAAGCCGAATTGATGCACAACCGCAAGCCGCCGGGCGGGGGGCCGTCGGGGAAAACGTGGCCTTGGTGCGCATCGCAGACGTTGCAGAGCACTTCCACGCGGGTCATGCCGTAGCTCGTGTCTTTCTTGTACTTGATGGCGTTTTCCTTCACCGGCTGCGTGAAGCTAGGCCACCCCGTGCCCGATTCGAACTTGGTGCGGGAATCGTAGAGCGGCGTGCCGCAGCAGATGCAGGCGTAGAGACCCGCTTCGTGCGCCTCGCAATATTCGCCGGTGAAGGCCCGCTCAGTACCGTGCTGGCGGGTAACGTGGTATTGTTCGGGAGTCAGCTGTTGCTTCCATTCGGCATCGGTTTTCTCGACGCGACGGTCGGGAGCAGGGCTGCCGTGGTTGGCAAGGCGAATGACGTCGTTCCAGGTTTGCATGGTTTGGGGGAAATGAGGCTGGGCAGTATTTCTATGAAAACGCAGATGTTGGATCGGATGTTTTAACGCGCCATTTTGGCCATACCAGTAGGCCTTCATCACTTGCCCAAGCCGTGCTGCGCAACTGTTTGCCCGCCGTTCACGCTACACAGCACTATGAAAATCCTGACTGCCGACCAGACTCACCAAGCCGACCAAGCAACCATCCGAGAAGAAAAAATCACGTCGGAGGTCCTGATGGAACGGGCCGCAACGGCCTTCACCGATTGGCTGACGGCTCGGCAATCGCCGGCGGAAGCGGGCGAAATCATGGTGCTGTGTGGCCCCGGCAATAACGGCGGCGACGGGCTCGTGGCGGCGCGGCGGCTGCACGAGCGCGGCTACCGCGTGCAGGTGGGGTTGCTGCCCGCCAGCAAGCATTCCGATGACTTCACAATTAACCGCCAACGTCTGCCCGCCGCGGTACCCGTTACAGATTTGGCGGCGGGCCTCCCTTCTATTCAACCGAATGCACTGGTGCTTGATGCGCTGTTTGGAACTGGCCTGAGTCGTCCGCTGGATGGAGCGGCTGCGGCCATCGTGCAGCAACTAAACGCAGCCCAAGCCCGCGTAATAGCCATAGATATTCCGTCGGGCTTGCTGGCCGATGCGCCGCAACCCGCCGACAGCGCCGTGGTTCGGGCCCGCCATACCGTGAGCTTCGAGCTGCCCAAACTGGCTTTTCTGTTGCCCCAAAATGCGGAATACGTGGGCCACTGGCACTTATTACCCATTGGGCTGAGTCGTGAATTCATTGAGGAAACCGACGCGGCCATGCACTTTGTGGACGCTACAATGCTGGCGGGTTGGCTGCCCGAACGACCAAAATTTGCGCACAAAGGCACGTACGGGCATGCGCTGCTGCTGGCAGGCAGCCATGGCAAAATTGGGGCCGCCGTGCTGGCTACGAAAGCCTGCCTGCACAGCGGCGCGGGGCTGCTTACGGTACGTGTGCCGGGCATTGGCTACGACATCCTCCAGATTTCCGCCCCCGAAGCCATGACGCTCACCGATCCGGCCACGGACTTTATCACGGAACTGCCGGACCTCAAGCCCTATTCGGCCATCGGCATAGGGCCAGGGCTGGGCAAAGAAAAGAGCACTAAAGATGTATTAGTCAAGTTGTTGCGCGAAGCTCAAGCACCGCTGGTTATCGACGCCGATGCGCTGAACCTGTTGGGAGAAAACCGCGAGTTGCTAGCCCAGTTGCCCGCCGATTCCATTCTGACTCCGCATCCGAAAGAGTTTGAGCGCCTTACCCAACCGGCCCGCGACGATTACCATCGGCTGGAGTTGCTGCGCACGTTTTGCCAGCAATACCGCTGCTACACCGTCCTGAAAGGAGCTTACACTTGCCTCGGCGCCCCCGAGGGCACGTTGTATTTCAATAGCACCGGCAACGCGGGCATGGCTACCGGCGGCAGCGGCGACGTGCTGACGGGCGTAATTACGGCCCTGCGCGCTCAGCACCTAAGCCCGCTGCACGCGGCCGTGCTGGGCGTGTACGCGCACGGTCGGGCTGGCGACTTAGCAGCGCAGGAAACCGGAGAAGCCGGCCTGCTGGCGGGCGATATTGTTCGGTTTCTGGGCCCGGCTTTTCGGGAGGTCACGACACGAACGGAGTTCTGAAAAGCTTAATTCACAACCTATTAATAATCAAATTGTTATGAATCAGACTTTTCAGAAAGTCAGGTATACGGCGATGAACTGAATGACCATGATGCCGTCGGCTAGGATGGAAAAGTAGTAATCGGGCCGGCTTTCTTCGGCAAACCACACCAGGATGGCCGTGAGCAACAAGGGCAAGGTGAGCACCACAATGTGAACGGCGCTAAGCCCTTCGGGGACAAACACCGCCGCCAACGCCAACGCTGCCAACGCCAACAACTTAGCCCATTTTACTCCCAGCAATACCGGAAATGTGCGGGTGCCGCCCAGCCGATCTTTGGTGTAATCGCGAATGTCAAATACCACCGCGATGGCCAGAATGAAGAAGAAGCGGCGCGCAAATAGTAGCATCACTACCGCCGAGCCCACTGGCTTGCCTAAGTATAAGGCTGGCACCCAAACGGTTACGGCCGACCACACATAAGCAATCAGGAAGGCCTTGAGCAGGGGCACATCGCGCAGGCCACGCCATTGGCCTTGGCGCTTCACAACGGGCAACGAATAAAAAAGCGAGATAGCAGCTAGGTGTCCCAGAAAGCCCGTGAGGTGCGTCCAGCCATCTCGCAAAAACAGCACGCCCGCCACCCCCAACGACAGCAGCGCCAGCAACAGCAGTTGGCGGCGGTGATGGAGCATCCAGAGCTTGCGCGTAGAAAGCACCTGCTGCTCCGTGTACTTGTAGGGTAGTACGCTGTCGAGGTTATACAGAAACAGCGTAGCCGAAAAGATCATGGCGGCCAGGTGCAGCGGAATGTGCACGTGCCAAAACAGAAACGTTGCCCAAGTAAGGGCCATGGCGGCCGCCGCTACCAGCCCGCTGCTGTACAGCACAGCATCGGTGCAGCGCCTGACGGAGGCGTACGCCGACCTGGCGGACGGTTGGTCGCTGCTGAGGTGCATGGGTACCGGAATGCTAATTGGCGAAGCGTGAGGAGAAAGTAAGCACAACAAATAACGCTAAGCCGCCGCAACAATTCACCCAAGCTTTCGGCCTTGCACACCTTGGCCTCGTTTGGTGCGGGCAGTTAATTACCGGTTTCGTCGTTGGCAGCATCTACCGCCTTGGATTCCGGAGAATGTTGCTGCCGCAGAAAAATAGACAGGACTACAATGGATACAATGGACAAAAATTCGCTCTGCCAGTTCTGAAACGACTCAAACCAGAACCGCGAAGTTCCCATATACTCCAGCGTGGTTACTGTGGGCTTGCCTTCGTGCGCCTGTTCGATGCTGTATACCTCGGCACCGCCCTTGGCATGCAGCCAAACGGAAACGAAAAAGAGCAAAAAAAACGCCAGGCTCAGCGAGTTTTTGTAGAGGAGCAGCCACAGGCCGCCGGCTTTAACGGGCCACGGCGCATCGGGCTTGTTGGGATCGGGCTCTTTGTCGCAATCCTCATCCTCGTAGAGCTTTTTCGATTCGGAAGAGCCTTTCTGCCGCAGTCCTACCGTGAGCAGCACGTACAGGCCCATTTGCAGAAATTCGCTTTCCCAGTTCTCAAAAGTCGCTTCCAGAAAATGCCCCGAGCCGAGATATTGCCCCAAAGTAAGTTCGGGCAGGTCCATTTCCTGGCGGTCGTCGTTGTTGTCGTGCCAGCCCGTCAGGCACTGCCCCAGTAACGTGCTCAATACCAAGACAATACCCACAAGGGTCAGACTATTCTCGTAGAGAAATCGCTTAACGGGCGACGAGGAAGGATGTTTGGGCATGTCGGCCCTTACGCGGGTCCGCGCAAAAAGGTATGGTTGAGCTTTCTGCCCTGAGTACAAAAAAATCCCCTGGCTGCCTTGACAACCAGGGGATTACTGCCGAAAACGGCTATTTATTCGGTAAGCAAACGGTATGCTTTACAATTCTATACCAGCTGTCTGAGTTTCGGGCGAAGCCGAGCTGTTTTGGCGGAACGTTTCGTCGTAGAGTTTAATGCTCTTCTCGATGATGCCGTAGGCATCCTCGCGGCCCATAAACCGCTCTACTACTACTTGCTTGTGTTCCAAGGCTTTATAGTCTTCGAAGAAGCGCTGCATTTCCAACAGCGTATGCGGGGGCAGGTCGGCAATGTCGTTGTAGTGGTTGACGGAGATGTCGTTGGCGGCCACCGCAATGATTTTGTCGTCTTCCTCGTTGCCGTCGATCATCTGCATGACCCCGATCACTTTGGCTTCCACCAAGCACATCGGCACGACATCAACCGAGCAGATCACCAGAATATCAAGGGGGTCGTTATCGTCGCAGTAGGTCTGCGGAATGAAGCCATACGCTGCCGGATAGTGCACAGCCGAAAACAGTACGCGGTCGAGTTTTAGCAGGCCGCTTTCTTTGTCCAGCTCGTATTTGCCTTTCGAGCCTTTCGGAATTTCTATAATGCCTGTAACGGTTTGGGGAGCATTATCGCCAAGTGCTACGTCGTGCCAAGGGTTGAAGTGAGCCATTTTTCTTGAGAAAGTGTAGGGGCGCGTTGTACGCACCCACTGTTAAAGATGTTGTGGTAAACTAAATATAACAAGCTCGACGGGCCGGTGCCAGCGTCGCGCTTACCGGCCCAAAACTTCTTGGAGTGGTTGGCCCGTGCAACCATTGGGTTCCTGAATGTGCAGCCACCGCGCTACTGTAGGTGCAATGTCGGTAATCTTGGCCGGCGCATTGGATTCGCCCTTGCGCACATGCCACCCCCAGAAGACGAGCGGCACGTGGGTGTCGTATGTATTCATAGACCCGTGCGTAGTGCCTTTGTTTACGGGATACGAATAAGATTCCAGCCAGCCCGGCTCCAGCACCAGCATCACATCGCCGCTGCGCTTGGGGAAGTAGCCATTTTCAAGGTACATCAACATGCCGCTTTCCCAATGCGATTTCTGCAAATCGTCGGCGGCAATGGCGCGGTTGACGCCCGTGAGCCGAACGGCGGCATCCACGACCTCATCCTGCACTTTACGCAGGTCCAGTTTCCGTTCTGCGATCAGGGGGCGGTTCAGATACACCTGCTGATTTTCGTACGACAGCACCCAATTGCCAGCGCCGTGGCGCCGCACCAGCATTTGCTGCAGGGAATCGCGCATGAGAGCCGGCCCTACCGAACCAGCAGGAATATGCTTATCACGCATAAAATCAGGCGATTGCGCCGCCGCGTGGTCGGCCGTCAGGAAAACCAACGCATTGCCTTTTCCGACCGTTTTGTCTAGAAACGCCAGAAAGCGCGCCAAATCCTGGTCGAGGCGCAGGTAGGTATCTTCTGTTTCGATGGCCGTGGTGCCAAACTGGTGGCCAACGTAATCGGTCGAAGAGAAACTCAGGGCCAGAAAGTCGGTTTGGCCGCGCTGCCCGAGCTTTTCGGCTCGTACGGTTTCCATGGCAAAGTCAGCCGTTAGGGAATTCCCGAAAGGCGTCGAGCGAATCAGGTCGTAATTGGCTGATTGAGTGGCCGCCGACGCATCGACTCCCGCCCGCTCCCCGGCTTTTTCCGCCGCAATGTTGATCCCGCTGAGCAAAGGCAGATTGTGCGGAAACACCGGTTTTGCTTCGCCCTTGAAAGCACCTTCCCAGGCAACATCATCGGCCGAACTTTCCGTGTATTGCTCAATGGGCAACAGCGTTTCCCAAGGCTTCGAGAGGTACTTTTCGGCTAGCTTCCGGCTATTAAATTGCATAACCCACTCTGGCAGAGCACTTTGGTAATACGTACTGGTAATAAAGGCTCCGTTGGCACCGTCGTACCAGTACGCAGCATTGGCTGAGTGCCCGGCTGGCAGAATGGAGCCACGGTCTTTGATGCAGACACCAATTACTTTGCTCTGGAAGTTTGTAGCCAGGCGCAGTTCATCTGTGATGGTGGTGGTGAGCATGTTGCGCGGCGACTGCTGCCCGGCCAGCGCCGTTCCGCCCACGGGCTGTACGGTTTTGTCCTCGGTTACGTACGTTTCCCGGCCCGCTGCGCGCACATACCAGTTATTGCCCACGATGCCGTGCACCGAGGGCGTAGTGCCCGTATACACGCTCGCGTGGCCTGGGCCAGTGTAGGTTGGCACGTAGTTGTAATGCGTGTTTTCGTAGCTAAACCCCTGCCCTAGCAAGCGCTTAAATCCATCGTTGCCGTACTTGGCCCAGTAGCGGTACAGATAATCGTAGCGCATCTGGTCGACAACGATGCCCACCACCAGCTTGGGGCGGTCAACCGCCTTGGGGTTCTTTTGCGCGAGCGCAGGCCCCGCCAAAGCAGCGGCCAGCAGCAGAATCAGGCACTTTTTCAAATCAAAGCAAATTTTAAACGGTCCAACGCCCGGAAGCAGCCGTTGGTAATGGCTGTAAATATAATTCGCCGCCGCTGTACTCACCCCAGCGGCAGCTATTTCCAAAGGGTTCGCGTACAGGATACGAGTATTTTCCTCAGGTTGTCCAGTCCCTTTTTTTGCCTCGCCAATGCCTACAGAACTTCCTTACGCGCTCATTTTCGACATGGACGGCGTGCTGATCGACAACACGCCGTATCAGGCGCGCGCTTTCCAGCTGCTTTTCCGCGACCTCGGGCTCACTACCAACGCGCGCAAGCTGCTGGCCCGCTTGAATGGGATGCCGGCTACCAACATCCTAAAAACGGTTTTTCAGCACCCAGTACCCGAAAAGGACCTGAAGAAGTACGCCGATCAGCGCGAATTTCTGTATCGCGCGCTTTATTGGAGCAAGCGGAAAGAAGTCAAGGGATTAAGTGATTTTCTGCAATCGGCCCGTGATGCGGGGTTCAAGATTGGTCTCGGAACCAGTTCGCCGCCCGAAACCATCAGCTACATCATCGACCACCTGCACTTACGTCGTTTCTTCGATGTGATCACGGGGAAAGAGGACGTCGACAAAGGGAAACCCCACGCCGATACGTTCAGCGTGGTAGCTCAAAAGTTAGGCGTTGAGCCGGAGCGCTGCGTGGTATTTGAAGATGCCATTCTCGGAGAACAGGCGGCGTATAAAGCCCAAATGCATTGTATCTGCCTGAGCACTTTCGTGAAAGCCGAAAAGTTTCAGGCACCCCTGCGCGTGATCAACGACTTTACTGCAATTACTCCCCAACAAGTGCTCGACCTCTTGGCACAGCACCCCCAAACGCCTAAGCCCAGCAAGCAACGGGCTCAGCGGAACTACATGAAGCTGTAAAGCAGCGAATTGAGCAAAACAAAAAGGTCTGCCCAAAACGAGGCAGACCTTTTATAACTATTTGACAGTCAATTGCTTACCTACTAGCAGCCAAAGCTTCCGCGCCGCCTACAATTTCGAGAATCTCGGTGGTAATGGCAGCTTGACGAGTACGGTTGTACGTCAGCTTGAGCGACTTGAGCAATTCACCGGCGTTTTCGGTGGCTTTGTCCATGGCCGTCATGCGGGCGCCATGCTCCGAAGCGTTGCTTTCCAAAACTGCTTTGTAAAGCTGCACTCGTATCGACTGCGGAATCAACTCACGCACGATTTCTTCCTTTGAAGGCTCAAAGATGTAATCGATGCTTGCGTTGGCCGCAGTAGTATTAGCGGGTTCTTCTGATGGCAGAATGGGCAACAGTTGCTCAACCCGTACAACCTGCGTTGCCACGTTTTTGAACTCATTGTACACCAGCGTAACCTCATCGAACTGGCCATTGCGGAAGCCTTGCATGGCTTCTTCAGCCGCAACGCGCACCGTATCAAAGGAAAGTTGTGTGAATACGTGCGTGTAATTGCCAAGTACCGGCCCGCGCTTCGAGAAATACTCGTGCGAACGGCGACCAATGGCTAACACAGTGAGGTTGCCAGCAGCAGCTTGCGCAGCATAACGCTCCGCAATCAGCTGATTAACACCTTTGAAGATGTTGCTGTTGAATGCCCCAGCCAAGCCCCGGTCCGAGGTAACGGCAATGATAAGTACGCGGCGCACTTCGCGTTGCACGGCGTATTCACTGATTACATCGTCGCTTATCTGGCGGGTCAGGTTGCTCAGAATGCTGTTGAGCCGCTGCGCGTAAGGACGCATGCGCAGGATGTTGTCCTGCGCGCGACGCAACTTGGCAGCCGCTACCATTTTCATGGCTTTGGTGATCTGCTGCGTGCTTTGCACCGATACGATGCGATTCCGGACTTCTTTTAAGCTAGCCATTCTTGGGTGGTAATAATATCAGTATCAGCCGTTTGCAATTTTTATGCTGCAAACGGCTGATAGAAGCTTACTTCGCGTAGGCAGCCGACAGGTCTTTGGCTACCTGACGAATTGCGGTAGTCGCCTCGTCGTCGAGCTTGCCAGCCTTCAGCGCCTTCAGCACCTCAGGATAACGGGTGTTCATCACCTGACGGAATTCTGTTTCGAACGTACGCACCTTGTCAACGGGTACGGCGTCGAGCAGACCGTTGGTAGCCGCGTAGATAATGGCAACTTGATCTTCTACCTTAACAGGCGAAAATTGCGGCTGCTTCAGGATTTCAAGGTTACGACGGCCGCGCTCAATGGTGAGCTTGGTTGAAGCGTCGAGGTCGGAACCAAACTTGGCGAAAGCTTCCAGTTCGCGGAACTGTGCTTGGTCAAGTTTGAGTGTACCAGCCACTTTCTTCATCGACTTGATCTGGGCGTTACCACCCACACGCGATACCGAGATACCTACGTTGATCGCAGGGCGAACGCCTGAGTTGAACAAGTTGGTTTCGAGGAAGATCTGACCGTCCGTAATCGAGATTACGTTGGTTGGGATATAAGCCGAAACGTCACCCGCTTGAGTTTCGATGAGCGGCAAAGCAGTCAGCGAGCCGCCACCTTTTACAAGGTGCTTGATGCTCTCGGGCAAGTCGTTCATATCGCGAGCGATGGTGTCCGAAGCGTTGATCTTCGCGGCACGCTCGAGCAAGCGGCTGTGCAGGTAAAATACGTCACCCGGATATGCCTCACGTCCTGGAGGACGACGCAGAAGCAGCGACACCTCGCGGTATGCTACAGCTTGCTTCGACAAGTCATCGTACACCACAAGAGCCGGACGGCCCGTATCGCGGAAGAACTCGCCAATAGCTGCACCCGTGAAGGGAGCAAAGAACTGCATAGGAGCCGGATCAGAAGCCGAAGCGGCAACTACTACGGTATAGTCCATTGCGCCACCACGCTGCAGCGCACTTACTACCTGAGCTACGGTCGAGGCTTTCTGTCCTACTGCAACGTAGATGCAGAAAACTGGCTCCCCACGCTCAAAGAACTCACGCTGATTCAGGATAGCATCAAGAGCTACCGTCGACTTACCTGTCTGACGGTCGCCGATGATTAATTCACGCTGACCACGGCCAATCGGAATCATGGCGTCGATAGCCTTGATACCGGTTTGCAGCGGCTCGGTTACCGGCTGACGGTAGATAACACCAGGGGCTTTACGCTCCAAAGGCATATCGTACGTTTCGCCGGCAATGGGACCACGGCCGTCGATGGGCTGACCGAGCGTGTTTACTACACGTCCGATGATGCCGTCACCAACTTGAATGGAAGCAATTTTATTGGTGCGGCGCACTGTTGCACCTTCCCGAATTTCGCTGTAGTCGCCGAGCATTACGGCACCTACGTTGTCTTCTTCCAGGTTGAGCACAAGGGCCTGCAGGCCATTTTCAAATTCGAGCAATTCCCCCGACTGGGCTTTACCCAGACCGTAAATACGGGCTACACCGTCGCCAACTTGCAGTACCGTACCAACCTCTTCGAGTTCGGCTTCGGTCTTAAAGTTGGACAACTGCTCCCGCAGGATGGCGGATACTTCATCCGGGCGTACTTCTGCCATGAGAGTTATACTAAAGGTTGGTAGGGGTTCTTCGAAAATTCGTTGCGCAACTTGCGCAAACGATAGCGTACGGAGTCATCAATTTGGCGGTCACCCACGCGTAGGATAAAGCCACCGATTAGGGCTTCGTCCACTTTTTCGTTGAGCGTAACCTGCTGCAAACCAGTTTGTTCGCGCACTAATTTGGTTACTTCGGCACGTAGCTCGGGCGTGAGCGGGGTAGCCGTGGTTACCTCTGCCACCTGAACGCCACGAAGCACATTATATTGGCTAAGAAACTCAGTACCAATAAACTCCAGTGCGCTTTCGCGGTTTTTCTGAGTGATGATGGTGAAAAACTTCTCCGTCAGTTCGCTCACTTTACCGCCAAACACGGCGCGTAGGATGGCAAGTTTCTTATCGTGCTGTACGATCGGGTTACGCAGCAACAAGCGCAAGTCACGGTTCTGCTCGAGCGTTTTGCTGAACAGATCCATATCCTGTTTTACTTGTTCCAGCGTTCCACGCTCTTCGGCCAGATCCAGCAACGATTTGGCGTAGCGGGAGGCAACTCGTATTTCAGACATTGGTCTAGGATAGAGTAGCTAGTAGAGGCATTAGCATTTCCGGGCTTTCAGAACCCGGCTAACACGCTCTACCCGTTACTAATTCAGTTTAACAGCCTTAAGGTAGGAGTCCACCAGTTGCTTTTGCGAGTTAGCGTCCGTCAACTCACGGCGCAAAATGCGCTCCGCAATGTCGATAGAAAGCTGAGCAGCCGTGTTTTTCACTTCGGCCAAAGCAGCGTTCTTTTCGTTTTGGATGGCTTCGCGAGCTTGGGTAATCATGCGGCCGCCCTCTTCGGTTGCTTTGGTTTTGGCCTGCTCGATGAGCTTGTTAGCCAAATCCGTAGCTTCCTTCAACACACGGTCGCGCTCCAAACGGGCCTCAGCAAGCAGCTTCTCGTTGCCAGCTTTCAGCTGTTGCATTTCCAGCTTGGCTTGATCGGCCATGCGCAGAGCGCTTTCAATGGAGTCTTCCCGCTCCTTCAGCGAGCTGAGGATGGGCTTCCAAGCAAATTTGGCCAGCAAGAACAGCACGATGAGAAAAATCACCAGCTGCCAGAAAATCAGGCCTAAGTTGGGGGTTATCAGTTCCATAATGGTAGGTAGTGCCGCGTACTGCGAGTAGAGGAAGTGAGCAAGCAATCATGCCAAAGCCCGGTTTAAAGAACGCAGCCTGGGCATAGCGCTCTTGCATCTGGCCACTTCGAAAAGCTAAGTCAGCCCGCTACGCCGTGCGCCGAAGCGACGCGCAGCGGGCTGCCAAAGGAATGCCCCTATCCCTAGAGGTTGAAGGAAATCAGCAGGCAGACTACAACTGCGAACAGACCCAGACCTTCAATAAGAGCAGCTACGATCAGCATAGCCGTTTGAATGCGACCTGCTGCTTCTGGCTGACGGCCGATAGCCTCCATAGCGCTACCACCGATACGGCCGATACCCAGACCAACACCAAGTGCAACGAGACCAGCACCGATGCCAGCACCCATTACAGCTAAACCAACAGAATTCGCAACCTGCAACAACAGAGAAAGAAGCATAAAAAAGAATTTGAGGGGAAGTGAAAAACGAAAAAAGTCTGGGTGAGAGAAATGATCTTAGTGACCGTGGGCAGGCGCTGAAGCGTCGCCACCGCCCATCTGCAAGTCGGCGTCGTGGTGCTCTTCTACTGCACCGCCAATGTACATGGCCGTCAGCAGCGTGAAGATATAGGCTTGAAGAATGGCTACCAACAGCTCTAACACGTTGATAAACAAACCGAAAGCCAGCGTTACGGGACTAATAAAAATACTCTTGAAAATAAAGATCAGGCTGATGAAGCTCAGAATTACAATGTGGCCCGCCGTGATGTTGGCAAAAAGACGAACCATCAGGGAGAAGGGCTTTACTACTACGCCGATCAATTCAACCGGGATCATGATGGGCAAAAGCAATTTCGGTACGCCAGGCGTAGCAAAGATGTGTGCCCAGTAATTCTTATTTGAGCTAAACAACGTGATGAACAAGGTCATCAGCGCCAGCGTCATGGTCACGGCGATGTTGCCGGTAAGGTTGGCGGCGCCCGGCATCAAGCCCAACAAGTTGTTAAACCAGATAAAGAAGAAAATCGTGAGCAGGTACGGCATATAGCGCTCGTACTTCGGCCCGATGGACTTCTTGGCTACTTCATCACGAATGAAGGTGATAATGACCTCAAAGAAGGACTGAATGCCTTTCGGGGCGCTGCCGTGATTTTTGCGGTAGCCGCGGGCCACAGCCGTAAAGATCAGCAGCAACAGCGCGGCGCTGAGGATCAGCGAAGCCACGTTTTTGGTGATCGAGAAGTCGTATACCTTGCTGCCGTCTTCGGAAACGAGGTGCTCGTGCTCCAGCTTAAGACCGTTGTAAGCCTTGCCTTCGGCGAGATTAGAAGACGAAAATACGCTTAGGCCTTTGCTGGGCTGGTAAGCAATAACGGGCAGCGGAATTGAGAAATGAGTACCGGTTTTCTCATCGCCCAACGTGGCAAAATGCCACTCGTGCGCATCACCAATGTGGTGCAGAATCATTTCGCCGGGGCTGAAAGCCTCCGCGTCGGTAGCTTCGGCTTGGGTGGCGGCTGGTTCTTGAGCAAAAACAGGAAGCGAAAGAATACAGAATAGGAATATCAGTAAACGCTTCATTCAGAGTGGGTTAGGGTGGCGTTCACAAAACCTTCATTTGGGGTTTATACCCGGTTTTGAAAACGGGCGCAAGTTACTCAGAACAGACCAGACTTCAAACCCGGCAAATAGAAAATACAGTACGAAGAAGCTTCCCAGAAAGGTCCAGCGCCCCGGACGCTCGTGTGCGCCTCCTTTATATAAGAAGACCATCACCAGCCCTACCGAAAGCAATAGGCGCACGACCATCGAGCCGAAATAAGCAGCCATGAAATTGTTGGCATCGGCCCGAACGGCGCGGGCCGTGATCCAGTAGGTGATCACGGATATGACCACGAAGAACCCAAACACATAGCCTGTGAGAGGGTGAATCAGGGCCGCCCCAAACTGACTATGCAAGGCGTAAAACACGCCTCCAAGTAACAAACTGAATATCAATAAATTACGAAAAAAGCGCGCCACAGATAAAAATGATTAATCGCGGGTAACAGAACGAATGACTTGCACCAGTGCCCCCACAACGCCCAGCAGCATCAGGCCGATCGTGTACCAGGGCCGAGCATTGTGAAAATGCCCGTCGAGCCACGTACCGGCCCAAGCACACAGCCCAATCGTAGCCAGCATCTGAAAAGCGATGCCCGAATATTTGGCAAAGTTGCGCAGCCGATCGGAGTCGGATTTGTCGGGCTTCTCAGGTGCTGGCGGATGGGGGACCATGGGCGGAGGAAAACTTGGGGCTGCGAAAGTATTGATTTTCGGGCCAGTAGCAGAACTTTGGCTTACTTCTGATACGCAGGAAAACGACGGCGGCCAAGAAAATCCCGTAATTTTACCCGACGCGATACGTTATAGATAAGGCATGGCCGAAGCTACCGAACGAATCGGCGGGCCGGGCACGTTTCCGCTGCAACTCTTGCTTTCGACTTTTCTTGCCTTGACGAAACATTCTCTTTTACGTCTGCTTCTTGTTGCCGCCGCGTTTGGGCTGGGCGTTATCGGGATGGTTGCGTGTTCTTCCGAGCGCAAATCCTTTACAGGCCGCGCTTACGAAAATGTGGTAGCCCGCGACAATGGGTATTTCCTGGCCCGCGAAAAGTTACGGGCAGTAGAAGAGATTTTATATAAAGGCCGCGTGAATGACTACAACCGCATTCTGCCGCTTTTCCCAACCCTAGACGATGCCTCGGTAGCCAAAGTCACCGCTGACCTTGACGACATCATCAAGAAGGCTTCCATTCCGATTCAGCACCGCCCCGGCAGCGACTGGACCGACGACAGCTATATCGTGATTGGGAAGGCCCGCTATTATAAAAAAGAGTACGAAGACGCGATCAAAACCTTCAAGTATGTAAATACCACCAGCCAAGACGCCAACGCCAAACACCAGGCGTTGATCTGGTTGATGCGAAGCTTTATTGCTACCAAAGAATACGAAAGTGCCGGCGCTGTTTCAGATATCCTTGATAGAGAGCAAGGTACGGAGCAAAACGCCCGAGAGTTGTTTCTCACACGCGCCGAATATTATCTGGTTACCGGCGATCAGAAACTGGCCATCGATAATCTCAACAAGGCCATTCCTTATATAGAGCCCAAAAACGAGCAGTCGCGTACGCGCTACATCTTGGCGCAGCTCTACCAAGCCAACGGCCAGGACAAAGAAGCGTATGCCGAGCTGAACAAGATCCTGAAGCGCAATCCGCCCTACGAGCTGGATTTCTTTTCGAAACTCATGTTGGGCCAGGTTTCCGACCTAAACACGACGGATCGGGCGCGGTTGAATAAGTACTTCGCGAAGCTGCTGAAGGACACTAAGAACAAGGAATACCGCGACAAGATCTACTACGAGATGGCGCGGCTGGACTACCGCCAGCAGCGCTACGACGACGCATTGGCCTTGCTCCAAAAATCGGCTCGTACCCAAAGCCCCAATCGTGCGCAAAAGGCCTACACTTACTTATTAGCCGGCAAGATTTACTACGAGAATCTGCAGAAATACCGTCTGGCGGCTGCTTACTACGACAGCACAGTACAGAACATGCCTCGCGAATCTCCTGATTATGTGGCTATTGCGGAACGAGCTGCTATTTTAAAGGACTTTGCCAATCAGATCGGGGTTGTGGAAACGCAGGATAGCTTGCAGCTGCTGGCTAAGCTGGATACTGCGTCACTTCAGGCGCGGCTGACCCACTATGCGCAAGCCGAGCTGGATGCTCGCCGGGCAGCCGAGGCGAAGCTGGCCGCGCAGCAAGAGCGTGCCCAACGGCAGCAATCGTCGCTATCGTCGGCGGCCGCTACCAGTGCTTTGCAATCTGGCAATGCTGCCATCGACCCAACGGCTTTTGCTAATGCCAGCACAGGAGCTCAGTGGTATTTTGATAACCCCACGGCGCTTACCACCGCCCGCGCTGATTTTATCAGGCGTTGGGGCGACCGCCAATTACAGGACAACTGGCGCGTAACCAGCCAGGCAAGTGGTTCGCCAGTTACCAACCAAGGTGGCAATGTGCCCGTTTCGGTTGCTGGTGCTGGCACTACCAATGTCAATACGCCAGCGAGCGGCGCGGCACCTGCCGCCGCGACTCCGGCTATGCAGCTTCAGACGCTGGTGGCGCAGTATCGGCAGAATATCCCGCTCACGGCGCCCCAGCTTCAGGCATCTAATAAGCAGGTAGAAGAGGCCTCTTACGCTTTGGGCGGCATCTATAGCCAGCAATTGCGCGAGCCAGTGCGGGCAATCGAAACTTACGAAGGCCTGATTGCGCGCTTTCCGCAGAGTAGCCATTCGGCAGAGGTGTTTTATAGTCTTTATCTGCTGTATAAAGAGCAGAACGAGCCGGCGAAAGCGGAGGTGTACGCGCAACGTCTGCGTCAGGCCTATCCCAATTCCTCGTACGCGCGCTTGGTCGCCGATCCGGAGTATTTACGCCGTACGTCGCTGGTCAACGCCAAGGTATCCGCGATGCTCGACTCGGCTTTTGCGCTTTACAAAAAGCAAGAGTTCACCAAGTCGTCGGCTGTGCTGGCCCGCACACGCAAGCAATATCCGGAGAACGACCTCACAGACCGGGTGGCTTTCCTGAATGCCCTTCTTACCATTCGTACCCAGCCCCCAAGTACGGCCAAGGCTGCTGTGGCGAAGTTTTACAAAGACTACCCGGAAAGCCCATTGGCTAATCAGGCGGCTACGTTGATGGAAACGTATAAGAAATACGACCAAGGCCAGATTTTCGGCGCTCTGGCTTCCAACGACAAGCCGGTCGTGTCGGTGTTCAAGCCAGGTGAGGTTGACACCCGAATGCGGACACTATATGCCAAACCGGTACTTGATCCGGCTCCTGTAGCCCCAACTAAGCCTGCCCCGGTCACACCGCCGGCCCCAGCCCCAGTTACCAAACCTACCGGCACGGCGCCAGCATCGCCCCCTGCGGTTCCGGCTCCCATTTCAGAGAATGCTAAACCAACTACGGATTCGGCTGGGGTAGCCAAAACCACATCCCCTGCGGCGCCCACCGTCGATCCGGCGAAAGCAGCTCGGATGGCCGCCGCACAAGCTCGTGCCCGCGGCAAGAAAACGCCAGCACCAATCAAAGGAACTACCGCAGCGCCACCTTCCACTGATACTGCTCAGCCCACTTCGCCAGTGGCAACGACCCCGGTTATTACCCCGCCGGCACCCGACAAGGCACCTTCCAACTCCACAACGCCGGCCCCTACTTCTGCTCCCAATACTGCTCCGGTAGTGACTAGTCCGGCGCCCACCAAACCGGCTACTCCTTACAAGACCGATTTAGCCGCGGCGCACGTTGTAGTACTGGCCTTTCCCAAAGGCGCCGCGCCGCTCGCCGACCTGCCGACCCAGCTTAGTACTTACAACAACCGCTATTTCAAAACCAGTAACCTGCAAGTCCAGCAGCAACCCCTAGGCGATGCCTTCGACCTGGTGGTGGTACAGTCCTTGCCCAATGCGAAAGTAGCTCAGAGTTACGCTCTTAAATTGCGAGGCCCGCAGTCGCCGCTCAACCGACTGCGCGGCGCGGGTTACCAAACCCTTGTAATCGGTATTGATAATCTGCCGCTGTTGCTCCAGAGCAAGGATTTAGAAGAATATCAGCGCTTCTACCAACAAACTTACACGAAGTGAATGACGAAGTAGGATTCCGAGATAAGGATTGATAATTTATTGATTGTCAAACGAATACGTATAATCTATTCATATACGCCCTATTTCCTACCTTATGATTCAGCATTCATAATTTCATGCATAATGGCTTACCCTGCCACCAAACCCAAGACTCCTTCCCGAAAACCCCAACGCAGCGGTCGTTTTGCTGCCATCACCCGCACGATGTGGGTGCTATTTGGGGGCGGACTGGTAGCGTTTGTCTTTTACATTCTGGCGGTTAGCGTCAATTTTCTAAACCTGTTTGGGCGTATGCCCAACCTCAAGACGCTCGAAAACCCAAAGAGCGAGTTGGCTTCGGAAATTTATTCGGCCGATGGAGTTTTAATGGGCAAATATTTCCGCGAGAACCGGACGCCGGTCGGTTATAAAGACTTGCCTCAGAACCTCATCGATGCTCTTGTGGCGACGGAAGATGCTCGCTTCGAGGAGCATTCCGGCATCGACCCCAAAGCCATGGGCCGCGTTGCGACGGGCTTGCTTACGGGCGGTAGTGGCGGTGGCGGCTCTACCCTGACGCAGCAAGTAGCGAAGGTCTTGTTTCGCACCCGAGCCGACTTGAACGACGGGATCCTCAACCACGTGCCGGGTCTGCGCATGCTGGTTATCAAAACCAAAGAATGGATTATGGCTGTGCGGTTGGAGCGCAACTATACCAAGCGCGAGATCATTGCTATGTATCTCAATATCAATGACTTCGGCTCCAATGCTTTTGGCATTAACGTAGCCGCCAAAACCTTCTTCAACAAGTCGCCCAAGCAGCTGAACCTTGAAGAGTCAGCGACTTTGGTAGGCGTGCTGAATGCGCCGTCGCGCTTTAGCCCCGTCACGAATCCAGAACGCTCGAAAAATCGTCGCAATTGGGTGCTGAGCCAGATGAACAAGTATGGCTACATCGATCAGCGCACGTACGAACAGGCAGTTGCCAAGCCCATTGTGCTGCACTACAGTGTCGAGAACGCTAACAAAGGCATTGCGCCGTATTTCCGCACCGAGGTGAGCAAATCGTTGCTGCAATGGGCCAAAGAAACTGACCACGATCTTTATGCCGACGGCCTAAAAATCTATACCACGATTGATTCGCGGATGCAGAAGTACGCCGAAGCTGCCATTGCCGAGCACATGCAGTTGCAGCAGAAATGGTTTATGCAACACTGGAAAGGCCAGTTGCCGTGGCGCGACGAAACCGGCCGGGTCATTCCAAACTTCCTCCAGACATCTATCAAAAGGACAGAGCGTTACAAATCGCTCTTCAATCGTTTCGATGGCAACAAAGACTCCATCAACTACTACCTGAACAAGAAGTATAAAATGCAGGTGTTCTCGTGGCAAGGCGAGAAGGAAATGATGATGTCGCCGATGGATTCGCTGGCCTATTACAAGCGCTACCTTCACGCGGGCTTTATGGCTATGAACCCCATCAATGGCCAAATCAAGGCGTGGGTGGGCGGTACTAATTTTAAGTATTTCAAATACGACCACGTAAAGCAAGGCAAACGCCAACCGGGCTCTACTTTCAAACCCATCGTCTATACGGCTGCCATCGACCAAGGCTACTCGCCGTGCTACCAACGCCCCGATGTGGCTACTACTTTCCCGGCGGTAGCAGGCCGCGCACCTTATACGCCCAAAAACTTTGAAGGCGGCTTCTCCGGTCGGAGCTTCACGCTACGCCAGGCCCTGGCCCGCTCGATGAACTCCATTACGGCATGGCTGGTGCAAAAGCTTGGTCCTGAGACAGTTGTAAGCTATGCCAAACGCCTGGGTATCACCTCGCCCATTGAGGCCGTTCCGGCGGTAGGGTTTGGCTCGAGTGATGTGAGCATTCTGGAGCTTTGTGGCGCATACAGCACCTTCGTCAACAAAGGCGTCTGGACCGCCCCAATGATGGTGACGAGCATCGCGGACAAAAACGACAACGTGCTGCGTGAGTTTGTGCCGCAAACCCGGGAAGCGCTGAGTGAAGAAACGGCTTACATCATGACCTATATGTTGCAGGCCTCGACTACCGAGCCCGGCGGCACCTCCGTAATTCTAAAAACAGGCTTCAAGTTTCCCTATGAGATGGGCGCCAAAACGGGTACCACGTCCAACTACTCCGATGCTTGGTTTATGGGCATCACGCCCGACCTAGTGTGTGGCATGTGGGTAGGGGGCGAAGATCGTAGCATTCACTTCCGTACGGGTGCATACGGGCAAGGTGCTCGCTTGGCGCTGCCGATTTATGGCCTGTTTATGCGCAAGGTCTACGCTGATAAGAGCATTGGCATCAACACTAACCCGTTCCCTAAGCCACAGCAACCGCTCAGCATCGAGATCGATTGCTCGAAATACTACGGCGGGCAACGTGATACGATTCCCTACGATCAGAAGCTTAACCAAACGGACCTAAATGATCTGAACAATCAGGATATTTAAGCGCTTTTTGGTGCAAATTAGTGGTGGCAGGTGTTCTTCACCTGCCACTTTTTTGTTGCTATCTACGCAGAAGGGGGTGATCTGTGACCCTATGCGATCCGCCACTGCTTACCTCCGCGGGAACCCTGTCCTACGCCGTTTTAGTTAGTTTTATATGGCTGCCAACGATTACTTACAAGAGCAAATTCGCCAGTTGCCGCATCGGCCCGGCATTTACAAATACTTCGATGATGAAGGCATCATCTACGTTGGCAAGGCCATCGACCTGCGCAAACGGGTCAGCAGCTACTTCACTAAGCAGGACCATAACAAGAAAACCCAACAGCTGGTCAAGAATATCAAGCGCATCGAGTTCACGATTGTGGACAGCGAATCGGATGCTTTTTTGCTTGAAAATAACCTGATTAAGCAACACCAGCCCAAATACAACATCCTGCTGAAGGACGGCAAAACTTATCCGTACCTACTGCTCACCAACGAGCGTTTTCCGCGTCTGATCCCGACTCGCAACAAGCGCCCCGGCGACGGCCGTTATTACGGTCCTTATGCCAACCTAACGGCTATGAACGTGCTGTTGGAACTCATCCGGGCTCTATACCCGCTGCGAACTTGTACGTTCAACCTATCGCCGGAAAACGTGGCAGCAGGCAAGTTTAAAGTGTGCCTAGAGTACCACCTCGGCAATTGCAAAGGCCCGTGCGAAGCCAAGGAAGACGAAGCTACTTACAACCAATACATTGCCCAGATCAGGCAGATTCTGAACGGCGATTTGCGTTTGCCCAAACAATATTTCCGCGAGCGTATGACCCAAGCCGCTCAGGATCAGCAATATGAACTGGCGCATCAATTCAAGCAAAAGCTGGATAAGCTAGACGACTTTCAGGCCAAGAGCACGATTGTCAATGCAAGCCTCACCAACATCGACGTGTTCAGCATTGCTTCAAATGAGAAGAATGCCTTCATCAACTACCTCAAAGTGATGAATGGCTCCATTATCCTGACGCAATCGCTGGAAGTTCAGAAGAAGCTCGACGAAACCGACGATGAAATATTGGCGCCTTTGGTGATGCAAATGCGTGAGGAATTTGAGAGTCAGTCGAAAGAAATCCTGACCAATGTGGCGCTGCCCGACCTCCCACTGCCAGGAGTTTCAGTAACGCAACCGCAGATCGGTGACAAGCGCAAGCTCTTGGAACTCAGCATCAAGAACGTAATGTACCTGCGCAAGGAGAAGGAAAGCATGAATGATCGTTCCAAGGACCTCAACGAGGTACGGATTATGGAAACGATCAAAAAGGACCTGCGCCTGACGGAGCTACCTAAGCACATTGAGTGTTTCGACAATTCCAATTTCCAAGGCGATAACCCGGTGGCGGCGATGGTGTGCTTCCGCAATGCTAAGCCTAGCAAAAAGGATTATCGGCACTATCACATCAAAACGGTAGTCGGTCCTAACGACTTCGACTCGATGTATGAAGTGGTAACTCGCCGCTACCGTCGTCTCGTCGACGAAGGAGCCTCTCTGCCTCAGCTCGTCATTGTGGATGGTGGCAAAGGCCAGTTGAGCATGGCCGTAAAGGCGCTCAAGGACCTCAATTTGTGGGGCCAGATCCCGGTCATTGGCATTGCCAAGCGGTTAGAGGAAATCTATGTTCCCAACGATCCGCTGCCGCTTTACATCGATAAAAAGAGCGAATCGCTACGCCTATTTCAGCGCATGCGCGACGAAGTGCACCGTTTTGGCATCACTTTTCACCGTAGCCGTCGCGATGCGGCTACCCTCAAAACAGAGCTTACAGAAGTAAAAGGCCTGGGCCCTGCTACCGCTGACAAGTTATTGAGCAAGTTTAAATCGGTAAAGAAAATACGAGAGCTAAGCGAAGCCGAACTAACTGCTGAAGTCGGTAAAGCCAAAGCACGTATTCTGTTGAATTACTTTCAGGAGCAGCCTGCTGAATCTTAAAAATCTTTGATATATAAACCACTGATAATCAAGAATTTACAACAAAAAAGCCCTTCCTAAACAGGAAGGGCTTTTTTGTTGTAAACACTCAGAAACTAGAAGCTCCAAAGATTGTATTCGTATTCGATCAGATCAGCGGCGGCTTGCTGCGAGGCCAAGATGCCTTGTTGCTGACTACCGTAGATTTCATCGAGACGCGAATCGTTCGGGTTCGAAATCTTTACGATGTAAGAGTTGAACAACCACAGTTCGAAAGCATCAGCTAGGTTCTTGTGCTGGGCGTCGTTCTGGGGATTAAACCAGATCGCTTTGTCCGGATTGTTACGGAACACGCGGACCAAATCACTGTACTTAAACGTACCGATAGGCTTCTCAATGCCCGATGTGTTTGAGGCCAGCGTCGAAGGCAACAGCAACGTAATGGTTTTGATATCGTGATACATCCGCGACCGTTTCTTGTCGAAGATCATATCCTCTTTCAATTCCATCTGGTATACATCTTTAGGACGCACCTCATAGCTCGGTGGTGCCACTGGCTTAGGGGGTGCTGCCTTGGCAACAGCCTTACCTTTAGCGCCCTTCGCGCCTTTCGCAGTGCTCTTTTTCGGAGCACCCCAGCCATCATCATTGCCCCATCCGCCACCGGGGTTAGCATCGGCTTCGGTAAAACCAGCTGCTTTTTCCTCTTCGCTTAGGCCTGCAGAAGCTTCGGCAATAGACATATTGCTGGAAACCTCAGTGGGCGTATAAGTAGAAGTCAGCGAGTCGTTTTTATAAGCCTGTAGCTCACCGCGCTTAACCGCATCTAAGATTACTCGGCTTATTTCCTTGCCTTCCGAGAACATGGGCTTGTTCTGCTTTTCACGCAGATCAATAGCACGCCATATCGTTTTGCGGAACATAATGTCCGAATTCGGAATCGGCCGATACGAGCCGTTGCTGCTCGCGGTGGTAGCTTGTTCCTGGGCTGAAGCTGCCACCGACAGCGTCAAACCAGCCGCGAGTGCGGCGAAGGAAAGAAATTTGTTCATACCGTTGGTAATCAAAAAGCCTCGCGGTTAGTTCGATTCTTATAACGCTTAGAGCAGCGGAATATTGAGTTGCTTAGAAACGTTAACCGTTTCCGTGTTGCCTTGGAAGTTCATGCGCTGAACTTCTTTCACATCTACGAACAGACGGTCGCCTTCACGGGCCGAATTCACCACATCAGTCAGGTTTGCATCCGGACCGCTGATAGTACGAGCGGGCATTGCTGGGCGCTTGCCACGCACGAGCGTGATTTCGTAACGTGTAACGCGGTAACGCGCATCTTCAGGCAAGAAGGTAGCAAAGCCAGCATCCGGAATGGCACGCAAAGACATGTTGCGTACAGCTGTGATAGGCGTACCCTGCTTCTCATTAGCTTCCCGGCCGCCCACGATGCACTTAATGTCTGGCTTAGGAATCGGACGCACCTGGAAGGTTTGTGAACCGATAGCGTTACCACCGCTGCTTACGTTCAGCGTTACTTCCCGACCATTCGGTACCAGAGTTACTTCACCTGTCTTTGACCCCGGAATTACTGAAGCACCCGAAGCTGAGAAACCAGGCTTGTATTGTGCCCCCAGAGCAGGTACTTGCACACTGAGCTTGTTACCACACTTGAAGTACAGGGCCTGTACCGACGCAGATTGAATCTGCATAACAGGTTTAGTCACTGTATAAGGCACGTTCACCTTGAAGGTGGTATCACGGCCGTTCTGCTTGAAGCGAATCGTACCAGTCCACTGCTTTTTAGCGTTACCAGCAGCGTCGAAACCACCAGGAGTAGCGGTGAACTCAATCTTACCATGACCGTCAGGGCCGACCTGTAATGGGCTGCCATTCAAAGTCATGCTAGGACGCAGGTTTGAAGCTGAGGCTGTTAGAAACAATTCTGCTTTGTACTTCGTACCAGCAGCAACCGTATTAGACTCAGCACTGGCGAAAGCACCTACTTTGTCAAATACGATGATGTTGCCACCTACTTTGCGTGACTGCTCAGCCAGCGCATCAGATTCGTACTTCAGTACTTCAGCTTCCTTCTGTGACAATACAGCCAGCGCCGCTACTAAAGGGGTGTTTTCGAAGTTTAACTCGGCGAAATTTTTGCTGCGCTGAGATTGCTCCGTTACCATTGGATCTTCTTTAGCATCCAATGCAAGCGCAGGAGCGTTGGGCACGTACTGTTTGATGTAAGCAGAGTACTTATTTAACTCGTCCTTCATCTTGTAGGCCTCGCCATTGCGGCTTGGTCCCAGCATCGTGATCGCCACCTTATCTTCGGCGCTCATGTTTTTGTATTCGCTCTTATTCTTGTTTTCAGTAGCAGTCAAGAGCTTTTCCCGTACCTCGCTCATGTAAGCAAGCATTTGCTTAGTACGTTCCCGAATTTCTTCGCTCTGCTTCAGGACATTAACGTCGGCGGCTTGGTTACGGTTCTTTTCGACTTGCGCCTGAATCCCTTTTACCGTCCCCTCGTTAGCCGTCGAAACCTTATTGTTGATGCTCGACAAGCTGTCGTCCAAAAACTTGAACTTGAGCAATATTGCTGAATTCACCTGTAGGGCTAGAAGAGCAGTCAGTACCAAGTACATCATGCCAATCATCTTCTGCCGTGGAGTCTCTTTTGCTCCCGCCATCGTGTTCTTTCCTAATCTATAACTGTGTGGGACAGAAACGTCTCTCTTGTCAAACTAAGCTCTATAATAGCTTAGCTAGTAGCACGCATCGCGTTTAGCATGTTGCCGTACACGCGGTTCAACGAATTCAGGTTCGAAGTGAGGCTTGTTACCTCCTGCTTGAACTGATCGGTTTCTTTGCCTGCTTCGGTCAGGTTTTCCATGGCTTGGCTCAAAGTGCCATAGAATTTGTTCATGGATTTGAGGTGCGTGTTAGCATCCTGCAGCTCCATCTCATACACTGCATTCAGCGCGCCCAAATTTTTGGTCACGTTCTGCACTTGCAGGTGATAAGCTTTGGCATCGGCCGTTGCTTCCGACATGGCGCTCATAGCCTGAGCCGTGTTAGCATATGCTTCGTTGATACGCTCCAGCGATTGAGCAGCAGAACGCACTTTCGTAGTATACTCGTCAGTAGCGTTGGTAGCATCACCTAAACCAGCAAGTTGCTGGGTTGTCGTGCTCAAACGGTTCAGTCCTTGGCCAAGTGAAGCAATAGCCTCAGGCGTTACGTTTGCATCCTTAAGCATGTCGTCCAGCTTGCGGGTCAGGCCTTGGCTATTGTTGCTGGTAGAGAAACTGTTGCTGTTGGTCGACGGGTCGTAGCCTTCGCTCAGTTCTGGATAAACCAATGACCAATCTGGCTCTTTCGACTGAGGTTGAAACGCACTCAAAAAGAAGATGATAGCTTCTGTGCCTAGACCAGCGATAATCGCTACGTCAGCGAAGGGCCAGTGTTCAATTTTAAATAATGCTCCAATGATTACAACTGCTGCACCGATACCGTATACTTTGGGCATCAATACATCAAAGAGGAAGCTACCGCCTTTTGCTGCCATTTTAATTTGGGATTGTAAAGAGTTTGTTTGAGTAATTAGAGAACGTGAGTTGATGATCCGAAAAGGACTTAGTTCAGTCGATTGTTAGAACCCATGCCAATTTGAATCATAGCCGTGCGGAACCCGATATAAGAACGGGCCGAATCTTGGTACTCAAAGTTGCGGGTACCGGTCTCAAGGAAGTAAGCAATATCTTTCCACGAACCACCACGAACTACTTTGCGGGGTTCGTTATCGTCTGGGTTAGTTGGGTTCATGTCCCATACTACCGGCACAGAAGCTTCCATGTAAGCATCGTCGCACCACTCTGACACGTTGCCAGACATATCGTACAGGCCGAAGTCGTTCGGGAAGAAAGCACCAACTGGCGAAGTATAAGCGTAGCCATCGGAAGCATAGTCGCCACGGCCAGGTTTGAAGTTAGCCAGCATGCAGCCCTTCGAGTTGCGCAAATAAGGGCCGCCCCAAGGGTAAGTAGCTAAGTCACGACCACCACGAGCGGCGTATTCCCATTCTGCTTCGGAAGGCAAGCGGAAGTTTGGAGTAGGAGCAAGACCAGCTTCAGCGTTGGCTGCGTTCTTGTTCTTAGTGCGCCAGTTGCAGAAATATTTTGCTGCGAACCAATCTACACCAACTACCGGGTAATCATCAAACGCTGGATGAGTATAGTAGTACTCCATCAGCGGGTCACCCATATGATAAGTAAAGTCCCGTACCCAGACGGTCGTGTCAGGATAGAGTTCCGTCATCACATATTCTTCGCCCAACACGTCAATCGAATCCTGACGGATAGCGTTCATGAACTGCCGATACTCATTGTTGGTAATCTCAGTCTCATCCATGTAGAAGCCGGCAATGGTTACCTGCTTATTCATGTTGACCATTGAGGCAGAAATATCTTGGTCGGTCTGACCCATATGGAAAGTACCTCCTGGGCAAGGAACCATACCGAAGGGCACTTCCTGCGGATTGAACTCGGGGCGATCCTCCGCTCCGACCAGGTCACCCTGCGGTCCTTTACCAAAACCACAGCCCCCCAGAAACAGCGCAGTCAAGGCTACGAGAGGCAAAACGAGAAACTTGTTCATGTTAGGAAAAAAAAGACGGTTCAGGCGGCGATACCAGAAGATTACAATTTTTCGAGTCTGCAAATCTAACGAAAGTTATGTTCGTGCACAAGCATTTCGCCCAACGCTTTGCGATTGTCTACCAACACCTTCAATTATCCGCTAAACGATAACTCACAGCAAGTTATTACATATTGCTTACAAAGCTATTAACAGCTGTCTGTAAAGCAATTATTAAGCTTATTTAAACTCTAACATCAAAAACTATAACGAGGAGTATGGATAGCTGGACGGGTAGTTAAGGATGGTTTTGGGAACCGATATGAGATCATAATCTCGTGTGAACTCAAAGCACGGGCATCTTGATTAAATGCAATTACATCAAAGGCATATCCCAAACGCACAGCGTTATCTTTGAACAAACTCAGGCCCACCAAACCCGTGAACGATTCATCATAACGGTACCCAACGCCGGCCCAATACTTGTCATCAAGAGTGGCTCGAACACCGGCTTCGTACGAATTGTTCTTGAAAGTAAACTTATTGCTGTCGCCGAATTTGCCGGGCAGCACCATCTTCATCAATACTGTAGGGGTAACCACAACGGAAGAAGAAGCTTCGATATTATAGCCCGCCGTAAGATAGGCGTGGTTCTCATTTAGAAATTCGGCCGTTGTACTTCCTGCGTCGCTATTGAATCGGTAGTTGGAGCGCAGTAGGTTATTAAGGCTAAGACCAGCATATAGCTTTTCCGACTCGTACCAAACTCCAGCGCCCAAATCGAATTTATGATCTGAGCCGCTACGGGGCACTCGCGGATCTCCTTCATCAATAGGGCGGTAGATGCCCTGGCCCACATAATTCAGAATCCCCTGAATCCCTATACCTAACCGTCCTTCCCCTATCTTAAAGTGCTTAGAATAAGACACTTGCGCGTTAGTGATTTTTAGCTGGGCTATCTGATCGCGAAAAACATGAAACCCTATTCCTCCACCTAATGCTCGCACAGGCATGGACCCTGTTAGCATAATGGTTTTGGGCGATCCCCCGTCGTCGAAGGAGGCGGAGTAATTCAGATATTGAATACGTCCGAAAGAAGAGATTTCAGCCTGCCCCTTAATGCCTGCATAAGCAGGATTTAGGTACATCCCATTGAATCCGTAATGGCTAAACTGAGGCTGTTGTTGCGCGAAGGCGGTGCCAGTTGCTGCGGTGAGCAAAGCAGCGGCAAGTATAATTCCCTTCATAGAGCGACGGCTTTAGAATGCGATACGGACGGCAGAAAATAGAGTTGATATTCTCAAATGTAAAGAAAAAACTCTGCGAAAAATTCCCGCTAAAGCCGGATTTAACGCGTTTATTCCTTCTTTACTACCGCGCCTTAAGCACTCTGCTTGCCGCTCTTATTTTTTTCTTTGCCGGCATCACTTCCGTGATGATACCGTATGTAAGCTTCGATTGCTCCGGTCATGGAAGGAGCGTTAGGTTGCGGAGCTTCAATGTCCAGCTCTAGACCGGCATCCAACACAGCCTTAGCAGTAGTAGGGCCAAACGCTGCAATTCGCGTGCCGTCTTGTTCGAAATCAGGGAAGTTGATGAATAAGGAGCTAATTCCGGAAGGGCTGAAAAAAGCAATGCAGTCGTACTTCACGTCCGAGAGATCGGAGAGGTCACTGGCGACCGTACGATAGATAACAGCTTCCGTAAACTTGAAATTATTCGCCCGCATAAACTCCGGGATATCGTCTTTGCGGATATCTGAGCACGGATACAGAAACTTCTCGCCCTTGTGCTTCTTGATCACATCGAAAAGATCAGCCGCAGTACGTTGCCCCACAAATAGCTTCCGCTTGCGCAACACAATGTACTTCTGCAGGTAATTAGCAGTTTGCTCAGAGATGCAGAAATATTTCATCTCGGCTGGCATTTCCAACTTAGCCTCCTGACAGATACGAAAGAAGTGGTCGACAGCATTACGGCTGGTAAAGATGACCGCCGTATGGTCGAGGATGTTTACCTTCTCTTTGCGGAAATCCTTATAAGAAACCGGATCGACCTGGATAAACTCACGAAAATCTACTTTGATGCCGTATTTCTCGGCAATGGCAAAGTAAGGAGAAACGTCGCCCGTCGGCTTAGGCTGGGTGACAAGAATGCTGGAGATGCGCTTGGCGTGTCGGCCCGTCCCCGGTTTGTCTTTGCTCTCGGCCATAAGGTATGAAAAAGGGTAAATCTAGTGCAATAGGGAGCTTCGCGGAAAGCACCAGCGGGCAGCCGGCGCCAATATTCAAAAGGTAAAAACGATAAGCTTTAGCAGAATGATCAACGGGATGACTTCTGTGGCGCAAAGGTAAGAAAACAAATGCAGATTTAGCAGCGATGTCCTACGGTGCAAAGTGCGTGCAATTCGCACTACCGTTCCCACCAACATCAAGGAAACCACTCCGTTGGATACCCACAATACTGTCTCAGGCAACGTTTGATTTAGCCCCAAGTACAGCAGCATTACGAACGGCAGGAAGAGGCCCATAAACAGAATGGTGCGCACAAACTCCCGGTACTGCACCATAACCAAGGGCGTAACATCAAAAATGTACCCCATAAGTTCTAGAAACAGGTATTTGCCCAGCACGAAGCCTGCTACCAAGCCCGCATACAGAAATACCCGAAGAACGATAGCGGATTCGGGCACGTCGAAGAGGCGCCGTAAGATTACGATGCTCTGAATATTGGTATGAATGGCCACCAACAACAGCGCAAACGAGAGCGAAAAAACCAACATCAACAGCAGATTAAGCCAAGTAACCGTTGGCTTAATAAGGAATTCCTGGTCTTTTGAGGTTTTACTCCACAGCCCCTCAAACTGGTAGATACGAGCAAACCCTGGCTGATACGTAGCACGAATGCCCCCGTAAAGCAGGCCGATCAGCAGCAAGAAGCATAGAAATACGTTTTGACCCTGATGCCCTCTCGGTCGCGGCTGCGCTACCAAAGGGTGGGATGCAGCTTTGCCCACGTGAATAACAGGCGAGGGCACAAAATTCGTGAAAGAAGCTAAGTTAGGACTTACTTCCGGATGCCATACGCAGAGTAGGTGGGGGCCTGGCGGAGCGGTAGCGGGTACCAGCTTTGCCAAATCAAGTTTGTAGGAGGCCGGGGCTTTGGCGGTAAACACCAACCGATTATCCAGAAAAATGCTGAAGTCCTTGCGCGCCGCGAAGGTTATCAACAGCGGCCGATTGGGCCGGATGCTGATCCACTGGTAGTAGGTATGAGCCGGCGTGTGGTAGTCGGGCAGATATAAAATCAGCCGATTATGAACGGCATCATGAATGAGCCACTCGGAAGATAGTCCGGCTTTGGGCGCGGGAGGCAGAGGGCGATATTCGGCCGCCTGCAAAGCAAGTGGCAGCAGTGCTATCCAAAGGCACAATGCCCAAAAGCGCCGGCTTTTTGTCTGAACTGCCCGTTTCACGCCGCAATAAGTTAGGACGCTACTCGCTGTTGAGCGCTACGGCTATGATAGACGCCAAGAAAAACGCTCAGCAGCAATGAAAACAAAACTAACACAATGATTAACAACGTATTACCTATGTATGAGAAGTTAATCACAAACAGAATTACCACCAGATTGAGCAAGGCCAACAGCATCACGGTGCTGATCTGCTGAAAGCCCATTGCCAAGATGCGGTGATGGATGTGGTTTTTGTCGGGAGAGAAAGGCGAGCGTCCAGCCATCATGCGAACTATAAACACCCGCAACGTATCGAACAGTGGCACGAACAAAATGCCGGCGGCCACCGAAGGAGCAGAAGAAGCAAAGGGACTATCGGCCCGCAGGCCCATCTCCACAAACTGGATGGTCAGGATGGAAACGATGAAACCACATACCAGCGAACCGGTATCGCCCATGAAGATGTTGGCCCTGTGAAAGTTATAGCGCAAAAACCCCAATATGCCGCCAATCAGACACACGGATACATACACGTAATTGCCATAGCCAGCGCCCCCATATCGGGCAAAGTAAAAGCCGTAGGTACTGGCGATAATCAGGACAATGGTGCCCGCTAAGCCGTCGAGACCGTCGATCAGATTGATCGCGTTGGTGATGCCCACAATAGCCAGAAAGGTGACGGCATAGCTGATTCCAACCGGCAGCTCATGAATCCCCAGAATACCCTGAAAACTGGTGATGCGGATGTCGGCCATAATCATGACCACACCGGTCGCCAGCAGTTGGCCCACAAACTTCTTCATCACCGAAATCGTGACGAGGTCATCCTTCAGGCCAACGAAGAAAAGCACAATACAGCCCGCTAACAGCTGCTGAATGCCGTTGCTGAGATCGGCGAAGATGGTGAGAGCCGACATGAAGCCTGCAAACACTGCCACGCCCCCCAAACGGGGCGTCAAAGATTCATGCACTGTACGCACGTTGGGCGTATCGAGCATGTTTTTCAAATGAGCAATATAGATGATAGATGGCACTGCAAAGAGTGCCACTAAAAATGCCCAAAGGAAGGACAAGCCCAACGGTATAGCGTATGCATTCATCACGTGGGGACAAAATTACACAAATAGCGGTGGAAGTCGCCTTCGAGTTTCGGCAGATTTCCTCAGCTATGCAAAACCCCCTCCCGATTGAGCAGTCCAATGTGAATCAGGTTGGCTGGCACAATGGAATCGGGCACGAAAATGAATTTCTTATCAAAGATTTGAGGGCCGCGGTAGTAGCTCACCCAATACTGGTTGTTGAGGTGAAAAAGGTCGGGGTCGATGGGCTCGACGGGAATGGCGCTCTGCGGTTCGACTTCCAGAATAACGTGGCGCAATGTGGAGGTGCGTACTACTTCGCCGTCGTCTTTGGTGCCGTAGCCATTGGAGCTGATGATTACGTTGCGCAAGGGATAGCTATTGTGGTTGAGCAGGTACACCTGCCAGCCCGGTTTGCCTTCTTCCGTAGCCGCTGCTTCGTCGGGTACCACAGCCACGGATACCCCTTCTACTGGGTCAAAAGTGATATCTTCTTTCATGCGTTACATAGTACAAAACTCCGCGCCCAGTAGTTCGGCCAGATGCGGTAGCAGGCGCTCCTGCACTTCTTCCACCGAAACGGCGTGACCTAACTCCTGCTGGAGCGAAGTCACAGCTTTGTCGGTGATGCCGCAGGGCACAATGTGGCCGAAATACGTGAGGTCGGTATTAAGGTTGAGGGCAAACCCGTGCATGGTCACCCAACGGCTGCACTTCACCCCCATGGCGCAAATCTTACGGGGGTTAGGCGCACCCTCCGCAAAGTCGAGCCATACGCCCGTAAGCCCGGCAATACGCCCCGCCGAAAGGCCATAATCAGCTAATAATCTGATAATTGCCTCTTCCAACACCCGCAAATAGCGGTGAATATCAGTAAAGAAATTGTCGAGGTCCAGGATAGGATATCCTACCAGTTGGCCCGGCCCGTGGTAGGTAATGTCGCCGCCGCGGTTGATGCGGTGAAACGTGGCGCCGTGCTGCGCAAGCTGCGCTTCGTCGAGCAGCAAGTGCTCAGGCTTGCCGCTCTTACCTAAGGTATACACGTGCGGATGCTGGCACAGCAGCAAGTAGTTGTCCGTCAAGAGCTTAGCCGAGCCTGTTTCTTCGGCTTGCCGATTCTGCGCTTTGATAGCCAGTGTTTTAGCCAATAGTTCTTCCTGGTACGCCCATGTCGGTTCGTACGCAACCAAACCCAGCCGCTGCACCAACACCCGCCGATTTTGCCCGGCCGTAGCCGGTGGCGTTGGAGCTACGATTAAGTCAGGAAGCGTTGCTACTGAAGCAGGACTAGCGCAGGGGTTAGGCAGTAAATCCATCAGAATAAGGTTCAGATAATCGAATGGTTAGCTAGACCAAAATAAGTGAGCCTTTCCGCATAGCAGCCAAGCATAAGCGTAGGGCGTGATGGCGGTAGCCAACCGAATCTTTGAGGGTGAAAAGACGCAGGCGGCACCGAGCGCCGAGTGGTTTCCAAACGCCTCAGAAGACTATCAAATGTACTAGATTTGGGGCCGCTCCCCAATCCCTGAGCTTTCCGTTATGCCTTCGCCAGCCCACCAACTTGGCCATGCCGGCGAAACGGCGGCCGCTCAGCATTTCTTGGCGCAGGGCTTCGAAATAGTCTACCGAAACTACCGCTACCGCCGCGCCGAGGTCGATTTGATCGTGCGGCGCGATCGCTCCCTGTTGGTTTTTGTAGAGGTAAAAGCGCGCTCGTCGGTGCAGTTTGGGTTTCCCGAAGAATTCGTGACCGAACGCAAACGCCAGCTGTTCCGCTTGGCTGCGGAGCACTACCAGGAAGAAATCAACTGGCATGGCGATATCCGCTTTGATATTCTGGCCGTTACGCCCGCCGCCGACGGCTTACGCCTTAAGCATTTTGAAGACGCTTTTTATTAGCCTATATTATAAGCATTTGACTATCAAGTACTTATAACAATCATTATTTGCCTGCCGGTTGATCTGCCGTGGAGGGGCGCTTGTCGAGCTTTCCCTTCTGGTAAACCGGCTTGAAGTCCCGGCTATATTCCTCGATCAATTCGGGCTCCAGTACTTCGGGATCATAGCCTGATTCGCCGTATTGATACACGTAGTGCGGCCGATTGCGCGTGCGGAAGCCCCAGTACTTGGTCCACTCGCCTACCCGCTTGCCGTTTTCAAACTGGCCCTTCCAGTCGAGCTCGCCGTTTTCAAGGTAGCGCGCATAATCGCCTTCCAGCTTGCCATTAATATAGGGCACGACCTCCTTGATGTGCTTGTGTTCGGTGTCGTAGTAGGTAATGTTGGCATCGCGCGGAAAGCCCATTTCGTAGTGGGTTTTGCTGAGCAGAATGTTGTCGGGGGTATATTTTTCCCAACGCAAATGCTTGGTTCCGAAGGCATAGAAGCCTTTTTCTACCACTTTGCCGCCTTGCCGTTTGGTATAAGGCCCGTGCAACACTTTATCGGTCGCCGGATTCAGTTCGGTAGTAGCCGGCGAAATGCGGCGCTTCCGCGGGTTGAAGTAATACCGGGCCGGCGCGTAGGGGTTGGGCTGCTGAAAGGTGCGCAGGTAATAAAATACCTCCACGACTTGGTTGCGCCCCTTACCCCCCGATTTTACATAGCCTTTCTTGATGCGTTCGCCCAAGAAAATATTCTTTTTGCGCTTGGGCTTGCGCTGAGCCGATTTTTCCTTTGCCTGCGCTATCCGTGCTTGCTCTTTGGTTACGTTGGTGCGCTTGGCCACCAAACCGGTCGTGTCGCGGTTGCTGGTCAGCGAGTCGTTGCTGAGTGCGGCTATGCCAAACTGATCGGGTTTGCTGTTGAAAGAAACTGTCTTCTTGGAACAGCTTCCCAACCACACAGCCACAAACGCAAGCAGAAAAAAAGGCAGACGAAACGAACACATTGGGAGGTACACAAACAGGGGTTGTAGCAACGAACGTAAAGATAAAGCGATTTGGTGCCCAAGGCGAGCCTACATCGCACGGCTACAGGCTACGCCATAAACAGCAAAACCTGCCGACTCATGAGCCAACAGGTTTTGTACTACTTAAAACTACGTATACTATTTAAGACTAACCAGCTGCTTATTCGGCGGCCAGCAAATCAGCGCTGCGCTTTACAAACGCGGTCAGGGCCTCGCCTTTCAGCATATTTTGCGCGAGCAACGCCAGATCGAAGGCTTGACGGGCAAGTTTCTGGCCGGCTTCGTCTTCGGCGTTCAGCACGCGTTGGGCTACCGGATGGTTGGCGTTCACGCTTACGGTGTAGCTGTCGGGCATCGAGCCGAACATGGCCATGCCACCGCCACCGCCCACTCGCTGCATATCCTTCATGCGGCGCATAAATTCGGGCAGCGTAATGACAACCGGCGCATCCTGCGGCGAAAGCGCATCGACCTGCACGTGCATATGCTCGTTGTTGATGGACTTGGTGAACAGTTCCTGCAAACGCGTTTTGTCGTCGTCGCTGAGCACGCTTTCGGTGGTTTCGTCCTTCTCGATGAGCTTGCCTACTGTATCAGCATCCACGCGCTTGAAGGTCGTTTTCTCCAGCTTTTGCTCCAGTTGCCCAATAAAGTGCGGATCGAGTACGGCATCGAGTTTCAGCACGTCGTAGCCGCGGTCGGTGGCGGCTACCACAAACGAGTGCTGCGCCTCCGGGTCGGTGCTGTACAGGATCACCGTCTGGTCGTTTTTGTCCTTCTGGTTGACTTGCACGTGTTCTTGGTACTCAGTGAGAGTGAAGTACTTACCAGCAGCGTTTTGCAGCAGGACGAAGTCCTTGGCTTTGTCGTAAAACTTCTCGTCCGAGAGCATGCCGTATTTCACAAACAGCCCAATGTCACTCCACTTCTCCTCGTAGCCGGCCCGGTCTTTCTTAAACAGCTCGTTGAGCTTGTCCGCGACCTTCTTGGTGATGTAAGTGTTGATTTTCTTAACGCTTGAGTCGGCTTGCAGAAACGAGCGCGACACGTTCAGCGGAATATCGGGCGAGTCGATGACGCCGTGCAGCAGCATAAGGAACTCGGGCACCACGTCTTTCACCTCGTCGGTGATGAATACTTGGCGCGAATACAGCTGAATCTTGTTGCGCTGGAACTGCATTTCGTCTTTCACCTTCGGGAAATACAGAATGCCCGTCAGGTTGAAAGGATAATCGACGTTGAGGTGAATCCAGAACAGCGGCGGCTCTGAAAACGGATACAGCTCCTGGTAGAATTTGGTGTAGTCCTCGTCGGTCAGCTCAGCGGGCTGCTTGGTCCAGATGGGCTGCGTCTGGTTGATGACCTGCCCCTCAAACTCAATCTCGATGGGCAGGAACTTGCAGTATTTGGTCAGGATGGTCCGCAGTCGCGCCTCTTCCAGAAACTCGTCCGAATCGGCGGCTACGTGCAATACCACGTCGGTGCCGCGCTCAGCTTTCTCGGCATCTTCCAGCGTAAACTCCGTGCTGCCGTCGCAGGTCCAGTGCGCGGCCGTTGTGCCTTCCCGATAAGATTGCGACCAAATTTCGACTTGCTCGGCCACCATAAAGGCCGAGTAGAAGCCCAAACCGAACTGCCCGATTATCTGATCTTTAGCGGCGGCATCTTTGTCTTTGTACTTCTCAACAAACTCAGTAGCGCCGGAAAACGCAATCTGGTTGATGTACTTTTTAATCTCCTCGCCCGTCATGCCCAAGCCGCGGTCGGAAATCGTGATTTTGCGGGCTTCTTTATCTACGGTTACCCGCACCTTCAATTCGCCCAAGTCGCCCTTGAACTCACCGAGCTGCGCGAGGCTTTTGAGCTTCTGGGTGGCGTCCACGGCGTTGGACACGAGTTCCCGCAGAAAGATCTCGTGGTCGGAGTAGAGAAACTTCTTGATGATGGGGAAGATGTTCTCGGTGTGAATCGAGATGCTACCTGTCTCTTGCATAGCGCCTTAGTAAATGAGTCTTGAAATGTAAAAACGGACAGAATCGCCGGCTCAGCGGCCGCAACTCCGTGAAGCCGCCGGTTTCAAAACCTGTTCCACGCTTGCTGCGGCTGTCAGTTTGGCAGCACCCCAACGGCGTCCCCGCGAAGTCGGTTTGCGCAACAAAAAAGGCGACCACTTACGGCCGCCCTTTCCTATATCCAACACAAATAATTGATTATAAACCTGTTATAGCGCTATACAAATAACTCTTCCGAAGCTCGGGCCGAGGCAGCTTTGGAGTCGGACCGCAAGGCGGCCACAATACGGCGGAGAACGAAGGCATAGAGGGTTTTCATGGCTTTCCGAGGTCAGTGGAAGTTACGGCACAAACTAACGCACCAACTATTACCCCAGAATTACGGACGCATTATCATTGGGTAAAAGCGTCGCGCAACCTTGGCGGCCTTGATTAGTCCTTGGGGGCAGCGGCAAAAGCGTACCTTTGTGCCGGCGTCATTTTCCTGTTCATGCAAGCCCTCCGCTCCCATCTGGCTCTTTTGCTGCTGCTCTGCTTCGTGCGAGTGTTGCTGCCAGATACCTGGATTCTGGCCTTGCACTGGCACCGGCACACCACCGAGGAGCCGGCCCAAAACGCCCGCCGCCACTCCTCGAAAGGCAAGGCCCTCCTGACGGCCAAGCACCAACACTGCGGCACCGATCACTTTTACAATGCAGCTTTCCAGGCGGCTCCGCCCCTGGAGCTTCGCTTTTTTGCCCCGTACGCGCCGCTCGCACCGATCACGGCCAAATCGGTATGGCTGGCTACGGCCGCTTCCGCCTCGTATCTGCGCGGCCCGCCTGCCCGGTCATAACCGCTTGGCAATTAAAGCTTTACTGCTTAACAGTAACTGTTTCCCGCCGCTCAACCCACACATAACGGGCCCGACAAGAGGAGAAAATTGGTTATCACCTCTCCGATCTTTTCTGAGTTGCCGGGGTACGCTTTCTCGTGACAGAAGCGCGGGGCACTCAAGCGGAAGCGACGCCGACAGAACGGCAAGACATTTGTTATGAGGGAGTTAACAAGAAACAACTCCCGCTGATTTCTCCTGGTTTGGTTTTGGAGAATTGATGGGAAGGCACCGGCCGTTGGCCGGTGTTTTCTTCCCGTCGGGCTTTTGCCGAGCCTTTTGCTCGTGCCCTAGCTGCTTACGCGCACTGTCTTCCCGACTCTGCTGCTGTGCAGTAACCAGCTGCAACGAGGCAACCAGCGCCCAACCGCCACCCGAGCACCAACTTCAATCGAAAATGAGCGCATCCAAACGCCTTATTTCTCGTTCACTCGCTACTTGCATTACCTTCTATATGTCCCGATTGCCTATCACGCTTAGCTTGCTGCTTGCGGCGGGCGCAGCGGTGGCCCAGCGCCCAGCCGCTAAGCCTGCTTCACCCACTCGCCCACTTGTCGTGGCTGTGCCCGTTACGGGCCGCGTTTTCGACCAAGCTACCCACGAAGCGCTGCCGGGCGCTACTGTATTATTTCCCGATCTCAAGCAAGTAAGCAGCACAGACGTCGACGGCACGTTTCGGTTTGCGAACCTGCCTCGCGGCCGGTTTCTGATGCAGGTCACGTTTCTGGGCTACTCGACGGTAGCCCGCACCGTGGATACCGGCACCGGCCAACCGCTGGAAATTGCGCTCGTGCCGGCCAGCACCGAAATCGGGCAGGTGGTAGTGACGGGCGTGTCGGCGAGCACAGAAATGCGCCGCTCGTCGGTCCCGACCACCGTCGTCAACCGCACGCAGCTCAACCAAGCGGCAGCCACCAACGCCATAGACGCCATTGCGCACACGCCCGGCGTGTCGCAGATCACGACTGGGGCCGGCATTAGCAAACCCGTTATCCGGGGTTTGTCGTCGAATCGGGTGATCACGCTTAATAACGGCGCCAAGCAGGAAGGCCAGCAGTGGGGCGACGAGCACGGCATCGAAATCGACGAGTTTAGCATCGACCGCGCCGAGATCATCAAAGGCCCCGGCAGCCTGCTCTACGGCTCCGATGGCATGGCCGGGGTAGTGAATTTCGTGGCCCCCGACCCCGTAGAAAACGGCAAAGTCATTGGCTCACTAGCCAGTAACTATCAGTCAAACAATCACTTACAGGGTTATTCCGTGATGAATGCCGGCAACCTGAACGGGTTTAACTGGCTAGTACGGGGCAGTGGCAAAATCGCGGGCGACTACCGCAACCGCTACGACGGCCGCGTGTACAACTCCGGTTTTCGCGAGCTCGACGGCAACGGTTACGTGGGCCTGAACAAAAGCTGGGGCTATTCGCACCTCACCTTCAATACTTTCAACCAGCAAGTAGGCTTGGTGGAAGGCGACCGCGACTCGCTGACTGGGCGCTTTATCAAGCAGACCAGCAACGGGCTGGATGCTGTGGTAGAGGAGCCCGTTTCGGATAGCGACTTGCGCGGATATGGCCTTGCCGTGCCGCAGCAGCAGATCAACCACATCCGCATCGGGACTGACAACAACTTTATTCTGGGCCAAAGCCGCCTGACCCTCAACGTAGGCTGGCAGCAAAACCTACGCCGCGAGTTTGGCAACGCGTTGGATATCAACGAGACTTCGCTGTTTTTTCAGCTGCGCACCTTCGACTACGCGCTGCGGTATTTCCTGCCCGAAATGAACGGCTGGAACACAACCGTCGGACTCAGCGGCATGGATCAGAGCAACGTCAACAAGGGCGTCGAATTTCTGATTCCGGCCTATCGCCTGCTTGATGGCGGCGTGTTCGGGGTGACCAAAAAGTCGTTTGGCAAGTTCGACGTGAGCGGCGGCCTGCGCTACGACATGCGCCGCATCACCGCCGACCCGCTGTACCTCGATCTCTACCAGCGCCCAACGGCGGCGCCGGGTGAGCAGCAGAAATTTGCGGGCTTCCAATCGACTTTCCGCAACGTATCAGGCAGCGTGGGCGGCTCGTTTAGCGCCACCGACAAGCTGGTGCTGAAAGCCAACCTTTCGCGCGGATTTCGGGCGCCTAACATCGCCGAACTGGGCTCCAACGGCAAGCACGAAGGCACGATTCGCTACGAAATCGGCGACCCCACGCTCAAGGCCGAAACCAGCCTCCAGCTCGACGCCGGCATCAGCTACGTTTCCGACCACGTAAGCCTGAACGTGGACGCCTTCCAGAACAGAATTCATAACTACGTGTTTCCCAGAGCGTTGCTAAACACAGCCGGCACAGGCGATTCCATAGCCATCACCGGCGACCGTGCGTTTCTCTACGAGCAAGGCGATGCCCGGCTCTACGGCGGCGAAGCGTCCATCGACATTCACCCGCACCCGCTCGATTGGCTGCACTTCGAAAGCAGCTATTCGATGGTGCGCGCTGTGCAGCTTAACCAACCCGAAGGCCAGCGCTACCTGCCCTTTATTCCCGCCGACCGGGTGCAGTCGGAAGTGCGGGTAAACTTCCGCAAGGTGCCCCATTCGCGGCTGGGCAACCTGTACGCCCGCGCCGGCATTGAGCACACTTTTGCCCAGAACCGCTTCTATTCGGCCTTCGAAACCGAAACGCGCACGCCGGGCTATACCTTGTTTAATGCCGGCCTCGGCACGGATGTGCTCAACGCCAATGCCAAAACGCTGTTTTCGGTGTTTCTGACGGGCACCAACCTGTTCGACGTTGGTTACCAGAGCCACCTGAGCCGCCTGAAATACGCCGCTTATAACGCCAGCAATGGCCGCACGGGCGTCTTCAACATGGGCCGCAACATGAGCGTAAAACTCGTTATACCCTTGTCGTTTAAGTAATTACCAAGTCAGAGAGCTTCCCAGAACAACCTGAAATTCAAGGTATAGCGTTAGATAAAGCTCAGCTTTAACTTTTATAAATATTTGATTATCAATATATTACCTAAACAACCAGAACGTATTGTTATTCGTGCGTTGTTAGCGTTACTTACTGCCTGTTAATCATCCTTTCCTATGGCGCACAACCACAGCCACGGTCACGACCATCACCACGGCCCCCCCGAAAATCAGCATTACGGCTGGGCTTTTGGCATTGGCATTGGCCTGAACCTTCTGTTTGTGGCCGCGGAAGCGGCCGGTGGGCTGTGGGCTAATTCTTCGGCCCTGCTCTCCGACGCGGGCCACAACCTGAGCGACGTACTGAGTCTGGCGTTGGCTTGGGGTGCTACGCATCTGGCCCGGCGCCCTTCGTCGGCTCGGTATACGTACGGCTTCAGGGGCGCCACCATTCAGGCGGCGTTGCTAAATGCGGCGTTGCTGTACGCGGCGCTGGGCATTATTCTCTGGGATACCATCGACCATTTGCGCAACCCTGAGCCGGTAAACGGAAAGATGGTGATGCTGCTGGCCGGCTTGGGCGTGGTGGTAAACGGGTTCACAGCGTGGCTGTTCCGACACGGGCAGAAAGGCGATGTGAATGTGCGCGGGGCCTTTTTGCACATGCTCACCGACATGCTTGTTTCGGTGGGCGTAGTGGCGGGCGGCGCACTGGTCATCTGGACGGGCTGGCGATGGCTCGACCCTGCCATCAGCTTCGTGATTCTGGGCATCGTTGCTTATGGCTCGTGGGGTTTGATGCGCGAGACGATGCAGCTCAGCCTGCAAGCCGTGCCGGCCAATATCGACCTGGACGCCGTGCGCGATTTTTTACTTCGACAACCCGGCGTAACGCAAGTACATGACCTGCATGTGTGGCCCCTTAGCACCCGCGACACGGCGCTCACTGCCCACCTCGTCCGGCCGGGCGGCGACGGGAATAACGCCTTTTTAAAGGAATTACAACACGCTATAAATCACGAGTTTAGCATTGGACATTGCACCGTGCAGCTCGAAGACACTGTGCCAATTGCCGACGAGCAAGGCTGCTGCGACGGCGTAGCCATGAGCAAAACGGTTTCGCACACCTGATTTCAGGGCGGCTGCGCTACTCAGAAGCTACGCCCAACGCAAACTTTCCGGGAATTCTGCTTAATCTGCACTCCTACTCACCCGGATTGTCATGCAAACCTCTTCCGCCCCTCCTACTCTTCCCAAAACAGCTTCCCTGTTCAGCGCCATCGTCATTGTAGCGTCGCTGGGCTATTTCGTCGATATCTACGACCTGATTCTGTTCAGTATTGTCCGGGTCAAAAGCCTTAATGAACTGGGCATCACTGCCAACGACGCCGTGCGCGACCTGGGCCTCTACCTCATCAATATGCAGATGGGCGGCATGCTGCTTGGCGGCATCTTGTGGGGCGTGCTAGGCGACAAGCGCGGCCGCTTGTCGGTGTTGTTCGGCTCGATTCTGCTGTATTCGCTGGCCAATATCGCCAACGGTTTTGTGCACACCATCGACCAATATGCTTGGTTGCGTTTGGTAGCCGGTGTAGGCTTAGCGGGCGAACTGGGAGCCGGCATTACGCTGGTAGCCGAAAGTCTGCCCAAAGAAAAGCGCGGCTATGGCACCATGATCGTGGCTACGGTGGGCGTGTCGGGGGCGATGCTGGCCTACTGGGTGGGCGAAGCTTTTGGGTGGCGCAACGCCTACTTCATTGGCGGCGGACTGGGGCTGGCGTTGCTGGCGCTGCGCGTCGGCGTCTATGAATCGGGGATGTTTGAGCAGGCCCGCCGCGAAGAAGTTGCGCGCGGCAACTTCCTGAGCTTGTTTACCAACGGGCCTCGGCTGCTCAAGTACCTCAAATGCCTGCTCATCGGGGTGCCGCTGTGGTTTGTAGTCGGCATTCTGATTACGCTAGCTCCCGAGTTTGGCCGGGCATTGGGCGTGCAGGGCGAAGTGACGGCGGGCCTGGGCGTATTCTGGTGCTATTTCGGGCTGGTGTTCGGCGATTTTGCCAGCGGCTGGATCAGCCAGATGTGGCGCAGCCGCATTCGGGCGTTGCAGCTATTCTTGGTACTGTGCGCCACGTTGGTCGGCGTGTATCTGTATGGCTTGCGCGGCGCTACGCCAACTGTTTTCTACACGGTCTGCTTCATTTTGGGCCTTACGGTGGGCTTTTGGGCACTTTTCGTGACAGTGGCCGCCGAGCAGTTCGGCACCAACCTACGGGCCACGGTAGCTACCACAGCTCCCAATTTTGCCCGCGGGTCGGTGGTGCTGCTTACGCCGCTGTTTAAGGCCATGGTCGGGCCGCTGGGCATCATCGGCAGCGCCACTGCGTTGGGCGTGGTTTCGCTGCTGATCGCATTCTGGAGCGTCAGCACACTACCTGAGAGCTACGGCAAAGACCTGGATTACTATGAATGATAGTTTTGTATTTATCTAATAAACAGATATTTACAATATTCATTTTATGAACATGCTCCTCTGGCCTGCGTATTAGGAGAAACCAACCCCCTACTGCCATGAAAAAGATATTCGGAGCCATATTTTTAGTACTGCTGACGGCCGCCGCAGCTTCCGCCCAAACCACACCAACCGCGGCCGATACCGCTCAGATGCGCTTGCAGCAACAGCAACAGCGTGCTGCCGACGCTAAAGCCACTTTGGATGCGCAAAAAAGCCAAGCCAAGGATAGCCGCGAGGCTCTGAAAGACAGCAAAGCCCAAATGCGGGATCAGAAACAGCAGCTGCGCACGCAGAAAAGCCAACTCAAGGAGCAGAAGCTAGCCGACCGCGAAGCCCAACGCCAAAAAGAACTAGCTCAGAAGCAAGCGCGCGATGAGAAGCGCTTACTGAAAACGCAGAAAAAGATGGCAAAAGAAGCTTCCAACTAAGCGACTCGCCCTTGATTTTCGTACAGCAAAAAACTCCAGCCCGCTAGCTGGAGTTTTTTGTATGCTTTACTCCCGCTTTCAATTCTGCTCGCATGGCTGATCTGCCAACCAAAAACACGCCTAAATACTCTGTCTGGCACCATTTCATTTTGCTGCCCGCTGCCTTTATTATTGCTGCTTACGGCGTGCGGCGCTATCTCAACGTCGCCGGCGACGACTCCGAGATTTCGCGGTTGTGGTTTTCGGTCATGGTGCTGGGCGTGGTGGGCCTGGGCGTGCTCTTGCTGCTACGCCAGCATTACGCTCTCAAGCTCCAAGACCGCCTTATTCGGTTGGAAGTGCGGCAGCGATACTTCGAGGTTACGGGCCAGAGCTTCCGGCCGCTGGAAAAGCAACTGGCACTGAAGCAAATCCTGTCGTTGCGCTTTGCAGGCGATGCCGAATTAGCTGCATTGGCACAAGCTACTGTCGGTCAGAAGCTTACGCCAAAGGATATTCAGGGCCGCATTACCGACTTCCAATTCGATACGATGCGCGTGTGAGGCTTACCTTTGCGGCATGTTCATCCTGTTGCTTACCTACACGGCCGAGCTCGCCGAAATCGAGCCGCTGATGCCCGCGCACATGGCTTGGGTGGAGGCGCATTACCACGACGGCACGTTCCTTATTTCCGGGCGGTTGGTGCCGCGTACCGGCGGTGTTATTTTGGCGCGTGCCGCCTCACGCGACGCCGTAGAGACCTTGGTAGCCGCCGATCCGTTTACAGAAGCAGGCGTCGCTCGCTACGACGTGCTGGAGTTCATGCCGTCGCGCACGGCTACGGGGTTCGAAAACCTGCTGAACTAAGTCTTTCTTTTATTTCTTTTGCGCTCATGATTCTTTACAATGTTACCAGCAGCCTCGACCCCGAAATAGCCGAAGAATGGGTCGATTATATGCTCGATACCCACATGCCCGAAATTATGGCCACGGGGTTTTTCCTGCGCAGCCAACTGTGCCGCCTTCTCAACGAAGAAGAAAATGGCATTACGTATGCCGCTCAGTTTTACTGCATTAGCGTCGAGCAGCTGGAAGAATACCAGCGCGTAATCGGCCCCGGCATCAGCGCCAACTTAGAAACTCGCTTTCCGGGCCAGTACGTTTCGTTCCGCACTGTACTGGAAGTAGTTGAATAGCAATTAGTTACAATAAACCATTCTATCTACTATATCCGTCCGTCATCCTTCGCTGCGCTCTGGATAACGGGCACGAAGGTGGGCAACCGTCGAATACCCTTGTTCTTCTATTGAGGAGTAATGTTGGTCACAACGGTTTCGATAGCTGGGTCGCAGGCGTAGGCTTGCAACTGCTCTATGGTGAGGTTGCCGTTGTGCCATTCGGGGTCGAGGTTCGCACCGATTTTTTTGTAAAAGCCAATGGCTGGCTCGTTCCATTCCAGCACCTGCCACTTCATGCGGTTGGCACCCGTAACGCGCGCTTCGGCCACTACCGCATCAAAAAGTAGCTTGCCGATGCCCGTGCCCCGCGCGGCTTCGGTCACGACGAGGTCTTCTAAATACAGCATCCGCCCTTTCCAGGTAGAGTAAGCCGTGTAGAAAAGCGCCAACCCAATAATGCCCTCGTTCTCGCGCTCAGCCACGAAGAATTTGAAGATGGGCTCGGCGCCGAAGCCATCGCGCTGCATGTCGGCGAGCGTATTGGTGACTTCCTCCGGCGCGCGTTCGTACACGGCGAGTTCCTGAATTAAGCCCAGTACCTGCGGCAGATCGGCCTCTACTCCGCGCCGAATGGAAATAACTGATTGTGACATTGTTACAAGTAGTTTATAAACCCCTGAGAGCGGTGGCTACTGTCGGGCTGATGGGTGTTAAAGCACATCGCCCGGCCGCGGCTTATGCTACGATCGGGCGATGAAAATTGGGAGCTTACAAACCCAAATTACATCTGGGGCTGCATCTTTTTAATGTCCTGCGTAGCGTTCACCGCGTTGATTTCGCGGGGCTGATTGGTAGCCGGTTTGCCGCCGGTTGTGTCGGCCGCAGCCGGAATGGGGGGCAACGGCTTCACAGCCACGTCGTCGTTGGTTTTGTAATCAGGGTTGCTGCACGAGGTGACGGTCAGCGTTAGCGAAGCGCCGGCCAGCAGACCGAGCAGAAGCGATTTCTTCATATGGAGGTAGCCGAAAAAGAACAGGCAGTTGGGTTTTCGGGCCGCAAGATACGAAGCCGCCCGCGAAAGACTCCTACGTGCTTAACGCCCGGTCGGATACGGATTGATGCCCATATTCTGATACGCAAACGCCCAAATATCGGCCCACTCCTGAATCTGGAGCGCCGTGCTCTTGCCCGCGCCGTGCCCGGCGTTCACATCCACCCGAATCAATTGCGGGTTGGGGCCGGCATTTCGCTCTTGTAGGGTAGCCGCGAACTTAAAGGAGTGAGCCGGCACCACACGATCGTCGTGGTCGGCGGTCGTGATCAGGGTAGCGGGGTAGTCAGTGCCTGCTTTCAGATTGTGTAGCGGCGAGAACTTATACAGATTCTGAAACTGCGCGTAGTTGTCAGACGAGCCGTATTCGGGCACCCAGGCGTGGCCAATGGTAAACTTCTGAAACTTAAGCATATCCATTACCCCTACCGCCGGGAAAGCGACGCGCGCAATGTCCGGCCGCTGCGTCATGGTAGCACCTACCAGCAGACCGCCATTGGAGCCGCCGGCAATGGCCAGCCGTTGCGGATTGGTGTAGTTCTGCACCGTGAGGTATTCGGCGGCGGCAATGAAGTCGTCGAACACATTTTGTTTGTTGGGGGTCATGCCGGCTTTGTGCCACGCTTCGCCGTACTCGCCGCCGCCGCGCAGGTTGGCCACGGCCAGAATGCCGCCGTTTTCGAGCCACAGCATGCGCGCCACCGAGAAAGCCGGCGTCACCGACACATTGAACCCACCGTAGGCAAAGAGATAGGTAGGGTTCTGGCCGTTGAGCTTGATGCCCTTCTTGTGCACAATGAACATCGGGATTTTCGTACCGTCTTTGCTGGCGTAGAAAACCTGCGTCGTCGCGTAGTCGTCGGGCTTCACATCGACGGTGGGCGCCCGAAACACGGTGCTTGTGTTGCTGGCGAGGTCGTAGCGGTAAATGGTCGTCGGGTAGGTAAACGACGTGAAGGCGTAATACACTACTTTGTCGGCGCGCCGACCGCCAAAGCCCGAAGCCGTGCCAATGGCGGGCAACGCGACGTCGTGCAGAAACTCGCCCTTCTCAGTGTAAACTTTCACCAGGCTGCTGGCATCTTTGAGGTAACTGGCCACAATGCGGCCGCCTACGTGGCTCACCTCAACCAGCGTATTGTCAGACTGCGGCACCAAATCTTTCCAGTTGGCTTCCTGCGGTTTCTTCGGGTCGACGACCACAATGCGGTAGCGGGGTGCTTTGTAGTCGGTGTAAACCAGCAGCTTACCGTCTACATTGCCCACCACGCTAGTATGGTACTCGTAGCTGCTGCCGATGTTGACAAACTTGCCGGCTTGCTTGGAGTCCGTGAGGTCACGGACGGACAAGCGGGTACCGTCGGTGCCATTGGCGCGGGTGATAATCAAGAAACGCTCATCTTCCGTAACCCCGGCATGATGCGAGATCAAGGGCATGGCTTTGTCCTCGTACACCAGCTTGTCCGACGACTGCGCAGTCCCCAGCTTGTGGAAGTACACTTTGTGGTACTCATTTTTGCCAGCCAAGCCGTTTTCGCCCTTTTTGGGAGCGTCGTAGCTGCTGTAATAGAAGCCGTCTTTCCCCCAGGCGGCGCCCGAAAACTTCACCCAGTTCAGCTGGTCCTTTAGTGGTTGCCGGGTTTTCAGGTCCATCACCTTAAAGGTGTTCCAGTCGGAGCCGCCGCTGCTGGTGGCATAGGCCATGTAGCGGTGGTCGTTGGAGAAGAAGGTGCCGGCGAGTGCCGTGGTGCCGTCGGCCGAAAACTTATTGGGGTCGAGTAGCACTTCGGGCTGGCCTTCTATGCCTTTCTGCACATACAGCACAGCTTGGTTTTGCAGGCCGTCGTTTTTGCTAAAATACAGATAATCACCCTCTTGCTCGGGCACACCAAAGCGCTCGTAATTCCAGATTTTGGTGAGCCGGTCGCGGATGCGGTCGCGGAATGGTATTTTCTCCAGGTAGCCGAACGTGACTTTGTTTTCGGCCTCTACCCACGCTTTGGTTTCGGGCGAATCGAGGTTTTCAAGCCAAGAATAAGGGTCGGCGACGGGCGTACCGTGGTAGTCGTCGGTGTGGTCGGTTTTACGGGTTTTGGGGTATTCCACAGAGAGGCGAGGTGCATTAGAAACTGCCGTATACGAGCCCGAAGCGGGTTTTGCCGGGGAAGAGACAGTCGGCTGAGCCGAACGGCAAGCCGCCAGCGCCGAAAGCGCCAGTAGCGGATAGGTGAGTTTTCGCATACAATAGGGTGCAGAGCAGATTTGGGCGAAGATAGCCCCGGCAAAATCGATTGACTCACCTTTAGTGCAAATTAACCCTATTTAGATGCTAAATCAAACTAGCCTTTTAAATGTAACGTTTTGACTATAAGAAGATTACAAACAAGAGCCGAAATCACTTCAGCAACCCTATACTTCACGCTGAAAAGCCGCCGACTTGTTTATCGGCCTCCAATGCGGCCTACCTTGGGGATTACCTGAATCAAAAAGCGTTTGTTTTCGTCTTCGCGGGCGGCGGTGTAGCGACCCGTGCCATAAAAACCACTGCCCCCGATGATCAGCTCAATGCCTTTGTCCTGGCTGAAATTGAGGCCGTTCTGCTTCCACAAGTTCAGCAGGTTGAGGGCGCGGCGATAGCTGAGCTGGTACGTAAGCTGCTCCTGTGCCCGGTTGCGCGGATCGCCCTGGGGGTAACGCGCCGCCATGCCCTCCACGATCACGAGGTAGCGCACGGGCTGCTCGGTTTTGATGCTTTTCAGCACCGAGCGCAACGTGCGCCCGGCTTGCAACAGCGCCGGCTTGTACTGCTCCTCGATCTCGTCGCGGCCCGCTTTGAACTGCACTGGCACGAGCAACTCATGCCGCTCGTTTACGGGGTCATATTTAAAGTACTTACCCTCAAGGCGTTGCAACGAGCGTCTGATTTTGGTAATCTGCTCTAGTTCCTCGGCTTTGGCCTTCAGTTCGCCGTTGGCGTTCTTCAGGTCGTTTTCTCGGTCTTTAAAAAGCTTGAAGCTGTAGACGAACAACACCAGCATCACCACAAACAGCGACGTCATCAGGTCCACGTAACTGGGCCAGAAAAAGTCGTTGGATTGGCGGTTGTTAGAAGTTGAATTGTTCATGAAAACAGATGGAATGTGGGGTTACTGCGGCCTTACCCCACCAAACAACTGATCCATGAACCGTTGAAAACGGTTTTTGGAAGTAGCCTTCACCAGCACCGTATTCAGGTTTGATAGCTCCGAGAGCAGCTTGGCCTGAATCTGCGAGTCCAAGTCGATTTTGCGCATGAGTTCGCGCTGGGTGGCGGTCACGTCGCGCGACAAGGCATCTTGCTGACTATTAAGGCCTTGAAACGGCTCCAAATACCGCACGATGCGCTCGAATATGTTGTCGTGGTTGAGCTTTTGAAAGTATTGCCCCCACTTTTCGTAGGCCTGCTGGGCATCGCGTTCGTGGTAGCTGAGGCGGTGCTGCATCAGGTCGGTGAGGCGCAAGCTGGCGTCGTCGAAGTATTGCTCGGTGCGGGCCGCAAGGTTGCTCATCTCCTGCTGGTGGCGCTGGAAAAACTCAAGCTGATGCTGGATGAGGTTGTCGTGCTGCCCAATGTACTGGCCCACGTTGTTGATGCCCCGCTCGAAGCCCACTAGCCGGTCCAGGATGCTGCTGACTTGCTGAGCCGTCTGGGTACCGTCGGCCAGCATCTTATTTAGTTGTTGCTGATAGCCAGTGAATTGCCCAAATAGCTCCGCCGACTCCCGGACTTTCTCAAATACGGCAATGTTGGCCTTAGCCATCTGGTCGTACCCGATTTTGTCGAGCGCTTCCAGGAAGTTGCTTTGCACCCGAATGTTGTCGGTGAGCTTGTCCATGATGGGCTCAAACAACGTGACCTTGCCCACAAAATCCTGATTGAACGCGTCCAGCACGGCCTTCAGGTTGGTGAGGCTGCTGGCCATGTCGCTGTGCAGAATGGGCAGCAAGCGCGCTTGCAGGAACGTGTAGTAATTGTTCTGGCGCTGATCGAGCTGGTGGCGCGCGGCGCGTACCAAGCCGTTACCGAGCAGCGTGAGCAACAGCCCCACAAAACTACCCGTCATGGCGATGAGCACACCGGTCAGGAAGGGCGTAAGGGCGTTTTCGTCGGTTACGCCGTTGCGCGCAATGCCTACCAATCCCAGAATCACGCCCAAGAATGTGCCCAGCAAACCCAGATACAGTGGCGTCGCGACGTTGGCCAACACCGCATTTTCCAACACCTCCGACTGTCGCTCCGAGATGTCCTTCAGAATGCCGAAATCGGCCGCGGCCCCTTTGTTGTGGCGCAGGTAGTCGTTTGTGTCAACCAGAATTTCGCGGAACTCGTCCGTGGCGGTATCTGCTTTGATGAGGTCGGCCGGATAGGCATCGGCGGGCGCGTCGGCCGCATAATCGGGCAGATCGTGCCCGTCGGGCGTTACCAGTCGATGCTCAACCCGCAACGTGCCCTTCGGCGGGTACAGTTGCCCTAGTCGTTGGGCATTGGCTTTGGTGCTAAGAAAAGTGCGTACCTGTAGCCCCACCACTACCAGCACAACGACAATTTCGAGCAGAATTTCAATCATGAACGGAAGCTATAACCACGCTAAAGTTAGAGCTAAAAAGCTAGCTCCCCTCCTTTTTTCAAGGAGGGGTTGGGGGTGGTTATACTAGAAGTAGAAAACTAAAGCTAGTCTTCGTTCAACGGGTTTTACCACCCCCAGCCCCTCCTTAAAAAAAGGAGGGAAGCTAGCTTTTTAGCTCTTTATATATAATTGATCGTCAATCAATTACTCAAAGTGAATAGCTGCCTTCTGATCGATTTGCCAAGCGCCACTGGACTTGCGCAGGGTTCCGTCTTCATCTGTTACGATGCGCGAAACGGGCGTACTAGGCTGCTGGTAACGACAGGCATCGCGCAGCGAATATTGAGCGCTTTGGATGGCGTAGGCATGCACCTGCGAATTGGGATTGACCCGGAAGGTAGCCACGTCGGGGCGCTGGGGGTTGAGGGTGATCTCGTAAATGCTGTCGTGTTGGGGTTGCTCCTGCAAATCGTATTCGCTGAAACCGCCATTTACGGGCACTTTCACATAGAAACGCGCAACCGCAGGTTGTGGCGGAGTGACAGACGGTGCGAGCTGCGTAGCGGCCGACCAAGTATCAGCGGCGGGCAGCTGCACCGGCGGTACAAGACTATCAAACTCATCACGCGAAGCCGTAGCCGGCGAACCCGCAGGAATAGCGGCGGGCGTTACGCTTGTTTCAGTTAAAGCGGGAGCGGGCTCGGCGTAAACAGGCGCAGCGGGCCGCTCTTCGTAAGCAGGAGTTGGCGAGGGAACCGGGGCAGGCGTTGGTGCAGTGGGCGCACTGGTAACCACCGGCGCTTTGGGCACTTCGCGGGCCGGCTGACGCTGCGGTTCGGCTACCGGAACAGGTGCTTTATCCCGTTTTGCAACATATTGATTGTCAGAAAGTTGCTCAGATACCCGCTGCTGCACCAAACGCTCGATTTCTTTTTGCAACTCCGGCGTCAGGCTTTTCATCGTGGGGCCGGCCCAAGTGGCAGCCGGAGCCGAGTTGGCCGCCGCTTTCACCGATTCCAACTCGCTGCGATGGCGGTCGGCGCGGGTGCCCAGCGCATTGATGCTGCGGCGCAGAAGCACGTACAGGAATAAGCTCAACAGCGAGAGGATCAGCGAGATCGGCCCGAAGAATTTATTCATGATGCTTTCCCCGGCCGAGCCGCGGCCCGTGCTGGCTACCTGATTGGCATCCGTCACCGGACCCGCATCCGAATCGACGGCCGCTGTGCTTTCGTCGGTGGTAGCCGTGGTATCAACCTGCGCCTCCGTTACCAGATTGGAGCTTACATCGCCGGGCGGAGTGCCGTTCTCCACGTAATTTTTCAGCGATGCCTCCAAGGCGGCCAAGGCCTGCATGCGCGCCGGGCTGGCTTTGCGAGCGGGCGAAGCTTTCAGCTTGGTAATAATTTCATTAGCAAGCTTTTGCAGCCGCGATTTATCCGAGCCCAAGCCCTTATACATGACGCCGCGCTTCTCCAGCGGCGTGTACAGTGCGCTATACACCTTCTGGCTATCTGCCTTGATGCTGTTCTCAAACTCTTTCAGCGAACCGCTGCATTGAAGCGAGTTTTTCAGGTTGGGCCGCTTGTTGTCGTCGTACACAAAGCGGGCCGTCGCGCACCAGATCTGAGCCTTCTGCTCGTCGAGCGTAGGCTGGCCGAGCGGGGTTTGGGCGTGGGCGCTGACCACTGTGAATAACAGACAAAGAAAGCAAAAAGCAAATCGGCAGATTGACCTCATTATGAGAAGGTTTTGAGGATGGGACTGAATCTAAAGCTAGCAACCGGCGCTAGCTGTTCGGGTTGATCAGCTCGCGGCTCAGGTTGTACAGCGACTGCTTCAGCGTGTAGAAAAACAGCGTTTCGGGCAGGGTTTCGCCCTGGCTAAGCTGCCTATCGAGCTGGTGCAGGCCGAGGCTGAGGCTGTCTTCGATTTCGCGCAGCAGAAAGTCTTTCACGCGGGTGCGGTCCACGTCGACGCCTACGTCGCGCATGAGCGGTGCTACTTCGTCGCCGTCGAGCACGAGGTCGAGGAAGCGGCGGGTGTTGTCGAGCACGGTTTGCTTGAGCGTAGCATCTACTTGCGGCAGCTTCAGGCGCGTGCTTTCGATGTCGTTGCCTTCGATAGCACCGCTGTATTTTACCGTCCGGATGTTGTCGAAATCGGCGTGGCTGGTCGAGCTGTCTTCAAACAGTACGCCGCCGTTGGTGGTAGCTTCCTTGGGGTTATCAGCCAGAATGACGCGGAAGTTGGCGGGCGGCTCTACGCCCGTCGCACCCTTAAACACGGCTTTCGTGATGCGCTCAATCGCGGCTAGGCTGCTGCCGCCACTGAGCAGCCGCAGATACAAGCTGCCTTTGCCCGAGAAACACAAATAACGCGGTGCCTTAAGTCCCAGATGCTGAACCAGTTGCGCCACATGGTAAATAATAGCCGTGTAGTGCAAATAGAACATCACCCGCAGTTGGCGCCCTTTGCCGAGGCCGAGGCTCTGGGTGAAGCGCAAGGCGTCGTTGTAGGCAAACAGCAGGCTCGTCACGTCGGCGGAGCTGAAATCGGGGTTTTGCAGCGCCGCCCGCAGGTAGCCTTTGTATTCCTGGTTTTCCTCGCTATCAGGCAGACTCTCAACGTATTGCACCCCTAGCCGCAGCAAGCCGTTTTGCTTGGGCGCGCCCTGCACGCGGGCATAGCCATCGCCCCACAGATCGTCGCCAGCAAAGCGGAATGACGAGCTAAAGGCCGGCCGCTGATCGGCGAAGATCAGCAAGTCGGTAGTGCCGCCACCGATGTCGATGTTGATGACGTTCTCGTCGCGGTTGGGCACCACTTGGTTGGTGGCGGTGAGGTAGTAGTACGGCGCCACCGACTCCGACACAAACTGCGTGGTGCGGCGCGTCCGAAACACCTGCTGGAACGCCTCGTCCCACACCTGCTGAAACTGGTTGCGCAGGAAAGCATCAAAGCTCAGGGGCGCAAACCACACCACGCGGGTATCTTCCAGAATGCCGCCGTGCAGTGCCGCTTTGTGCTTCATCAGAAGCAGAATTTCGCGGAAAAAGGCCCCGATGCGCGATACGCCCTGCGGGTCGAGTTCGGCTGTCCACTTCAAATTCGTTACGAATCGGTTTTGGGGCGGCTGGTTGGTTTCGGTGTTGATGCTAAAACCTATGTTGATGTTACTGAGCACTTTACTTGGCTCGTTGGCATAGGCATTGGTTTCGCAAACAGCCGTCCGGATCGGGAATTCATACACCGAACCCTGTTCGCCGATAATGCTGGGCACAAATTCCCGGTTTTGGATCAGCGGCACGTCAATGAGCTGGCCGGGGCCGCGCATGTAGCGCTGAAACGCCGAGTAGCCGGTGTCGGGCAGCGGGGCATTGAGCAGCTCCACTTGTACGTCGCTCTCCCCGATCGTAAACGGCCGTGGATGTGCCGCGGGCCCATCGGCATAAGCAACGTGGGTGTTGCTGGTGCCAAAATCGACGGCAAACGTGAAGCGGCGCGTGCCGCGATCCAGTTCGCGCCAGCGAGGCACGATAAGGCCCCGGGCCGGCTCAGCACCGTGGAAAGCCGGCGGACACGTCAGTTCCGCGATGTCGAAATGGGTGCCGGTGATTTCGTAATAGGTGCTGCCGGCTGTGGCAACGCTTTTTTGGGTGCGCTCGAAGCGGGTAGCGCGTTTGGAAGCGCCTTGCTCCGTAATCTGGTCGCCGCCGGCGAAGAACTTCAGATCGTAGCGCCGCTGGAGCATGGTTGGCGAGTTGTCGGCATCCACGAGCATGACTTTGTAGAAGTCGTTGTACTCGGGTTGCTGGCGCATTTTGTAGAACGGGAACACGCCCAGGCCAATGTTGGCCCGCACGATGCGGCCTTTCTCCGGAATCTCGCGGCCCTGCGCGTCCTTCGGGTTTTGTGGATTCTGGTAGTAGCTGCGCTCAAACGTGATGAAACGCCCGCCCTGCACCGGAATCCGAAGGGCCACGCGCACGTGGTTCAGGTCGATGGTAAACGTCAGCAGCTCCGCCAGATCGTGCTCCGTGAAATATTCGAAGAACGCCTGCCGCAGCGGCAACAAGTATGGGAAGCGCGCCCGGCCTTGCGTATCAGCACCGTACTGAAACGTGACTTTGCCTGTATGAAAGCGCTGGGTGTTAAGCTCATACGGCAACTCTACCAACGCATCTTCCAGGAAGTCGCCGACGGTGAGGTACGGATATTTGAAGCCTTTGCCGGGCAGCACGCGGTTTTCCAGCGTCAGCTCGTCGGCGTACGGTACGGGCGTGCGGTCATCCCAAGGTTGACCGTTCAGGTAATTGGCACCGGCCATCGTGAGGTTGGGGCGCAACACCAGCGGACGCAGCTTGCCATTGCTCAGGTCGCGGGTAGCGGCAATAAATAAGTCGGAGCTCATTACAGCCGACTGGTCGGCACGGCCGGGCAGCGGCACGTTTTTGATGCTGGCCAGGTTGCCCTGCAAATCGGGTAGTGCGGGGTACTTCGTGGCAAACTGGGCCGCGGTGTGTTCGCCCTGCATCTGCATCTGATTGATGCGCGAACGGTCGAGGCCGGCAAATACGCTTCCGGCAAACTCTCGGCGCTGCAACTGCGGATACGCCAGAAACAGCTCGTACACAAACTCGCGGAACGCAAGCCCCCGGTCTTCCAGCAGAACCACTTGATTATCAAAGTAATGTCCGCGCGACTGAGGCCGCTCCAAATCCAGTGGAAATACCGTTGGGGCCGTAAAAAATAGCGTCAGCGGCGAGGTGCCTCCCAAGAGCCGCGGTCCGCCGGGCAGATTCGGCGACTCGTAGAACACCAAGTACATGTCGGTGAAGTCGCGGAAGCGGTCGTCCTGCAAAAACAGCTGCAAGGTTTCGCCCAGCAGGCGCGTGCCTTCGTCGGCGCGCATGCGTTGCACCTCAGCCTGCGCATTCCAGCGGCGCAACGTGATTTTGCGCCCGGCTTGCGTGTAGAGATGGTAGTTGTAGAGCAGCTCAAACAAGTCCCAGAAGTGCGTTACCAGCTCGTGATACACGCTGCCGGGGTTGCGCTGCCCTTCGCGGGCCAGGAAATCAAACGCCGTTTCGAACAGGTGCATCCGCGCAAAGGGCGTCGGGATGGACACAGCCACGTTCTTGGCGCGACCACCCGTGGGGTCGGTTACCGTGTTGATTTCGGTACTGGTAATCGGGGCGGTTTTCTGCCAGCCTTCAATCTGCTGGGTACCGTTGTTATGTAAGCGAAGGACTTTGGGCATCCTGATTGTCAGTTGAGTAGTAATCTAATTCCCTCCTTTTTTAAGGAGGGGTGCCCGAAGGGCGGGGTGGTAACGGCGTTGTTTACAGGGACAACTAAACAACCTCAGCACGCGGGCCAACCACCCCAGCCGCCGCTTCGCGACGGCGTCCCCTCCTCAGCTGAGGAGGGGAGTTGGTCGTTCTTTTTACACCACTTTCACCTTCTCCTCAAATGCCTTATCCGTCACGTCGTAGAACAGCGCCAGCATTTTGCGGAAGCTGTCGGGCTCGGCGATGGTTTTTTCGGCTTTGTTCAGCGAATCCAGTAAGTAATTGTGGCTCAGGCCTTTATTAAAGAAGTCGTTCCACTTCTTTTCGACGGGCTTACCGGCAATCATCACGTTGAAGTCGTCGGTGGTCAGGTCGAAGGGACGGAAGGCGCGGCGGTTTTGCGAAAGCTCTTTCAGCCATTCGTCCACCCCAAATTCGGGGCTGTGCAGGAAATTACTTAACTCCCTGAAAATGGGCTCGTTGCGCATAGCATAGTCCAGATTCAGGTTGTCGTGGTAAGGAGCTTTGTCGGTGGCTAGGTGTTGCTTGTGGTAGCGCGTAAAGTACAGCAACTGCGTGAGGTGCTTGGCCACAATCTCGCGCGACTCGTCGGGCAGGTGACTAAACTGGATCTCCTGCGCATCGGTGCCGAGGCCGTACTCGTGAAACTGGGTGCCGCTACCCCGCAACTCCGCATCCGGATATTGCATGAAATCGACGATGCTCAGGGCCGCCAGCAGCTCAATCACGTGGGCTTTGTTGCGCTGGGCCGTGCCGCCGGGCTGGTTTTCGTAGGGCGTATCGGGCGTATCGGCCAGATAGTACAACGCATTCAGCCCCTGCAAGTTATGTTCGTAGTAGCTGAGGGCCGCCTTGGTTTTGGTCAGGAAGCTGTTGGAGTCGATAACCGAATTATCCTCCGATTGCAGCGCGAAATACGGCATTACCGTCACGGCGCCCGTGATGGCGTCGCGCAGGTAACGGGCGTTGCTGAGGCGGGTGTTCTGGTCCTTCAGGTTTTTGAGCAGCAGCGGAAAACCGGCCGCACCCGTTCCACCGAAAATACTGGATATGAAGAAGATACGGTCGCCTTCCTGGAAGTTGTCGGCAAAAAAGCGAATCTCCGGCGACTCCACTACTTTGTTGAGCACCACCGAGCCCACATTCGGCGAGCCACGAAAACCGATGGTCAGCGGGCTTTCCAGGTTGTCCTGCGTGAAGAGCAATTCCACCAGCCCTTTTGAGTCAACGGACAGCTGATCGTAGTGCAGATATTGGCGAAAGCTCTGGTTGATGCCGCCGAAGTCGAACACAAAGGTGTCTTTCACACCGCCGTTGGTATCGGCTGAAATGCTGCTCAACGTACTCACGTCGGTCTCGAAAAAGCCTTCTTCGCGCGGACCTAAGTGGCTGTAAATCTGCTGGTAGCTCTTGAGCATGTTCACCGTCCGGTTCATGTCGCCGTTGTGGGCATCCGGATCGATGATGATGGGCACCACGCGATCGCAGTTGCGCAGCTTAATGCCCGAGGCCAGCAGCATGGTGAGCGAACGAATCACGCGCGAGCCCGTGCCGCCAATGCCGAAAAGAAAGAGTTTAGCCATTGCGAGTTACTGATTTGAACGAAACTCCCCTCCTCAGCTGAGGAGGGGACGCCGTCGCGAAGCGGCGGCTGGGGTGGTTGGCCCGCGTGCGGAGGTTGTTTGATAAGAGCGACTTAGAGAACATCCGCTTCAAACAACGCTCGGACCACCTACCCCTAACCCTTACTCAGCTGAGCAGGGGAATTAGCGCTGGTTTGATTCCGCTTAAAAAGGAGTCGTGCTGGCGTTGGTCGAGCCTTTGCGCAGAATGATCGAGAACAGAAAAAACCACAACAGCCCGTAAAAAGCATTGAGTGTGGCCATCCAGTAAATGTAGGAATGCTCGGCGGCCTGCTGGGCGTGCGCCTGCCAAATCGCCACCACGAACGCCAGCAACGCATTGATTACCAAAAAGATAACCCAATGGCGCACTTTGTTAAAGGTGGCCACGCCCATGGCCCGGTTGATGAGGTAGTAGAAAATCAACACCAGCCCCAGCGAAATCCCGAGCGTGAGCAGGCCCACATTCGGGAAGATGACATCCCGATACAGGGGCGTTTCGGACGGCGGCTGCGGGGTGCCGATGAGTTCGTAGAGAAAGCGGAAGAAGCTTTTCATAAGACGGATGTAGCGCGAAGCACCAGCTTCACGCAGCGTGGAACGATGGTCGTTAGCGTACCGGCTAACGGAGCGGACAATACGCGAAGCAAATGCTGCGCGCCACTATTTGGCAAGTTGCAGGGTCAACGGAAGTGTAAAAACGGGTTTTTCTTCTTCGTTGGTATACAAGCCGGCTACGCCATCGAGTAAGCTACTTAGGGCGAAGGTTTTAGCACCGACTTGGTTGATGTTGCTGTCGTTTTTGGTTGTCCATTGGCCCACCCAAGCGGGGCGTTGGTCGCGCAGAACCAGCTGCACTGGCCGAGCACCGCGGCCAACACGGGTGACGCGCACCTTCACAAAATGCGTGTACTGCGACTGCGGGCCGCTGCTGTTGCGTGTGTCGTCGGTGGCGGCAAACACATCCAGCACTTTGGCGTCGGTATCCTGAGCTTGCAGCTGAAGATTCGGCTTCAGGTATTTTACGTCGCGGTACAGTGCGGGCAGGGCTTTCATGTTCAGCCCCACGACAAACTCAACAGGCTGACTAACAGATACTTCCTGCATGGCCACAGTATGATAGCTTGCGCCAGCCGTGCGTTTGCTGGCCCCTTGGTCGCCGTAATACCAAGCACCTTTGTTCTGAAACTTATCGAGCAGTGAATATGCTGGCTGTGAATACGTTACGCCAAAGTGTGCTTGCTGAGCTGGCTGGCGTTCGAGCAGGGCGATATCGAAGCGCTGCACAGCGTCGGCCGGCCCGATGACCCAGAAATAATACGGAATATCGGTATCGCAGCAGCTGTTGATTTTGCGGGCCGCCGTTTTCATGGCCGGATAGAAAGCGCCGTGAAAATCAGAGGTATAGCCGTATACCGACACCGCCAAGTCGGAGCGGCCCGCACGGTTGAGCGCGTCGGTAATGTCGGTTTTGATGTAGGGCACGGCCCCGGCGTTGCGCGGCGCGTAAATGAAGTCCGAAATCAGGATGCTGACCGCATTAGGCTGGTAATAATGGCTGACCAACGTATCCAAAATCGTGGGGATGCTGGTGCTGCTGGCCGCCTCCCGAATGCCTTCGCGCACCGTCGTTTCCAACTGCTGGTACGAATCGCGGTAGGGCTTCTCCTTGATGCGGTAAAACGTCTTGCGCTGGGCCGCGGGGCTCCGATTCAGGTCCGACAAAAACTGCGCTACGTGCTGCTGAAAGCGGGTATTTTGGGCGTCGGCGCCGGGTTTGGGCATGAAGCCTTCCATCGAGCCCGATACTTCCAGAAACACATTAACTGCTGCCAACGGGCCGGCAACTGCCGCTGCCGGCGGCGGTGCCACAGCCGTGCCATCGGCCGGCTCGACGGCGGGTTTTTCGGTAGTTTCGGCGGGCGTTGAACTGGCCGTACCCGAATCGGACTTCATGTCTTCGCGGGAATAGCAGCCGGGCAGCGTCAGCAACGCGGCCGCCAGCAGGGGAAACAGACGGGGCAAAACAGGTATTCGCATCGAAACAAAGTACAGACTACCGGCCGAAGCCGCAACCATGCGTACTGCCATCGGCTCCGTCAGGTTGTGGGTGGAACGCTGATGCGAGTATAAAATTTTATTCCGAAAGCTGGCTTGGAATATCATTCGCTGCTTTCGCGAATTTATCGTCTTGATACAGAGCCTGTTTCGAATTGCGTACGGCAGCAAGAAATATTAAAATATTTCTGGTCACCGAGAACGTTTTTTATAACAATTTCAATATCAGCCACTTGCTTTTCAGACCATCGCGCCGGCTTTTTCCAGCAAGCGCTTGGTGGCCCGAATGCCGTCTTCTTCGCTCAGGCCTTCACCTTCGTACTCCACGCCGATGTGGCCCGTATAGCCGGCTTTTTTCACGATCCGAAGCATTTTGACGTAGTCGATGATTGTTTCATTGCCTTGGCTATCAAAGGCATACGATTTGGCACTGACGCCTTTGGCGTACGGCATCATTTCCTGCACGCCCTTGTAGCGGTCATACGCTTTGGAGCAGCCTTGCGGCGTGCCGTAGTCGGCGCTGAGGCAGAAGTTGCCGAAATCGGGCAGCACGCCGCAATACGGGTTGTTGACCTGCTTGATCACAGAGCTAAGCCATTGGCCATTTGAAGAGTAGCCGCCGTGATTTTCGACAATGACGCCGATTTTATTTTTGGCTCCGTACTCGGTTAGGCGACCCAGGCCGTCGATGGCGGCTTGGGCTACGTCCTGCTCGGTACCTTCGCCATGAGCATTCACGCGGATGGAATGGCACCCTAGAAACTTGGCCGCATCCACCCATTTGTGGTGGTTCTCAACGGCTTGACTGCGCTTGGCTTTGTCGAGATCGGCTAGGTAGCCTTCGCCGTCGATCATGATGAGCACGTTGCGCACGCCTACGTCGGCGGCGCGCTGCTTGAGTTCGGTGAGGTAGCGCTGGTCGGTGGCCTTGTCTTTAAAGAACTGATTGACATACTCCACCGCGCTGATCTGGAAGTCGTTTTTCGCCTTGGCCGGAAAGTCGAGATTAGTCATTTTGCCTCCAAACAAAGCGCGGTGCAACGACCATTCGGCCAGCGAAAAGTCGAAAAACAGCTTGCCCGTAGGCTCGGCCAGCAATTCGCCGGGCAACGCGGCCAAACCCAGCCCAGCCGCCGCTAGACCCATACTTTTCAGAAACTCTCGACGCGGTTGCAGCATATCTGGCACTGGTTAAAAGGTAAGGTTTCAAGCAGAATTGGGCAGCCGGAAGCAGCGAGCGCGGCTTAGCTGTAGTCGATTTCGGTATTGTCGCCGATGTTGAGGCTGTGGTTCATGCCGCGAAAGGAAGCGTCGGAGCCCACAATGCAGTCGTGCAGCACCGCCTGGAGTAGTTCGCTGTAAGACCCTATGATAGAATCACTTATGATAGTGTTCTTCACAATGGTGCGATCGCCGATGGCTACGTTGGGGCCAATGATGGAGTTGGAAATCCGGCAATCGCGGCCGATGCTCACGGGAGGCACAATGATGGTGTCCGGAAACTCGGGGTACTCGCGGCGCTCCAAAAACTCGGGACGACCGAGCAGCCTGGCGTTGGCTTCGAGCAGCGTTTCCTTGCGGCCGCAGTCAAACCAATTGTCGACGGGTGAGGTGACCATCTCTTCGCCTTCTCTGATCATAAGCATTAGAGCATCAGTTAGTTGAAATTCGTCGTGCGTACGAATATCTTCGGCGATTATACGTTCCAGCGCGATGGCTAACCGGTCGGGATGGGCGATTTTATACAACCCCACCATGGCGAAGTTCGACTTCGGAATTTTGGGTTTCTCGACCACTTTCGTCACGTGGCCGCCCGCCGTGGTTTCGACCAACCCAAAAATCGACGGTGTTTTTACCTCCTTCACGGCCAGAATGGTGCCGGGCGTTTGCAGCATCTTGGGCAGATCGATGTCCACGATGGTGTCGCCGAGCAGGATCAGGATGCCGTCTTGGTCGTAGCGAAACTTCTCGCGGGCCAGCCACAGCGCGTGGCCAATGCCCTCGCGGGGCTCCTGCACCACAAAAGTGGCTTTCAGCTCGGGGTATTGGCGCCGGACGTAGCTCTCAATTTTCTCGCCCAGATAGCCGATGATAAACACAAATTCCTTGACGCCGGCTCCAACGAGCCGGTCGATGATGTGACCCAAAATGGTATTGCCCGCCACGGGCACCAGCGATTTGGGCTGGGTGTGCGTGTGGGGGCGCAAGCGGGAGCCTATACCGGCAACGGGGATGACGGCTTTCATGAGCAACGGTGGTAGCGTAAGCACGCAAAATAGCGAATCGGCCGGCAAGGCAACTCCGACACAACCGCAGTGGCGCGAATTCGTACTTTGCAGCGATCTTGTTGAGGTATTAGCAGCGAGTTGTCGGTTGCCGGATGCCTGTTGGCACTACCACCTCAAGGGGCCAATTGTTTTCCGCCGCCGAAAGCCAGCGCGCTGATGCCGGGCTGCAAACCCTTTCTTTTGAAAAAACCCTTCACCTATACTCCTTTCTCCCTTATGAAACGTCTTCTTCTGTACCTCGCCGGAATGGTGGTGCTCCTCTCCCAGTCGTCGTGCGGCTACAACAGCATGGTTACCAAAGACCAAGCTGTGAAAGCGCAGTGGGCCAACGTACAAAACAGCTATCAGCGCCGCTCCGACCTCATCCCTAACCTCGTGAACACGGTAAAAGGTGCGGCTAACTTCGAGAAAAGCACCCTTACCGATGTGATCAATGCCCGCGCCAAGGCGACCAGCGTGCAGGTGTCGCCCGAAAACCTGACGCCCGAAAACATCAAGCGTTTTCAGGAGGCGCAAAGCCAGGTTAGCGCCGGCCTGGGCCGTTTGCTGGCCGTTTCGGAAAACTACCCCGACCTGAAGGCCAACGCCAATTTCCAGGAGCTCCAGGCCCAGATTGAAGGCACGGAAAACCGCATCAACGTGGAGCGCCAGAAGTTTAACGCCGTCACCAACGACTACAATACCTACATCCGGTCTTTCCCCAACAACTTGTTTGCGGGTATTTTCAAATTCACGGAGAAGCCTTATTTCGAGGCCGACGCCACTTCGCAAAAGGCCCCAACCGTACAGTTCTAATTTCGTTTGCTAGAAGCTTAAGTTGCTGATAATTTGATGTTTATGAAATTTAGCAAATATCAGCAGCTTAAGCTTTCAAGTTCCCATACTTATGACTAACCCTCTCACGCCGGCGCAGGAAGCGGCTTTGGTAGCAGCAATCAAGCAAGCCGAAGTCACGACTTCGGGCGAAATCCGGGTGCATTTGGAAGATACCTGCCCCACGCCCGAACCCCTCGACCGCGCGGCACAGGTGTTTGCCGAGCTCGGCATGCACCAGACGGCCCAGCGCAACGGCGTGCTGTTTTACTTGGCTTGGGAGACTCGCCAGTTTGCCGTGATAGGCGATGCGGGCATCAACGCGGCCGTGCCCGACGATTTTTGGGAAACCACCAAAGAAACCGTACTCGATCAGTTTCGGGCCGGCCACTACGTTACCGGGCTGGAGCGCGGCATTCGCATGGTGGGCGAGCAGCTTCAGCGCTATTACCCCTACAATGCGGCCACCGACCGCAACGAACTCGACGATTCCATTTCGTTTGGCGACTCTGCGCCGCCTCGTCCATGATCCCTCCCCTTATGCCGTCGTCCCGACGCTTACTGACTTCCTTACTGGGAGTTTTGCTGCTCTTTGTCAGCCTGTTGCAAGCTGCAGTAGCACAAGATGTTCCGCCACGGCCTAATCCGCCACGCCTCGTCAACGACCTGGCGGGCCTGTTGCAGGCCAACGAAGTAGAGGCGCTGGAGCGCAAGCTCGTCGCCTACGACGATTCTACCTCTTCCCAAATTGCCGTTGTGACGGTACCCAACCTGGGCGGCGACGACATTGCCAATTACGCCCAGCGCCTCTACGAAAGCTGGGGTATTGGCCGCAAAGGCCAAAACAACGGTATTCTGGTGCTGGTGGCCAAAGAGGAGCACCGCGCTCGCATCCAGACGGGCTATGGTCTGGAGGGTGCCGTGCCCGATGCCTTGGCCAAGCGCATCATCTCCAATACCATCGTGCCGGCTTTCAAGGAAGAGCGCTACTACGACGGCCTCAACAGCGCCACCGATGAGCTAATTGCCTTAGCGAAAGGCGAATACAAAGCCGACCCTGCCCAAACCCGTACCTCCAACGACTCTTCCGGCTCGGGCTTTCCGTTCTGGATGATCATTGTGGTGCTGGCAATTATCATCATGATCAGCCGGCGGGGGGGCGGCGGCAACAGCGGCGGACGTCGCAACCGTGGCTTTGGCGGCAGCATGATTCCGCCCATCATTTTCGGCGACTTCATGGGCGGCCGGGGCACCTTTGGTGGCGGCGGTGGCGGCTGGGGAGGTGGCGGCGGAGGCGGTGGTTTCGGCGGCTTCGGCGGCGGCTCCTCCGGGGGCGGCGGCGCCAGCGGCAGCTGGTAGCCTCAGGTAAATCAAAAAAGTCCTTCCGCATAAGTATTTTACAATCAAATACTTATGCGGAAGGACTTTTTTTCGTCCTGTGGTTAATGATCGCTCTGCACACCGGCCCGAATAGCTACGGGGAGTCGGTTTTCGGCGGGCGGCACCGGACAGGAATACTTTGGGCTGTAAGCACAATAAGGATTGTAGGCGCGGTTGAAATCCAGCATGAGCACGGGGCTTTTCGGGATGCGCAGATCGATGTAGCGGCCGCCGCCGTAGCTTTCGTGGCCGTTGGTGGGGTCGGTGAATGGTACAAACAGGTAGTCTCCGTAACCGGGCTTGCGCATCAAATCAAGGCTCTGATACACTATCAGTTGCAGGGGCTGCCCGTTGAGGGTAAAATGCAGCACGCCGTACTTGCGGTATTCGGGCTCACGGGCGGTGCTGGTTTTCATGCGGAAAGGCAGCGCCGTCGAGTCGCGCTCTAGGGTTGCTTCCACGTAAAAAGCATAATCCGTTGGGAAGAACGGGAGGCCTTTAAACGCCTTGCGCTCGGCAGGCGGTAGCGGCGACTCATGCGGATTGCGGTATTCGGCGTTCAGTTCTTGCTGAAAAGCAACCACCGATTGCGCGTGTTCGGCAGGCGCAAGATGGGCCGTTTGGGCATGGGCGCTTGCAAAAACACAAAGCAGCGCCACCAGAAATCCTGAGAACCGGAAGTTAGAAAACATATAACTTACTCTATTACAACCCGTTGTACCACTACACCGCTGGCATATTCTACCCGCAGCAAATATACCCCCGCCGGCAGGTTGTGGATGGGCATGGTAAAGGCAGACGTCGTGACGGGCATTGCAGTCGCAGTTTTGCCTGTAATACCCAGCAAGTGAATGCGTTGCGGCTTAGCCTTTGCATCCAGCTGCACATGCAGCACACTATGCGCTGGGTTGGGGTAAACTTCGGTACGAATACGGGCCTGGGTAGCCGAAGTGTGCAGCACCTCTGCGGCCACCAAGCGCGCTAATCCCAGTACCCGGTGGCCGCCAACATCCGTAAAGCTGCCGCCAATCAGGATTTTGCCGTCGGGTTGCAAGGCTACGCAGTTGGTTTCGTTGTTGGGGCCGTCGGCGGGCTCAAAAGTGGCGTCGCGCGGACCGTTTTCCTGTACCCGCAGCAAATATGGCCAGTTGTTGATGTAGCCGTCGCCGAGCAGGCCAGCTACCAGCAGCCGGCCGTTGGGTTGCACCGCGATGCTGCGCACCACGGCTACCTGCGGAAACTCATTGGCAAAAGTCTGATCCAGAGTGCCGTTAGGCTGCAAGCGCGCCAAGCCACTGACCAGCTTACCTTTTAGGTCCGGGATGCTCCCACCGACCATCAACCGTCCGTCGGGCAGTTCGGCCATGGTGTAGGCGACGCCGCTGTTGCCCCACGCGGCCGAGTAAAAATTGGGGTCTTCGGTACCGTTGGTCAGCAGTCGCACCACGGGTTGTCCGACCGCCATGCCGTTGACGTTGCGAAAAAATGAACCAGCCGCTAGCACCTTCCCATCGCTTTGGATGTACAGCTTGTAAATATTGCCCTGCGGCGCTGTGGTTTTGAAAGACGGGTCCAGGCTGCCATTGGCGGGGTTAATCCGAATTACGGAAGTATAAAAATTCGTACCCCCGTTGACGTACAAAAAGGCGCCCGCGATCAGGAGCTTGCCATCGGGCTGCTGAGCCAACGCACTCACGCTGGAGCTGCCGCTGCTGTCGTAGAACCCAACGGCGAAAAGCGGATCGAGCTCGCCGGAGGCCTTCAGGCGCGCAACGGCCAAGCGCTTTTGCCCGTCGATGCGGGTGAAGGTGCCGCCAACTACTATTTGTCCATCGGCTTGCAACAGGAGCGTGCGCACTTCCCCGTTGAGGTCGCTCGGCCCACGAAAGGAATTGTCTACCTCCCCGTTGGGCAGCAAGCGGGCTATTTTGTGAACCAGTACGCCGTTTATCTCGGAGAAATCTCCGCTTATCAAAATCCTTCCATCGGGCTGTAGCACTAGGTTGGTTACAATACCCAGTTGCTGCAGCGCCAGCGCAAAGCCGGAAGCTGGCGCGCCAGTAGCAGAAAGCGCCACTAAGCTCGTTGAGCGCGTGGCAAAGCTGCTGAAATTGCCACCCGCCAGTACCACGCCATTGGGCAACACTTGCAGCGCAGCTACCACGCCATCAGTGAGTTGCGTAGGCGCCCATGCGGCATCTTCGGTGCCGTTGGGCAGATAACACGCCACGCTGGAGGTCGGAGTTACATCACTGGAAGTAGAAACCACAACCAGCTTGCCATCGGGCAACACAGCCATGCTGCCGTTGTCGCTGGGGTTGCGAATGAGTGGCGCGCTGCCGCTGGGCACGAAGGTAGGGTCGACGGTTCCAGAGGGCAGCAGGCGCAACAAGCTACCGCGAACTGTGCCCACTTGGTTGGTGATTGCGCCGCCCACCATCATTTTACCATCTGATAACAACTTGATTTCCTGCACGTTCAACACAGCGCCCGTTGCGAAGGACAAGTCGCGGGTACCATCGGCGTTGAGGCGCAACAAACCGCCGACCGACGCCCCGTTGAAGGTTGTAAAAGTGCCGCCGACTAAGATTTTACCATCGGGCTGCACTACCATGCTGCGCACGCCTTCCACCGTCAGGCCGGCGGCAGGCACGAACGTGTTATCGCGCGACCCATCGGCGTTGTAGCGGACAATACCCGGTTCGGAACCGGTGCCTGTGTAGCCATAGCCCTTGCCCGCCACCAGCAGGCGACCATCGGGTTGGGCGGTAGCCACAATGCCTTCGCTCCCGTAGCCGAAAGAGAACGTGCTGATAGTGAACACGTTATCAGGGGTCCCATCGGCATTGAGCACGATCAGGTTGTTGGCCACCTTGCCTGCTATTGCTAGCGACGAATAGCCCAATAACAAGGCTTTACCGCCCGGCAGCGGCCGCACCCCCCAAAGCCGGGAGCTGGTTTTGCCCTGCAACACCACCCGAAAATCCGGATCAGGCGTGCCGTCGGGGCGGTAGCGCACCACATCGGCATGCGGCTCGCCGTTGGCATGCGTGAATGTGCCGAGCACAACAGCGCTCCCGTCCGGGTACACGGCCACGCTCTTGACAACGCCCGGTTTATAAAGCTCCGTGGTTTTAAAATTCGGATCTAGAAGTTGCGCTTTACCGCTAAAAGGCAGGAGCCACGTTACAAGTACAAGGCTAAGTAGTAGCTGTTTAATTCGATACACGCGGCGTAATAAGCTAAAAGGACGGGGAAATAGCAGTGGCAATCTACGCAGTTTTGCCCTGACCCAATAGTAAAATTCCGTGTTCTTCCCCGAAGCTTGCGCTATCAGCCTGCCAATGGTTCCTCGTCGGGTTCGGCGGCGAGCACCTGCTTGTAAAACGGCAGCCCGTAGAAGGGCCGCAGCAGCCGGATCACGTCCAATGCATCGGCTACGGCCGTGTGCGCTACGGTGGGGTCTTCTAGCTTTGCCCGCGCCTTACAAATGGCCATTGTTGGTAACCGGCTGTCTTTCTTCCAGTTAAGATAAAACACGGCCGGATCGAGCATGGCGGGCTCGGCATACAGCAGCGTTCCCCAGCCCGGCAGCAGGCGCAGAAAACCCAGATCGAACGAGCCAATATTCTTGCCTGCCAGCACCAACCCAAGCCGCCCCCGCTGGTCGGGCTTGTAGCCGTAGGCCAACAAAAACTCCCGTAGCTGCGGCACCAGTTCCTGGATGGTACAGTGATCGGCCCGTGGCTCCTTTTCGGCCAATTCCTGCATTAGTCCGGCATTCAAAGCCAGCGCCCCAGCCGTGCCCACGTATTCGGGGTGGCGCACGGCCCGCCGAAATGTGGGCAGCTCTTCGAGCGGCAACGGGCGCTTGGTATCTTCGATAATGGCCGCCAGCTCAATAATCTGGTGTCGATCGGGGTTGCCGCCCGTGCATTCGAGGTCGAGGGAAATGTAGCGCATACGGTAAGCAGCTACGCACGGAAGCCGGTTAGCGTTAGCAACCAGTTGTAAATCGGCGGGTTAATTCTTCCTGGCTCCGTATACAGGGCAGGTTTTTTCGCAGAAGTTCAGCTCAATTGCGACCAACCAGAATAATCTGGCACGTACTGGTGTTTACGTATTCCAGCGATAATTCTGCGCTCGTATCTGTCCCTACTTATCGTCCCTCCGTACCTTCGCCCTCATGACCGACGCCCCCAAAAAACTTTTCCTCCTCGACGCTTTCGCCCTCATCTACCGCGCCCACTTCGCTTTCAGCAAAAACCCGCGCATCAACTCCAAAGGCATGAATACGGGTGCCGTGCTGGGCTTCACCAACACCCTGGTGGAAGTCCTGCAGAAGGAAAAGCCCACCCACATCGGCGTAGCTTTTGATGCCCAAAAGAAGACGTTCCGCCACGATAATTTTGCCGAATACAAGGCCCAGCGCCAAGCCATGCCCGAAGACATCGGCACGGCCATTCCGTATATCAAGCGCATCATTGAGGCATTCAACATTCCGATCCTGATCATGGATGGCTTTGAGGCCGATGACGTGATTGGCACGTTGGCCCAACGCGCCGAAAAGGCTGGTTTTGAGGTGTTTATGATGACACCCGACAAAGACTACTGCCAACTCGTGACGGATAAGATCAAGATCTACCGGCCGGCATTCATGGGCAATGCCGCCGAAGTACTTGATTTACAACACGTTCTGCAGCGCTTCGAGATTGAGCGCGTGGAGCAGGTAACCGATATTCTGGGCTTGCAGGGCGACGCTTCGGATAACATTCCGGGCATTCCGGGCATTGGCGAAAAGACCGCCAAGACGCTGATTCAGAAGTACGGCTCGGTTGAAGGGCTGATTGCCCACGTAGACGAGCTAAAGGGCAAGCAACAGGAAAACGTGCGCAACTTCGCCGAGCAAGGTCTTATGTCGAAGGAACTGGCCACGATTCATGTGAACGTGCCCATTGAGTTCCATGAGGAAAACCTGACCCTGACCCAGCCCAACGAAGAAAAGCTGCGCGCCCTGTTCGACGACCTCGAGTTTCGCCAGTTGGCGGCCCGCGTGCTCAGCGGCGGCGCACCGGCGGCGTCCGTCACGGCGCCCACGCCGCGGGGCGCCCGCCGGCCCAGCGTACCGGCAGCCCAGGCTTCGCTGTTTGATGCGCCGGGTGCCGTGGCCATTGCCGCTGAAAACGGCGAAGAGCTCGGTCACGAAGGCGCCCCGGCTGGCCCGCCGCGCACGCTGGCCGATGTGCCCCACCAATACCACCTCATCGACTCGCCCGCCATGCGTAAGTCGTTATTAGACTTCCTGTTACAACAAAAGGAAGTCAGCTTCGATACCGAAACCACCGGCCTCGATACCATGACGGCGCGCTTAGTAGGGCTTTCGTTTTGCTGGCTGCCAGGCGAGGCCTATTACGTGCCAGTGCCCCACGACGATACCGACGCAGCCCAGGCACTGGTAGACGAGTTCCGGCCGTTTTTCGACGCGGAGCATATCCTCAAAATCGGCCAGAACATCAAGTACGACCTTACCATACTGAAGCATTACGGCGTGCAGATGCGCGGCCAGCTGTTCGACACGATGCTGGCGCACTACCTTCTGGAGCCCGACATGCGCCACAACATGGACGTGCTGGCCGAAACCTACCTGCACTATTCGCCGGTATCGATCACTGACCTGATCGGGCCAAAGGGCAAGAAGCAGAAAACAATGGCCGACATTCCGCCGGCCGAAGTCAGCGATTACGCCTGTGAAGACGCCGACGTGACGTTGCAGCTCAAACATTATTTCGAGCCGCGCCTACAGGAAGTGGGCTTGCTCAAGCTGCTCAACGAGGTGGAGAACCCGTTGGTGCCGGTGCTCAGCGACATCGAATACGAAGGCGTAAAAATCGATTCGGGCGCCATGAACGAGTATTCGGCGGAGCTACAGGGCTACATCACCGAAATCGAAAAGCAGATCTTTGCGGCGGCGGGACAGGAGTTTAACATTGGCTCACCCAAACAACTGGGCGAAGTGCTGTTTGACAAACTCCAGCTCGGCGGCGGCAAGATCAAAAAAACCAAAACCGGTCAGTATGCCACGGGCGAAGAAGTACTGAGCGTACTGGCCGCCGACAACCCCATCGCGGCCCTGATTCTGGAGCACCGCCAGCTCACGAAGTTGCGCTCGACATACGTAGAAGCCTTACCGCAGCTCGTATGCGAGCTCGATGGCCGCGTACATACGTCTTTTAATCAGGCAGTTACAGCAACCGGGCGTTTGAGCAGCACCAACCCTAACCTGCAGAACATTCCGATTCGCACGGAGAAAGGCCGGGAGATTCGCAAAGCCTTCGTGCCCCGCGACGCCGATCACATTCTCGTCGCGGCCGACTACTCGCAGATCGAGCTGCGCATCATGGCTGATTTTTCGGGCGACAAAACCATGATTGAGGCTTTTCGTCAACACCTTGATATTCACGCCAGTACGGCCAGTAAAGTATTCCACGTCGGCCTCGACCAAGTGGATGCCGAGATGCGCCGCAAAGCCAAAACAGTCAATTTTGGCATCATCTACGGCATTTCGTCTTTTGGTTTGGCGCAGCGCCTGGGCATTTCGCGCAAGGAAGCCCAGGAGATTATTGAGGCGTATTTCGTGGAATTTGCTTCGGTAAAACGCTTCATGGATGACAGCATCAACCGAGCCCGCGAACTGGAATACGCCGAAACGCTACTGGGCCGTCGGCGTTACCTGCGCGATATCAACTCGCGCAACGCCACACTGCGCGGCTACACCGAACGCAACGCCATCAATGCGCCCATCCAAGGCACTGCCGCCGACATCATTAAGAAGGCGATGATCAACATTCACGAGTGGCTCATTCAGGAAAAGCTCGGCACCAAGATGATCCTGCAAGTGCACGACGAATTGGTCTTCGATGCGCCCAAGGAAGAAGTTGAGTTCATTACACCCAAGATCCAAGAACTAATGATCAATGCCCTGCCCCTGCCCCACGGCGTGCCTATGGAGGTAGAGGTCGGCACGGGCCAAAACTGGCTGCAAGCTCATTAGGGCTCTTAGACAGTAAGGAAAAGGCCGGCGTCGGCAAGCCCTTTACAAGAAAGCGCCGCTCCTGAGGCAGGAGCGGCGCTTTCTTGTAAAGGGCTTGCCGAGATTATTTTTTCGTAAACGTCAGAGTAGCCGGAACGGCGATACCGGAGTAAGTATATGTAGATGAGATCTTTAGCGAAGTAGCAGTCAACTCCAGTACATCTTGCGTGGTGGCAGTGCTGCCTTGGCGCGCTGACGTTTGGGTGAGCTTGGTGCCGTCAGCGTTCAAGCTCCAGGTGCCATTGTCGGTATCGGGAGGAGTGCAACTGGTGGCACCTTCGCTGATAGTGTACGTGTTGTTGCTGTTATAGCGCAGCAGATCGTCTTTCTGACACGTCTGCAAGACGGTCGCGTACACATCCACCGGCTGCCCAAGAACAGTTGCGGTGGCACTCGTGAGCAGCCAATCCTTGTCGCTCAACAGTTCGGCTTTCGTAGGCGGCGCGGGGTCTTCTTTCTTGCTGCTACTGCCACAAGCAGTAAGGCCGCCTAACAAAGAGAAGGACAGCGCGATTGCAACTAATTGATTCATAAATATTTAATTACAGAGACCCAAGAGACATGGTTGAATGTACTGTGCCGGTTTTAAGCGGCGGCCGTGATGGCAAACGCGCGCCATGCTTTACTCAACGTCGTAGCGGCGGATCAAGTATAAGAGTTTTCAATCCTGATTGACGCTGTAGCCCGTGGCTTACGTTCACCCAAAGACAGGCAGGACCATCGGGAATGAACCTACGGGTACGCCAATGGTTTAGTGTACAATCCTCCATTTCTTTTTGCTGTGCAACAGATTCTTTCTTACGATGCCGTGGTTATCGGGGCTGGCCCGGTGGGGCTCGCCAGCGCCATTGAAGTGCAGCGCCGTGGCCTCTCGGTGTGCGTGATCGACAAAGGAGCTTTGGTAAATTCCATTGTGGGCTACCCCACCAATATGGAATTCTTTTCCACGCCTGAACTGCTCGAAATCGGTGATTATCCCTTTCCTACGGCGCACTACAAGCCCTTACGCGAAGATGCCCTCGACTATTACCGCCGGGTAACGGTAGCCGAAAAGCTTACGCTCCGCCTCTACGAGCGCGTAGTACGGCTCGAAGGCGATGCCGGAGAATATATCGTCGTTACCGACAAAGCGCAGATTGCCACGCGACACGTCATTATCGCCACAGGATTCTTCGACATTCCTAATAAGCTGGATGTACCCGGTGGCAACCTTCCCCACGTAAGCCATTACTACAAAGAGCCTTACGCGCACGTCGATCGGCCGGTGGTGGTGATCGGGGCAAAAAACTCGGCGGCGAAAGCGGCGTTACAGATGGCGCGCGCCGGTGCCCACGTCACGCTGGTGGTGCGCGGCGCTGAGATCTCCGAATCGGTGAAATATTGGATTCGGCCTGATCTGATCAACCGCATCAAGGAAGGCCGCATTAAGGCGTATTTTAATACTCTGATGCAAGCCGTCACGCCTGAAGCCGTAGAATTGCTCACTCCCGATGGGCCGGTGTCGGTGCCGGCTACTTACGTGTATGCGCTCACAGGCTATCGGCCTGATTATGCGTTGCTTATGGCTTTGGGGATTACTACCCAGAACGACGCTGCCAGCACGCCTTCGCACGACCCGGAAACCTTCGAAACCAACCGGCCCGGCGTGTATCTGGCCGGAACCGTCTGCGGGGGCTTGAATACGAGCCGTTGGTTTATTGAGAACGGTCGTTACCACGCGCAGGTGATTGCCGAGCACATAGCGGCTACCACCAACGTGCCACAGCCTTCTTAGGCAGTCCTATTAAAACGGTATTGTTTATTACCAAAAAGCCCCGTTTCTGATTCAGAAACGGGGCTTTTTATTGAATTTGCTAACGCTACGAGCTTATGGGAAGGTTACGCCGCGGTAGTTGTTCGGATCGACGCTCGGGATAGAGGCACCGTACTGCTGGTTGATCACCCGGATCATTTCGTTGGCCAGTACTGCATAGCCACGCGGCGTAGGATGCACCCCATCGAGGCCAAACAGATTGCCCGAGATGAAGGAAGCCGTGTTGTTTACGCCATTCGTCACAAAGCCGCCAGTCGCCACGCGCGAGAAGAACCCGTTGGCATCGAAAATAGCGAGGCCTTTAGCCGTAGCCTTAGCCGTGATGGCACTGTTGAAAGCCGTAGTGGCTGTGGCAACTAGTTTCTGCTCAGCATCGTCGAGCACCAAGGTGCTTGGGATTGGGTTTTTAACATCGGCTCCGAATGCTTTCGTAGTGTCGATGCCCTGCAGCGCCAAGAACACACTCAGGGTTACCGTTGGAGGCAAAGAAGCTTTGGCTTGGGTATAGACATCGCGCCAAGGCTTGCCCGTATTTGGTCGACCAAAGAGGGGCAGATAAGGAGCGGAAGTAAGCGTAAACAGTTGTTTGCCGCCTGTAGCATCCTTGATGTCTGTAGTAGGAACGGTTATCGTTTTGATCGTGGTACCAGGCGTAGTAGAGAGGCCGCCCGTGTGCACAATGATAGCCGGCACTTTGTTTTCCGTCAGAGTAGCCTTAAATGAAGGACCAACCGTGGTAAAGAACGGAATACCTGTTACATCGGGGATAGTGCTTACCAAACCCTTTGCGCCATTGGCCGTCAGGGCGTCAATGACTTTGTTGGTCTTATCCGTAAAGTCTGCTACTGGAGTCAGCGAGCTGGCCGCGCCGCCGGCGGTAGCAAAACCCAGCACGTCGTTGTTGCCCAACCATTCGGTGAAGAAGGTAGGGTTAGAAGCAGCTACCCGTTGCAAATAGGTTTGGGTCGGCGTGGCATCAGGGGTAATGCGCTCGAAATAAGGGTTGCCTTGCGTACTGCCGTAACCCGCCGTTTCAATATCCGACATCCGAATACCGGGCACACCCAAATTCTGAACCGGATCTAAGTATTTGGTATACAATGGCTTAGCAGCCGTAGCGCCAGCGCGCAGAGCCAGTTTGTCGGTAACTGGTGTCGTGATGGGAGAGCCGGAAGCCGTGAAGCCGGTTAGGCGCAGGTAACCCGACCCATTCTCTTGGCCGCTGGCAAATAAGGGCTGCGCAAAGTCGCCGCCGCCTACTTTCTTAAACTGCTGAGCCAACAGGTTTGGATACGAGTTCAGCTGTCCTTCTAAGTACAGGCCGCCATCAGAGTAGCCGGCGGTCAGGGAGTTGCCGACTGCGATGTAGCGTGAGAAGTCAGCGGTGCCGTTGCTGGCTTTGAAGTCTTTCTCCAGATCGGGTTGGCAACCACCTAGTACTAAGCCCATTAGCGCTAATGCCGGGGCAATTTGTTTATAAATCTTGTTCATATGAAAAAGGCTTTCGCAGAGCTTAGAAGTTGTAGTGCAGACCCAATCCTGGAACAAAGATGAAAGTCTTGTAGGTCCCGGCTACGCGGTCGGTAGTGCCGTTGGTGATCAAATCACGCTGGGTTTGCGAACGCTTCTTGAAATCTTCAAACAGGAAAGAAGCATCCACGCCGAAGTGTTCGCCTACGTCGTAGGAAGCGCCAGCTGACAAGAGCACGCGGTCAGCGTCCGGCGTTTCCGGCGTTACGTAGCCGTCTTTCACGGGCGAAAAATCATAGCCTACGCCGGCACGAAGTGCAAGTGCATCCGAAACCTTGTACTGACCGCCCAAGCGGAAGGTAAGGGCGTCTTGGTAAGAGCGCTTGGAAGAGCTGAAGTTGGCACCGCCTACTTGGCCATCCACACCGCTAGTACCACCTTGGCCGTTGTTGCCGCTAAAAGCGAAGTTCAGCGTCTGGTACTTGCTCCACTGCACGTAGTTGGCATCCAGACCGATGGTTACTTTATCGTTTGGCGTAACTCCGACGCCGAAGCTAAACGTAGCTGGCAGGGGCAGCGTAACGTCGAACTTGGTAGCCGTGAAACGCGACCCAAACGACGAAGAGATGTTGTTGAAGCTTACGTCGCCGCTCTTGACGTGCGCATCAACTTTCGAGCGGTAGCTGAAGCCCAGGCTAACGTTGTCGGTTGGCTTGAAGTAAATGCCAGCGTTGTAGCCCAGCTTGTGCTCGGCTTTGCCGTCCAATTCGATGCTGCCATTGGAGCTAGGCAACGGGATGTCTTTCTGCAGATTAACGGCGCCGTACGCCAGCACCACCAGCCCGGCACCCACACTGATCTTGTCGGTAAGTGCGTAGCTTATTGTGGGTTGCACAAAGATAGATTGTAGGTCAATCTGAGTGAGCGAATAGCGGCCTTCCCAGCCGCTGGCATACTCCAGCTTGCTGCCAAAAGGCGTGTACACCGCAATACCCGCCCGGAATTTGCCTTCGGCGGGGCCAAAACTAGCGTAGAGGTTAAAAGGGGTTACGACGTTATGCTGCAACTCGCGCTGCGTGCCTCCGCCTGACTGGACGTATGATATACGGGCTAAAGCAGCGTTTGCACCTACCTGAACGCCGTTTTGACGAATCATGGCCAGCGCACCAGGGTTATAGAACATGGCCGCGTGGTCCAAGGCCAGGCCTACTCCGACCCCACCCATGCCGACGTTCTTTTGCCCGGCTAGGTTCACTTGGAAGCCACCCGCAGTAGCCGCCGTGCCTGTAAGCAGCGCACCACCCACGAGGAGTAGAGATTTTAACTTCATAAGAAAGAAAAAAGAGTGAAAATTGGGGATTTTGGGACTAAATGTAACGAAAAAACACAGGAGTAGTCGGCTTGCCGAGTTTTTTATGCGTTGACTTGGGACGCGGTAAAATGCCCTAAGCTGGCCCGACCTTAAAACCGGTATAATATTAGAAAAAAACGCCGCCCTTTCCCTCCTCTTCGGCATTTTCTCCATTTAGCACTTGCCGGTTTTGCAAGTCAAAGCGCTGGCCGCTTACCAGCAGATGCACCCGCAGATCCTGCCCCGATACGGGCTCGCCGCGCCCGATGCGCCCAAGGTTGCTGCCTTGCAGGTGTTGCCCATCCACTGCAATCACGACGCCGTCGCCGAACACCTCGGCTTCCGTCCCACCCCGGATGATCAGTCCGGTTTCCTGGCCCAGCCCCAACCCTAGTCGCGTGGGATGTTGTAGCACGGCGTGTGCCAGCCGGCTAAACCGGCCTCTTTCGGCAAAGTGCTGATCTATATACAGTTCCGAAAGCAGGCCCAGCCCCGGCCCCGTGCGCAGGCCGCCTTTCGTGAGCGACCGGGCGCCGTGGCCTTCCACAATCATGCAGTTGGGCATCACGGCAGCACCGGCACTGGTGCCAGCCACGATGAAGGAAGCATCGCGGCGGTAACGATCGGCGAGCGTAGCCAGGGCGCGGGTGCGCTCCCAAAACTCCGTAATGCGCTCTTGGTCGCCGCCCGTGAAGAACACGAGACCGGCCCGCTCCAGCCGCTCCAGATACGGGGGACTGTCGGCGTGGTGGCGCTCATCGACGCGCATGTGGCGGGCAGCCCGGCACCCCAAATCGCGGAAGGCATCGACGTAGGCCGGACCGGTTTTACCCGGATTGGGTGCCGCCGTGGTCACGATTTCGACGTGCGTCGTGGCGGGATCAGGCAACATATCGGTGAGCCGCGCCAGCAGCTCGTCGTCGTCGCCGCCGCCCAGCGCCACCAACGTACCCAGCGGAAATGTATTGGACATAACGTTCTATTCTAAACCAGAATGGCGCAAAACGGCCGGCTGGCAGCTTAAGATCAAGCTGTTGCAAGTGAGAAATAAACGGACAGTTCGCTTAGCGAGCAAACTTACGCCTCCAAAGCGCGGCCTTCTGCCTGGGTTGCATACGGCTAAAATGCTCTGGTCGGCACTGCTTTTTAGCATCTACTTCACCTTGAGCCGTTTACAGTACAAGCGAATTTCTACCAATTGCTGTTGCTTCCAATACCGGTCTGATAAGGTATGCAATCGCATTCCGAGCAAAAGACTAAACTGGAAGCCGGATTTGCAGAAAAAATCCAAATGCAAGAGGCACTGCGGCGAACGAATCGGGCGGGGCTATGAGTTAAAGAGAAAAGCGCACGTACGGTGGCGGTTACGCCGGTTTTTTCGGCTACTTTTGCGCGCCCGTTTGGACCAAAATCTTCTGCCTAGCGAGAAAATCCCTCCTTTCTTAGTTCATGAATCAGCACCCGACCACCGACCAAATTACGTCCCTGATTCAGGAGGGCGAGTTTTTCAAACTTAAGGAAGTGCTCAAGGAGTTTGAGCCGGCCGAACTCGTGGAGCTTATCGAGGCCGAAGAGGAGCGCGAGCAGCTGATTATTTTTCGGCTTTTGCCGCTGCGCCTCGCCACGCAAGTATTTGAGTATCTGGACCTTGACATTCAGAAGCATTTTCTGGTGAATCTGTCGCAGGACAAGATCACGGACATTCTGAACGAGATGTCGCCCGACGACCGGACGGCGCTGCTGGAGTTTTTGCCCGATGACTTTGTCAAAAGCCTGATTCAGACGCTCTCGGAGCCTGAGCGCAAGGTGACGCTGGAACTGCTCGGCTACCCCGAATACAGCGTGGGCCGCCTGATGACGCCCGACTACATCGCGATCCGGGAGAACTGGACGGTGCAGCAAGTGCTCGACTACATCCGACAGCACGGCGGGCAGTCCGAGACCCTGAGCGTGCTTTACGTCACCGACAGCCGCGGTGTGCTCATCGACGACATCCGCATCCGGGAGTTTCTGCTCGCCGACCCCGCCATGCGCGTCAACGAGCTCATGGACCGCCGCTACGTGAGCCTGCGCGCCATGCAGGACCAGGAAGAAGCCATTGAGGTATTCCGCAAAAACGACCGCATCGCGCTGCCCGTCGTCAACGACGACGGCGTATTGTTCGGCATTGTTACCATCGACGACATCCTCGACATTCGGGAAGAAGAAGACACCGAGGACATTCAAAAACTCGGCGGTTCGGAAGCCCTCGACGAGCCTTACCTGATTATTTCGTTGGCGCGTATGGTGCGCAAGCGGGCGGGCTGGCTGGTAATTCTGTTTCTGGGTGAGATGTTCACGGCTACGGCCATGGGTTTTTTCGAAGGCGAAATCGAGAAGGCCGTGGTGCTGGCGCTGTTCGTCCCTCTGATTATTAGCTCGGGCGGCAACGCCGGCTCGCAAGCTACCTCCTTGATTATCAGGGCAATGTCCTTGGGCGAGGTAACGCTGGGCGAATGGTGGCGCGTCATGCGGCGCGAAATCCTGTCGGGGCTGGCGCTGGGTGCCATTCTGGGGCTGGTCGGGTTTATCCGCATCGTGATTTGGCAGCTTTCCGGTTTCAAAGACTACGGCACGCACTGGACCCTGATTGGCTTTACCGTAGGCTTTTCGCTGGTGGGCATCGTGCTGTGGGGTTCGCTCGCCGGCTCGATGCTGCCGCTGCTGCTCAAAAAGCTCGGCTTCGACCCGGCTACCTCGTCGGCGCCGTTTGTGGCTACCCTTGTGGACGTAACGGGCCTGGTCATTTACTTTTCCGTAGCGACGCTTTTTTTGAAAGGAACAATTTTATAAGTTCCCCAGCATAAGCGTGTTATGGTATGCATCAGCTGGCCTGCTTACGACGAATGGTATGGGTTGGCCTGGGCTGGGCGCTGGGCGGCTGCGCTGCCGTGGGGCACGTAACGCAGCTAGACGACAACTGGTATCATGTGCTGCATGTGGGCGGCAACGACTCGCTGGCCCGCACGGTAGCGAAGCACAACGTCTTTGTGCAGCAACACGGCGACACGCTGGTATTCACGCCACCGGCCACGACCGAAGCGGCGCGCCCGGTATCATGGTACTACCGGCTGCAGCCTGAGCACCATGTATTGCTGCTCAAGCGGCACTTCGATGTGGACGTGTTTACCCTGCCCTTCAAAGTGCGACCGCCACGGGCGGGCGTCCCTGTGCAGCTCAACACCAATTTCAACGCGGCGCTGTATGTGGGGCAACGACTTGATTTCTACTACCTCAACAGCCGCCGGGCCACGCCTTGGCGGCAGGCGCCGCGCATCCGGGCCACGGGCTTGGGCTACGGGCTATTTTTGGGCTTGGGCTCAGCCAACATTTCCGAATACGTGACGCAGCAACAAAACACGTTCGAATACGAAGGCATGGCGTTGCACGCAGGAGCTGCTACTATATACGATGCGCTCAACTTTAACGTGGGCTTAGCCGTCGGCTTCGACCACCTGCTCGGCGCGGACGGCCGCTATTGGGTCTATCAGCACCGTCCGTGGTTTGGGGTGTTGTTTGGCCTAGACCTGAATTAATCTTGCACAAGTATTTGTCTAACAAATACTTGTGCAAGATTACTGTATATCGGGGCGGCTGCGGCTTGCCTTTTTCTCGCTGTGTTTTTTCTTGGAAGCAAGCCGCTCGCGTACGGCGCCGGCACTGGGCTTAGTGGCCCGGCGAGGCTTGGGTCGGCGCAGGGCGCGTTGCAGCGTATCGTGAAATTTTCGCAGCGCCGTTTCCTTGTTGCGCAGCTGGCTGCGGTCTTCTTGGGCCGTAATGAGAAGAAACCCTTCGGCCGTGAGCTGCTTGCTGAGCTTGTCCAGCAAGGTTTGTTTTTGCTCCTCGGTCAGGAGTTGCGACGAGGCGACGTGAAAGCGCAACTCCACCTTCGACTCTACTTTGTTCACGTTTTGCCCGCCCGGACCGCTGCTGCGGGCGGTTTGGAGCTGAAGTTCGGGCAGGAAAGCGGAGGCCGGAGGAAGCATGGACAACAAAACGGGCGATAGGGCTCCGAAGTTATGCACTACGCTACAGTCAACTGCGCACCGCATTAAGACCAGCAAGCCCCAAAAACGCAAGCAACTGATTTACAACCAACTACAACGACCCTGAGCGCACCGATACCTTGGCGTGCTTAGGGTCGTTGTAGTTGGGTTATGGCTTTGAAACGGGCTAACTACCGAGGGGCACCTGGCGGACCAGGCCGGTAATGCCGCGCTGCTGAAGCTTGCGCCGCACGGCTTCGGCAGCGCCGCGGTCGGCAAACTGACCCACTACCACCCGCTTCAAGGCACGGCCGTTGATGGTTTCTTCGGAAATGGTCACAACCAATTGATTATCAAGTGCTTGTATTTTAGCCTGAATAGCTTGCGCATTGAGGGCATTGCTGAAAGTGCCGGCCTGCACAATGTAAGCGGGTGAATCGAGGGTTTTGGGCACTTCGCTTAGCACGGCCGCATCGGCCGCCGACACGTCCATGGTAGTGGAAGTGGCCAGTAGGTTCATGTCGTCCTGTAGCACATCGAGGTCGTCGGGAGCATCGGTCGGGCCAAGCGGAATGTTGTTTGGCACTACTTCGGCTACCACGTCAACGGCGCCCTGCTGCACAATGCCCAGCGGACGGGCGGCTACTTCGGCCAAATCCAGAATGCGGGCGTGGCGAAACGGGCCGCGGTCGGTAACGCGTACGACTACCGATTTGCCGTTTTCGGGATTGGTCACCCGCACATGGGTGCCGAAAGGCAACGTTTTGTGGGCGCAGGTGTATTTAAATCGATCGAACCGCTCGCCGCTGCTGGTGCGCTGGCCTTGGTGCTCCCGACCGTACCACGAGGCGCGGCCTCGCATTACGGCTATTCTGCGGGAGGTGGTGGTTGCGTTTTCGTCCTCGCTGCTTCGCATGGCACTGGCTCCTTGCGGGATGGCCAGCAGCAGTGTGAAAAGCATAACCATCATCAAGCCGGAAACATGCAGTCGTGGGGGTAACGTCATTCGGTTTCTGTGTTGTTGAACGGAACAAAACTATTACCGAGATACAAACTGCTCCTGTTATTCCAAGCACTTTGCTCCATCAGAGGACAAAAAATTATCTTTTACCAATAAAATTTGCACAAAATATATAGAGGTCATTCTTGGCAAAATGTGCATTTGTGTTTGTTTAAGGCACATTTTGCACTATAGAAAGACACCATTCACAGCCTCAAGAAATGCGATTATGCGCTGGGCAAAAAATTTTGTCATTCTGCCGGCCGCTACCTTTGAAAGGCGGTTGGTAAAGTCCCGGAAATTTCCTAAGGCATAAAGCAATCATACTACCTCATTTAACCGTAAGCAGAACATGGATTTTGGTCGTCTTTCCGACTTGCGCTACGTCGATTTCCGGCTGCCCCCCGATCACCCGGATACGGCGGCTGTATTGGCACGCGGCGCTATTTCCGCCTCGCAGACTCGAAATGTGTATGTCGGCTGCCCAATCTGGACGAATAAAGCGTGGTTAGGCTCCTATTTTCCGGCCGGAATTAAGGAAAACGAATACCTGCATTATTACGCCCGGCAGTTCAATAGCATTGAACTGAACACCACGCATTACCGCATTCCAGACGCCACGACGGTGCGCAAATGGCGCGACGCAGCACCTGTGGGATTCCGGTTTTGTCCTAAAATGCCGCAAAGTATTAGCCATGAGCGCGAATTGTACAATGCCGACGACCTTACACTAACATTCTGTCGAGCTATCAGCGAGTTAGGCGATCGGATGGGAATGGCTTTTTTGCAACTTCCGCCTACTTTCGGCCCTGAAAACCTGCCGCGCCTAGAACGGTATTTACTTGATTTTCCCGATTACGTTCCCTTAGCCGTCGAACTTCGTCACCCGGCTTGGTTTGCCGATGCTGGTCTGCGCGATGCCGTATATGCGTTGCTGGAAGCATTGGGCAAAACACTGGTTATTACGGATGTAGCCGGCCGCCGCGATGTGCTCCATCAACGCCTGACGACTTCTATTGCATTCGTCCGCTTCAACGGGCACGGGCTAGTGCCGAGCGACTACAATCGCGCCGATGCGTGGGCTGAGCGGCTGGCGGCTTGGCTGGCGGCGGGCTTACAGACGGCGTATCTCTTTATCCATCAGAAGGATATCATGCATTCGCCCATCTGGACGCAGTATTTTCTGGATAGACTCAACAAGCTGACTGGCCTAGCCATTGCGCCGCCCAAGATCATTGTGCAGCCTGTGCAGGGAAGCTTGTTTTAGAGCGGCCACAGGACCGGTGCGCAGATCTTGAGGGTACGCCCCGGCCACAACGGGGAGCGCTAGCTATCCGAAAAGTGGCTTTGACGCAGAATAGCCTCGGCCAGAGGTGGTGAAAAATCGTACTTTGTTGAAGTCTTCTTCGCTGTTAACTCCTGTATGAAGTTTGTTACTGTTCTCCGGCTGGCAGCTAGTCTGCTGGCAGTGGCTTCCGCTACGCTTAGTTATGCCCAAACCACCCAACCTGCCCTGCCCGAGCTGCGGTGTCTGATGGTGCCACTGGAACCCGAACGCCGGGCCCAAAAAGCTACGCTGGTGGTAGAAGGCGAAGTACTGGACGCCCATAGCTTCTGGAATGCCCAGCACAGCCGCATTTACACGGCCCATCGCGTGCGAGTGTACAAGTCTTTCAAAGGCAGCGCCACCGCCGAGCTGACTGCGCTCACGGAAGGCGGCGTAGTGGACCTTGAGCAGCAGACACTTACCAATACCCTGGCCTTGCGACCGGGTCAGCAAGGCATTTTCTTTCTGTATCCTTCTCCTTTTGAAGGAGTTACTGCGGCTGGGCCAGCCTGGGCGGCTTACGGCAGCCAACAGGGGTTTATTCGGTATGACCTGGCGGAGGCTACGGCTACCGAGCCTTTTCGGCAATATCCGGTGGTGGATGGTGATTTTTACGCTGAGCTTTCCGCCACCACGGGCCAGCCGCTCCGTGAGCTGACGGCCAACCCCGCCCTCAGAGCGGCTGTGGCACGACGCACGCAACGGCCAGTGGCCGCCCGGGCTACGGCTCCGGTGGTGGCTACCTTGGCACCCACTACCATCACAGCCGGCACGGGCTCGGTGCTTACCATCACCGGAGTAGGCTTTGGCAACGACCGCGCAACGGGCTTTGTCGAGTTTAAGAATGCCGACGACGGCGGCGCTACCTACATCAAGCCTTTGGATACCGACTACGTGCAGTGGACCGACACGCGCATTCAGGTGCGGGTGCCTTCGTACGCGAGCGCGGGCAATCCGGCGGGTAGCGGCCAGGTGCGCGTAACCAACAACGACCAACTGAGCTCTACCAGCCCCACAACCATTACGGTGGTGTACGCGCTTTCCAACGTGCAGGAATCGACAACGAAGCTCATTTACCCGGCTGGCCACATCAACCAGAACCAAACCGGCGGCTACACCTTCCATTTCGACCCTACGTTCGCGGCCAACACAGCGGCCTCGCAGAGCTGGCAACGGGCGCTGGCAACCTGGCGCTGCCAGACCGGCATGAACTGGGAAGTCGGGACGACGCGCACCAAGCGGGGGGCCGAAAAAGACGGGGAAAACGCCGTCGGTTTCGACCAAGGGGCCGAGCTTCCCGACCGGGTTTTGGGCCGCACGACGAGTTATTATTCGGGTTGTCGTCTGAGCAACGGCACGGTCCGGTTCTACGTGACTGAAATCGACATGCAGTTTGACGAGGCCACGAACTGGCAATATGGCACGAATGCACCTACAACGCAACAGGTTGATTTTGAATCAGTTGCCGTACACGAATTAGGTCACGCCCATCAGCTCGCCCACCTGATTCTGCCGTCGGCAGTGATGCACTATGCCGTGGCCCGCGGGCAGGTAAGCCGCCAAATCAGCGGGCTAAGCGACATCCCGGGCGGACGGGTGGTGTTGCGCAACTACAGCTTTACGCTGAGTGGCTGCGGCCCGGCGGCCATGCTGCCGGCCCCGCTCGTGACGGTGCAGGCCAACAACATTGAAGGATCCGGTTCGCAAGTCATCTGGACGACGCGCGACGAATGCTTCGTGAACGCCTTTGTGGTGCAACGTGCTACCTCCGATACCACCGTGTGGCAAACCCTAACGACTCTGCCCGCAGGCGCGGCCACCAACGGCTACCGCTACCTCGATGCGCAGGCGCCCAGCGGGCTGATCTATTACCGCTTGCGGCTACGGCGCCCCGACGGCAGCTTCGACACCACGGCCCCCATCGCCGTAACCGACGCCAACACCGACGGCCTGCAACTCTACCCGAATCCTTGGCAGGACGGGCCGCTGCGGCTGCAATACAGCGCTCAGGCCAGCGGCACGCTCACGGCGCGCATCTACGATGTTTTGGGGCGCACGCACGGCCTGTATGCCATCGACTACCAGATTGGGCTCAACATCCTGGGCATCAACCCCGGCAGCCTGCGGGCGGGCTGGTACATCCTGCGGTGGCGCGACTCGTCGGGCAAGAGCGGTTCCGTGCCATTTCTTCGCCTGAATCCTTGATGCAGCTATATAAAAAGGGCCGCAACACCTCGCGTTGCGGCCCTTTTTATATAGCCATTATTGCTAAACGCTTTACAGTCAAGTATTTAGCAATAATGGCTTTTTTAGCGTTCTAATAGCATAGCGCCGTACGAATAGCCGCCACCAAATACGGTGATGACCACTTTGTTGCCCGGCGTAAGCTGCTCGCGCGTGTCGGCAAGGGCAATGGCCGCGCCTGCGCAGCCGGTGTTGCCAAGGTCCTGAATATTCGACACGGCGCGTTCGGTTGGCAAGCCCAAGCTTTCGAGCACGTTGCGCGTGATGCGCAGGTTGGCTTGGTGCGGAATCAGGTACGTTACGTCCTCGACGCCCAATTGATTGCGTTCGAGCAACTGGCTCGTAACGCGGGCCATGTGCTGGCAGGCGTGCGTGAACACATCACGGCCGTGCGGCATCACCAAGCCGCGCTCGACGGGCTTGAGCGTGACCGCAGTGTTGGCTTTGCCCACCGTGGCAGCGCCGCCCGTGATGAGGTCCACCATGCGCAGGTCGGTTTCGGCGAGGCGCTCTTTGCTGATAAGCAAGGTAGCCGCCCCGTCGCCCCAGAGGTGGCCGGCGATGGTATCTTCCTCGTTGTTGTACGCCGTGTTGTGTTCCGACACTACAACCACCGCCCGCGAGGCTTTGCCCATGGCAAAATAGCCTTCCACGATCTCAATGGCGTTGAGCAGCGAAGAGCAGGCCGAAGAAATACTAACTACCGGTATATCAGCCACATCCAGAGCATGCTGCACGGCGTGGGCAACCGTAAAAATAGTATCGTAGGGCGTGTAGGTAGCCCCCACAATCAGGTCGAGGCCGTGGATAAATTCCGGAGCCGCCGCCAGGGCCCGTTGCGTGGCCTCAATGGCCATCGTGTTGGTGTTTTCGCCCACGGCTGCTTTGCGCCGCTCCCGAATGCCGGTACGCTCAATGATCCAGTCGTGCGAAAGGCCGTTGAGGCGGGTAAAGTGTTCGTTGGTGACAATGTGGGCGGGCAAATAGGCCGCAACCTGATGGATATACACGGGTGGAACTAAGCGAAAACGAAATGTAGGACTGGAACAGCGGGCGGGGGCAGAAAATGCAAATTACTGCACTTTTATGGAAGCGGCCCGTACTTTGCTCGGCAACCTTCGTTCAAACGGCGTCCAACGCTTCAGGTTCAATCCGCTACTTACAAGATTATGACGCTCTCCCCTGCCGCTCGCCGGCTTGCCGCCGTCGCGGCTTTCGTATTGGCCGGCTGCTGGCTGTCGCCGGCCGCTTACGCCCAAAAATACCGCACCGCCGCGGGCCTGCGCCTGGGCAAAAACAACTTTGGCGTAACCGTGCAGCAAAAGATTTTTGAAAAAACCACACTGGAAGGCCTGGGCATCGCTTCCAACCGCGAGGTAAGCGCCACCGTACTGGCCGAGCAGCATTTCCGCATTCTGGGCCCCAGCCTTAATTATTACCTGGGCGCCGGCGGCCACCTGGGCAACCACAAAGACAACGGGACTTTCGGCGGCCTCGACGCCATTGCCGGCGTCGAATACAAAGTTGCCCTGACGCGCCTGGTGTTATCGCTGGATTTTAAGCCGACGGTGGAATTCAACTCCGACGATTGGGCGCGGTTTCCCACGGCCATTTCGGTGCGCTACATTCTGGTGAAGGAAAAAAATAACGGCTTCCTCAACGGTGTATTCGGCGGCGATGACAAAGACAAGTCGAAACGTAAAAGCAAAGCCAAGAAGGACTCGCAGCGGCGCGGCTTGTTCGACTTTTGATATAAATACTTGATAATCAGATATTTATATCAAAACAGAATAAAACCCATTGCCAGCGCTGACACCACGGCAAACAGCAGCGTGAAAGTATAAGTAAGGCCCAGCAGCAAGGATTTGCCGATGGTTTTGCCCCACGATTGTTGGTAAAACCCGTGCAGCGCCACGACGAAGTAAACGGGAATCAGCCACAGCAACCACGCCGAATACTCTTCGAGAAAGGGCGCGTAGCCCAAAAGCAGCACCGCCAGAAACAGCAAGAACAGAAAGCAATGCAGGTGGACCGTAAAAATCAAGTGCGCCACGTAGTTGCGGTGCTGCCGGAAGTACACGCCCTTCAACAAAAGCGCGGCCAGGGGCAGGAGCAAAAACAGGGCAATGGACAAAGCGCGCAAGCCCTGATGGATTTTCTCTGCGCGGGTCGTATCGCGCCAATAGATAAACCGCCGCACCGATAGCCGGCCCCAGAAGCTGGACTTTTCGCCTTTGCTGCGCAGTACCGAATCGAGCTGAGCGTTGGTGGGCTCCGCGGGCAGGCGCTTGATTTCGTCGGGTCCTAGGTGGGTCTTGCCGATGGTGAACCCCACTCCCGGTTCATTTTTCGATGCTGGCTTGGCCGTTGCGCGCGGGGGCACTCGCGCCGCGACGCCGGGCGGCACGAATCCCGCTTTTTGGAGGGAATCGAGTTGGCGCAAGCCTTGGTCGCGCTGTCGTTGCTGCTGGGCCGTGAGCGCTTTCTCCTGCTTTTTTTCTTCGTGGCCAAAGCGCAGGGAAAGCACAAAAAAGAAGACAAAGCTGATGAAGATGTACAGCCGAATCGGCGGCACGTAAGGCACCCGGTGGCCAGCCAGAAACCTTTTGGTTAGCTCGCCCGGATGAAAAAGCAGCAACCCCGCGGTTCGAAATACCTTACCGTCGAAGTGAAAAATGCCTTCAAGCGTTTCCTCCACCACGTGTCCAAACCCGATGTTGATGTCGTGGTTTTGCTGGCCGCACCTGGGGCAATAGTCGTCGGGCCCACCTTCCGGGAAGGCGTAGTAGCAATTGGCACAGACCGGAAGCTTTGTGTGCAGGTGAGCCATGAAAGGAGTGCTGCGTAACGGTGCGTCTATACTTTCTGGATTGCGCCGCAAGTAAGCATTTTCACGCCTGATGGCGATTTAGAATTTCGGCAACCTCCTCATAATCAACGAAAAAGGCGACTCGTAGTGAGTCGCCTTTTTCGTTGTTGGCCAGAGCTGAAAGCGCGTTAGCTGCGATGTACTTTGCCGCTGCCGATGATGGACGTGCTGATTTGCGGGTTGCCGTTGACGTACACATCGCCGCTTCCGATGATGCTGGCTTTCAGGGTTTTGGAAGCACTTATTTTACAATCACCTGATCCGCTGATACTTACAGTAGCCACATCGGATTTCAAATCCGTAGCGTTTACGTCGCCTGAGCCACTGATGCTGATCTCGTGCGTAGGGCAAGCGCCGGCCAACGTAATGCTGCCCGAACCCGATAGCGACGAGCTGAGTCGGGAGGCTTGCAGCGTCGGCAACTCCAGCCGGCCCGAGCCCGACACCGACAGATTTAGGGTGCTGGCCTTAATGCTCGTAGCGGCCTTCATCATTCCGGAGCCACTCACACTCAAGGCATTAATGGTGGGGACGGTGATGTACACCGTAATTTTGCCCAGGTTTCCGTGCCAGTTGTCTCGGGTACGGATGCGCAGCTTGTTGCCGTTCACTACCGTTTCGAGTTGGGCCAGATCGGCGGGTTCGCCTTCTACCTCCACCTTCTGTGGGCTACCTTGGCGCAGCACCACATTGCCGGACGTGGCAAACCCGATTTCAGTGAAAGACGCCACCTGGCGCACTTCCCGAGTGGAAGCCAGCGCCCAGCCGGGCAACAACAGCAGCGCAGGCAACAGCAGTAGAAACAAACGAGACAAGGTTTTCATAGAGAATCGCAAGTTTGAGGTGAGGTAGTAGCCCTAAGATGCCGCAATGCCGACAACCGTTGCTCAACAGAAGTTACGAAACTATTCGTAAGCACACCGCCGCGCGGGCTTGTAGTCGGCAGTTGTAAGTGGCAAACTGCGCTACGCTAAAAGGCCACGTGCAAACGCACTGCCACTACATGCACCGGCCCGCGGTCGCGGTTATAAGCAGGGTGCAGCACAAACTGATAATCGGGGCTGACGGTAGCGTGCTGCTTCGGAAAATTGAGGCTGTAATAGGCTTCGGCAATCATTTCCGGCGCATAAGTAAGCCGGCCATCGCCGATGATGAAGCCGTGACCGCCCGCCGCCAGATAGTCGCGGTGGGCCGTAGAAAGCCCGTTGCCGACCACGGCCAGCCCCAGGCGGTCGTCGGGGCGCTGCCAGGTGGCGCCGGTGCTGGAAAGCCCGGCGCTCAGCGAACGATCAATTTCGGTGAACGCCCACGTTTCGCGGCGGCCGTCGTTGTAACTGAGGCGAGCGAAAGCGCCGATCTGTTCGGTGAGTTCCTGCTCGGCATTCAGGCCAAAGCCGGTTTTGGTGCGTCCGTTTACGCGGGTAGCCGTGATATCACGATCGTCGCGCAGCATGGCCAAATGGTAGTCGCCCATGTCGGCTACCGTGCGGAAGCCCAGCATGCGCACCGTGCCGGCGCGGCCGCCCACGGCGTAAGTACGCGACAGCTCCAAGGTTTCGGAATGGGCGGTGTGGTAGTGCTTGTTCAGGATGGGACCATTGGCTTCCAGCGGCACCAGCGAGGTGGCAGCACGCAGCGCAAAGCTTGGCGTAACATACTCGCCCACAGCCCCTACCGTATAGCCGCGTGTATTGGCCGGATAGTCCCAAGCGCCGTTGCTCATCAGGCCCCAGTTCAGAAACTGGCTGCGCGGATCGTGGCTGTAGCTGTTCTGATCGAAGTAGTCGGAAAGGCTGAACTTGCCCACGTTCAACGCAAAAAACCGCGTTGGCGCCGCCCCCGCGATTTGGTTGGGAGCGTCGTCGGTGGGCGTAGTAGAGGCGTCCAGCGCCCAAACTTGCCGCAAAAACAAGCGCGCCAGATACAGCTTGGGCGCCGGATCGCCGATGCGGAACGTTTCGCCGTTGGTGAAGCCCGCAATGCCGCGCGCCGCGCTCAGCCCGCTGCCGCCCGCCAGCTCGGGGTTGAAATAAATGCTGGCCCCGCGCCACAGCCGGCGGCCAATGAATACAGTGCTGGTTAGGGAGGTTTTGGCGCTTTCGCGGGGCCGCAGGCTGTATTCGCCGGTGTACGGCGCCGAAAAATTGGCGTGCCATTGCGTGATGACGGTCTGCTGAAAATGCAGGCTCCAGGAGCGGGTCCGGGTAGTGTCGGCGGGAGTTTTTTGGTCGGGCGCCGGAGAAGGGGCTGCGGAAGGAGGCGCTGGCGGCGTATTGGACTGCGCGGGCACGGTTTGCGCCTTCGCATGTATCGCATTGATTATCAATAATATACAAAACAGTCGCCGAAACGCGGAAAAAGCAAGCATAGCTGAAACAGAGGGTGCAGGCAATAGATCTTCGCGAAGCACACCCCGCCACTATGTATAATGCATGAACGCCCCGCCGGGCTATCTCCGACAAGGCTCATTTTTTTCCATCTTTAGCCCACCCTTGCCCTACCGCCATGCACCCACACGAAGAACTTCTGCACCGCTTCTACCAAGCCTTTCAGCGCCGCGACGCGGCGGCCATGGCGGCCTGCTATCATCCGGAAGCGACCTTCGAAGACCCTGCTTTTCGCGTTTTGGAAGGGCGCCAGATCGGGGCGATGTGGCACATGCTGTGCGCCCGCAGCAAAGATTTGCGCTTGGTCTACAACGGCATCCGGGCCGACGACCAGCAGGGCCAAGCCACTTGGGACGCGCACTACACGTTTTCGCAAACCGGGCGCTTCGTGCACAACCACATTCAGGCTCGCTTTACCTTCCAAGACAACAAAATCCTGACCCATCACGACCGGTTCAGTTTCTGGCGCTGGTCGCGGCAGGCACTGGGGCCCATGGGTTGGCTGCTGGGCTGGACGCCGTTGTTGCGCAACAAAGTCCAAGCCACCGCCCGCCAGAATCTGGAAAAGTTCATGGCCAAGCATAGCTAACAGCAAAAACGCCCCCTCCTTAAAGAAAGAGGGGGCGTTTTGCTTTTTTACAACTATCTGATTACCATATTTTTACACGCGAGCTATCGGCGCGCCAGAGCCTCTCGCCTTGCTTGATATTGAAGGCTTGATAGAACTCCGGCACGTCGGCGAAGGGGCCGTTTACGCGCAGGTTAGCCGGCGAGTGTACGTCGGTGAGTACGCGCTGGGCGAGTACTTCGTCGCGCTGGTGGTTTTGCCAGCCAAGCGCGTAGCCCAGGAAATAGCGCTGCTCCGGCGTGAGACCGCCGATTTTCTCGCCTTTCTTGTACTCGTCGGTTTTCTTGAAGGCGTCGAGAGCAATGACGATGCCGCCCAAGTCAGCAATGTTTTCGCCTGCGGTAGCTTTGCCATTAATATGCAGACTATCAAGTACTTGATAGCCGTTAAACTGCCGCACAATGCCGTTGACACGCTGCTGAAACAGCTTGCGATCCTGCTTGGTCCACCAGTTGCGCAGGTTGCCCTTCTCGTCGAACTGGCTGCCTTCGTCGTCGAAGCCGTGTGTGAGTTCGTGGCCGATGGTGCTGGCACCCGCATACCCGTAGACGATGGCATCGTCGGCGTCCTCGTCCTTCAAGCCGGGAATGGCGAAAATGGCGGCCGGCAACACAATTTCGTTGTTGCTGGGGTTGTAATAGGCATTATACGTCTGGGGCGTCATTTCCCACTCGGTGCGGTCGACGGGCTTGCCCAGCTTGTTGATGTTGTAGTTGTACGACCACTGGCTGGCCCGCATCATGTTGGCGGCATAGGAGCTACGGTCGATTTTGAGGTTGGAAAAGTCCTTCCACTTATCGGGGTAGCCTACTTTCGGGGTGATTTTGCTGAGCTTCACCAAGGCCTTTTGCTTGGTCGAGTCGCTCATCCAGTCCAGCTTCTGAATGTGGTCGCGGAACGACGAAACCACGTTGGTAACCAGTTTCTCGTAGCGCTCCTTGGTTTCGGGCTTAAAGTATTCTTTTACAAACAGTTGGCCCAGCATCTCGCCCATTGCGCCTTCTTCGTCGTCGAGGACGCGCTTCCAGCGGGCGCGCTGCTCTTTGCGGCCCTGCAGAATGGTGCCGTAGAAATGGAAATGCTCGTTGTCGATGGCACGGCTCAGGTTGCTGGCGTACGCATTGACCAGTTGCCACTGCAAGTAGGCTTTCCAGTCATCGATGGCCGCGGTTTTCAGCAGCTGGCCCGCCGTTTTGTAGAACTCCGGCTGGCCCACAATCACGGTGTCGGCTTTGGCAAGATTCATCTTGCCAAGCCACGTTTTCCAGTCGAGGCCGGGCGTGAGCTTGTCTAAGTCGTTCACAGCCATCTTGTTGTAGTTGGCGTAAGGGTCGCGCAAGGCTTCAAGCTTTCTCGACGAACCGGCCAGCGTTGTTTCCAGCTTCACTACGCGGGCGCTGCTGGCTTTGGCGGTCACCGAATCCTGTCCCATTAGCTGGAACATCTTGGCGACGTGCTTGCCGTATTCCTTGCGGATGTTGGCCGTACGCGTGTCTTTGTTGAAGTAATAGTCGCGGTTGGGCAGTCCCAGGCCGGTTTGCCAGAGTTGCAGCGCCATTTTATCGCTGTTTTTGGCATCCTGCGCTACAAACGGCCCGATCAGAGCGTTCACGCCCAGCGGTTTGAGGCGGGCAATTTCGTCCTGCACATCCTGCGAGGTGCGCATGGCAGCAATCCGGTCTAGCTCTGGCTTCAGGGGGCTAATCCCCTGTTTGTCAGCCTTTACCGAATCCATGCCGGTGGCCCAGAAGTCTCCGATCTTCTGTTGGTTGGTGCCGGCCGCTGCATTAGCCTTGGCCGCCTCTTCGTTGATGGCGCGCAGGCGGGCATATATCTCGTTCTGCACCTCTTTGCCAATGCCCCACGAGCTTTCGGAGGCCGGAATGGGGTGCTTTTTGAGCCAGGCGCCGTTGGCGTAGGTGAAAAAGTCGTCGCCGGGGCGCACGGTGGTGTCGAGGTTGGCTTGCAGCAAGTCGCCCTGGGCAGCCCCAGATTTGCCGTTCGGCTGGCAACCTGCCAGCGCAGCAGCCCACAAAGCACTCATCAACAGCCATTTACTTGCAGCAGAGGTATTGTTCATAAAAGTAGAATGGTGGAAAGAGAAGTCTGCCACGAAAGTAGGTTTTCTGGCCAGATGATAGGACTACAGCAGCGCCTCAGGGTTGCATTTCCGTTAGTACCTTCCCGGAGCGCATTGCGCTTTTCGTCTTAAGTACCTGCCTCTTATGTCGCTTCTGCATCTTCTAGTGCTCAACTTCGCCTTAGCTGCTTACCTCACCGGTGTCATCTGGACCATACAGTTGGTGCATTATCCCAGCTTCGCCGACGTGGCGCAGGACCGATTTGCAGCTTTTCATCAAAAGCACTCCAACCGTATCAGCTGGGTCGTGATGGCGCCGATGGTGCTGGAATTGGGCTCGGGCGCGTGGCTGGCGTGGCAAGGACGCAGCTTGGGCCAAAGTGTTTGGTGGGCGCTGGGGCTGGTTATAATCGTCTGGCTGTCAACATTTTTCATTACAGTGCCTTTCCACAACCGTTTGGGTCAGGGATACAATTACATCGCCATCGACGGCTTGGTGCGTACCAACTGGATCCGCACTTTGGCGTGGACGGCGCGAGCCGTGCTGTTGGGCTGGTTGCTGTGGCCGAGGATATAGCGCATTCGATACCGCTACAATTTTAGGGTTCTATGACCTGCTTAGCGCCAAATATTGTCTACTTTCCGAAGCTTAAATGCCGTGTATGATCAAGTGGATAAAAGCTGTGCTGGCGCTGGCTATCAGCGGTGCGCTTACCTGGGTACTCAACACCAAACAGGGTGATGTTCCGCCGTTTGGGAAGTTTTTGAGTCCCTTTGAAGGCTTCTGGCAGAACGGAGAGGCGACCGATGCGTTTCCGGCTCAGCAAAACCTGACGCTGCCCGGCTTGCAGGCGCCCGTGCAGGTGCGCTTCGACGACCGGCGCGTGCCCCACGTTTTTGCCCAAAACGACCACGATCTCTACTTCGCCCAAGGCTACCTCACGGCCCGCGACCGGCTCTGGCAGATGGATTTCGTTACACACGTGGCGGCCGGGAGGCTGGCCGAAATTGTGGGGCCGAGCCGCCTGGAGACGGACCGCTTTTTCCGGCGCATGGGCATGGTGTACGGCGCCCAGAAATCGCTCGACATGGTGATGGCTAACCCCGTCACGCACAATGTATTACAATCGTATTCCGATGGCATAAATGCCTATATCAGTTCGCTTTCCGCGAAGGAGTATCCCTTCGAATACAAGCTCCTGAATTATGCGCCGGAGCGGTGGGAGCCGCTAAAATGCGCGCTGCTGCTTAAGTACATGGCCTTCGACTTGAGCGGACGCTCCGACGATTTGCGCATGTCCAACGCCCTGAATAAGTACGGGCCAGCCGTGGTGAAAGACTTATTTCCGGATTACCCGCAGCGCGAGGACCCGATTGTACCCGTTGGTACTCCTTTGGATTTCAAGCCGTTACCGGCACCCCCTACGCCGCCCTCATTTCAGGCGGCGATGTCGGAGAAGGTGCCGGCCCGCGAGCCCGATCCGGAACTGGGCTCTAACAATTTCGCGGTGAGCGGGGAAAAATCGGCGTCGGGCTTTCCGATTTTGGCTAATGACCCGCACTTGCAGCTGAACTTGCCCAGCATCTGGTACCAGATTCAGCTGACGGCGCCGGGCGTGAACGTGTACGGCGTGACCATTCCGGGCGCGCCGACGGTGATTATTGGCTTCAACCAGCAAGTGGCCTGGGGCGTAACCAACGTGGCCGCCGACGTGATGGACTGGTACCAGATCAAATTCCGCGACCACACGCGCCGCGAATACTGGCACGACGGCCGCTGGAAACCGATTCGCCGCGTGGTGGAGCGCATTAAAGTGCGCGGCCAACCCGATCGGCTCGACACGGTGCTCTACACGCACCACGGCCCCATCGTGTACGACCGCGACGAAAAGCCCTTCCTCAGCGAAACGCCTATTCGGCACGCCATGCGCTGGACGGCCCACGACGCGGCCAATGAAGTGCTGGCGTTTTACCTGCTCAACCGCGCGAGTAATTATCAGGATTACACGGCCGCCTTAGCCAACTATGGTTCGCCGGCGCAAAACTTCATTTTCGCGGATAACCAGAAGGATATCACGATTTGGCCCAACGGCAAGTTTCCGCTAAAGTGGCGCGATCAGGGCAAGTTTATCCTCGACGGCACCGACCCCGCTTATGATTGGCAAGGCTGGATTCCGCAGGTACAAAACCCGCACGTGAAGAACCCGGCGCGCGGTTTTGTGAGCTCCGCCAACCAGTCTTCCACAGGTCCCGACTACCCGTATTATCTCAACTGGACGTTCGGCAGCTACGAGCGCGGCCACCGCATCAACGAGCGACTGGCGCGCATGACCCGCGCCACGCCCGACAGCCTGCGCGTGCTGCAAAACGACAACCTCAACCTCAACGCCCAACTCATGCTCCCGCGAATGCTGGCCCTGCTGGATTCGCAGCCGCAAAACGTGGCCAAGCGCGGCGCGCGGCAGCAGGTCCGCACCGAAATGCACCGCTGGAAGTATTTCTACGAGGCTAACGCCATCGGGCCGAGCATCTTTGAGCTGTGGTACAGCAACTTAGTAAGGCGTATCTGGGAAGACGACTTCAGCAAAAAAGGCACTGGTATAGAACTGCGCTGGCCCGGCCGCGACCGCACCAACACGCTCATTTTGCAAGAGCCTGATTCTAAATGGATTGACGACCGCCGCACGCCGGCCAAAGAAACGCTGCCCGATCTGGTGCGGCTGTCGTTTGAGTTTGCTGCCGATTCGTTGCAGCGCAAGTTTGGCGAGTTTGGGCCGAAGTGGCGCTGGGCCAACCAAAAGAGCACCGACATTCTGCACCTGGCGCAGCTTCCCGGCTTCGGCCGCATGGACCTCGACGTGGGCGGCGGCGCGGGCATCGTGAATGCGACTTCCGAGCGCAATGGCCCGTCGTGGCGCATGGTGGTGGCTCTTGGGCCGCAGGTGCAGGCCTACGGCGTGTACCCCGGCGGGCAAAGCGGCAATCCGGGTTCGCCGTTCTACGACAACATGATCGAAACGTGGCGCGTGGGGCAGCTCTATCCGCTGGTGTTTCTGCACAATGCCACCGAACAGAATAAGCGCGTGCAGGCTACGTGGACGCTGAACAAGTAGCAGCGGCTTATTCACAAGTATCTGTTTATCAAATAGTTATATACCCGTATGAATCGAGGGATCTGGCCGCTTTTTCTGGTTATTCTGGTGGCAGGCGCTGTTGCTCAGGTGTTTCTGCCGTGGTGGAGCGTGGCGGTGGTTGCATTCGCGGCTGCGCTGTGGCTGGGCACGCACGGCGGCTGGGCTTTCTTGGCGGGCTTTGAGGGGGTGGGCTTCGTTTGGTTTGCCTTGGCCGCGTGGCTCAACGTTCAGAACCAAGGCCTGCTGAGCCACCGCGTAGCGCAATTGTTGCCCTTGGGCGGCAACGGCTGGGCGCTGGTGGTGGTCACCGCGATTTTGGGCGGCTTGGTGGGAGGGTTAGCGGCGCTGGCTGGCTGCTGGGTTCGGCAGGCGGTTTCACCAAAGCCAGTCGCGCAGCCTGTATCTTAATTGCTTCGCAGCATCAAATAATATTTGGCATAATAACATGATAATCACCTAATTAAAAAGGCCAGCTTCGTACGAAGCTGGCCTTTTTAATTAGGTGATTGCCTTTAGTAGTACTGCGAGATGAACCCGAGGGCTTGTAGCGTATAGCTGACTACCGAGGTAAAGTGATTCCCGCCGGGCACCGGGTGCAACTCTACCTGTTTGGCGCCGCGCGCCTGCATGGCTTTGTAGGCGTCTTCGGAGTTGAAATACGGCACGTAGTCGTCGGCGGTGCCATGAAAGAGCGCAAGCGGGGCTTTTGGCTGCCAGTCGTAAATGTCGTTGTCGTGGAAGGCAGCGGCCATTTGCGGATCCGTGTTAGTCAGAATGCTGGTCCGGAAAGAGGCCGTAAAAAGCTGCTTGGGCTGGTCTGGCACCGAGCCGAACGAGTTTTTTTCCAGTTGCGCGGCCCAAGGCGGATTGAAATAATACGCAAATGGCCGGTTGATGCCGTACACGCGATTGTAGGTATCGAGTACCCACACGTAGGTACTGAGGAAATTCAGGGGCTTGTCGGAGCTCAGAATATAGTTGGCAAAGGCCGACTTGTGGTAGGCCCCGGCGCCCGGCGCACTAGCCGTAACGGTGAGCTCGTTGGCGTATTTTTCCTCGATGAGCTTGTGCAGCGCCATCGTGGCAAAACCGCCTTCGGAGTAACCGAGCAGGAAGTTTTTGTCGTTGAGCAGAATGTTTTCGCGCCGGCAGAATTCGCGGGCGGCGCGCATCATGTCCAGCGACGCCGAGGCCAACGATGCCGCGTGCTCGTAGGGGTGCGGCAACGCCTTGGAAGCGCCGTAGCCAATGTAATCGGGTGCCGACACGATGTAGCCCGTGGAAGCCAGCACCGAAACCGCCGAGTACACCTCGCTATTGGTACTGTAGTGCGACGGCGCCCGGTCTTCGTCGGAAGGCCGAATCGTGCCGTGCTGGTAGCTCAGGAGGGGCAAGGGCTGCGGCACGGTGGGTACCAGCAACGCCCCCGAAGCCGTGACGGGCTTGCCGTCGGTGTTAGGCGTGGTGTAGGTTAGGCGATATACCCGGATGGGATATTTGGCCAGTGCGCCGGCAACCGGAGCTTCGGCAACACGACTGGCCAAGTCAGTCGCGCTGTATTCGCCTATCAGTGAGCTATTTACTAAAAGACTACTGGGTGTGGGCGCCGGAGGCGCCGGGGTAGGAGCGCTCGGCGTAGGGGTTGCGGGCGACGATACTTCCGAAGCATCTTTGGTGCAGCTCATGCTCGGCGCCGTGAGCAATACGGTGCTGAGCAGCAACGTCAGGCGCGCCAGCCGGGAGCTGATTTTATGCAGGATCACGATATGTTCGACAGGAATGATGGGCTTGCATAACACTTGCTAGGCCAAAAAATTTCGTTTTGAGCCGCGAAAAACGCGCGTGTCAGCTTCTTTCACCTCCCAGAAGCCGAAAGTTTATTTTCGCTTCACCTATCTATTTAGTTGCATAACTAAATTATTAGTTATAAGTTTAGTGTATCATACTCAGACACATGGAATCTTTCCCTGAACTCACCAAAGCCGAAGAGCAGGTTATGCAGGTGCTCTGGCAGCGCGGCCCTTCGTTTGTGAAGGACGTGCTGGCCGACATGCCCGAACCCAAGCCCGCCTACAACACCGTCTCAACCATCATTCGCATTCTGGAGCAGAAGAAGTTCGTCGACCACGAAGCGTTTGGGCGCACGCACCGCTATTTCCCGCTGGTAGCGCAGGACGCGTACCGTCGCTTCTCGCTGCGCAAGCTGCTGGGCGGCTACTTCGGCAACTCCTTTAGCCGCTTGGTTTCCTTTTTTGCCAAAGAGGAGGACCTGGATGCCCAACAACTCGAAGAACTTCTGAAGCATGCCCAACAACAGCTAAACGAAGACGCCGATGACAACGCTCCTGCTACTTAACTGGATGCTGCTGAGCACCTTGTGCCTGGGCGCTGGCTGGCTACTCTACCGCTTCGCGCTGCGCTCGGAGCGTAGCTTTGGCTATAACCGCTGGTACTTGCTGCTTGCACCCGCGCTGGCTGCGGCCTTGCCGTGGCTGCCGTTGCCAGCCGTGTGGGGCACGGCCTTACGCGGTGTGGCACTGCCCCCGATGACGGTATTACTGCCCGTCGTGCGGGTAGGAACCGCTGCAACACCCGAAACGAGCTTCTATGTAAGTAATTGGTTATTAATTATGTACACAACCATTGCTGCTTTGATGATGATCCGTTTGGGAGTGCGGTTGTGGCATCTGCACCGCCTGGCGCGCGGGCTTCCAGGGGAACGCCAGGCGGGCTACACGATGGTGCGCACGGGAGGCAAGTTGCCCATCAGTTCGTTTGGGCGCACTGTTTATTGGGACGAGACCGCGCCCCTTACCACTGCCGAAGCCGAACAGGTGCTGCGCCACGAACTGGCCCACGTGCAGCAAGGTCATACCTACGACCGGCTGGTGCTGGATGTGCTACGGGCGGTGCTGTGGTTCAACCCGTTTGTGCACCTCTTTCCGCGGGCGCTGGCTCTCACGCACGAATACCTCGCCGATGAGGCCGTGTTACACGAAACGCCCACTGCTTCCCCCGCCCAATACGCGACGCTCTTGGCCCAGCAGGCCAGCCAGCGCCTGGGACTTTCGCTCACGGCTGCTCATTCCTTCACCCAATCCCACACGCTTAACCGTATCGCTATGCTCTACAAAAATCCTCCTGCCCGCCGCTGGAAGCAGTGGCTGGTCTTGCCGGTCAGTGGGTTGTTGCTCTTTGCCGTGGCCTGCCAGAAAGAAGCGATCCCGACACTTACCGCAGCCGCTTCGGCGAGCCAAGCAAACCTGCCGCCTCCGCCCCCTCCGCCGCCACTTGCCCCACCGCCTCCCCCGCCCCCGCCGTCCTATGCGGTCGGGCGCAAAATCTACACGTCCGTTGAGAAGATGCCTGAATACCAGGGCGGCTACGCACAGCTTTTGCAGGATATCGGCAGCGCCGTGCAGTACCCCGCCATAGCGCAAGAAGCCAAGTTGGAGGGCAAAGTGTTCATTCGGTTTGTGGTTGGCACCGACGGCCAAGTGCACGATGTAGAGATCCAAAAAGGCGTTGTGGCCCCGGCCGGTCAGGAAGCCGCCGCCGAGGCGCTTAACAACGAGGCGCTACGCGTGATCGAGAACTTGCCGGGCACTTGGAAACCAGGCATTCAGAGGGGCAAAAAGGTAGACGTGAGCTTCACAGTGCCCATTAGCTACGCCAGCAAGTAACCTGATACTAGCTTGGCTAGAATGCGAAGTTCACTTTTGAAAAAGAGGTTGCCAACAGGCGTTGGCAACCTCTTTTTCTGTTTTTTATAAATTTTACTATTTACACAACTACTTGACAATAAGACATTTACCAATATAGTCTGTTCCTGTTTTTTCAATTCCGCGAAGTCTATCTGCACTACAGATTCCTGCAAAAAGGCGTAACTTGCTTCCCAATTTGGCTTCCAACTTCTTTTCAATCAGTGTCTTATTCTCGAATCTCTTCCCGTTTTGCCGCCCCGTTGCTTTCTGCGCTGGGCCTGCTGTTTTCGTTGACCACCCTGCCCGGCTGCACTACCCGCACGGATGGCGAAACTCCTGATTCGAAACTATCGGCTTCGGGCGCTCCGGCGGCGGCTGCCCCGATCGATTCGGCGAAGCTCAAGCTGCAAGTCCTGCGCCTCGACTCGCTCAAGGCCGATTCGATTGTAAAAGCCAGTGGCCAACTGCCCGGCGCCATCCTGCCCGGTCACCGCATCGTGGCGTTCTACGGCAACATTCGCTCGAAAGGCATGGGCATTCTGGGCCGCGAGCCCAAGGAGCAGATGTTCCGCAAGTTTGAGAAAGTACTGGCCGAGTGGCAAGCAGCCGATCCTTCGCTGCCCATTCAGCCTGCCCTGCACAACGTGACCATCACGGCCCAAGGCGCGCCTGGCAAAGACGGCAAATACCGCCTGATGAATTCCAAAGCCACGATTGAAGAAGTAATCGGCTGGGCCAAAGAGCACAAGTGCATCATTTTTCTGGATGTGCAGGTGGGTCTCAGCGACCTAGAGCACGAGCTTCCCAAGCTGGAGCCGTACCTGAAAGACCCCATCGTGCACATGGGCATCGACCCCGAGTTTGCCATGCAAACCAAAGGCGTGCGCCCCGGCAAGAAGATCGGAACCTTCGATGCCAAGGACGTGAACTACGCCGTCAAATTCTTGGCGCGCATCGTGAGCGAAAACCACTTGCCGCCCAAAGTTCTGACCGTGCACCGCTTTACGCAGGGCATGATTACGAACTACAAAAACATCAAAACCGACCCGCGCGTGCAAATTGTAATGCACATGGACGGGTGGGGCGACCCGACTTTGAAGAAAGATTCGTACCACGACTACATCCAGACGCAGCCCGTGCAGTACACCGGCTTCAAGCTGTTCTACGAATACGACATCAAGCCGAAGAACTCGCACCTGATGACGCCCAAGGAAGTGCTGGCCGAGCTAACCCCAAAGCCTCTGTACGTGCAATATCAATAACTAATTGCTAATCAATTAGTTAACAAAAAGCCCCGCTCGGTCATCGAGCGGGGCTTTTTGCTGTGACAAACTGCCGGATTGTAGCAACTCAACTGAGAGGCTGCGCTTCCGTCGCAAACGACTTGAGCAAGGCCACCAGCGAGCCTTCGCCTTGGTCGGGGTGCGAAGCCAGGAATTCCTGTTTGGTTGGGTCGACGTAGCCGAGTACGTGCTCAAACTGCGAACCCGTGACGGTCTTGAAACCCATTGACCAATCCGGAAAATCGCGCTCATTGATGGTGCCGTCGGCCACTTTCAGCACGTGCAGGTGGCGAATATCGCTTTCAATGGTGGCAAAAATGCTTTGCACATCCTGCTCGTGGCCTTCCAGCACCTGAAAGATGTTGCCGTTGCTGTAGAGCAGCATGCCGGTGATGTTGAGGCGGCTGTTTTTGTCGCGCCATTGGGTGAGTGCTTCGTGTAATTCGGTCTCGCTGAAGGGGCTGGTGGCGATGCTTGAGTAAGCTAATCGATACATAAGAGGAGTGCTATAATAACTCCTAAACATAATTTTCCTCCTGCGTCTGTGCAAGCTCAGCCAATGCAGCCAGAGAATTTCTTATTTTCAGCTTATTCCCTGCTGCTTGTATTGAATTCATAAAGCATTAAAAATCAGCCTGTCATGCAGAGCACAAGCAAAGCATGACGGGCTGATTTAGGCTATTGAAATGCGGGCTAAGCCTCAAAGAGTATGTTAGTGAGCGGCGTTCAAGTCGACGGGGCCGGCGTTGCGCACGCGCTTGATGAGCAGGATCATCGGGATGCAACCTAGAAAAAACAACCCCAGAACGGTGAAGGTCTGGGCGTAGGTAATGAGCGAAGCCTGCTTCATTACCGTCCCTTCGAGCGCGGCATAAGCTTGCTGCTGGGCCTGCATGAGCGAGAAGCCTTTGCTGAGGAAATTTTGGGTGAAGGCTTGCAAACGTTGCTGCGTTTCAGTGTCGTAGAGCGAAATATTGGGCAACAAAGCCACGCGGTTGTAGGCCAGGTTACGCTCCAGATATGTGCCTACAATAGCCACCCCAAACGAACCACCCAACTGGCGCAGCATGCCCGTAAGACCGGCTGCCTGGGCCCCGTCTTTGCCGCGCAGGCCAGCCAGCGACATCGTCGTGACGGGCAGAAACAGCAGCCCCAGTCCCACGCCGCGCAGAATCAGAGGCCAGAAGAAATCGCTCTGGCCCGCCGTGGGTGAGATTTTCTGGCTCATCCAAAACGTGAACACGAAGAAGATGCCGAAGCCGAAGGGCAGCATAAACTTCTGCGGCACGCCGGCCTGCAACGCCCGCCCAATGATGGGCATCATAAAGCCCGACACCAGCGCCCCCGGCAATAGCAGTAAGCCGGTTTGGGCTGCCGTAAAGCCCAGAATGCGCTGCGTGAAAATCGGGAACACAAACACCGACGCAAACAACCCAAAGCCCAGCACAAACGACAGAATCGCGCCGACGGCCAGGTTGCGGCTGCGCGTGAGCACGCGCAAATCCACGATGGGGTTGGTGGCCGTCAGCTCGCGCCAGATGAAGCCGACAATGCCGATAATTGAAAGGCCGGTGAACACATTAATCAGGCTCGACTCAAACCAGTCTTCGGTTTCGCCTTTTTCCAGCACAAATTGCAGCGAGCCTACGCCCAAAATCAGCAACACAATGCCTTGCCAGTCGAGCTCGCGCAGGGGCCGTGGCTTCATGTGCTTCATGCGCTCGGGGTCTTCGATGAAGGCAAACGTGCAGATCGTGGCCAGAATGCCGACGGGCACGTTCACGTAGAAGATCCAGGGCCAGTCGTAGTTATCCACGATGTAGCCGCCCAGCGTCGGACCAATGGTCGGGCCAATGATGACGCCCATGCCGAACAAAGCTTGTCCTAACGGAAGCTGCTTGGGCGGGAACGTATCGATGAGGATGGACTGCGAGGTGGCCATCAAGGCGCCGCCGCCCACGCCTTGGATAAAGCGAAACGCCACCAGTTCCCAGATATTCGTGCTTTGCCCGCAGGCGATAGAAGCCATCGTGAACAGCACCACCGAAAACCCAAAGTAATTGCGGCGGCCAAACTGCTCACTCAGAAAGCCCGTGAGCGGCACCACAATCACGTTGGCAATGGCGTAGGCCGCAATCACCCAGCTCACTTCCGAGAGCGTGGCCGAAAGGTTGCCCATCATCTGGGTCAGGGCCACGTTTACGATGCTCGTATCAATTAGCTCCAGCAGCGTGCACAGCACTACGGTGGCCACAATAATCCATTTTTTAGCTCCTGATTCCATGGCGTCGGGGTAACTAGTGCTGAGGTGGGGCTACTGAATAAGATTGAGTTGTAAAGCCGTTTCTCTCCAATTTGTTTTGAGACAAATGACCATACGATCAATTTGTTAATTTTTCTGCAACTGCCTCATAATCAAGCATTAACAAAAAAAGCCGCCAGCTTCTGCTGGCGGCTTTTTGAGAGACAGGCTATTGACAGGCAATTAGTGCGCAGCCGACATATCCACGGGCGGTGCGTTCTTCTTGATTTTCATAAAGAACACCAGCGGAATGCAGATCAGGAAGAAGATCCCGAGCATAGTGAAGGTTTGCGAGTAGGTGATCAGGGCCACCTGCTTCATCAGCGTGCCTTCCAGCGCGGCGTATGCTTGCTGCTGGGCTTGCGAAAGGGCGTAGCCTTTGGCGAGGAAGCCCTGCGTGAAGGCTTGCAGACGCTGAGTTGTTTCGGTGTTGTAAAGCGAAATGTTCGGCAGCTGCGCCACGCGGTTGTACGCCGTCGAGCGCTCCAGATACGTGCCCACAATGGCCACCCCAAACGAACCGCCCAACTGACGGATCATGCTGGTCAGACCGGCAGCCTGGCCGGCATCTTTACCCGACAAGCCCGCCAACGATAACGTGGTGATAGGCAAGAAGATAAAGGCCAACCCAAAACCCCGCAGCATCAAGGGCCAGAAGAAGTCCATGTCGCCGGCGGTGGGTGAAATGCGGGCGCTCATCCAGAAGGTGAAGATGAAGAATATGGCGAATCCGAATGGGATCATCAGCTTCTGCGACACGCCTTTCTGAATGGCTTTACCGATGAACGGCATCATCGCGCCCGTTACCAACGAGCTGGGTAACAAGATCATACCCGTTTGCATAGCCGTAAAGCCCAGGATGCGCTGCGTAAAAATCGGGAATACAAACACCGACGCAAACAGACCGAAACCAACCACAAACGACAGAATGACCCCGAAGGCCAGGTTCCGGCTGCGGCCAATCACGCGCAGATCGACAATCGGCTGCTTAGCAGTGAGTTCGCGCACAATAAAGCCGATGATGCCGATGGCCGATAGAAGCGCAAACGAAATAATGTAGGTCGATTCAAACCAGTCCTCGGTTTCGCCCTGCTCCAGCACCAGCTGCAACGAGCCGACGCCCAACACCAGCAAGAAAATCCCGAGCCAGTCGATTTGACTGACCGGCCGCGGAATACGGGCCTTGATATGCGCTGGGTCTTCGATGAAGATGAACGTGAAAATCGTGGCCAGAATGCCGACGGGCACGTTGACGTAGAAGATCCAGGGCCAGTCGTAGTTATCCACGATGTAGCCGCCCAGCGTTGGGCCCAGCGAAGGACCTACAATTACGCCCATGCTAAACAAGGCCTGCCCCAGTGGCAATTCCTTGGGCGGGAAGGTGTCGATGAGAATGGATTGCGACGTGGCCATCAAGGCGCCGCCGCCTACGCCTTGGATAAAGCGGAAGGCTACCAATTCCCAAATATTCGTGCTGTGTCCGCAGGCGATAGAAGCCAGCGTAAACAGCACCACCGAACCACCGAAGTAGTTGCGGCGGCCAAATTGTTCGGATAAAAAGCCCGTCATGGGCACTACAATCACGTTGGCAATGGCGTAGCTGGCAATTACCCAGCTTACCTCCTGCTGCGTGGCCGAGAGGTTACCCATCATCTGGGTCAGGGCCACGTTTACAATACTGGTATCGATCAATTCCAGCACCGTACACAGGACCACCGTTACCACGATAATCCACTTACGAGCTCCAGATTCCATTTTATAAATTATTGGTTGTCAAAATCTTAAAGTCTTGGCAAACCAAGGCCAGAGGATCATCAGAAGATGACCACACACCTGGGTTTACCAAGACCTTGAAGACCTTATTTTACCTTCACGACTGCGTTCACGCTCATGCCGGCACGCAGGGGGTGTTCGGGGTCAACTTTGTCGAGCACGATTTTCACGGGAACGCGCTGTACCACTTTCACGAAGTTGCCCGAAGCGTTGTCGGGGGGCAGCAGGGCGAAACGAGCACCCGTAGCCGCCGAAATGGATTCGATGTGGCCCTGGAATTCTTCGTTCGGGTAGGCATCCACTTCCACGCTCACCGGCTGATTGACTTTCATGTCTTCCAACTGGGTTTCCTTGAAGTTAGCCACCACCCACGTGCGGTCGCTGGCCACGATGCCCATCAGCTGCTGACCGGGCGAAACCACCTGGCCGGGCTGCACATTTTTCTTGCTCACGTAGCCGTTGGTCGGCGCTTTGAGGGTCGTGTAGCTGAGCTGCAACAAGGCATTGTCGAGGTCGGCTTGGCGTTGTTTCACAACCGCTTGTGCCACAGCCACTTGCTGTTGAGCCGCTGCCACTTGCTGTTGCGCTACCGATACTTGCTGCTGCGCCGTCGAGCGCTGGGCCGTAGTCGATTTTAGGTTGGCTTGTACGGCGTCGTACTCGCTTTGCGGAATGATGTCTTCTTTCCGCAGATAAGCGCTACGCTGCAAGTCTTTCTGCAAACGGGCCCGGGTAGCATCGCTCACCCCGATGGCCGAACGGGCCGAACCGACGTTGGCTTGGGCTGTGCCCACGGCAGCACGAGCGGCTACCACGTTAGCTTGCGCGGCAGCTAAAGCAGCTTGCGCGGCGTTTACGCGCTGTTGGTAGTCGGCGGGGTCGATGGTTACGAGCACGTCGCCTTTTTTCACCACGGTGTTGTCGTCCACTTTCACCTCGGCTACGGGGCCGCTCACGCGGGGCAGCACGGGGTACACGTCGCCTTCGACTTGGGCGTCGTCGGTTTCTTCGTGGGCTTGGGCAAATTGATAACGGGTCCAGCCGTAGTAGCCACCGACGAGCAGCAGCAGGGCCAGGATAATCAGCAGAAACGGACGGCGCGAACGGCCTTGTTCTTCTACTTCGGGTTCATAGGGCTGCGCGGCACCAGTTGGGTTCGGCGCTACGGCCGGCTCTTGTTGAACGGGGGTTGCCATATCTCAGGATTAGTTGAATGCGAAAGAGGAAGGGGAATTGATTTCGAAAAAATGAGGCCGTTAAGCCGATTGCCGATATTCATCGGCCGGGCCCGCTTTCACGAGCAGCGTAGCACACGGGGCCGTACGCACGACTACTTCGGCGGTGTTGCCCATCAGAAAGCGCGTGAGGCCGGTTTGGCCATGCGCTCCAATAACAATCAGATCAGCCGGATGGCGACGTGCTTCGGCCACAATTTCTACGGCCGCATCGCCCTCTAGTATTACCGTTTTTACGCGAGCGCCGGCCCGCTCGGCCGTCGCTTGGTGTGCAGCCAGTTGGCCGGGAACATTGAGTTCGGGGCTGGCATCGGGCTGGGCCAACACGGGTTGGGGCTCTAGCACATGTACCAAGCGTAGCTCGGCCCCGGTGGCCGCCGCCAGCGCGGCAGCATAAGCCACCACCGGCACCGAGGCAGACGAGAAATCAAGCGGGCAAAGAATGGCGGATAGGGTCATATTGTGGGAATGTTGAATGCTGGACGTTGAATTTTAAACGAGGCGGATATATCGCTTTTAATTTTTATAATATGCTGATTATCAACATTTTACAAAACATTTATCATTTAAAATTCAAACCTCAAGATTTCCTTACTACCAAATCTGCTCGCCTACGGCGCGCTTGAGTTGGTACTGGCCCATGGTGTAGTTATAAATCGCCTGTACACGAGCTAAGCGGGCCTGCGCCAGCGAAGTTTCGGCATCCAGCACGTCGAGGTTGGTGCCTACGTCGTAGCGGTAGCGGGCACGGGCACGGGTAAGGGCGTCGGTGGCTTGCGCGATCTGCGTTTCGGCGTTGGCGTAGCGCGCCGAGCTGGCTTCGATATTATTAGCAGCCTGGCGCACATCCGAGCGAATCGACTCCTGCACATCCTGGGTGCGCGACTGCGCCGACCGAGCATTGGCCGAGGCTTCCACGCGCTGGTTTTTGTTGCGATTGCCGTCGTAAATCGGCACCGACAACTGCACGGCGGCTACCGTATTGAAGCGGAAGCGCTCCAGGTTTGGCACGATGTAGCCGTTTTTACCGCCGGCCTGCACCTGAGCGCCTAAGCTGGGCAGGTTGCTTTTTTCGATCAGCCGAAGCTGGGCTTCTGCCGTATTTTCGGCATCGCGGGCCAGCTTCACTTCCGGCCGGTTCTCCACGGCCTGTGCAATAGCCGAATTCACATCGACGGGAGCCGCGCTGTAAGCCAACGAGCCACGCACGGGCATCTCGGCGTATTCGGGGCGGTGCAACAGGCGAGCGAGCTGCGTCTGCTGGTTGTGCAGCTGGTTTTGCAGATCAATTTTAGCGTTCTGGGCTTGCGTGATGCGCACTTGCGTGGTTGTCACGTCAAACTTGGTGCTTACGCCGCCCTGCACTCGCTTTTCCATTTCGCGCTGGTGCTGCTGCAACGAGGCGATCTGCTCATCCTGCACTTTGATGCTTTCGCGCATAAACAGGATGTTGTAGTACAGTTGCACCGCGTTGTAAGCCAGATCGCGGCGGGCGGTCACGATGTTGTCGGCGGCGGTTACACCCTGCGCTTTCGCCAGGTTGTAGGTCGCGTCGTTTTTGCCAAAATCCAGCAGCATGTACTGCGCCGTGATGTGGGCATCGTAGTTATTATTAGGAGCCAGCTGCAACACCTGATCGCCGAACGGCAGCTTTACCTGCGGGTCGACGCGAGCATAGGTGGCGGTACCCGTCACGTACGGCAAATAGCCCGTACGGCTCTGGGCTACCCGCGCCTGGGCCGCGTTTACCTGTTCTTCTAAGCTGGTAATGGCAGGGTTAGCATCCATTACGGCCTTGATGGTGGCGTCCAGCGTAAGTGAATCAGTAGTGGCAACGGGAGTTTGGGCGGAAGCAGCGCCGGCTGTCAAGAGCCCAAGGGTCAGCAGTGGCGCAGCAAGTTTCAATCGGGAAAGCATACAGTAGTACGACTTGTGTGTGCCGCCCTAATAACCAACTATGTGCCACGCTTAAAATGGGATTAAAATTCTTTCAAAAACCGGTTTTCCGGCGTTTAAACGCATAAAATATTTTTCGAAATACGTTTTCGAACATTTTCTGCCACGGCCTGTTTTTCTTAAATATCAGGAATATCTCATCTTTTATCCTGATATTTGAGGAATTTTTACTGCCGTAAACGCTCTTACGCTATCTTATTAAAGGTGTGTTAGGGGCGCGATTTGCTCCCTTTACCTACGTTTTTGTGTTGCCTTTTGAGTTAGATACCCCCGCCGACTTATCGTTTTTGCGCATGCCTAATCAAGAAGAATCGCTGCTGTTATACTTGAACGAGGCCATTGCCACGACCCGCAACAAGGAAGGGCTCTTCCGGATCGTGACGGAAAAGCTGCGGTTGATCTTCCCGTTCGACGTGATTTCCATCGTGACCATCGATACGGAAGGCCAGTACAAGCGCCTTTTCCTGCGCGACTACTTCACTGATCTCACGATTCCCTCTCGCCACAACAACCGCAATCTGCGCCACCCCATTGCCGGCACGCCCACCGAACGCATCTTGCTGGACAACAAAATACAAACCCTTGACCTTCAAGAAGTTGCAAAAGAGTACAATGGCGAAAGCCCTTTCAACTACCTGATTCAGCAGGGCGTACGCTTTATGACGGTGGTGCCGCTGCGCATTGCGGGCACCTCCTTGGGAGTGATGTGCTTGGCTTCACGGCGTCATCCACACTTCGAGCCCGCCGACCTGTCGTTGCTGGGCAAGATCGGCAGCTTGGTAGCCGTGGCCGTGAGCAACACGCTGGCCTTTGAGGAAGTAGCGCAGCGCGAACGCGAAAAAAGCATTCAATTGGCCGTCAATAACGCCTTGCTTAGCATCAAGGAGCGCGGCCAGCTTTTCCATACGGTAGCCACGGAAATCAATCGGGTGGTACCCTACGACTACTTCGGGGTGCGCATCCGCTACCGCGACGGCACGCACAAGGCCTTCGCTGAGTTTGGCAAACAAGACGATGGCACGTTTGCGCCCCTCGACCCCGATCGCTGGAACGAGGTACCGGAATACGGGCAGATGGAGGGCGAAGCCATGGAGTTGTTTCAACACCCGGCTATTTACGGCGACGAAAGCTTCCGGCGCTTGTCGGATAAGTATCGCCTGATGCGCTACATCGCCGAGCACCGCAACACCCGCTCGTTGCTCATCGCGCCGCTGTGGGTGCAGGAAGACCAAACGGCAGTACTGTCATTGAGCAGCAAGGAGGAAGGCAACTTCGATGAGACTGATTTAGAGCTGATTAAGGGCTTAGTCCCGCAGATCACGCTCACGATGCAGAACCTGTTTGCTTTCGAGCAGATCGAGAGCCTGAGCGCGCAGCTCGAGCAGGAGCGCACTTACCTCATCGACGAGATCAACACCACCGCCAACTTCGGCGAGTTCATCGGCCAAAGCCCGACCATCCAGCCCGTGCTCACGCGCATCACGCAGGTCGCCCCCACCGACACGACGGTGCTCATTAGCGGCGAAACGGGTACCGGTAAAGAGTTGGTAGCCAGAGCCTTGCACAACCTCTCGCCCCGCCGCGACCGCGCCCTGATCAAGCTCAATTGCGCCGCCTTACCCGCCCAGCTCATTGAAAGCGAACTCTTTGGCCACGAGAAGGGTGCTTTCACCGGAGCCGTGGATCGGCGCATCGGCAAGTTTGAGTTGGCCGACGGGGGCACTATTTTCCTCGACGAAGTGGGCGAGTTGCCGCTCGATTTGCAAGCCAAGTTGCTGCGCGTGTTGCAGGAAAAGGAGTTTGAACGCATTGGGGGCCGCCGCGTAATTCACAGCAACGCCCGCGTGATCGCGGCCACCAACCGCGTGCTGGAAGATGAGGTAGCCGCCGGCCGCTTTCGCGCCGATTTATACTACCGGCTCAACGTGTTTCCGGTGCGGCTGCCGGCCCTGCGCGAGCGTCCCGAAGACATTGAGCCGCTCATTCGTTTTTTCCTGGAGGGCTTCACCAAGAAGATGGGCAAGCCCGTGCGCGGCCTGCGCGAGCGCGACCTACGGGCGATGCAGCAGTACAGCTGGCCGGGCAACATCCGGGAGCTGGAGCACGTGCTGGAGCAAGCCGTGATCGTGTCGACGGGGCCGTTTCTGGAGTTTGCGGGCTTTTCGGCGGCCGCCGCGCAGGCTTCGCCGCCCATTCCACTGCCCGATTACGCGCCCATCAAAACGCTGCGCGACCAGGAGCGCGACCACATTCTGGCGGCGTTGCAGCGCACGGCTGGCCGGGTAAGTGGCCCCAACGGCGCCGCCGTGCTGCTCGACATCAACCCCAAAACCCTCGAAGCGCGCATGAAAAAACTGGGCATTCAGCGCACCGTGGTAGCTTCCTAATGCGGCATGGGCACGCTCTAAAATACCATAACAGTTTGAATGTTAAATTTTTACATTCAAAGCAAACCCAGGCATCTCGTTTTTTAGCCGGACAAGTTGCGACGGCTGATAACATAGTTGCGTTGCAAACGTGACACCCAATAAAACGCAGGCCCGGCAAATGACTTAGCCGGGCTTGCGTTTGTAGGTTTACAAACCATTTACATTATAACAACCTTACTATCAGATAGTTATTTAAAGAATTTTTACTTTTTCGTAGCAACTACGATCACGCCGTTTTTGCCTTTGGCGCCAAATTCCTTTTCGGCAGCTTCGCCCTTATACACTTTCACCGACTCGATGCGCTCGGGGGAGATTGCGCGTAGCGCCTCGTTTGTGGCTTCTTGGCCATCAATCACGATGAGGCTGTTGGCCAGGCTGGCATCCGTGCTGTGGTCGCCCGCGGTACCCTTAATGGTGACCTGCGTTGCGCCCGCTTTCGAAGCGGCCGGCTGGAGACTGATGCCGTATTTCTGGTTGAAGTTCAGCACCGATTCGGAGTTTTCATTGCCCTTGGTGATGACGCTCACCACGCCGGCCGCCGTGCTGCCGAACGCCTTCTGAAATGCCTCACCCTTGAGCACATTCATGCTTGCGATATGGGCTGGATCCATCTGCGTTAGTTTTTCTTTCGAAACCTCTTGGCCGTCAACGAAATACAAGAGATTGTCCGGCAAATGATTCTGCGTACGGGCGTCCTTCTGGTTGGAGGCGATGACCACGGTAGTCGAGGCATCCGGCTTCCGGGGCTCAACTTGGGGCTGCGAACAGGCGATAGCCAAACCAGCAACCAAGGGCAGCAGTAGCGCATAGCTCAGCAGATGCACCGCAGAAGAACGCTTCTTGTTAATCATAGCAATACGGTTTTTGAGAGTGAGAAAATTGAAATTATTGACCAAGGAGGAGCTTTGCGCTAGCCCATTAAGCCGCACCAAACTATACTGATAAGCCCGGCTGTCGAGGCCGGTTTGCAGCACTTTGCGGTCGGTAACGAATTCGAGGTTTTCCTGAATGGCTTGCTTCAGCAGCCACGCCGCAGGGTTAAACCAGAAGGCCACCACTTGGGCTTGCGCCAGCAGCACATCCAGCGTATGGCCTTGACTGACATGCACTTGCTCGTGCTGCAAAATCATCGGCAGCTCTTCCGGCCGGTGCTGCTCAGGATTCAGGTAAATGGTTTGCCCGAACGAAAACGGATTCAAGTCGCCGCTAAGGCGGCGTACGCGCATACCCAGCACCTGCGCAGGCGGCGAAGTCCGGTGTAGCCTATATAACGAGGCCAGCTGTCCGAGCAGCCGCGCGGCCATTAGGCCCATGCCCACCCAGTAGACGCTCACGAGCAGTTGCCAATAATCGAAGCCAGTTGGCGTCGGTACAGCCAGCGCCTGCCAATCCGGCGCGATGAGCTGTAGCGTAGCGCCCAGCTCCTGCTGCCGCGCAAACAACTGCCCGATATCCAGCAGCGGATACGCTGCCGAAAAAAGCAGCGCAAACAGCAGAAAAGCCCGGTTGAGGGTGTAAAAAGTGAGCCGGCGCAGCACCACGTAATAAGCCAGACCAAACAGAACCAAAGCCCCGTTTGCCTTCACCAGATACAGCAACAGCGCGGGCATGGCTATTCCGGTTTGCGGTTTTCAATCATGTCGATGATTTCCTGCAACTCGCTGGCGCTGATCTTCTTCTCCTTTGCAAAAAACGACACAAGCTCTTTGTAGGAATTCTTGAAGTAGTCGCCTACGAAGTCGCTCATGAAGCGCTTGCGGTATTCTTCGGCCTTCACAAGCGGCGCAAACCGATACGAATTGCCCAGCTTTTCACTGCTCAGGTAGCCCTTCCGCTCCAGGTTGCGAATCGTGGAAGCCAGCGTAGTATAGGGTGGTTTAGGCTCGGGGAGCTGGTCTAGCACGTCTTTGGTAAACCCGCCGTCCAGCTGCCAGAGCACCTGCATGGCTTCTTCTTCGGGTTGCGTCAGTCGTTCCATATGACTTTACGATGTTTTCGTAATACTACGAACATTTCGTAATTAAGCATATGGAATCGAGAAAAAGCGCAAAAAATTATTCAACGCGTGGGTAAAGCCTGCAAAAGCCCTTGTTATAAGTAACTGATTATCAATTATTTATTCACCAGGATAAATTACTCCCAGCTGCCGACGCACTTCGTCGAGCTGCTGCATTAGCTCCAAACTAAACTGCCAAGGCACAAGCGGGCTTTCCACCAAGTTTTGCTCGAGGCAGTGCTGCACATGCTCGATCTCGTACTGATAGCCGTGGCCGGGAAAGTCGAAAAAGAAATCCTGAGGTGCTTCGTCCGGGCGCTCCAACGTGAGCCGCTTGGCATGATGGAAGCGGCTGTGCATCAGCAGCTTTCCTTCGGAGCCGTACACGGTGCAAGTAGTATCGGTAGTGGCGGCCAGGGTGGAAAACAGGCTGGCGGTGGCTCCGTTTTCGTACGCCAGCGACATAGCGCAATTCATGTCGACGCCGGTTTCGGTGAGCGCCCCTGCAGCTTTGATATCCGTTGGGTTGCCGAGGAAAAACTTGCTGATCAGGAGCGGATAAATGCCAATGTCCAGGAGCGAACCGCCGGCCAGCGCCGGCGCAAACAAGCGCGCCGCCGGATCGTAGGGAGCCGTAAAGCCAAAATCGGCGGCTATGTGCACTACTTTCCCTATCGCCCCTGACTGGATGATTTCCAGCGCTTTATGGGTGGAAGGGAAAAAGCGCGTCCACAACGCTTCCATCAAAAACACCTGCTTTTCCCGCGCCGTGGCAATCATCTCTTGCACCTGCCGAGTGTTCAGGGCGAAGGCTTTTTCGCACAGCACCGGCACGCCAGCGCGCAGGCAGAGCAGCGTATGCGCATGGTGCTCGGAGTGGGGCGTAGCAATGTACACGACATCCAGGTCGGGCAGCTTCAGCAACTCTTCGTAGCTCCCAACGGCGTGCGCTACATTGTATTGAGCAGCAAATTGTTGCGCTTTATCCAGGCTCCGTGAGGCTACCCCGTACAAGCGGGCATTGGGCACGAGTTGTAGGCTTTCGGCAAACTTGTGGGCGATCCGGCCCAGCCCAATGATTCCCCAGTTGAAAGTGCGCACGGCAGAAAAGGTTAAGCAACAGAATAAGTACAAGCACAAGCAGGTACGGAAGTACGGCGATTTGGGCCGGTCGGCCAACGGCGAGGATGATACTTTTTTGGCTTCTTAAGCGCTGAAAGGGAGCCTTCTGCGCGCCGCATACGTTTTGCAGTTACTTTTAAACGCATGCCTGCTCTCTTCGACCCCACCCTGCTCACCCGCGACCATGTGCTGCGTGCCATCCGGCACCTCGACCGCACTGCCCTGACGGTTCCGCCCAGCACGGTTTATGACCTGGTGTATCGCGGCCGCCGCTATCCGCCGCGCGCCGTGGCGCAGCAAGCATGGCGCTTCGCCATTAATGACGTAGAAGCCAAATGGCCGTTGCCCGCTGGCAGCCCCACCAACCAAGTACTTGAGGATCTTGATTTTACGGTAGCTACCAAGCGCCCGACCCTGGCCAACTCGCCCCTCGACGGCGACGTGGCTACGCAGGACGCCATGCAGAATCTGTACACGGGCTTGGCGGGTGATGACGTACCTGCGCCGGCCCCAAAAGCGCCCACCGTAGCGCACGAACCCACCGCAGCCTACACGTCTGAGCTGCCCGCACAGCCCTATACCAAGGCCGATGCGTTGCAGGAGCTATTTATATCGGAAGAAAAACTCGTGGATACGCTGGCGGCCCTGGAGCGACGGCGCAACCTGATTTTGCAGGGACCGCCCGGCACGGGCAAGACGTTTTTGGCGCGGCGGCTGGCGTGGCTAGAGTTGGGCAGCCAGGACACGCAGCGCGTAGAAATGGTGCAGTTTCACCCCAGCTACAGCTACGAAGATTTTGTGCAGGGCTTCCGGCCCGATGCGCACGGCTCGTTTCGCCTCACCGACGGGGTGCTGCCCGATCTCTGCCGCCGGGCCACCGCCGACCCCACACGGCCGTATTTCCTGCTTATCGACGAGATCAACCGCGGCCACCTGAACCGCATTTTCGGCGAGCTGCTGCTGTTGCTGGAGGCCGACAAGCGCGGCCCGGCCCACGCCGTGCGCCTGCCTTATGCGCCAGTCGAGGCCCCGCGTTTTTATGTTCCTGATAATCTGTTCGTTATCGGCACCATGAATACCGCCGACCGATCTTTGGCGCCCCTCGATTATGCCTTGCGGCGGCGCTTTGCCTTCGTGCCGATGCTGCCAGAGTTTGGCGAGCATTTACATAAGCATTTGATTGACAATAACATACCAACCAAGACTGTAGACCGCATGATCGCCCGCCTTGCCGAGCTAAATGAAGTCATTGCTAACGACCCCGAGCTCGGCCCCGATTTTCAGGTCGGCCACAGTTACTTCTGCCAACCGCCTACAGATCCAGCCGCCGCCGACCAGTGGCTCACGCTGATCTTAGAACAGGAAATTGCCCCGCTCCTCCGCGACTACTGGTTCGATCAACCCGCACACGCCACCGCCCACATCAAGCGCCTGCTTTCATAAAACCGAACTTCCCTCCTCCGCTGAAGAGGGGACGCGGCAGCTTCGCTGCCGCCAGGGTAGTTGGCCCGCCTGCGGAAGTTGTTTAACAAGATAACTACCAACGACTTCACCACCCCACCTTGCGGGCACCCTCCTTAATAAAAGAGGCGAACTGGATTAGTACTCTGACTCGATGATCCCAATTCAAAACTTATACTACCTGCTTTGCTATGCGTGGAACCGCGTGCCCGACCGCTCGGAATGGCAAAGCGTGGATTCTGCGCCGTTTCATCGGCCGTTGGAACTGCTTACGCATCTGCTACTTAGTGGCACGCGGCGGCTGTTGGTCAAAGGCCTTTCGCAGGGATATCAGGAGCAGGAAGCCGAGCTGACCGAGCTGCGCGGCCGGGTATTGTTGGCGCCGACGCTGGCCCGCGATTTGTTGCGCCAAGGCCGGGCAGTGTGCGCCTACGATGAGCTAGGGCCGAATACGGCGTTCAACCAACTGCTGGCCGGAGCGCTGGATGTGCTGGGGCGTACGCGGCATTTGTCGAGCGCGCAACGCCAAGAAGTGCGGCGGGTGCGCGGCCGTTTTCCCAGCAGCGTGGTGTCGGCGCCGTTTTCGCGCAATCAGTTGCGAGCGGTGCGGCGTTTGCGGTTGCCGGCTGCCGAGTCGTTTCTGCTGAATGTATGCGAGCTGATCCAGCGCGGGGCGCTGCCGGAGCCTGATGCCGCAGGGCGCACGCGCTTTCAGGACTTCCGCAACGACGAGCGTCTGATGGCCAACGTGTTCGAAGCGTTTGTGCGCAACTTCTACCGCCTCGAGCAGCGCCGCTACCGAGTGCTCTCCGAAACCATCACGTGGCAGGCCACCGCCGAGCGCAGCGAAGACCTGGACTTTCTGCCTAATATGCTCACGGACACCACTTTAGAATCGTCTGATCGTAAGATTATTCTCGACACCAAATACTACGCGGCGGCCCTGCGCCCGCGCTACGACCGGCAGCGGCTTATTTCGCCGCACCTCTACCAGCTCTACGCGTACCTGCAAAACCAGCCGCACCGACCGGGCCAGCAACTGGAAGGCGTGCTGCTGTATCCGGCCACTACGCGCGCCGTGGATTTGCGCTACACACTGGGTGGCCACCCCGTGCGGGTGGTGACGCTCGACCTGAACCAGCCGTGGGAAGGCATCGCCCGCGACCTTCTGGAGTTGGTACACTAAGTTGAAGATGCCTGTGAAAACTGGAAGTTAGGCGGATAAAATTGTGCAGCCTTGTGAAAACAGCTGCGTCCCTTGGTTGTCCTTTCGGCTATTTCTGCCTAAACTTCAACCTAGTTTATTCCTCCAAACCTCTACCCTTTTGAAAAGACGTGAATTTGTAGGACTCACTGGCTTTGCGGCCGGTGCCCTGTTCCTGCCCAGTTTTCCCGGTTTTGGTGGCAATCCGGTCGATCCGGAGCGGCTGCTGGAGCAGGTTGATCCCGCCATCAAAAAGCGCTTAGCCGACGCCGCCATGAATGCCGCCAAATCGGCAGGTGCTACTTACGCCGACGTGCGCATCGGCCGCTACCTCAACCAAAGCATTTTTACCCGCGAAAAGCAGGTGCAAAATATTGGCAGTGGCGAGAGCTACGGAGCGGGCGTGCGGGTGCTGGCCAACGGCACCTGGGGCTTCGCAGCTACCAACACCGTTACGGAAGCGGGCATGGCCAAGGCCGCCCAACTGGCCGTGCAGATTGCCAAGGCCAATTCGAAAGTGCAGAAAGAAAAAGTGCAGCTGGCCCCCCAGAAAGGCTACGGCGACGTAACCTGGAAAACGCCGATCCAGCAGAACGCTTTCGAAGTGCCGATTGCGCAGAAAGTGGAGTTGCTGCTGGCTGCCAACGCCAAAGCGCTGGAAAACGGCGCCAGCTTTGTCAATTCGTCGCTTTTCCAAATCAATGAGCAGAAGTACTTTGCCTCGACCGATGGCTCGTACATCGACCAGGACATTCACCGCATCTGGCCCACGTTCAGCGTGACAGCCATTGATCGGGCGTCGGGCAAATTCCGTTCGCGGGAAGCGCTGAGTGCGCCCATGGGCTTGGGTTATGAGTACCTCACGCCCAAAGCCGCCGACAAGATCGCGGGGCCGACCGGCACGGGTTTGGTGGGCTATAAGATGAGCTACGACATGCTGGAAGACGCGGCCCTAGCTGCCCAGCAAGCCAAAAGCAAACTCACGGCGAAGTCGGTGGTGCCCGGCAAATACGACGTGGTACTCGACCCAAACCACTTAGGCCTGACCATCCACGAAAGCGTGGGCCACGCCACCGAGCTCGACCGCGTGCTGGGCTACGAGGCCAACTACGCCGGCACGTCCTTCGCTACGCTGGACAAGTGGAAATCGAAGAACTTCCAATACGGCTCGAAACTGGTAAACATCGTCGCTGACAAGCTCCAGCCCGGCTCGCTCGGTGCCGTGGGCTATGACGACGAAGGTGTAAAAACCGGCCAGTGGGACCTGATTAAGAACGGCGTGCTAGTTGACTACCAGAAAACCCGCGACCAAGCGGGCATCCTCGGGCAAGACCATTCGGATGGCTGTAGCTACGCGCAATCGTGGCAGGACGTGCAGTTTCAGCGCATGGCCAACGTGAGCTTGCAGCCCGGCAAGGAGAAGATGAGCGTCGACGACATGATCAAGAACGTGGACAAGGGCGTCTACATCGCCGGCCGCGGATCATATTCTATTGACCAGCAGCGCTATAACTTCCAGTTTGGCGGTACGGTGTTCTATGCCATCAACAAGGGCAAGATTGACGGCATGTTGGAAGACGTTGCTTATCAGGCCAATACGCAAGAGTTCTGGAACTCCTGCGCGGCCATCTGCGACCAGTCGGATTACCGCCTGTTTGGCTCCTTCTTCGACGGCAAAGGCCAGCCTTCCCAAGTGTCGGCCGTGAGCCACGGCTCGAGCACCACGCGCTTCAATGGCGTGAACGTGATCAACACGGCCCGCAAAATCGGCTAAAGCACGCCTCTCCGCCTCAGCCGAGGTATGGAGTTTTACCACCGCATTTTCATTAGAAATCCTTTCCATACATGGCCATTCTCTCCAAAGACGAAGCCCAGACCATCCTTAAGAAAGTCCTGAGTTTCAGCACCGCCGACGAGTGCGAGGTGACGCTTAACGGCACGACCGGCGGCAACGTCCGCTCGGCCCGCAATGCTATTTCCACCAGCGGCGCCGTTGACAACGTATCGCTGGCCGTTGAGTCGCGGTTTGGCAAACGCTCCGGCATTGCCACTTGCAACGAGTTCGACGACGCTACTTTGCGCCGTTGCGTACAGCGCGCTGAAGAGATCGCCAAGCTCGCGCCCGAAAGCCCGGAGTACATGCCCCTGCTCGGCCCACAGCAGTACTTGGAGTCGCCCAAGTCGTTTGCGGCCAACACGGCCGGCATCACGCCCGACTACCGCGCCCAGCAGGTTGCAGCCAGCATGAAGCTCTGCGACGCCAAAAAGCTGACTTCCGCCGCGTTCCTGAACGACTCGGCCGGCTTCGTAGCCAAGCGCAACAACAAAGGCCTGGAAGCTTATCAGCAGATCACCAACCTCGATTTCTCCATCACGGTGCGCACGCCGGATGGCACGGGCTCAGGCTACGCCGCGGCCGACTTCACCGACATCAGCAAGTTCGATGCGGCCCGCATGACCCAGATTGCGGCCGACAAGGCCACGGGCTCGGTAGGCGCAAAGGCCATTGAACCAGGCAAATACACCGTTATTCTGGAGCCGGCCGCGCTGGTTTCCAATTCGGATGCTTCGCTGCTGGGTGCTTTGATGAACGCCCTCGACGCCCGCAACGCCGACGAAGGCCGCTCGTTTTTGAGCAAGAAAGGCGGCGGCAATCGCAAGGGCGAAAAGATGTTCGACGAGCGCGTCACCATCTACTCCGACCCCACCAACCCCGAGCTGGCCGACCTGACTTTCTCCGGCGACGGTCGCCCGCAAAAGAAGATGACCTGGATTGAGAAGGGCGTGGTAAAAAACCTGTACTCGTCGCGCTTCTGGGCCCAGAAAAACAACATCGCCGACATTCCGCGGCCGGGTGGGTTCATTATGGAAGGCGGCACGCAAAGCACGCAGGATTTGATTAAGGGCACGGCCAAAGGCATTTTGGTCACGCGCCTGTGGTACATCCGCGCCGTCGACCCTCAAACTCTACTCTTCACCGGCCTGACCCGCGACGGTACGTTCTACATCGAAAACGGCAAGATCAAATATCCGGTCAAGAACTTCCGCTTCAACGAGTCGCCCGTGATCATGCTCAACAACCTAGAAGCCATTGGCAAGCCCGTGCGCTTGGGTGGCAACTTGGTGCCCCCGCTCAAAATCCGCGACTTCACCTTCACCAGTCTTTCGGATGCTGTATAAGTATTTGATAATCAAATACTTATACAATAAAAAACAATAGAACGTCATGCAGAGCCATAGCGAAGCATCTCTACCGCTTCGGCTGAATAACGCTACAACGAAGCGGTAAGGATGCTTCGCTATGGCTCTGCATGACAGACGCGGATATGACTACCTCTTGAGTATTGGTAGATTTTCTTTTGCCATTTCATCCGCTATTCTAGTAGCTGGCCTTCACTCCTTCCAACCTTCTGCATTTTGAAAAGACGTGATTTCGTGGGACTTACCGGCCTTGCCGCCGGAGCCCTTTTCTTGCCTAGCATGCCCGGTTTCGGTGCCGGCAACCCCGTTGATCCTTCCCAGTTGCTGGAGGGCGTCGACACCGCGGTGAAGAAGCGTCTGGCCGACGCGGCCTTGAACGCGGCCAAATCGGCGGGCGCCACCTACGCCGACGTGCGCATCGGCCGCTACCTCAACCAAGGAATCTTTACCCGCGAAAAGCAGGTCCAGAACATCTCCAGCACGGAAAGCTACGGGGTCGGGGTGCGCGTAATTGCCAACGGCACTTGGGGTTTTGCCGCGACGAACACCGTCACGGAAGCCGGCGTTGCCAAGGCCGCCCAGCTGGCCGTGCAGATTGCCAAGGCCAACTCGAAAGTGCAGAAGGAACAAGTAAAACTGGCTCCGCAAAAAGGATACGGTGAGGTGTCGTGGAAGGCGCCAATTCAGCAGAACGCGTTTGAGGTGCCGATTGCGCAAAAGGTTGATTTACTGCTAAATGCGAATGCCAAGGCCCTCGAAAACGGCGCCAGCTTCGTCAATTCGGTGTTGTTTCAAGTAAACGAGCAGAAGTACTTTGCCTCGACCGACGGCTCGTACATCGACCAGGACATTCACCGCATATTCCCGACGTTCGGCGTAACGGTGGTGGACCGGGCGTCGGGCAAATTCCGCTCGCGGCAGGCCTTGAGCGCTCCGATGGGCTTGGGCTACGAGTACCTCACGCCCAAAGCCGCCGACAAAGTGCGCGGTCCGGCGGGCTCCGACATCGTAGGCTACAAGCAGAGCTACGACATCATCGAAGACATTACGGCCGCTGCCAAGCAAGCCAAGCAGAAAATCACGGCCAAATCGGTGGTGCCTGGCAAGTACGATCTGGTGCTCGACCCGCATCACTTGGGCCTGACGATACACGAAAGTGTTGGTCACCCTTTGGAGCTCGACCGCGTGCTGGGCTACGAGGCCAACTACGCCGGTACGTCCTTCGCCACGCTCGAATGGAAGGCAAAAAAAGCCCCGTATGGCTCGAAACAAGTGAACATTGTGGCCGACAAGCTTCAGCCCGGCTCACTGGGCGCCGTGGGCTACGACGACGAAGGCGTGAAAACGAAGCGCTGGGATTTGATCAAAGAGGGCGTGCTGGTCGACTACGAAAAGATCCGCGACCAAGCGCACATTGTGGGCCAGAACGAATCGGATGGCTGCTGCTACGCGCAATCGTGGCAGGACGTGCAGTTTCAGCGCATGCCCAACGTCAGCTTGCAGCCGGGCAAAGCCAAGCTGTCGGTGGACGAATTGGTGAAGGGCGTGGACAAAGGCATTTACATCGCCGGCAACGGCTCTTTTTCCATCGACCAGCAGCGCTACAACTTCCAGTTTGGCGGCCAGGTGTTTTATGCCATTGAGAAAGGCAAAATCACAGAGATGCTGGAAGACGTTGCCTATCAAGCCAATACGCAAGAGTTCTGGAATTCCTGCGCGGCCGTATGCGACGAATCGGACTACCGGTTTGCGGGTTTCTTCAACGACGGCAAAGGCCAGCCTTCGCAAAGCTCGGCCGTGAGCCACGGCTCGGCCACGACGCGCTTCAACGGCGTGAACGTGATCAACACGGCCCGCAAAATCGGCTAAACCAAACATCCCTCCTTTTTCTTCAAAAGCATTTCTCTACGTGGCCATTCTCTCCAAAGACGAAGCTCAGACCATCCTTAAGAAAGTCTTGAGCTTTAGCACCGCCGACGAATGTACGGTCTACCTGAATGGACGCACCAACGGCAATGTGCGCTACGCTCGCAACAATGTGAGCACTTCTGGCACGACTGATAACGTGTCGCTGGCCGTGGAATCTCGATTTGGAAAGCGTTCAGGAACAGCCACTTGCAATCAGTTCGACGACGCTACCTTACGTCGCTGCGTGCAACGCGCCGAAGAGATCGCCAAGCTCGCGCCCGAAGATCCCGAATACATGCCTTTGCTGGGGCCGCAGCAATACCTCACGCCGGTCAGTGCGGTAGCCAGCACGGCCAGTATTTCACCCGATTTTCGCGCCCAAGCGGCAGCCGACAGCATTGCGCTGTGCCAGGCCCGCAAGCTGACGGCGGCAGGCTACCTCGAAGACGGCTCCAACTTCCAAGCCATGCGCAATAGCAAAGGGCTTGAGGCGTACCAGCAGTCCACGCGGCTCGATTTTTCGGTGACGGTGCGCACGGTCGACGGCACGGGTTCGGGCTATGCCGTGGCCGATTTTACAGATTCCAGCAAGTTTAACGCCAAGGCTTTAACGCAGATCGCGGCCGATAAGGCGGCGGGTTCGGTGAATGCGAAGGCCATGGAACCGGGCAAGTACACCGTAATCTTGGAGCCGGCCGCGCTGGTCTCCGACGAAGGGCTGCTCAACCGCCTGATGTACGCTCTTGATGCCCGCGAAGCCGACGAAGGCCGCTCGTTTTTGAGCAAGAAAGGCGGTGGCAACAAGCTGGGTCAGAAGCTGTTCGATGAGCGCGTCACGATCTACTCCGACCCGCTGAACCCAGAAGCACCAGGCAACATCTTCGACGGCGACGGCCTGCCGGTGAAGCGCATGAACTGGATCGAGAAGGGCGTGATGAAGAACCTTTACTATTCGCGCTTTTGGGCCCAGAAAAGCAACGCCCAAGCCACAGCTTTCCCCAGCAACTTTATCATGACCGGCGGCACGCAAAGCACGCAGGACCTGATCAAGAGCACGGCCAAAGGCATTTTGGTCACGCGCCTATGGTACATCCGCGATGTAGACCCACAGACGCTATTGGTAACGGGCCTGACCCGCGACGGGACCTTCTATATTGAAAACGGCAAGATCAAGCACCCAGTCAAGAACTTCCGCTTCAACGAAAGCCCGGTCATTATGCTCAATAATATCGAAGCCATTGGCAAGCCCGTGCGCTTGGGCGGCAACCTGGTGCCCCCGCTCAAGATCCGCGACTTCACTTTCACCAGTCTTTCAGACGCTGTATAAGTATTTGATAATCAAATACTTTTCATAACAACCAAAGGCTATCCTGCTGAACGCCGCCGAAGCATCTTTACCGTTTCGGCGGCGCTCAGCAGGATAGCCTAAAGGCGCACTAGTTATTAATTGTGCCCGCCAATCTGGTAGCCGAGGTAAGCCTGAAACACGCGGTTTTTCAGTTTCGGGTCGTTGACCCCGGCTACTGACTTGGCATCGTTGATGTCGTTGAGGCCGGCGTTGAAGCGGGCCCCGATCAGCAGGCTGCTTACCTTCACGCCGAGCCCGGCGCACAGGCTGAAATCACCTTTCTTGTACTGGTCGTCTACCTGCTTGCTTACCTTGCCATATTGCGCCGGCGAAGTAGGCGTGGGCGGCGTAAGGAGCAGCGTACCAGCCTCTTTGGCCGTCATCAACAACCCAAACTGCGGTCCGGCCTCGACGAACACGGGCCCGGCCGTGAGCTTGACCAAAATGGGCAGGTTGAGGTATTGGAGCTTGGTGTCGTAATCTTCCACGTCGCTTTTGCGCTCTGTGCCTTGCACCGAGTACAGCAATTCGGGTTGGAGAGAAAGCGGTCCGGCTATTTTGTATTCGTAAAAGGCGCCGGCGTGGTACTGCGTTTTGTATTTGGTATCGGCATTGATGTTACTGCCGTCGAGCACGGCCATATTAAGGCCGGCTTTGATGCCGAACTGGGCTTGGACGCTGCCCGCCAGAAGCAAAGCAAACAGAAAAGAAAGGGAGCGTTTCATAGCAGAGGTTGTAGGGATTGTTCTCTGCAAAGGGCGGCATAAATCTGTTTGCTGTCAATCACATAAGAATGTGACCCTAATAAAGCAAAGAGCGTATATTCATAACTAATTAATAATTAGACAGTTATGAATATACGCTCTTTGTCCTCAATCGCGGCCTCCGAGCTGGATGGAGCCGTACAGCTGGAACACCCGGTTTTTGAGCTGCGGGTCGTTGAGGCCGCTGAGGTTGCGCAGGTCGTTGATGTCGTTGAGGCCCGCGTTGAAGCGAGCGCCCACGGTAAACAACGAGAGCCGCAAACCGGCGCCAGCCGCCACGCCGAAGTCGCCGCGCTTGAAGTCGTTGGTGGCGCGGCGCTTGATGTTTTCAAACGTCCCTTCGCCGGTTTGCTGGGTTCCGTTTTTGTCGGCATCCAGCAGAAATCCGACTTGCGGACCGGCTTCTACAAACACCGGCCCGATGTACACTTTCGCCAGCACAGGCACGGAGAAGTAGTGCAGCTTGGCATCGAAATTTTCGAACTCCGACTTAAAGCTGGTGCCCTGAGACGAGTACAGCAGTTCTGGCTGGATGGAAACCGGCCCCACCACCTTAAACTCGTAGAGCAGGCCGGCGTGGTAAGAGGTCATGTAGTGAGTGGAGGCATTCACATTAGAGCCGTCGAGCACGGCCATATTAAGGCCGCCTTTGATGCCGAACTGGGCATGCGCGCTGCTTACCAATACCAAGGACAGCAACAGCAACAGGATGCGTTTCATAGCGTAGGATTTGGGGATGAAAGAGTTGGGTAATAAAAGGGTATAGCCAAAAAGCAGGCCGACTTTCTATTCCTCAGATACCTAACGCCGGCCTTACCCCTATTCTTAAATCCGGAATCGTGTATTTTTTTCGCGGATTTGTGCTGAGGATGCCACCTTATCTGTTAGTTTTCGTCCTTGCCCTGTCTTAGCCGCGCTGCATGCCCTCACCGTTTACCTTCGTTCGCCTTCAATACCGCTCCGGCGACTGGGATGGCGTGGACGAGCGAATGCCCACCAACTTGCTGCATTCGCTGATTCAGTACACCACTGTACCCGTCAATCAGAAGGAAAAAGTAGTAGCCCTCGACAGCGCCGAGCTGTTCAACTACCCGTTCTGTTACCTCTCGGGGCACCGGTTGGTGCAGTTCAGCAGCCAGGAAAAAACCAACTTCACGCAATACGTCCGCAACGGCGGCTTCGTGTTCGTCGACGATTGCAACCACGACATCGACGGTCTGTTTGCGCGCTCCTTCGAGGAGCAGATGCGGCAATGCTTCGGGGCAGGTGCCCTGAAGAAAATTCCGAAGACCCACCCGATTTACCGCTCCTTTTTCACCTTCAAAGACGGCCCGCCGCCCACCAGCTTCGAGCTCAACGGCTGGGGCGATGACCTGGTGCACGACTACCTGAAAGGCGTGGAGATCAACGGTCGCCTCGGCGTGCTGTACTCCAACAAAGATTACGGCTGCGAATGGGACTATGACTTCCGCAACAAGCGCTTTCTGGCCGAAGACAATACCAAATTCGGCGTCAATATTCTGATGTATGCCCTGACAGCCTGAACGATGTAGAACGCCTGCAAGAGGCTCCTACCGCGGATACAACTCGCGTTATCATAGCCCACAATCAAACCACGACGGGCGCCGACAAGGCGCTTCTACCGCATGACCAAACAAACTGCATGACCGAACTAGACGTCAAGAATCTGCTTCAAAAGCTTCCGCCGCTGCGCGAGGAAATCGGCAAAGTTATCGTCGGCCAACAGCAAGTGCTCGACGAGGTACTGGTAGCCTTGCTGGCAGGTGGCCATGCGCTGCTGGAAGGCGTGCCAGGGTTAGCCAAAACATTGCTAGTCAGAACCTTAGCCTCTGCAACTGATTTACCCTTTCGCCGCATCCAGTTCACTCCCGACCTCATGCCGACCGATATTCTGGGTACGGAAGTGTTGGAAGAAGACCATGGCACGGGGCACCGCTCGTTCAAATTCAACGAAGGACCGATTTTCGCCAGCTTGGTTTTGGCGGACGAAATCAACCGGACGCCGCCCAAAACGCAGGCTGCTTTGCTGGAAGCCATGCAGGAAGGTCACGTCACGTACGCGGGCCAGGAGCATGCGCTGCCCAAGCCGTTTTTCCTGCTGGCTACCCAGAACCCCATTGAGCAGTCGGGCACGTACCCGCTGCCCGAGGCCCAGCTCGACCGCTTTCTGCTGTACATTCGCATCGGCTATCCTTCTGAGCAAGAAGAACTTGCCGTACTGAATGACACCACGGGCTCGGCCCGGGCTGAAGTGCGGCCGGTGCTTGGGGGCGAAGACATTCGGCAGTTGCAGCAGCTGGTGCGCCAAGTGAGCCTGAGCCCCGACCTACTCGATTTTGTAAACCGACTCGTGCGCGCGACCCGCCCCGCGACCAGCACCGTGAAATTTATTCAGGAATACGGCCGCTGGGGCGCGGGTCCGCGCGCTGGGCAAGCCCTGATTTTGTGCGCCAAAGCGCGAGCCTTGTTGCAAGGCCGGTTTGCCGCCACCATGGATGACATTCGGACGCTGGCCGCGCCGGTGCTGCGCCACCGCGTGTTGCTGAATTTCAACGCCGAAGCCGAAAATCTCACGCCCGATCATGCCGTGGAAGAACTGTTGAAAGCGGTTTCGATGACGGCTGCTAAGCTGCCTTAAGGAAGTTTCGCGCAGAAACCAGCACCAAGTTAAGCACCTCATTAATAACTAATTCTCCTTGCTCTCTCCCGAAACCCTTGCTGCGTTGCGGAATCTGCCGTTGGCCGCCAAAACGGCGGCGGAAGGCTTTTTGGCGGGTCAGCACCTGAGCCGACGGCGCGGCGCGGGCATGGAGTTCAGCCAGTACCGCCCTTACTTGCCCGGCGACGATCTGCGCCGCCTCGACTGGCGACTCGCTGCTCGCTCGGATCGCTACTATATCCGTGAATCAGAGGTAGATACGAGCCTTGTGGTGCACTTGCTGTTGGATGCCAGCGCCTCCATGAACCACCGCGACGACAATGGATTAACCAAGCTCGACTATGCGCGGCTGTTGCTGGCGGCCTTGGCCTATTTGGCTCATAATCAAGGCGATGCCGTAGCACTCACCGTTTTGCATCCGGCGGGCATTCAGCATCTTAGCGGCCAAAGCGATTCGAGGCAGCTACCACGAATTTTTCATGCGCTCGAAAATGTAGAAGCGGCCGGTCGCTTTCCGGGCAACGACGCGCTGGCGCCATTCACTGCCCGCCGACAACGCGCCCTAATCATTTGTGTGAGTGACCTTTACGAAGAAACCTCAGAGATCGAGCAACTTCTGACGCGGCTGCGGGCGGTATCGGGCGAAGTGATGGTGCTGCATACGCTAGCCCGCAACGAGTTGGACTTCACGCACCGCGGCTCCGTGATGTTTCAAGATCTGGAAACCGGCCACACTTTGCAGCTTGACGCCGATCAGCAGCGCGCCGCCTACCAGCAGCAGTTGCAGGAATGGCTGCGCAACACGGCGCAAAATGCCCGCCGCCACGGCTTCGACTACCACGAAGTCAATACCTCCGAGCCTTTGGATCGGGCGCTGCGGGAGTTTCTCAGACGAAGACAGAGTATAAGTTAATACATTGATTATCAATATATTATAAAACCATAGAATAGATTTACCTTCACCTCACTCTGTTTCCATTGCTCACCTTCCTTGCTCCTTCTGGTTTGTTGGCGTTGCTGGGCATTGCTGTGCCGGTGGCCATTCACCTATGGAACCGCCGGCCGGGCCGCACCGTATCGGTGGGTAGCCTGCGGTGGTTGGAAGCAACGGCCAACCGGCGCTTGCGCAGCCTGAAGCTAGAACAGCTGGCGCTGCTGCTGGTGCGCATTGCCGTGGTAGCGCTGCTGGCTGTGGCGCTGGCAAGCCCAGCCTGGCAACGACCACCGGCTCCAACGCGCGGGCAGGTTTTTATCAGTCCCGATCTACTGCCAACGGGCTCGCTGGCAGCATTCCGCCCCGGCATTGATTCGCTGCGCCGCCGGGGCTACGAAGTGCGCCGCCTGGCACCGGGGTTCCGACTTATTTCGGCAGCAGCTTGGCGCAACCTCGATTCGGTAGCGGCCGCTGGCGCAACCGACTCATTACCAGCCGATCAGTTGTGGGCACGCGTGCGGCAGGCGGCAGATTCCTTTCCCAACCGCCCGATTCGAGTGTTTACTTCGGCTAGGTTAGGTCATTTCCAAACCACCCGTCCGGCCTTGCCTGCCCAACTGACGTGGCAAGTCGTGCCCACTGCCGATTCCGGGGCTTGGCTGCAAAGTGCTTACCAGTCCGGCCCCGATAGCCTGCGCCTGCTGGTGGGCCGTAGCACCGAAGCCGCCGCCACGTTTCGGGTGGTGCGCGTGCGAACGCCGAACGCCGGCGAGGCGGTGCGCGTAGCCGGTTTGTCGCCGCTGCACTACGCAACTACGGCCACTGGTGCTACCCTACAACCCCGCGACAGTAGCTCTGCTGCCGTAGCAGCCAGTACCGCGCCGCTTCGCATCTGGGTTCGGTATGATGCTGCGCACAGCGAAGACGCCCGGTACTTGCGGGCGGCGTTGCAGGCAGCCGCGGCGGGTTTGGCGGCGCCGCTTGCACTCACTGTGTCGGCCGCGCCGCCGGCCGCAGCGGCATCCCTCGACTGGCTGTTTTGGCTTAGCGATGCGCCGGTGCCCGCCGGCTGGCAACAACGCGTGCGGCGGGGCTTGCGGCTGTGGCAGGACGCTAAGGCGCCGGGCCAGTCTTCCGAGGGTTTCTTGGCAAACGCCGGAACTGTAGCGCCCGTGCGTATTCTGCGCCGCAGCAAAGAGGCAGTGCCTGCCACGGGTCAGAGCTTATGGTCTGACGGCCAGGGCCGAGCCGTACTCAGCTACCAAAGCATTTTACAAGGCTCAATATATCAGCTACATACGCGCCTACACCCTGGCTGGAGCGAATTGGCGGATAGTCCGAATCTACCGGCGCTTTTGCTAGATATTCTGCAACCAGAGCAGAAGTCAACCAACTGGGCAGCAGACAAACGTGCGCTCGATGCTGCCCAAATTCATCCGGCAAACCACATGGTTTCAGTAGCCACCAGCAACCGTCCCGCACCCGATTCTTACCTCGATTTGCGGCCGTGGGCAGTGCTGGCTACAGGCTTGTTGTTTGCCTTGGAACGTCTGCTGGCACAACGGCGCCTGTCCTTTTCTTCTACTCCTGCCGCATGAGCCTCGTAACCCAAACCTCCTCCCATCCCGCAGTGGCGGCGCTCCGAACGGTATGGCACGCCTACGCCGGCCGGCGGACGGTGGCTGTGCTGCTGCCTGCGGCGGCCGTGGGCGTGCTGCTGGCCGTAGTTGGTTGGGTGTGGCCCGCAGGTCGTTGGGCGGTAGGCTTGCTAGGCGCGGCCGGGGCCGTTTGGCTGGTGAGCTACTTGGTACGCCTGTGGCGACCGAATTTTGCTGCCCTCAGCAGCCAGCTCGATCAGCGCTATCCGGTGCTCGAAAACAGTACTGGGCTATTGTTGCGCGACTCGGGCGAGCTGAATCTGTTGGGACACCTGCAACAGCAACGCGTGGCAGACAGGTTGCAAGAACTGGCAACCACCGAAAGCCACCTGCTGCCGGTTTCGTTTCGCGCGTCCGGGCTGGTTGCGGGGCTGGTACTATTGGCGGCGGCGCTGCTGTGGCTGCTTCAGGCACACGGAACTCAGCGGACAACAGCGACCGTCCAAGCCCCGGTAGTTAAGCTGCATTTCACTGAAGATCAGCCCAGTAACCAACCACAAGTCCTTGCTCAAATTACGGAAACGCGCATTATCGTCACGCCGCCTGCCTACACCCGGCGGGCAGGCTTTGCGGCGTCGCAGCCTTCTTTTCGCTGTCCCGAAGGCTCACACGTTCGCTGGACGGTGCACGTAAACAGCCCTGCTACCCAGCCGCCGCAACTCGAAATCGGGCGGCAACGGCTGGCTTTTCGTGCAGTAACGGGGCAACCCACGGTATTTGTGGCGGAGCAGGTAGTTAAGGCGTCGGTGCTGTACAGGCTGCGGTTTGCGGGCCGCACTTCCGATGATTACGCCATCGATGTGCAGCCCGATCAGGCGCCCGTTGTCCAGATCCAGACGCCCAAACCCTACACACTCGTCGAGTTTGGGCAGAAGCCGCAGGTGGGCATCCGGGTAGCTCTGCGCGACGATTACGGCCTGACGCGGGCCCGTTTGGTAGCTACGGTAGCACAGGGCCAGGGCGAAGCCGTGAAGTTTCGGGAGGTCGTAACTGACCTCAGTGCTGGACTAGGCAAGCAGCCCACACAAAGCATTGCAAATCAAACACTTAACCTACCTAAACTAGGATTAACTTACGGCGACGAAGTATATTTTTACGTTCAGACCTGGGACAACAATAGCCACACGGCGCGCTCCGATACTTACCTCGTGCAGTGGGAAGACACCACGGTAAACGAGGCGGCTACCGACATTTCGCTGGGGGTAAACGTAGTGCCAGCCTATTTCCGCAGCCAGCGCCAAATCATCATCGACACCGAAAAGCTATTAGCCGAGCGCCGGAGCGTGGAGGCGACTGCCTTTTCGGAACGCTCTAATAATCTGGGGTTTGACCAAAAAGTGCTTCGGCTGCGCTACGGCAAGTTTCTGGGGGAAGAGTTCGAGCAAGGACTGGCCGAAACCGCTCCCAAACCGCCCGTGGCCGACGCCGACAGCAGCCACAATGAACACCCCGGCACAGAGGAAGAGCACGAGCATGGTCCGCCCACTGCCGATGCGGCCAACGCGTCGCCCACGGCCGAAACTGACGCCCTCAGCCGACCTTACATGCACCTGCATGACGACGAAGAAACCGCGGATTTCCTGGAGCCCGCCGTGAAAGCCAAGTTGCGCGGTGTGCTCGACCAGATGTGGCAGGCAGAGCTGCGGCTGCGTACCGTACGCCCCGTCGAGGCCTTGCCCTTTGAGTACCGCGCCTTGCGCCTGCTGAAGCAAGTGCAGCAGCAGACCCGGGCCTACGTAAAAAAATCCGGCTACGAGCCTCCCGTCTTGCCCGAATCGACTATTCGCCTGACGGGCGAACTAATCGGCGCAGCCGCACCCCGCCTACAACAAGACGTGCGCACCACTGCCCCCGATCAGTCAATAGTACGGGAGGCGTTGGGGACACTGCAAGCCTTGCGGCGCGGCGAAACAGCCAGCAGCACCGATGCCGCGCGGCTGGATCGGGCCGGGCCAGCTATTGCGCAAGCCGCCGTGCGTCGTCCGGGAGCTTACCTACGCGCCTTGCGCGAGCTGCGTCAGCTCACGACAGACATACGCTCCCACCGCGCCTTGTGCGCTACTTGCCTGGTTTCCGTTGAGCAGGCCCTCCACGAATTGTTGCCGCCCCCGCCGCCGACTCCTACCCGCACCGCCGGCCCCGACCGCCTAGCGCGGCGTTATTTCCAGGAATTAAGCCGGTAAGAACTCAGCCTGAATGCCTTCCTCTCTCCAATTCTACACCCTACTGATTTTCTGCCTGTTACTGGCTGTGTGGCTCACTGTGGCCGCCCTCCGAAGGGCAAACAGAGCTCGTTTGGCGGCGCGCCTGCTGGCAGGCCTAGCCGCTGCGGCAGGGCTGTGGTTTACCGCTTTCCCCCTAACGCGAACACTGGGCACCTCGCGCAGAGAAGCCATACTATTAACCTCTGATTATCAAATAGACACTCTTCAACAGCTCCTCCGAAAGCTGGGCCCGGCCACCACGGTGTGGCGCTACAATGAACTTGTCCCAGCCGAGGCGCCGGTGCTGGCCAGCCTGCCGGCCTTGCCAGAACGCCACCCCGCGTTGCGCCGGTTGCATGTGTTGGGCCGGGGGCTGCCGGCCGCCGATGCCTCGCTGCCCGGCAATCTGCAACTCGTGCAGCACACGCCGCCAGCCTTCACGGGCTTTCGCGCGGCGCACTGGAATCGGCAGCTGGAGTTGGGTAAACCGGTGGAGCTAGAAGGGTTTTTTGAAAATACCGCGGTGGCCAAAGCACCCGTCTGGATATATCTGCAAGCGGCCGGCACAGCCCGCGATTCGGTAAAGCTGCCGACGGGTCGTGGCGCTTTTCGGCTACATTTCACGCCTAAAGCAACGGGCTTGTCCGTGTACGAACTGGTGGCTGGGAAACAGGCCAACACGACACTGGCGCGTGAGCCCGTACCCGTGGAAGTGCTCCCGACTCGTCCCTTGCGCGTGTTGCTACTGGCTAGCACGCCGTCGTTTGAGTTCAAATTCCTGAAAAACCAACTAGGCACGCAGCAACATGCAGTGGCACTGCGCGTTGGCATCAGCAAAGGCCTTATTCAGACGGAGTTTCTTAACCAGCCTGCCCACGATCTCAGTCGTCTCACCCCGACGCTATTGGCCCGCTACGACGCAGTAGTGGCGGATGCCGGCACCCTAAGCGGACTTTCTGCTGGCGAAAACCAAGCCCTGCAAAACGCCATTCGCAGCCAGGGCTTGGGGCTGATTGTTGTGGCCGACGCCGCGGCTTTGCCGCGTACTACTCCGGCTCGGGCGGGGTTTGCCGTAGTGCCCCGTGCTACGGCTGTCACCGCCCGGCCGCAACCTTTGAAATGGCCGGGCGCGCCTGAAAAAGCAACGGCGGTAGTGCCGGGCAGCTTACACCTATCGGCTGGCTCGCGGGCTCTGGTTACGGATGCTCAGCAACAAACCCTGGTAGCCGATCGGCGCTTCGGAACGGGCCGCGTGGTAATTGCGCTGGTGCCCGAAACCTTCCGCTGGGTATTGCAAAACGCAACCCAAGCCTACGATTCGTATTGGAGCTATTTGCTATCGACGGCCGCGCGGCCATTGGCGGTAGAGGAGCGGTGGCACGTGCTGGAAACGTGGCCGCATGTGCAACAGCCTCTCACCCTACGTTTGGAAGCGGCCCGTTTGCCAGCCCAGCAGCCCACTGTGCAGCAGGCGGGCGCACCTGCCGCCCGGCTCGCCTTGCGGCAGGACGTGCGCTTGTCCGAATGGAGCACGGGCCAATATTGGCCAACCACCGCCGGCTGGCACCGCGTACAGCTACCCCAAAAGGCTGCCCAGTGGTTTTATGTGTACGATACCAAAAACTGGGTAAACGCACAACTAATTGCTTATCAAGCACTTAATAATAGAGCTGAAATCCCCGCCTCAGCTTCCTCAGGCGCACCGGATACAGTGCAGCAACCTTGGCCGGTAGCGTGGTTTTTTGGAGTATTTCTGCTGGCCGCCGGATTTCTTTGGCTGGAAGAAAAGCTATAACGCCGGCAGCCTGCTTTCGTATTCTTTCTTAAGCCTCCTAAAACAAAACAGCCCGGCTTTCCTTGCGGAAGCCGGGCTGTTGTAAGCTATACGCTAGCCGGCATTAGCCGGCAGGTAATTACTTTTGCTCAGTCGTAGTGGTAGTAGTCGACGACGAAGAGGTGGTCGAAGCACCAGCAGCGTCAGTTGTAGCAGGAGCAGCAGTAGCCGACGAATCAGTCGTCGTGGTGCTCATGGTTGAAGTCGAGTCAGTAGTAGTAGCAGGAGCAGTAGTTTCAGCCGAGCCAGCTTCCGTAGTAGTGGTTTCGGTGGTCGACTTCGATTCGCAAGAAGCGAGGCCAGCAGCGAGGAGAACGGCAAGAGCAGAAACCTTGATGAGATTCTTCATTTTGGTATTAGGTTTGAAAAATTTAGTCTGAAAAACGCTCTTCATACCGGTCTTTCGGAAAGGTAACCCGACCATAGAAAATTATTTTTCGGGGGGTTACCAACGGGGCCGTTATGTATTAAACAACGAAAGCGAATGGGCAAGGGTCAACCTTCCTACACCGATGAAGAGTTCGTGGCGGCTATCCGTCGCGGCGACGACCGGGCGCTGGCGCAACTCTACCGCCTGCACCTTCCGATGATCTCGCACTTTGTGCTGCAAAACAGCGGCTCGGAGGACGAGGCCAAGGATGTGTACCAGGAGGGCGTGATGGTGTTTTATGAGAAGATACGCGAAGGCACTTTGGAGCTCAGCTGTCAGATCAAAACGTACCTCTACGCTGTGTGCCGACGCTTGTGGTTGAAGCGGCTCGCCGAGAAAACCCGCTTCGGCGGCTCCCTCGACGACCACGAGCCCTACCTCGAAACCGGGGCCGAAGCCGACCTGTTGGAGGCCGAGGAACGCGACCGGCGCTTCGCTACTATGAGCGAAGCGTTGAACCGCGTAGGGGAGCCTTGTCGTTCACTCTTAGAAGGCTATTACCTGCAGGACAAATCCATGCAGCAACTCACGGCGGAGTTTGGCTATACCAATGCCGACAACGCTAAAAATCAGAAATACAAGTGTTTAGTCCGCTTGAAAAAATTATTCTTCACCCACTTCAAGGAAGAAGAATCGTTTTGACCAAGCACTCACGGGCACACGGCGGGAAAATGATTCTCGCACTCTCTATATGAAAACCGAAGCTGATTACTACGCTTTATTTGAGGCTTACCGCGACGGCGAGCTCGGCGTACCGGCGCGGGCTGATCTGGAGCGGCGCCTGTCGGCCGACCCAAACCTGGCCCAGCGTTTTGCCGAGTTTGAGGAACTGACCGGCACGTTGCACCAATACAGCTCTCGCTTGGCTACCCGCCGCAAGCTCCACGCCATTCAGGCCGAGATTGACGCGGAACAGGCCATGCAGGAAGCGCCCCTTGAAACCGGCAACCCCAACATGCCGCTGCTGCACATTTCGCCGGTCGAGCGCAAGCTGCGCGATTTCTGGCATGCGCACCGGGCTACCATGATGGTAGCTGCCTCGGTAGCGGTGATGGCCGTGTTTGCGACGCTGCTGGGCATCGAATTTTGGCGCGCCAACCAAAAGCCAGGCTCTCTGTACGGCTACCAAGTGCTGCGCCGTGAAGTAGAGCGCATCAAGCGCAACCAGCAGGCAATGAACCGCGCCATTAATCACATCGACGGACCGAAGTCGCCGGAAGAGCTCAACCCGGGCAAGTTTAGCGGTACGGGCTTCGCGCTTACTTCGGATGGCTATCTGGTTACGAGCTACCACGTTATCCAAGGTGCTGATTCTGTGTTGATTGAAAGCCGTGACCGCCAGCATTACCACGCCGAGCCGGTATTTTCGGATGTGGCCCACGACCTGGCTATCCTGCGCATCAAGGACAAAGATTTCAACGGTTTCGGCCGTCTGCCTTACACCTTCAAGCGTGGCCTTTCCGATCTGGGGGAGAAGGTTTATACGCTGGGCTACCCACGCGAAGACCTCGTGTACAACGACGGTTCGCTGAGCGCCCGCTCGGGCTTCGAAGGCGACACTGCGTTCTACCAGATCTCAATCCCGGTGAACCCTGGCAACAGCGGCGGTCCGCTACTCGACGACCGGGGCAACCTCATCGGGATCATCAGCGGCAAACAAATGGACGCTCAAAGTGCGGCGTTTGCTACCAAGTCGTCGTACCTGATGCGCCTTGTGGATTCGTTGTCGGCCGCTGGCACGTCGGCGCCTTACCGCTTGTCGCGGGGCAACCAACTAACTGGCACGCCCCGGCCCCAGCAGATCCGCAAGCTGCAAGACTATGTGTTTGTAGTGAAGGTCTACGAATAGCCGGTTTCACTTCTGCAAGGCTTACAAGCCCCGCCCGTAAGGCGGGGCTTTTTTTGTGCTTATGCCCTAGCCAGCTGCGGCACATTGGACTAGGCAACCATGCGGTTCAAATCGATATAAGTTCTTACCTTAAAAGGAGTTATCGAAGCCCCACCTCGCCATGGACAGAAGAGCTTTCCTGCACAAAAATGCCGCAGTGCTCGCAGCGCCCGCGGCGGCTATTACGACGGATGAAACGGTTAGTCGCTTCGCCAACAAAAAACTACCTGATACGGCACGCTCTACGGCAGGCTTAGCGCCCTACAGTGGCCCCTGGGGGTATGCACAGGCCGCTCACTTGCTACGCCGCAGCCTGTTTGGGCCTACACGCACCGAGATAGAGGGCGCTGCGAGCAGCTCGATGCAACAGGTTGTGGACGCCTTGCTGACCGCCCCCGCCGCGCCCAGCCCGCCAGTAAACGTAGCTTCCACCGACGCGAGCGTGCCCCTGGGGCAACCGTGGGTAACGCAGCCCTTCGACCAAGCGGTGGAAGGCGTGCGGCGCTCGTCGCTGAGGGCGTGGTGGATGGGCCAAATGCTCAACCAAAGCCAGTCGTTGGCGGAGAAAATGACCCTGTTCTGGCACAACCACTTTGTCATTGAACTGGGCGACATCAACGACGCGCGCTACGGCTATCAGTACGCGGCCTTGCTGCGGCAGCAGGCGCTCGGCAACATCCGGCAACTTGCTAAGGATGTGACGATTGACCCGGCCATGCTGCGTTACCTCAACGGCAACCAGAGCACGGCTACTGCTCCCAACGAGAACTACGGCCGCGAGCTGCTGGAGCTGTTTACGGTGGGCAAAGGGCCGCTCATCGGGACGGGCAACTACACCAATTACACCGAAGACGACGTGAAAGCCGCTGCCCGTGTGCTCACCGGCTGGCGCGATAACAACCAGACGATCAGCGGCTACTTCACGGCTTCGCGCCACGATACGGGCGCCAAGAAATTCTCGGCGGCGTTCGGAAGCCGCACCATCACGGCCCGGGGCGATCAGGAGTACAAAGACCTGATTGATCTGATCTTCGATCAGCCCGAAACGGCGCGCTTTCTGTGCCGCAAGCTGTATCGCTGGTTTGTGTACTACGTCATCGACGCCGCGACGGAACAGAACGTGATCCAGCCAATGGCTGACTTGCTGATCAAGAGCAATTACGAAGTGACACCGGTGCTAAAATCGTTGCTCACCAGCGAGCATTTTTACGATCCGGTCAATATGGGCTGCGTCATCAAAAGCCCGCTAGATTTCACCGTGACGGTATGCCGGCAGTTGCAGATTGCGTTTCCGCCGGCTACCAACGCGGTGGCACAATACGGCATGTGGGACTACCTCAACAGCCAGACGAACCTGCAACAGCAGTACTTAGGCGACCCGCCGAACGTGGCAGGCTGGGCGGCCTACTATCAGACGCCGCAGTTTTACGAAATCTGGATTAACGCCGTGACGCTGCCGCGCCGCAACCAGTTTACCGACCTGATGATCAGCACTAATGGCTATTCGCGTAACGGCGCCAAACTGATTATCGACCCGATTGCGCTGGTGCAAGCCCTGCCGCCGGCCGTCGCCAGCGACCCCAATAAGGTGATCGCGGAGCTGACGAAACTTATGTTACCCATCACACTCACCAGCAGCCAGTTGGAGTTTCTAAACGATGCGTTGCTGCCCGGCTTGCCCGATTTTGAATGGACCCAGGAATGGACCGCTTACGTAGCCGCCCCGACGAACGCTACCAAAAAGGCTTCGGTGAACACTAAGTTGCAGGCGCTGCTGCGCGCCATCATGGGGCTGGCAGAATATCATCTGTCTTAAAACACCAATTATTTGATTATCAATTAATTCTAATAAATCCGTTACTCGCCGGACTATGAAACGCAGAGACTTTCTTCAGACCACGGCGGCGGCTTCGGTGCTGCCGGTGCTCATGGGCGGCTTTCCGGTGGGGGCATATGGATTTTCGCCGGAGCTGGCGGCACTTACTAATGCGGCCGTCGATACCGACCACGTGCTGGTGCTGATTCAGCTGAACGGCGGCAACGACGGCCTGAACATGATCATCCCGCTGGACCAATATTCGGCCCTGATGAATGCCCGCCCGGACATTGTATTGCCGCAAAACGAGGTGCTGAAGCTCTCCGACCTGACAGGCATTCATCCGGCTATGGCGGGGCTGAAAAACCTGTTTGACAAAGGGCAGGTGGGCGTGGTGCAGAGCGTGGGCTACCCCAACCCCAACTTCAGCCATTTCCGCGCCACCGACATCTGGACATCGGCTTCCGACTCGAACGTGACGCTTACCACCGGTTGGCTCGGCCGCTATCTGGACGGCGAATACCCGAACTTCCCAACGGGTTATCCAAGCGCACAATCACCTGATCCATTGGCCATTAGCATCGGGTCGGTGGTAAGCAACTGCGTGCAGGGCCCGACGGTGAACATGGGGATGGCGATTGCCAGCACGGCCTCGTTTTACCAGTTGCTGTCGGGCGGCGTCGATACGGCCCCCAATACGCCTGCTGGCCACGAGCTGACATTTATCCGGCAGGTGGTGCAGCAGACGCAGGTGTACACGTCCGTTATTCAGAAGGCGGCGGGCAAGGCCAAAAACCTGTCGGCGCTGTACCCGGCGGCCGGCCAAAACTCGCTGGCCGACCAACTCAAGATTGTGGCGCAACTGGTGGCCGGTGGCCTGCAAACGCGCATCTACGTGTGCAACCTCGGCGGTTTCGACACGCATGCCTCGCAGGTGCCCACCACCGGCAGCACTACTACGGGCACGCACGCAACGCTGCTGGGCAAGGTTTCGCAAGCAATTGCGGCTTTTGAAGACGATTTGCGGCTGCTCAACGTGCAGGACCGGGTGGTGGGCATGACGTTTTCGGAATTTGGGCGACGCATCAAGGCCAATTCTGGCCGCGGCACCGACCACGGCGCGGCCGCTCCCCTGTTTGTGTTCGGTACGGCTGTGAACCCGCGCATTCACGGCACCAACCCCATCCTGCCGCAAAATGCGACCGTGAACGACAACATCCCAATGCAGTTCGACTTTCGGGCCATCTACGGCAGCATCCTGAAAGACTGGTTTGGGGTATCGGAAGCCATGCTGAACGAATTGTTGCCGCACAACGGGCCTTCGTTTCCGTACGTGCCCGTGCTGCGCACTTCGGTGGTGACGGGCGCCGTCGGTGCCGCCGAGGTCAACATTGCCGGGTTCAGCGTGTACCCCAACCCCGCACGCGACCAAGCCACCATAGAATTTGAGGCCGAAGGCGGACACGTACAGGTGCTGGTCTTCGACACAATGGGTCGTGAGGTGCAGCGCGTTGCGGACCGGGTGTTGCCGCGCGGCAAACAACGTTTGCGCTTGGAAGTCAATGGGTTAGCGGCGGGTTCTTATTATTGCCACGTGCAGGAAGGCAGCCGGGTCAGCTCGCGGCTGGTGGTCGTCCTGAATTAAGAAATCGGGATTAATCCTTCTAATTAGACAGTGCTATTTTTAACTATAAAATACTTATAATCAAGCTCTTATAGTGCATCAGAGCTGAACACTACCCTTTGCTGTTGCCCTATTCTTGCCGGCATAACGTAGCCTGCTGACAGGTTTTTGCGTACACGCCCCCTAGTGGCTTGGCCTACATTCCAGTGCCCTCTCTCTACCATAACTTTAACACCCGCTCCTGCTATGGAAGCCCAGATCGAACAACAGCTCGAAAAGATTCTACCCGAAGACATCGCACGCACTTTTGAAAGCGCTTACCACGTATTTCAGGGCGACCACGACAAGATGGAAGACCTGATTAAGCACGGGGGCAGCCTGCTGAAAAAAATAGCCCAGCGCCTCAACCCCACGCAAGTGATCATCGGCATCGCCGTGATTGCGGCCGTGGCCGTAGTCGTGGTCAATCGCAGCATGGAATTGCCGGAAGAAGGCGAAGCCAGCGATGCCTCCGACGACAAAAAAGCAAACGCTAAAAAGTTGAGCAGCGCCGGCCAGAACAAAGGTCAGCAAGAAGACAAACGCGACAATAAATAGGGTTCTTCCTATCTAAGAGCCAACGACTTGTCTTCAGGTCGCTGTCTTTCGCCCCGCTTTTCAGGCAAGCCTGAGGAGCGGGGCTTTTGTATTGTTTTAGGATTATATAGTATATATATTTTGTTTAATTATAAATATAATTACTTTTATCCATGCCATAAGCGCATCTGCACCTTATTCCTCCATACCAAAACCACACTTGCATGAAGTACATCGCTACCCTACTGTTATTGGCTTTTGTTGGCTCAATGCCCCTACAGGCGGCTCACGCATCGGCTGCGGCAGGTCCGGCCACGGTGAATGCGACGCCCGAAGGAGCCCATTTCTTTCCTTGGTTTAAATCCAACAAGCGCAAACACAAGCCCGCGTACATGCGCACCCACAAGCGCAAGCTCCATTACAAGTAAGCCACTGATAAACAACACCTTACACACCTATTGCCGAAACAGAGCCGGCCGTTGCCTTCAGGCGACGGCCGGCTCTAGTACTTCCGGGGAGTTGTGAGCCGGCGAATTGACGAGCGAAGAAATGACGTATTCGCGCATGTCGGCGGCCGGGTAAGACCGCAGCAGATCTTGGTGTGCCGCCACCGATACGTCGTCGTCGAGCCATGCCAATTCGGCCTCACGACCCTGCAAAATGACCGGCATGCGGTTATGAATCGTGGCCATCAGTTCGTTGGGCTCCGTCGTGATGATGGTGTACGTAGGTAATATTTCGCCGGTAGCGCGATCGAGCCATTCGTCCCAGAGGCCAGCAAAGGCAAAAGGCTGTTCGTCACGCAGCAAAATGCGATGCGGAACCTTGCCGCGCGTATTTTGCTGCCATTCGTAGAAGCTGTCGGCCAGCACCAGGCAACGCTTCCGCTGCAAGAGTTGCCGAAAAGACGGCTTTTCAGGCAGCGTTTCGGCGCGGGCGTTGATGGGCTTGGGCGCCTGCTTCACGTCTTTTACCCACCCCGGCAACAACCCCCACTGCAACAGCTGAATTTTGCCGGGCTCGGCGTTGGTAATGACCGGCAGCCGTTGCGAAGGCGCCGCATTGTAGCTGCTGCCCGGAGCCGACCCGTCGAAGGTGGCGTCGAAGCGTTCTTCCAGTACCGGAGCAGGAATAATGGTGGTGTAGCGGCCGCACATACGAGTAGGGATAAAATGGTGGATAATGGCTGTTTTTATAACGTTGAGGGCTTCTTCTAAGTTCTTTAGCAGCCGTGCTAAAGAACTGTTTTTGCTTCGTAAGCGCATTTAGTATCTACCTTGGCCGCATGAAGCATCGTCTTTTTCTGTTCCTGGCAGCAGTTCTGAGCTGTGGTTCGCTGGCCGCTCAGACGCCCAAAATGTACCCTACTTTTGGCAGCGTGATCCGCGAAAATCCCAAGCTCGATCAGTTGCTGGCAACCGATGCCAAGGTAGAAGTGTTGGCCATGGGCTACAAGTGGCTTGAAGGGCCAGTATGGGACAAACAGGCGGGTTATTTGCTGTTTTCGCATGCCCCTACCAATCAAATACTTAAGTGGAAAGAGGGCGAAGGCATTACGGAGTTTATGCACCCAGCCGGCTACACTGGGTTGGGCCAATACAGCAACGAGCCTGGCAGCAACGGCTTGGCTTTTACCACCGCCGGCCAACTCGTACTCTGTGAGCACGGCGACCGTCGAATTTCGGTGCTCACCAAAAACGGCGGCAAGCTCACCCTGGCCGACAATTTCGCAGGCAAACGCCTCAACAGTCCCAACGACGTGGTAGTGCGCGCCAACGGCGACGTGTACTTCACCGACCCGCCCTACGGCCTGCCCAAGCAAGGCAGCGACCCCGCGCGCGAAACTGAGTTCAGCGGCGTGTACCGGGTTACGCCCAACGGCCAAGTAACGCTGTTGACCAAGGAACTAGCTTACCCAAACGGCTTGGCGTTTTCACCCGATGGCAAAACCCTGTACGTGTCGCAGTCCGATTCAAAGCGGGCGGTCTGGTTGGCATTCCCGGTGTTGGCCGACGGCAACGTGGGCCAACACCGGGTGTTTAAGGATGTAACCAGCATGGCCGCCCAGCTTCCCGGCTCACCCGACGGCTTCAAGATCGATCAGCAGGGCAACCTGTTTGCCACCGGGCCGGGCGGCCTGCACATCTACGCCCCCGACGGCACGTTGCTGGGCCGTATTGATTTGCAGGGCGTTTCGGCTTCCAATTGCGCCTGGGGCGACGACGGCTCTACGCTTTACATCACCGCTACCGGCTACTTGTGCCGCATCCGCACCAAGACGAAAGGAGCTAACTGGTAAGGGATTAAGTACTGAAAATGCATGGCGCCCGTTCATAAGTAATTAATTATCAGACATATACACAAAGCCCTTGGAGCTTGCGCTCCAAGGGCTTTGTAGTTATTTCAGCCAAAGGATCCGGTCTCTTAGTCGTGGGCCAGCGGCAACGATAGCGTGATGGAGCCACCGCGCACGAGCACCATGTAGGTACTTGGCGGCAGGCTTTGCAAGTCTAGTGGGTGGCGCTGGGCACCGGCCAACGTCCGCTGCTGCACCACGCGGCCCGTTAGGTCCACAAGCTGCACGGTGTAGTCGCCTACGGGCAGCCCCGACAAATCGAGGGTGGAGTGGGCTTTGGCCGGATTAGGGTACAGGTCGATATCGCCTTTAGCGTCCGCGTCGAAAAGCACCACCCGCACGGGGCTGTACTCGACTTTGCCATCGGCGGCCACTTCGCGCAGCCGGTAGTATATCGGTCTGTGCGACAGGTTGCTAACGCCCATATCGCGGTACGCATAATTGGCAGCTACCGAAGTGGCCCCGCGTCCGGCTACCGACACGACGGGCTTGAAATTTCGCCCATCCAGGGAGCGTTCCACTTCAAAATGTGCGCGGCTCTTTTCGGGAGCAATCGCCCAGGAAAGCAAGGCATCGTAACGAGCTGCCGTCACCTCGAAGCGCGCCAGATCGACGGGCAGCGCCTCCGTGTCGCTAGCAATGGACGCCGGATCGGTGCCGACAGGGCCTGCGGCCTGAAAAATAGCCGTTAGCGCGTCGTTTGGAGTCATGGCATGAGCAGAAGCTGCGCCGTTGTTACTCTTAAAAGCTTCAGTTCGGTGAGAGGCGACAAGGGGGTTTTGCTGGGCCAATACGGGTTGTAAAGCGGCTCCATAAGCCAAAGCCAGCAGCCCCAATCGGAGGTGCGACACTGCGACCAAAGCCCTTGAAAGAATAGGCGGCGTTTTCATACAAGACTGGTTGTGAGCGAGAAAGAACGTAGGCGATTGTACCGTCTAAGTAACTGTACTCCTGCTCCATCGGCAAGGCCCAATGCAACCGATATCTTGAATGAATTACATTATCAACGAATATTCTTTTTCGGATTAAGTTATTTACCTAAAAAGTACTATAAATCCAGAAAAATATTTAGTAACATATTGCTTTACAGGATGTTAGTAACGAGTTACAGCATAAACAATGCCCTATATTTACAAACCAGAATGCAAGCCCAGCCAGTGTAGTCGCTATCTGCTTTTTATAAAAAAAACACTATTTTATATTCGTTTACGACCACCTATTTACTCCTTGGGTAGCTCTATGTAAAATGTCGAGCCGCGGTTTTCGGCGCTTTCAAACCAGATGCGGCCCTGGTGCAGCTCGACGATGGTTTTGATGATGGACATGCCCAAGCCCGTCGACTTTTCGCCCCGCAGGCCCGGCCGCCGCGCTTTGGTAAACTTTTCAAACAGCACCGATTGAAACTCGGCTGGGATGCCAATGCCGTCGTCCGCAACCGTGACCAGGATGGCCTTGGGCTGCTCCTCAAGCCGTACGTCGATGTGGCCGCCGTCGGGGGTGAACTTTATCGCGTTGGAAATCAGATTGTTCATCACCTGCATGAACTTCATGCTGTCGAGGCCGACGTACACCGGCGCGCCGCACGTGAGCAGCCGAAATTTCTTCGCAATGTTCTGCTCCGACTCCTGGTAGTTGCCAATCAGAATCCGGAGCCGCTCGGCCAGATCAACCCGCTCTTTTTTCAGATCGACGTTTACTGAATCCAGGAATTCCTGGTTTACGAAGTCACGGATCAGGTCCACGCTTTCGCCGCACGTCACGCCGATAATGCGGATCAACTCATTGATAGTGGGGTCGTTATACTGTACCATCTTTTCTTCGAGCCGCGTCGCCAGGCCTTGCATAAAGCTGAGGGGCCCGGCCAAGTCATGCGACAGAATTTCCAGGGTGGAATTCTTTTTCATGTTGTAGCGATGGGCATTTTCCATGTACTCTTTGTAGCCCGTAATGTCGTGCAGAAACCCTGTCAGCAGCACTTGGCCGGGCGTTTCTTCGGTGCGATGGGCCGTCACGCACAGCCACTGCACCGAGGCATCGTCGCGCTGAAGCCGAAATTCAATGCCTTCCATCAGTTCTTCGCCCTTCAGGAGCTGCTTGTAGCAACCTCTCAGATAGAGAAAGTCGTCGGGGTGCAGGCTGGCGATCAGTTCCGGCAAGTCTTCTTCGATGCGGCCGCGCCGGCAGCGCAGCACTTTCTCGTAGGCCTCGTTGAGGTACAGCATCTGCTTGGCAGTGAGGCTGTACACGAAAAAAACTTGGTTGGTCTTCTCGGCCAGGCGCTGAAAATGCGGAACAGAACTGAACATAGGGATAATACCTTGAAAATCAACTGACTATACAACAAATCACGTGAGGATCTTCCCTACTACGGCTGTGCTTGGCAAAAGGTAGCATAGTTCACAGGCAAGGCCGGATAAAAAAATCCTCTCACCTTCGTTTTGGCTGCAACTGCCCTATTTTACCGCCCTTACGCTTCTTTTATGCAGAACACCGACTGGCTTTCCGTTGCCCAACGCCTGCAATCGCTGGCGCAGGCGGGCCTTGCTTACAGCCACAACCTTTACGACACCGAGCGCTACGAAGAGTTGCGGGCTCTGAGCGTGGAGATCATGGCCCGGCTCACCGACGAGCCCGTCGAAAAGCTCACGGCCTTATTTGCCTCCGAGACCGGCTACCAGACGCCCAAGGTCGATGTGCGCGCCGTGCTGTTTCGGGGCACCGATGAAATTCTGATGGTGCAGGAGAAGATCGACGGCGACCGCTGGACGCTGCCCGGCGGCTGGGCCGACATTGGCTATTCGCCTTCTGAAACCGCTGTGAAGGAAGCCTACGAAGAAACCGGCCTACATACCCAAGCCGTGCGCCTGCTGGCCCTCTTCGACAAACGCCTGCATCCGCACCCCAAACCCGAGCCGTGGTACATCTACAAGTGCTTCATCCTTTGCCACATAACCGGCGGCGAAGTGCTCGCCAATACCGCCGAAACCTCCGGCTGCCGGTGGGTGCACGAAAGCGAAATCACGGCCTTGCCGCTGTCCGTCGACCGCGTTACGGTCTCGCAGCTGCGCACCCTGTTTGAGTTTGCCCGCCAGCCCGAAAAGCCCACGCTGTGCGATTAAGCCCGGATTTAAATACCTAATAAATATATGATTATCAATTAGTTATAACAACAAGGAAAAAGTCCAGAACTTCGCTCTGGCAAAGGCTGGCTGCGTCGCGCAACGTCGGCCAGTTTTTTGCATCCTATTCTGCATGCTGTTACCCACCTTCTCTCTCCTTTTTTAAGTTTATGAAATCACTTGTTAGCCTTGGCTTGTTGGCCGGCTTACTGACGGCGGCTGCGCCCACTCAAGCGCAAAAGGCCATGACCTACACCGTGGACATCGACCCTGCGGTGTCTACCAACGAATTTCGGGTCAAGCTGGAGCTGCCCAAGCTCAAGAAAGACCAGAACATCTACCAGTTTGCGGCTACCGCGCCGGGCACATATCAGGTCATGGACATTGGCCGCTTCGTGAGCAAGTTTGAGGCGTTTGACAAAAAAGGCAAGCCCTTGGAAGTTAAGCAGTTGTCGACCAATCAGTGGCAGCTCGCCAAGCCCGACAAAACGCACGAAATCCGTTACACCATCGCCGAGACCTGGGATTCGCCCATCAAAGAGCACCGCGTGTATCTGATGTGCGGCTCGTCGTTGGAGCAGGATCACGCCCTGCTCAATGGCCAGTGCCTCTACGGCTACGTGAAAGGTTTTCAGGATAAACCCCTGCGCATCAAGCTGAACTACCCGAAAGATTGGAAAATCGGGACGCCGCTCACCGCCGATGCCCAAGGCTACTACAACGCCAAAAGCTACGACCAAGCCGTCGATTCGCCGATGTTGCTGGGCCGCCTCACGGAAGCCAGCACCAAGCTCGGCGACGCCGAAGTAGCCCTGTATAGCTACTCCAAAACGGACCTGATCAAGGCCGAGCCGCTGTTGCAAAACATGCAGCAGATGCTGCAAGCGGCCCAAAAGTTTTTGGTACAGCTGCCCGTCAAGCGCTACACGTTCCTCTACCATTTCGAAGACCGCAACGCCGGTGCTTGGGAGCACTCCTACAGTTCGGAATACGTGGTGAACGAGTCGCCGCTGACGCCCGAAAAAGCTGCCAGCATCACCAGCACCGCGGCCCACGAGTTTTTTCACGTGGTAACGCCGCTAAACATCCACTCCGAAATCATCGAGCACTTCAACTTCGTGCAACCTACTGGCTCTGAGCACCTTTGGTTGTACGAAGGCACGACCGAGTGGGCTTCGGATATGATGCAGCTCCGTGGTGGCCTCATGTCGCTGGACGAATACCTCGCCCAGATGAGCAGCAAAGTCGCCTACGACCATTTGCAGGCCGACACCACGTATTCGCTTAGCAAGCTGGGCCTCAACTCGTTCTCCGACGAAGGCCAGAAACAGTACGGCAACATCTACCAGCGCGGTGCCCTCACGGCCGCCCTGCTCGACCTGCGGCTGCTGGAGCTTTCGGGCGGCAAGCGCGGCCTGCGCGAAGTCGTTCTGGAACTGACCAAGAAATACGGTCCTAATAAGCCCTTCAGCGAGAAAACGTTCTTCCAGGAACTAACTCAAATGACGTATCCGGAGATCGGCGATTTCCTCAAGCGCTACATCCAGAATGCCGAGCCCCTGCCCCTGGCCGAGTATTTTGGAAAAGTCGGGATTCAGTATACGCCGGTGCTGCACACGGGCCGTAAATTGGCTACGCTGGGCACAGGCTTTATGCCTCGCGACGGCCAACTGACGTTCACGCAGGTAGGCGCGCCCCTCAAAGCCAGCGGCATCTCCGACGGCGACCAACTCGTTGCGTATCAGGGCAATGCCGTAACGCTGAACAACGCCATGCAGACGTTGGGCCAGGTGAAAGCCAGCAAGCCCGGCCAGGAAGTAGAACTGACCATTCGCCACGACAGCGCCGAAAAGAAGATCCGCTACCACTTGCAAGAGCAAGACGAGGTGAAGCGCTACAGCTTTACCCCAATGCCCAACGCCACGCCGGCACAACTGGCGCTGCGCAAAGCCTGGATGACTAATCTGTAACTGATTCAAAGCTAAAAAAACTAGCTCCCCTCCTTTTTTAAGGAGGGGAGCTAGTTTTTTTAGCTTTGAATTATTAATAATTAAGGTATTGAGTTAGCAGCTACTCTACTTTGTACTGGTCCATCATCTTGAGTAGCACGCCATTGGTCCAGCCGAAGCCATCCTGAAGCGGATATTCGCCGCCGCCGGCTTTCAAGTGGGTATCCAGCACATTGTATTTCTCCATCAGCTTGCCCGTTTGCTGGAACACACTGACGTTCAAGTCGATCCAGCGGGTGGCAACGGTGCGGGCTAGCTCGCGCTGGTTGTAGTGCTCCAGGCCATCGACGGCCATCCATTGCAACGGAGCCCACGCGTTGGGGGCGTCCCATTGCTGCCCGCTGGTGTTGGCCGTCGTGACCAAGCCGCCGGGCTTCAGGAAGTTGGCCTTCATGTACGTAGCGGCCCGCGTGGCCTGCGTGGGCGTGGCAATTTCGAAGCTTAGTGGGTACGCCCCGGCCAGCGAGTAGACAGGCGAACGCTGTTTCAACTTGAGGTTGTAATCGACGAACCAGCCGACTTTCTCATCCCAGCAGTAAGCCAGAATGGCCTTCTTGCGCTGTTGAGCACGACTCTGGAAAACCTTGACTTGCTGTGCGTTGCCCTGAATCTGGTAAGTCTTGGCAATCGTATTTTCCAGGGCGTAAAGCAGGCAATTCAAGTCGACGGGCACAATGGACGTCGTTTGAATGGTGCCCAGCTTGCCGGAAGGGCCCATCCAACGGGTGCTGAAATCCCAACCGGAAGCAGCAGCGGCGCGCACGTTGCGATAGAATTCGGCGGGCGGCTGCGGGCTCGACTTAGCATTGGTCACGTCGTCGGCATACGACTCTTCGCGGGGTTGGTCGCTGGTATCCCAATACCGATTCAGGACTTCGCCGCCAGGCATGCGCACCGCGCGAAGGCGCATGCCGCCGGGGGCTAAGGAGTCGGCGCCGGCCATCCAGTACGCGTATTCTTTCAGCAATTGTGGCTGGTAGCGCAGCAGCGTTTTTTCGCCTTCGTCCTGCGCCAACAGGTTGACCATGAGGGCGAAAAACGGCGGCTGCGAACGCGTGAGGTAGTACGTGCGGTTGCCATTCGGGATAAAGCCCAGCTTATCAATGAGGTAAGCGAAATTATCGACCATGTTGCGGATGACCGGCGTCCGCTTGCTTTCCTTCAAGCCCAACATCGTGAAGTACGAATCCCAGTAGTACACTTCCCGAAACCGGCCGCCGGGCACAATGTAGGGGTGCGGCAGCGGCAGCAACGACGAGTAGCGCAGGGCGGCGGTATCGTCCTGGCGGCGCTGCAACACGGTCCAGAGTGTGTCGACGTGCCGACGGATGCCACCAGTTATATTACTCTTATACTGACCGTTAGCGGCGGCCGGTGCTGTAAAATAAGCCTGCACAAACTGCCGCAGGTCGAAATCCGGCTTGCCTTTTTGCTCGGCATAGGCTTTCATAATCTGCGCCGGGCTTTGCTTAGGCAGGGCATCCACAAACGTTTTGTTGTCGGGGTAGACGTGCGTCAGCTGCACCGCTTCAAACAAGCCCGGATACAGCTGCCGGGGCGAAGGACGCTGGGCCTGCGCCGCCAGCGCTAGGCAAGTCAGGAAATAAACCAGTATTCTTTTCATTCGGGGTGGGCTTACGGGGTGATCGACAACCTACAAAAGGCAGGACAGAGGAGGGCAAAATTTACGAATTCTCTGACTTAGCTTCGTCAACGGTCAGAAAAGCAGGCTGGATGAACACGTGCTTGATCTCCGGGTGTTGGGTCCGGATGGCAGCTTGCAGGCGATTGACGGCCTCGGTGACTTGCGTAGCCGAGTACTCGGGGTGAAACGCGACCTCAAGCACCACCAACAACTCCTGCGGGCCAAGGTAGGAAGTCATGGGGTCGGCGGCCGAAACCACGGCTTCATCGGCACGAGCAAGGGCGGCGACCTGCGCGCGGAGGGCAGGCTCGGCGGGTTCGCCCAGCAGCAGGCTTTTGCTTTCGCGAATGAGCAACACCGCTATCACAATCAGAATCAGGCCGATAACTATGGAGGCAATGCCATCCAGGGCGGTGTTGTGCAGGAGATGGCTCAGCAGCACCCCCAGAAAAGCAACGATGAGGCCGAGCAGGTCGGCGGCATCTTCGAAGAGCACTACGAAGGTGGAGGGGTCCTTGCTGCGCCGAAAGGCCGACCAGAACGAGCGGTCGCCGCGCTGGGCATTGAAGGTGCGCAGGGCCAGCAGAAACGACGAGCCATCGAACAGAAAAGCCAAGCCCAGTACCACGTAATTCCAGGTGGGGTCGGTGAGGGGCGAAGGATGCCGCAGGTGTTCAATCCCTTCGTACAGGGAAATGCCGCCGCCAATGGAAAAAATCAGGATGGAGACAATGAACGACCAGAAGTACAGCTCGCGCCCGTACCCAAAAGGGCGGTGGTCGTTGGCAGGGCGCTGGCTTTTGTTCAGGCCCAGCAGCAGCAGCCACTCGTTGGCCGTATCTACCACCGAATGTATGCCTTCCGAGAGCATTGCCGAGCTACCCGTGGCGGCGGCGGCCACAAATTTGATGATCGCAATGGCCAGATTGGCGGCCAGCGCTCCGTAAATAGCGATGCGGGAGGACGGAGCAGCGGGCGTATCGGGCGGAGTAGCCAAGGGAAGCGGGGATAAAGCCAACTGCCGACGCCGGTCCGTCGGACCAAAACACCACGTCGCAAGCCGGAGAGTAAGAAGATTGTATCTTGATGTAGCTAGTACGGCGCCACGGGCCAACGGACTTACCCGCCCCGCGAATATTACTCAAGCCGCTTGCCGACTACACACATTAATCAATTGTAAATCAATTACTTACATTGATCGGCAATTTGATATAAAACGTTGTGCCGCGGTTTTCGGCGCTTTCAAACCAGATGCGGCCTTGGTGCAGCTCGACGATGGTTTTGATGATGGACATGCCCAGCCCCGTCGATTTTTCGCCCCGCAGGCCCGGCCGCCGCGCTTTGGTGAACTTTTCAAACAACACGGGCTGGTACTTCGGCGGAATCCCGACGCCGTTGTCCGACACGGTTACGAGGACGTGTTCCTGATCGGTCTGGGCCACGCTCAATTCGATGCGACCACCATTGGGCGTAAACTTTATCGAATTTGAAATCAGGTTGTTGATGGCCTGCATGAACTTGTTGTTGTCCAGCTCCAGATAAATCGGGTCGGCCGGCGCCCGAAACTCGAAGTGCTTGGCGATGTTCTGTTCCGATTTCTGGTATTCCTCCAGCACCGCCCGCAACGACTCGACCAAGTCGGTGCGCTCGCGGCGCAGCTCCACGTTGGCCGACTCCATAAACTCGTTGTCGACGAAATCCTGAATAAGGTTGACGCTGTCGCGGCAGGTCACCTGAATGATGCGCAACAACTCGTTTAGGTGGCTGTCGTGCAGAACCTCCGCTTTTTCGCTGGCGTATTCGGCCAGCTGCTGTACCAAGTTAAACGGGCCAGCCAAGTCATGCGACAGGATTTCCAGGGTGGCGTTTTTCTTAGCGTTGAAGTTGTCGGCGTTGTCGATGTACTGGCGGGTTTTGGTAATGTCCTGAATATGCCCCGCTATAAACTTCTTATTGTCAGGAACTTGCACCAGATCGGCCGTAACACACAGCCACTGCGTTGTGTCGTCGGGGCCTTGCAGCCGCAATTCGGCATCTTCTACCAGTTCGCCGGCCACGACTTGGGCAAACAAACTGGCGGCGTATTCCTGATCGTCGGGATGCAGCCGGGCCAGCAGATCGGGCAGTTCCTCGTTTACGCGTTCGACCTTACCGCCCAACAGGCGCTCGTAGGCCGCGCTCACGTACTGCACCTGCCGGGCCTGTAGCTCGTAGGCAAAATACAGCAGATGACCGCGCTCGGCCAAGGGCTGGAACAAAGCCGCAAAATCAAGCATAGGACAAAGTATAATTGCTCTTGCGAATACGGTAGTTCTTGGCAGCCGTTTCAGAGACGTGCGCGCTCAAACATAAGTATCTAATTATTAATTGATTAGCTATTTACTCGTTTTTCTACTCGGCGACTCCACAAGTAACTTTCAGCTGGCTTTTTGCGTGGCAGCCCGGCAACTTCGCAACTCTCTGCCAGCGGCCTGCACCATCGGAGGCGTTTGCTGCGTAGAGGGTTGCGGCGCCGCGCTGCACCGAAGCCGCTGGCCGCCGTTGCTGCGCTTTACTTCACTTATTTACCTGTTGCCATGGAAGGTTTGGCCAAAATAGAAGACTTGGGAAAACCGCGCGTTGTGATTGTAGGCGGCGGCTTTGGCGGCTTGGAGCTGGTCAAAGCCCTGCGGCACGTCGATATGCAGGTGATCCTGATCGACAAGCAGAACTACCACACGTTTCAGCCGCTGCTCTACCAAGTCGCCACAGCCGGCCTCAGCCCGGACGATATTGTGTCGCCGTTTCGCAAAATCATGGACGAGCAGGCCAATTTCTACTTCCGGCTGGCCGAGGTACAACGCGTAGACACGGTGGCGCAAGTGGTCGAAACATCCATTGGCTTGGTCAAATACGATTACCTGGTTGTTGCGACCGGGGCCACCACCAACTATTTCGGCGACGAGCAGATGCAGCGCAACTCCATCGCCATCAAGAGCGTGGAAGACGCCATCGAGCTGCGCAACACGGTGCTGTCGAACTTCGAAAAGGCCCTCCAACTCGGCGACGAGGAGCAGATGAACAGCCTGCTCGACTTCGTGATTGTGGGCGGCGGCCCCACGGGCGTCGAAATTGCGGGGGCGCTGAGCGAGTTACGCAAGCACGTTTTCCCCAAAGACTACAAAGAGCTGGATTTCAAACAGATGGACATCCATCTGGTGCAAAGCGGTCCGTCGCTGCTAAAAGGCATGTCGGAAGAAGCCGCGCAGAAATCATTGGAATACCTACGCAACTACGGCGTCAACGTGATCCTGGACCGGCGCGTGAAGTCGTACGACGGCTACACGGTCACGCTCAATACCGGCGAAACGCTCATCACGCGCACCCTGATTTGGGCCGCCGGCGTGGCGGGTGCACCCATCGACGGCATTCGCAAAGAAAGCCTGCTGAAAGGCGGCCGCTACCAGGTAGATGAATATAACCGAGTGGCTGGCTATGAGAACATTTTCGCCCTCGGCGACATTGCCGCCATGATTACTCCGGCCACGCCCGAAGGCCACCCGATGGTGGCGCAACCCGCTATCCAGCAAGGACATCTGTTGGGGCAGAACTTCGCCCGCCTCCTGGCCAAGCAGCCGCTTCAGCCCTTCCACTACCACGACAAAGGCGCCATGGCCACCATCGGCCGCAACCTCGCCGTGGCCGACGTGAAACTAATGGGCAAGGATTACCGCACGCAGGGTTTCCTGGCGTGGCTGATGTGGACGTTTGTGCACTTGATCTCGCTGATCGGTTTCCGCAACCGGCTGTTTGTGTTGCTTAGCTGGACGTTTAGCTACTTCAGCAACGACAAAGGCCTGCGCTACATCATCGGCAAGCGCCGCGAGCCCATGCCCGTCGAAGCCACCACGGAAAAGGCCATTGTGTAGCTATGTAGTACTAAGGACTTACCCTAAAAGCCAAAGACCCCGTATCGGCCGATACGGGGTCTTTTTATAAATACTTCTAAACAAACCTGTTATCTGCCAAAGTCATCCTGTACCCGCACGATATCATCCTCGTTGGATGGATTTTGGGCGTCGGTGTGCTGCCAGATTTCGGCCAGCACGCCCCAGTCGTTGAGGCCGACCAACCGATGGCGCTCGCCCTGCTTCAGGGTGATTAATTCGCCGGGCTGGTAAGTCCGCACGGTGCCTTCTTCGTCGGTTGGGCTGGTTACGACGCCCACGGGGCCTTGCAGCACTTTCCACACCTCGGCGCGGCGGTGATGGTATTGCCACGAAAGCCGCTTCTCGGGCGCTACAATCAGGATTTTGGGGCTGAGTTTGCCGGCAATCCGGAGCTGCTCGACGGGCAGCCCGTTGAAATAGGTGTCGGCAAAGGCCGGGGCCTGGTCTTCGCTGATCACAAAAAACCCACCCCAGGGCCGGGTTTGATCTTGCCGGTCGATGTTGAAGCCCTGTTGCTTGAGCTTCTGTTCGGTTTCCCGGAAAATGGTTAGTTTTTGTGTGTCTGTGCTCATGGCGGGAAGGCAGAAAGAGGTTGGTATGCGACCAAAGGTTAACAAGTGAAGCTCAAGATTACTAAATCTCAGGACTTGTTAGGAAATGTATGTTGGCAGCTATAACCAGAATAGTAACCAAGTACTAACGTTGCTCGAATTGACTAGTTAGTGTTCTCTAAGCTGATTTCAATTAGAAGAACCTGCCTGCTTTACAATTTGGGCCCAATTTTCTTTAATGAAGCGTACAGCATTCTTGGTACGCGGAACTCTATCCTGCTCTAGGTAACGATCTAATTCCTTTCCCATCGCTTCAAAAGAAGCCGGTTTCTGCAAGCTCGGTGGGTTTTCGCGCAGCCATTGTGACGCGCCAAGGGTTTCAGCAGAAGTACCACAGTTGACCAATGCATCCAATGCAATCAAGCTCAATGGGCGGCCTGCTTGCAACCAACGCAGTACTCGTTCCCACGTGATGCCGACAGCAGCACAAGCTAAGCCAAAGCTTCCGGGAACATTCCTGATGGAACGGCAGTGAGTTTCTACCCAATCTAAAGCGCTGTTTCCAGGCAGTCCAATCAAACATGTAATGTGTTCCGCTAAGCCTTTTTCATCCAGTTTGGCCAAGGCAGGTAGGATAGTTTCATTGGCTTCTACACTGGGAAAGCAACGTGCTATTGCGTGAGCGAAGAGCAGCACTTCGTGCGGATCTTCATAGTGACCAAGTCGAAACCTGACCCAAGCATAAGCTTGAATACCAAGCGATTCTGCTGCTATCTCTAAGCACTTTGGCAACAAGAAAGGATTAAGAGCTAGTTTTTCGTCGAGTACTAGTAATACTTCGTTGGGTTCAAATTCAGCTAGGAAAGCTGTCACTTCAGAAGGATAAAGCCATTTAACGAGTGCATAGTCCACTAAACGGCTCACGTTGCCCCCCAGACTAGATAAGGTTGGAAAAGCCAACTGTTCTTCGTGTGCGATAGCTTCCTCAGCGGCGTACGCTGTACCGTCGTCATCGTAAAAGTCATCGCTTAGCTCATACTCTCGCCCGTGGACAGATACCAAGTTGAAATACTCAAGCGGCCTCAACGCCCTACTAAGTAATCGCTGGTAGCAGGGCTGGCAGAGGCTATAAGGAATTACGGACTCGTTAAGCTGCTTTATGAGAGCAACGGACCTATTTCGACAAGCTTCGCAAAAAGAATGCATCAAACAGCAGAAGAATTAGTCAGCAAAATACTACGCCACCATCCAAGGGTCTTAAAATCGCGGGGAAGATCTTGCTATCTTACTCACAAAAAAAGACCGATGAACCGAAGAATCTTTTTACGGAATGGCTCCCTGGCTGGCCTGGCGCTCTCTACCCTTTCCCTCAGCGCTTGCGGCTCCGGCGCCCCCGAGCAAAAAGATGCCGCTGCTGCCGATACGCCTTCGGGAAAGCCCGAGAAATTCGAGCTGGACGAGCTGACCATCAACGAGTTGCAGGACAAGATGCGCAGCGGCGCCCACTCCGCGCACTCCCTTACCGAACATTACCTCAAGCGCATCGAGGCCATCGACAAAGGCGGACCGCAGCTGCATTCGGTTATTGAGCTTAACCCCGACGCTCTCACCATTGCCGACTCGCTGGACCAGGAGCGCAAAAACGGCAAGGTGCGCGGGCCGCTGCACGGCATTCCGGTGCTCATCAAAGACAACATCGACAGCGGCGATAAGATGATGACCACGGCCGGCGCATTGGCGCTGGTCGGGCACAAAGCCACGAAAGACGCCTTCATTGTCAAGAAGTTACGTGATGCGGGCGCGGTGCTGCTGGGCAAAACCAACCTCAGCGAATGGGCCAACTTCCGCTCCACACATTCTACGAGCGGCTGGAGCGGGCGCGGCGGCCAGACCAAAAACGCCTACGTGCTCGACCGAACGCCCAGCGGCTCTAGCGCGGGTTCGGGCGTGGCGGTGTCAGCCAACCTGTGCGCGGTGGCCATCGGTACCGAAACCGACGGCTCGGTGGTGTCGCCCTCGTCGTCGAGCGGCATTGTGGGCCTCAAGCCCACGGTGGGATTGCTGAGCCGGAGCGGCATTATCCCGATTTCGGCCACCCAAGATACGGCTGGCCCCATGACCCGTACCGTCCGCGACGCGGCCATTCTGCTTGGCGCGCTCACGGGCGTCGATCCTGAGGATGCCATTACGAAGGAAAGCACCGGCAAAGCGCAGACCGACTACACGAAGCTACTGACTAACAACGCGTTGCAAGGCAAGCGCATCGGCGTAGAGAAGTCGCATGTGCAGGGCAATCACCAAGCGATTCCCGTCTTCAAAAAGGCGTTGGAACTGCTAAAAAGCCAAGGCGCCACCGTGGTGGAAGTGGATATTGTGAAGCCGATCAGCGCCATTGGCGAAGCCGAATTTACGGTGCTGCTCTACGAGTTTAAGGACGGCGTAAACAAGTATTTGGCCACGGCCAACGCGCCGGTGAAAACGCTAGCCGATGTAATCGCTTTCAACCAGAAAAACGAGCCCAAGGCCATGCCTTACTTCAAGCAGGAAATCCTGGAAATGGCCCAGAAGAAAGGCGACCTCAAGAGCAAAGAGTACCAGCAGGCGCTGCAAAAAGAAGTAAGCACCGCTCGCCACGTGCTCGATAACGCCCTGAAATACAACAAGTTGGACGCCATCATCGGCATTACGTCTGGGCCCGCCGCCTGCATCGACCTTATCAACGGCGACTACTCCACCGGCCTTGACTTTTCGACGCCGGCTGCCATTGCCGGCTACCCGCACCTCACTGTGCCGATGGGCCAAGTATACGGCTTGCCCGTAGGAATTTCGTTTGTGGGCCGAGCGTACCAAGAGGCAGAGATCTTGGCGCTTGGCTACGCTTACGAGCAGGCATCCAAGCACCGAACGGCCCCTACGTTTCGCGCGACTTTTATCTAATCGATCTAATGCATAACTATCACATTGCGAGATAGTTATATACTATCCTAAGCAGCCGCTTTCTTCGCCTCGGGCAGAGCGGCTGCTTGGGGTTACATGATGGCGCTCTGGCTGAGTTCGTGCTGCTCTTCCAGCCGGCAATTGTCCAGCCAGCTCATGGCTATATGTTCTTCCACGAAGCGTTGCACACGGTAAGGCCGTCCGTCGAAGTAGGTAAGGGGCGGCACGGTGGCATCCGCTTCCAAATCGTTGAGGTGGCTGGGGGCAAACAGGTAGGCCAGGCTTACTTTGCTGCCCAGGCGTGGCGCTAACTGCGGGAAAAAAGTTTGCTGCATCCACGACGTTCCGTCCTGGTTGGCGTGGTCGCGGCGGCGCACATCCACCAGCCACCGCCGACAGTTCTGGCTCACGGCTACATCGAGTAGGTCGTGGTAGCCTTGCTGCATCTCGGAGGGGGTTGTCTGCCGCATCCACCGCCCCACCAGCACATTCAAATCAGACCGAAATACGATCTGGAGGTATTCCTCGGAGGGCAAAGTCAGCATACGGCACGGGGTTAAGTGCTAAAGATAGGCAATGAAGAGGCGCCCCTCCCCCAGCCTGGGTCAGAATACTTCGCCTACGTTGAACGACAACGCCCGCGAGCCATCGCTGCCAAAGCCGTAGTCGACGGCCAAGTTGGTGCGCGATAACTTGTTCATGTTGAGGCGCAAGCCCAGCCCGGCGGCCGGCGCGACCTTATCGAAACGCCAGGCCGACGCCGACGGCTCCGACACCGTTTGCACGTTGGTAAACACCACCCCGCCCAGCAACCGGTTGTGCGTAATGCCAAAACGATATTCGGCTTCGCCGTACAGCAGGTTTTTGCCCCGAAAACGCCCCTGAATAAAGCCACGCCCCAAGTTGTTGTAGGTGTCCCAGCCCGTGCTGGGCAAATCCAGGAAGGGCGGCGTGCCGTGCAGCGTCAGGGCATTATACGACCACAAAGCCAGAATATTTTTCGACTTCGGGCGCAGGTGCAGGTAGTGGCGCGCATCCAGCAGCAGCGTTTGGAAGTTGGTATTGCTGCCCAGTACCTGCAGGTTGGGGCGCACCAGCAGGTTCACGTAGGTGCCGCCGTCGGGGTTGATCGCGTTTTCGCGGCTGTTGTAGAGCAAGTTCAGCGATACGCCCGACGAGACCGTGGAGCCGCGCACCCCGTGATGGTAGTCCGAAATCTGGTACACCTCCTGCTGAACGGTGTGGCTGTCGATGTTCCAGTGGTAATCCAGCTGATAGCCCAAGCCCACATAGAAACTCGTTTTCAGTTTCCGCAGAACGTTCTGATACACACGCAGATACTCATAATCCATGAGCACTGCCCGGCTGGTAGAAGTGTGCATGCCTAATCCGTAGGTACTCTGGGGGTAGTGCATCACGCGCCAATCGCCCACCCAGTTGACGCCGTTGTCTTGCCCCCAGATCGACGAGGTAGCATTCAGCAGCAACTGCTTGTTTTGCGTTACCGACAGGGCTGCCACAATTGTCGACATATTGGCCTGAGGCTCGTGAAACGCAACGCTGGTGGCTACTTGTACCAAGCCGCGGGTCTGGAGCGTGTAGCCTAAGGTAGGAATGACGGCCACAAACTTGTGCCCTTCCTGCAAAGCCAGCGTATCACGGTTGACGGGATGCAACCGCGGAACCAGTCCATGAATAACATCGGCCAAATCGCGTTGGGCCGCATCCACAGTTGCCTGACGCCCAGAAGCAGCCGCCACAGTATCGACTTGGGCATAACTCGTATTCGCTGCAACCAGCAGAATGCCAAGAAGTATTACCCGAAAAATATAAAGCATAACGCTAGTAATACAGCCTGGCCACAAGTCCTTTAACTAAGTGGGACACGAAAGCAGGCAAAATGTTTTGCATCGCGTGGCGCCAGTGCCCTATTCGTACGACATGGCCACAAGAAATAAGCAGTTGCAAAGATCACAAAGGTTTGTTAGTAAGCGAAAAGACCTTGTTGCTCGATTGCATAGGGGCATTGATATACAATTACTTATATAGTTAAAAATGAAGATTACATTGAGTAGCTGCTGCCAATTCTTACGGGTCAGCAGCAAATTATACCCGCCCCGATTACCGTATCACTCCTATTGCTTTCGGTCTATTCTGGTCTTCTTCCCATTATTCTATTTTATCGATACAGTTCTATGCTCACTTCTTTCAAAGCTGCGCTTATTGCGGCAGCGCCCACCCTGCACCGCCAAGGCTTGTTGTTTACGCTGCGCGACACTTGGCCCGACCTTTCCATCACCCTCACTCCTGACCCGGCCCGCCTGCCCGAGTTGCTGAAAGCCGGGGGCTACAACTTAGCCATCCTCGACCTTCCCCTGCTGGGCCCAATTCCTCCGGTGGTGCTGGCTCACCTGCGCCTGCTGTATCCGCGGGTGCCGATGCTGCTGCTCACCGGCCAGCGGTTACAACCAGCCCTGCGTCAGCACCTCACCCAAACCGGATACACCCTGCTTTGCCGCCATGCCACTACTACTGAGGTAGTTACGGCCGTGCACGCGATTCTGGCTCGGAACGAAAGCCCGAGTAGCTTCCCGACTGCACAACCGACCGGCCGTCGCGAGCAGCCCGGCACTGCTTTCAGCGTTCGGGAGTTGGATGTGCTCCGCCTCGTGGTAGCCGATTGCTGCAACCGCGAAATCGCCGATCGGCTGTGCCTGAGCGTGCGCACCGTGGAAAGTCATCGGCGGGCACTGCTGCAAAAGGCGGGCGCCAAAACGCTGGTTGGGCTGGTGGTGCAGGCCGTACGCGAAGGCTGGGTAAGCGCCTAAAATTCAGTGCTGCCACTGAGGCGCGCTGGCCCTATGTTCCTCACGTTTAGCGCAGTAGTCGAATCTGTAGCTGAGCGTAGGTATGCTGAATTATCCAATTCTTGAAATAGCCATTTCGCTCATCTTCATCTATTTGGTATTCAGCCAGATAACGCTTTCCATCAACGAACTCTGGGCCGGGTACTTCAACTACCGAGGCAACTACCTGCACAGTCATCTGGTGCAATCTATCGGACCGATTTACACCGATGGCCTTTACAGCGACCCAACGATTTCGCAGCTCATGCTCCGGCCCAAGCGCTGGCCTCCGTACGTCAGCCAGCGGCTATTTGCGCAGGCCATTATCAATTGGGTAAGCGAAAAAGCACCCGCGCCGCCGGCTGGCAGCCCACCGCTGGCGCGGTTTGCGGCCGGCTTGGCTACGGCTCCGGGTGGCGCGGGCAGCCGTTTCGATGCCTTGCTGCAAAAGCTACTGGCCAGCGCGCAAGGTGCCGTTTTGCCCGCCGAGCAACTCCAAGCCAACTTAGAAGACTGGTACAAGGAATATTGCCTACGCCTGACCGGCTGGTACAAGCGCGACAATCGTATCTGGTTGCTAATCACAGGGTTAGCAGTGGCCATTATTGGCGACGTGGATACCATTCGTTTGACCAAATTCATTGCCCGCGATACCGCCGTCCGTAATACGCTCGTGACGCTGGGCGAGAGCCGAGCCGCCGAGCCCCGGCCCGCAGAGACGCCGGGCGTAGGTCTGCCACCCGCCCAGGCCGGCTCAGGAGCGCAGCCCCCACCGGAGTTCACGGTCACGGCGCGCCAGTCGGTGGATACGCTTCGCAAGGAATTGCTGGCCATGCAGAAAATCGGACTGCCGATGGGGTTTGGGCAAGCCTTCGACCGCAAAGCCGAAGCCAAGCTGACGAACCTGCCCGAAGATTTGAAGCGCCGCGATGCCAACGGCGACTACAAAAACACGAGCGTAATCATCTGGATGTTATTTGGTTGGCTGCTCACCGGCCTAGCGATGATGGTTGGAGCACCCTTCTGGTTTGACGTGCTAAATCGATTCGTGAACATCCGCAACCTTGGCCCGAAACCAGATACTCCCAACGAGGAGCGCTGAAGCAAGTTGGATACTCAAAACGCGCCCCACTCCGCAGGCAGTCACCTTTTCATGGCTTTGTATGAAACAGAAGACAAATTACCCGTTGTGCAGCCGATGGATTGCGCTGGCGCTTGGGCTACTGAGTGGCTTCCTGCCAGGCTGTGCCAATCTGGAAGCCGTGCGCGAGTTTGCCAAAACCTCCGCGGCCACAGCTGATTATCAGCAGATTGTAACAGATTATGTAGGCTCCCCGGCTCGACAGAAGCTCTATCAGCCAGCCCGGTTTGCCTCTACCCTCGACGAAATAACCCGCGCTCGTACCGCCCAGCAGGCCCGATTGGAAGGCGCCCAAACGGTGCTAGTGCAATACATGAGCGCCTTGGGCGATTTGGCGGCCGATGACCTTCCCGCGGTCGATGCGGAATTGGAAGGCCTTTCCGGCGCTCTTACCGATGCGAAGTTTATCGGTGAGGGCGACCGGGCAATCAGCACTGAAACCGCAACTGCCGCCGGCACCATCGCGAAAGTGCTGCTGCGGGCGGCGGCCGATCATTGGCGACAGCGCCAGATACGAACCATTGTGGAGCAAACCGACGCCAGCCTGCAAACCGTAGTCAAGGGCTTGCAAACTATTGTTCTCAAGGATTTTAGCCTGTCACTCGATCAGGATTCGGTTGCCGTCGAGAAGTATTTCGGGAAAATAAAAGCGGCTGCTGGCACGCTTTCCGACCCCGATGCGGTGCAGTCACTCGCCCGCGTGGTGGAAGTAGACCACATGGCCCGGATCCGGGCACGCCGCGTGAAGCTGCAGACCTATGCCCAAGTTCTCGATCAGATAGGCAAGGGCCACGCCGAGCTGCGGCGCAACGTGGGCCAGCTTAAAGGCAAAGCCTTGAGCCAACGGATGAAGCTATACGCGCAAGACCTGCGCAAGCTCTATAAGGCCTTTGCCGAATTGCAGTCTTAACCCCAAAACCCAGTAGCTATGCCTATTTCAGCAGACCAGGCCCGCGACCTGGCCAAAGCATTTCTCGACGTTTCGCACCAACTGGGTGTGTTCCGATTTGCCAATTGGGCCAGCCTGACTCCAGCCCAAAGGCAACGCATCGAAGATACTGAGTGGGATTTACTCAACTATTCCAGCAGCCTGGTAACCAGCGCAGTAGGCATTGCACTAGATGATATGCAGCACGACCTCGGTACCATCACGGAGGCTACTGTAAAAGCCAAGAAAGCAGTCGAAACCATTGATAAAGTCAAGGACATCATCAAAGTCGCGACGGCAGTAGTAGCGCTTGGCGGCGCCATCGTTTCCAAGAATCCGAAAGCCATTGTGGGCGCCGCCAAAGACCTTTTGGCTACGACCAAAACGCTGGCCAAGAGCCCGGAAGAAGCGCCGGAATAGACTGCGTTTTGGGGCATAAACAAACTCAAAAGGGCGCCTCTCGGTGAGAAGCGCCCTTTTGAGTTTGTTTATAAGTGCTTCTACTGCAACTTCTTATACCGCACGCGCTTCGGCTCTACGTCGCCCAGGCGTTTCTTCTTGGCTTCTTCGTAGTCGGAGAAATTGCCTTCAAACCACGTCACTTCCGAGTCGCCTTCGAAGGCCAGGATGTGCGTCGCCAAGCGGTCGAGGAACCAGCGATCGTGCGAGATGATGACGGCGCAGCCGGCAAAGTTTTCCAGGGCATCTTCCAAAGCCCGGATCGCGTTGACATCCAGATCGTTGGTTGGTTCGTCGAGCAATAGCAGGTTGGCGCCTTGCTTCAGCGTCATGGCCAAGTGCACGCGGTTGCGCTCGCCGCCCGAAAGGCTGCCGACTTTCTTTTCCTGGTCGCCGCCTGAGAAGTTAAACTTCGACACATAGGCCCGCGAGTTCACGGGCCGGCCGGCCAGCAACATGGTTTCGGTGCCGCCCGTGATGGTTTCAAACACCGTTTTGTTCGGGTCGAGGGTTTCGTGCTGCTGATCGACGTAAGCCGTTTGCACCGTGCCACCGACTTCGAACGTACCGGCATCGGGCTTCAGTTGGTTGGTAATCAGGCGGAACAACGTGGACTTACCCGCGCCGTTGGGCCCGATGATGCCCACAATACCGCCCTGCGGCAGCGAAAAGGACAAATCTTCGAACAACAGCTTGTCGCCGAATCCTTTTTTAAGTCCTTGAGCATCAATCACTTGTCCACCAAGGCGTGGGCCGTCTGGAATGAACAATTCCAACTTCTGCTCCTTCTCCTTGGCGTCTTCATTCACCATCTTGTCGTAGCCGGCCACGCGTGCCTTGCTCTTGGCTTGGCGCGCTTTGGGCGACATGCGCACCCATTCCAGCTCGCGCTGCAACGTTTTCTGACGCTTGCTCTCGGTCTTTTCTTCCAGCGCCAAGCGGTTGGCCTTCTGCTCGAGCCACGACGAATAGTTGCCTTTCCACGGAATGCCTTCGCCGCGGTCCAATTCCAGAATCCAGCCGGCTACGTTGTCGAGGAAGTAGCGGTCGTGGGTTACGGCAATGACGGTGCCTTTGTACTGCTGCAAGTGCTGCTCCAGCCACAACACCGATTCGGCGTCGAGGTGGTTGGTGGGCTCATCAAGTAACAGTACGTCAGGCTCTTGCAACAACAACCGGCACAAAGCCACGCGGCGCTTTTCACCACCCGACAGGTTACCGACAATGGCTTCGCCGGACGGAGTGCGCAGGGCATCCATAGCGCGCTCCAGCTTGCTGTCGAGATTCCAGGCGTCGAGCTGGTCGAGGCGCTCCTGCACAGTGCCTTGGCGCTCGAGCAGCTTGTCGAAATCGGCATCCGGGTCGCCGAAGGCTTCGTTGATTTCGTCGAATTCCTTCAGCAACGCCACAGTTTCGGCCACGCCCTCCTGCACGATCTCCATCACGGTTTTGGTGGGGTCGAGGTGCGGCTCCTGCTCGAGGTAGCCCACTGAGTAGCCCGGCGAAAACACGACTTCGCCCTGAAACTGCTTATCGACGCCGGCAATGATTTTCAGCAGCGTCGACTTACCCGAGCCGTTGAGGCCGAGTACGCCAATTTTGGCGCCGTAGAAAAACGACAGGTAGATATTCTTAAGGACTTGCTTCTGAGGCGGGAAGATTTTGCTCACGCCGGCCATCGAGAAGATAATGGTCTGATCGCTCATAGGGAAGGGTAAAAGGTGGTTTTGGTGAGGTGTAAGGAGGCGGCGCTGCAGCCGGCGGCAAGGTAAAGCAGTCTATAAAGCAGTCTATTGGAAAGTCAGAAACTCTGGGTGGCGGGCTGCGCACGCGCTGCGCATTTGCATCTTTGCCCAGAGACTATATTTTGCGTCTTGATCGTTCGTATTCTAGGTTAGAGCTTACCGTATTGTCAATCTGTCATTTCTAACAATTTTCCACTTTTAACCCAACTCCTTCGCGGGCTTCTGCATAACCGAGCGGGCCTGCCGTCCGTAGCCTAATCCGTTAACCAACTCTTTCCCAGAAAGCTCAATCGCAAGGCCGCCCGACCCTGCCCCGACCAAAGGTAGGCAGCTTGGGCTGGTTTCCGGAGCCCGCCGAGGATCGGGCCACGCAGCGAATTTCCGCTGCAAAACGTAAACTTGCACTAGGTTTTCTTCCTTTACAACCATTTCGCCACCTATTCCTCCCGCCCTATCTTAACTATGGAACAAACTGACCACTTGCTGGCCGAAGCCCGCCGTTATGGCTACATCGAGGGCGACCAGGTGTGGCTTCGCCCGTTTATGGACTTGCCCGCGCGGCAGGTTGGGCAAGTAAAAGAATCGGAAGAAGCTTCGCTGCGCTATTTTGCACAGCGTTTTGAAGTATTTCGGGGCAAAGTAGAAGAGCTGCTCACCAAGATCGAGGAGTCGGAGAACAAAGGCTCCTTTTTGATGAAGGCCCTGCATCTGAAAGAGCAGATTGCCGCCTACGACGGCCTCGGCGACTTCGAGAGCCTGCACCGCCGCCTCACTGAAGCCGAAGAATCCATCAAGGTTACCATTGCCCGTAACCGCGAGAAAAACCTGGCCACCAAGATCAGCCTGATTCAGGAAGTCGAGGCGCTGCAACACACGATTGATTGGCAGACTGCCACCGAGCAACTCAAGGAACTGCGCCAGACCTGGATCAAAACCGGGCCGGTTGACAAGCAGCTTACTGAGGAGCTCGAAACGCGCCTGCGCGTAGCCATCGACCACTTTATGGTGAAGAAGAAAGATTTCTTCGCCGACAAGAAGGCTATGGCTAACCGTGTGTTAGACAAGTACATGGATCTGATTCGGCAGTCGGAATCGCTGCAGAACTCCGAGGACTTTGAAGGCACCACCAAGAAGCTCAAGCAGTTGCAGCAGGACTGGAAAGAGGTAGGTGGCTCGCTGCCCCGCAAGCAAGCCAACGACCTCTGGACGCGCTTTCGGGCGGCGCACAACCACTTTTTCGAGCGCCTGAAAGAGCACATCAGCACCAAGCGCGTCGAGAGCAGCCGCGACACCCAGATGGAGGACAATCTGTCGCGGAAACGGGCGCTCGTAGCCGAAGCCGAAGCCCTGCTCAACCGGCCCATGTCGGAAGCGGTAGCGAAGGCCAAGGAACTGCAAATGGCCTGGAAAAAAGTCGGGCCCGTGCGCGGCGAAGAATCGGATCGGGTGTGGGAGCAATTCCTGCTAGCCTGCGATAAAATATTCGAACTCAGCTCGTTAGAGCATTTTATTCGCAAGCGCCAGCCTACCGGCAGCGAGCCGGGCACGCCCGAAGACCAGGTAAACGTGCGTGTGCAAGCCCTCCGCGATTTCATCAAGTACGACCGGCAGGAACAGGAAGCGCTAGAGGACAACTTGGGCAAACTAAGCTCCTCACCCGGCAACGACGCCTTCCGAACTATGCTTCAGGGCAAGATCAGGGCGTTTGAGCGGAAAATTCGTACCAAAAACGAACTGATTGAAATGTTACGCAAGCGCTTAGTTGCGTAGCCCAACCTTCATTTGTATTTTACGTTGTCCTGCTGAAGCAACTATAACCTTGCCGCTGTGTCATACTGAGCCTCGGCCGGATTATTGCTTGCTAGATTATACTTTTGCCAACCTTTTTTTGTAGCACACACGACTATGTATTGGACGCTGGAACTTGCTTCGTATCTGGAAGACGCCCCCTGGCCTGCCACCAAGGATGAATTGATCGACTACTCTATCCGTTCGGGCGCCCCGATGGAAGTTGTCGAAAACCTGCAGGCGTTGGAAGATGACGGCCAGCCCTACGAAAACATCGAGGAAGTATGGCCGGACTACCCGACCAAAGAAGACTTCATGTTCAACGAGGACGAATATTGAGTTGTAGACGTGAGAAGTCAGACATGAGCCGTGCGATGTCGTTCTGCTGGACTATAGTTTGAACGAGCTCGCATTTCGCATGGCTACTCTCTCACCTCTTGAGGTTGAAAATTTGGTTGCGGGGTATGAACAGCGCGTTCTGCTCCGCAACCTTTTTTTTGCGGTGCCTGAGCCGGCATTTGTAGCCATCGTCGGGCACAACGGGTGCGGCAAAACCACGCTTTTCCGAGCCCTTACCGGGCGTTTGCCCTACGAAGGCACCGTAAGAATAACGGGCCGGGACTTGCGTACGGTGCGGCGCCCTGCCGAAACGGGCCTACTGGCGTACTTGCCGCAACGCAGCAGCGTGGGCTTTCCCATTACGGTGCGGGAACTGGTTGTGATGGGGCGCTTTCGGCACCACCGTTTTCTAAGCACTTATAAATCTGATGATTACGCATTAGCAGAAGAGGCGTTAGAGCGCGTCGGGGCGGCCCACTTGATCGACCAGGACTTTACTCTGCTTTCCGGCGGCGAGCAACAATTGGTGTGGCTGGCTCAGTTAGCCCTGCAGGATGCTAGCCTGTACCTGCTCGACGAACCCACCCAGCAACTCGATGTGTACTACCGCAGGCGCGTTTTCGACCTGCTGCAAACTTGGGTGCAGGAGCAGCGCAAAACCGTCCTGTGCATCACCCACGACCTTGAAAACTTATCCAGTCTGCCCGGGTACCTGCTGAATCTTTCGCAGCCGCAGCCGCAATTGGAAACCTTATCGCCTACGACCGTACAGGCCGCCCGTTCCTTCTTGGAAAGCGAAGAGAGCCTGCCGCGCCACTAAGTTTAGGCACTTATTCACTACTACTCCGTTGGAAGGCCATTGCGCAACTACTTGGCAATAAGACAGTTACACAATGGATACATTTAAGCTTCTACCGCGCCGGTAACTGGCTTTTCCAAGCGTAACAACACCAGCGGCTGCCGCGGTACGCCCGCATTGTGATCGGTAGGAAACGGTTCGGGCTGACCAATGCGCTGGAAGCCGTGCCGCTCGTACCACGCCAGCAAATCGGGGCGGGCCTCTAGCACAGTCATCGTCAGAAATTGGCAGCCTTGCTGGCGTGCAAAATCGTTAGCGGCCCCCAAAAGTTGGCGCCCGAGGCCCTGCGCCTGCCGCGCCGGCGACACGGCCAGCATGCCCACATACAGCCGCGTACCCTGAGGCTGCACGTACACGCAGCCCACCAGCTCGTCGGCGTGCAGCAGGGTTAAAATGGTGCCGGTTCGCAGGAGTTCAGTCAGGGATGCTGCATCGGTCCGGGGGCCATCCAGCAAGTGCCCTTCGGACGTCCAGCCGGCCTCCGTGCCTCGGTAAGCCTGATTTATTAAGGATACCAAGGCCGGAATATCCGCAACTGTTGCAGGGCGTGTGAAGAACGGGACAGTCATGAGAGTAATAGCAACAGGTCAGGAAACAAAAACGCGGATGATAGCAGCAAAGGCGCAAAATTACAATGTGATTCGCGCCTTTGTTGCTTACTCATAGCTTGCGCTGCCCCGGCCGGCCGCGCAGCACGTGCCCAATGGATCGCAGAAAAGGCCAAGGTGTGACAGAGTTCATAACCTGCAGATTTTCAGCCCACGACGTGCGCTCATCCAGAAAATCCAGAATGCGCTCGACGGGGTTGCGCGCAAACAACTCCGTAAAAAGGTCGCGCGTCGTTTCTCCGCGGCGCTGCATGATATCGAGCAACAGCGTATCAAACAGCCGAAATTGCCACCGGTCGCCTGTGGGGTCGGCGGGCGGCGCGCCGGTAGCTGCCAGTGCCGCCACCAGCCGTGCCGAATGCTCCTGAATGCGCTTGAAGGCGTAGCCCGTGCTGGGTTTCGCACGGCCGGCCCGTGTACCCAAATTGATGATATGGGCGCCCGAAGTAGCCGGCAGCGGGTGATCGGTCATCGGGATTGCGCCGATCTCTTCGGCCTCGATCCGATACTGCTCTAAGCCCAGCGTATCACGCAGGTATTTTTTTATAAATACTTCATAATCACACTTTTGAAGAATACTGCCTGAAAACAAGGTGTACTCCACTAAAGCTCGGCGCTTACTAAATGGCAGCACATACATAAACCGCGCTTCTTGCTCCTGCGCACCCCGAAAATCCATAAACTCAACCGTGGTCGGATCGAATACATCGCGGTCTGTCTCAATCTCCCAGCCTACAAAATGCTGCAGCAGATAGCGGTATTTATCGGGCCGCCGCGTAATCTCCGGCGGGCGGCTGTCGAAAACATAACGCGCTGAATAACTACGCGTTGCGGTACCAACCGATACACCATCAGATGTATTTTCGATGCTTATAACTGTTTCCTGCACAAAGGCAAACTGCGGGTTATCGGCCAGCGCATTGCGGACGAAACGGTAGAAATCCAGCCCCCGAATCATCTTGTAGCGGTAGCGCTCCAAGTCGAATACCTTCTCTAGATCTGGGCTGCGAAACGCCAGTTTTTGCCATTCATGCGCCACAATACCGTCGAAAGGCGTCGGCGAATCGGCCCAAAACGACCACGTGCGGTCATTTTGGTCTTTGGCCTGCGGCTCAATGATCACTACTCGCTTATCGCGCAGCCGCGGCTCGCAGCTTAGGTAGTATGCCAAACTCAGGCCCGCCGCACCACCACCGGCCAGCAGGTAATCACAATCGTAGTTCACAGCGACAAAAAAAGCACGCGCCCCGGTATAATGTTCAGGACGCGTGCTTTGTAGGGCAGATTCGTTATACCTGTGCTGAATCAGCAGGCTCGGTTAGGGTGCCGGCCAGATCGCGGATCGCATCAAGTACATCCGAATCAAGCTGCGAGCTAAAGTGCTGACGGCCAGCCAATATACTAACGTTGGAATGCAGGCGTTCGACCCACAGGCGCTCGTTTTCCTGAAACTCCGATGTATAAGGGTCATCGTCGGAAAGCAACACTGTGAGTTTGTTTTTGGGAATCAATTGCCGGGCCGCTTCATAATCGATGGGCGCATGAATCCAGTTGAGGATGTCCTGCCACGGGCTATCTACTGAAAACCAGCCCGCTACACACAGTACACCACCAATTAGCGGTGGATTCTTGGAGTATTGCGCGGCCGCTTGAGCCAGATAGTGCAGAATGGCCAGACAGCCCACGCTGTGCCCCACCAAATACACGTTGCCGTTCAGCTTTTCGGGTGGCAACACCTTGGCTAAGTGCTCATTGGCTCGCTCGATAACCGGCAAATCCCAAGCCGGCATGTTCAGCAGATGCACTTGATAGTTCGCGTCTGCAGAAGATTCCAACTGTTGTTTCAACCACGGATACCAGTCGTCGGAAGGCGAACCACCCCACCGCGGAACCACGTACACCTGCTTTGTCTTATTAGCTTGTAAATTTTGTTCCATTACCTGATCGGTATTTTTTATGTGTAATTATTAATCAATATGTTACACGACAATCAAATTCTTGAAATGCAACTCCTTAAAGATAATGCAAACAAGAGGGTTCAACAAATACCAACGAACGCAAAAAGCCGGACGCACGTCCGGCTTTTCGGTACAGTCGATCTTCAGCAGTATGCTTAGAAGTTGGGCGAAAGCAGGTATTTGGAATAGAAATCGTCGATAATTTTTACCGCCGAAGCCGCATCGTCCACGATCTGGACGAGGTTCATGTCCTCCGCAGAGATGTTGCTTTCTTCGTGCAGCATGATCTCTTCAATCCACTTGAACATGCCGTTCCAGTAGCGCGAGCCCACCAGCACGATGGGGAAGCGACCGATTTTCTTGGTCTGAATCAGCGTGATGGCCTCAAACAGTTCGTCGAGGGTGCCAAAGCCGCCGGGCATACCAATGAAGCCCTGTGCGTACTTCACAAACATTACTTTGCGCACGAAGAAGTAATCGAAGTTGATCACTTTGTCCGGGTCGATGTAGATATTATGCGACTGCTCGAAGGGCAATTCGATGTTGAGACCTACCGAACGGCCGCCTTCCGAGCGGGCTCCTTTATTGCCCGCCTCCATAATGCCGGGGCCGCCGCCCGTGATCACGCCGTAGCCGTGGCGCACCAGTTTGGCCGCAATTTCCTCGGCCATCTGGTAATAAGGGTTGTCGGGCTTGGTGCGGGCAGAGCCAAAAATGGACACGCAAGGGCCGATTTTGCCCATCTTTTCAAAACCTTCTACGAACTCGGCCATCACCTTGAAGATCTGCCACGAGTCGGCAATCTTGATCTCGTTCCAGTCCTTGTCGACGAAGGCTTTGCGGATGCGCTGCTCGTCGTCGAGCACTGTGGTACGCTCGCCGTGCTCTTTCTCGCGCAAGTCACTGATAGTCTGAGCTTTATTGTCGTTTACATTAGGCTGAACGATGGTTTTGCCGCTGCCCGCATTTAAGGTTTCGTCGGAAAATTTGGTCTTGCTTGTTTTTTTAAGTTTGCTCATGATCACTGCACTTTTCGCCCGAAACCCGGCTGTTTTTTCGGTAGCCGGCGTTGCGAACGCAATTTTTTGAAAGAAAATAGATAAAACCCGGGCGCGGCCTTGAAAGGAGCGGCTTTTTCGCTTGCCGACGAATACGGGGCGTGCAAGATAGCACTTCGCCCAACTCTGACAAGTCCGGAGAAAATAATTGACCGCGGATTACACCGCCTTGGGAAGCGAACGGGGATGCGAAAAAGCGCTGACTGCTACTTCGATCGGATGGCGATTACGGGGTCCATGTTGGCGGCCAATACGGCCGGGATGATGCCCGCCAGCATCCCAATGACAACCGACACGGTCAGCCCCAGCGCGATGTTGCCGCCCGACAGAAACAAGGGCATGGAATCCTGAGGGATAATCGTGATCAGAAAGACCAGGAAAATGCCCGCCGCTCCACCGATGAGGCACAAGAAAATCGCCTCGAACAAAAATTGGAACAGGATAAAGTAGTTCTTGGCGCCCAATGACTTTTGTATGCCGATGATGTTGGTGCGTTCCTTCACCGACACAAACATGATGTTGGCGATACCGAAACCGCCTACCAACATGGCAAAGCTTCCGATCACAGCGCCTGCAACTCCGATTACCGAAAACAGCTTGGTGATAGCGTTGGCCAGCATCTCGGGTCGGTTCAGGGCAAAGTTGTCTTCCTCGCGCGGCTTTAGCCCGCGGATGTTGCGCAGCACCCCTTGCAGCTCATACTCAAGGTTGAGCAGGCCGGCATCTTCGTCGCGGCCTTTGACGGCGATAGTCGGCGTAACCCCCGTCATGCCGCCCGTGTTGAGGGCAAACATTTTGGTGAAGGACGTAAACGGAATCAGGCAATTGGTGTCGTTACTGGGCGTATCGAGCAATTTCTTGCCTTCTTTCTGCATCACCCCAATCACGATAAACTTCTGACCGCGCGATTTGAATTCGCGGCCCAGCGCTGTACCATTAGGAAACAAGTTTTGTGCGATATCGGCCCCGACCACAGCCACGTTGCGGGCCGACTCGATTTCTTGGGGTGTAAAATAGCGCCCTTCGGCAATAGGCACATCCGACACCTTGCGGAAGTCAAACGTCACGCCCTGGAAGTTGCAGTCTGACAGGCTGTTGCTTCCGGCTTTAAAAGTATTGCCGCTGGTGCTGGCAAAAATGGCAATGCCGTTGTTATTGGGACCAAGGTTCTTTTGCAGCTCCCGAAACTCGCGCACGGAAGGCACAGGCCGGTTAAAATATTTCCACCAAGGATAATCGCCCCCGAATGCCCAAGGCCACTTGGCTACGTATATAACTTTATCGCCTACAAAGCTCATGCTCTGCCGCACGTTGGCTTCCAGCGAATCGACCACCGCAAACACGGCAATGATGGCAAAAATACCCACCGTAACGCCCAGCAGCGAAAGAATGGTACGCAACAAATTCGATTTTAGAGCTTGCCACGCAAAGCGGAAACTTTCCAGGGTCAGACGCAGAGTTTTCATGAGCTTGGGGCTAAACGACTGAGCAATAAACAACTGGCGTAAAACAGTGCCCTAACGAGTAGGCACCTAGTTATCAACCATTTAGCTATTCAAGCCGATTTCGGGCGAAAAGTAACGATTTATCCGGCCAATGTCCGTACTTTCGCACCCTCAAATTTTTCATTAGGTTCCCCACCTATTGCCCAAACTGTCCCATGAAACTGTCCGAGTTCAAATTTGACTTGCCTGAGAGCCTGCTAGCACAGCATCCCGCCAAAAATCGCGACGAATCGCGTCTGATGGTGTTGCACCGCGACAGTGGCAAGATTGAGCACCGTGTCTTCAAGGACATCATTGAATATTTCGACGAAGGCGATGTTTTCGTTGTCAACGATACCAAAGTGTTTCCGGCACGCCTCTATGGCAACAAGGAAAAAACCGGCGCCAAGATTGAAGTTTTCCTGTTGCGCGAGCTGAACAAGGAAATTCACCTGTGGGATGTGCTCGTTGATCCGGCCCGTAAGATTCGGGTTGGCAACAAGCTCTATTTCGGCGAAAGCGACATGGTGGCGGAAGTGATCGACAACACTACCTCGCGCGGCCGGACCATCAAGTTTCTGTTCGACGGCTCCGACGAGGAGTTTTACAAAGCGCTGCACGACCTAGGCGAGACGCCCCTACCCCGGGAAGCCATCACCCGCGATGCTGAGCCCGCCGACAAAGACCGTTACCAGACCATCTATGCCAAGCACACAGGTGCCGTGGCAGCCCCTTCGGCGGGCCTTCACTTCACGCGTGAGGTTATTAAACGCCTGGAAATCAAGGGGGTAGACATGGTACCAGTTACATTGCATGTAGGCTTGGGCACGTTCCGCCCCGTGGATGTGGAAGACCTGACCAAGCACAAAATGGACTCGGAGAACTTCATCGTACCGGCCGAATCGGCAGTGGTGGTGAACCGGGCTTTGGATGCCAAAAAGCGTGTGTGCGCCGTGGGTACTACCTCGATGCGGGCGCTGGAGTCGTCGGTATCGGCCAACAGCCGTCTGAAGGCCAACGAAGGCTGGACCGACAAATTCATCTTCCCGCCTCACGAATTCAAAATCGCGAATACGCTGCTCACAAACTTCCACATGCCCGAAAGCACGCTGATGATGCTGGCTTCGGCATTTGCGGGTCACGATTTCCTGATTGAAGCGTATCAAACAGCGATCAAAGAGAAATACAAGTTCTTCAGCTACGGCGACGCCATGCTGATTCTGTAATTGGCAGCGTAGTGCTTTGCCTGGCTCTTGGCTGGAAAAAAGTCTCCGTACACTCTTAAAAGCCCGGTACATTTGCCGGGCTTTTTTATTGTCAGATACCAAGCAGTTTCCTGGTTTATGAGCACGAGCAAAGGACCGACGCTTCCCCGATTTGCCATCTTGGTAGCAGGCGGCAGCGGCACACGCATGGGCGCCGACCGACCCAAGCAATTTATGGAACTGCTGGGCGAGCCAGTGCTTCTGCATACGTTGCGGCGCTTCACCGAGTCGGTGTTGCAGGTGCAGCAGTGCGTGGTGGTGCTCCCGGCCAACCAGTTTACGACTTGGCACCAGCTCTGTGCGCAGCATGGGATTTCGATTCCACATACGGTGGTGGCCGGGGGCGTGACACGCTGGGCATCGGTGCGTAATGGGCTGAAGTTCCTGAGTGAGCCTACAGAAGGAATTGTGGCGGTACACGACGGCGTTCGGCCCTTGGCATCGACGACTATTATTGAGAACACATACGCGGCCGCGGCTGAGCACGGAGCAGCCATTGCGGCCGTCGCCCCCAAGGATTCGGTGCGGGGGCTCTCCAAAGAAGGCTCGTACGCCATGGACCGATCGCGGCTGCGACTAGTTCAAACGCCCCAGTGCTTCGAGCTGAATCTACTGCGTCGGGCTTACGAGCTGCCCGAGTTGCCTACCTTCACCGACGACGCCAGCGTAGTGGAAGACCTTCACACAATTCATTTGGTAGCAGGAGATTATAGCAATATCAAAATAACTACGCCCGAAGATTTGGTACTCGCCGAAGCCCTGATGCGCGCCCGCCAAACCGCCGATTAGCCTGGGCGTTTCGCCGCGGTTCCGGGCGTTCCGAGTACCTTTCAGCGTTTCCACCCGTTTTCCACCCGCCAACTTTTGCCCTTATGTATACCTGCCTGCTCTACGACGTGCGCGACGCTGTAGCCACCATTACCCTCAACCGGCCCGACGTTTTTAATGCTTTCAACGATCCGCAGAGCTATGAGCTACAGGATGCCCTGAAGCAAGTAGCCCGCGATGCGTCGGTGCGCGCGGTAGTGCTCACGGGGGCCGGGCGCGCCTTCTGCTCGGGCCAAGATCTGAAAGCGGCTCAAGGCGACGAGAAGCGCTCCTTCTACGACTCGCTGCACAAGCGCTACAACCCTATCATTCGGGCGATGCGCAATTTACCCAAACCCATTATCGGGCGCCTCAACGGGGTGGCGGCGGGCGCGGGCTGCTCGCTGGCGTTGGCCTGCGATGCGCTGATTGCCTCTACAGAAGCCTCTCTTATTGAGGTATTTATCAATATTGGCTTGGTACCCGACTCGGGCTCGTCGTATTTTTTGCCGCGCCTTGTGGGCACCCTGAAAGCGTTTGAGCTCTGCACCTTGGGCTCGAAGGTTACGGCCGAAGAAGCGCTCCGGCTGGGCCTTGTAAACCAAGTCGTGGCTCCCGAGGAGCTGGACGCTGCCGTGGCGGCGCTGGCCGCGCGCTATGCTGCCGCGCCCACCAAATCCATCGGCCTGATTAAGCAGATGTTGAACAAAGCCGGCGCTGCTTCGCTGGACGAAATGCTTGATTACGAGGCTTATTGCCAACAGATTGCCGGCGAATCGGCAGATTACAAGGAAGGCGTAACCGCATTTTCCGAAAAACGCAAGCCCGTGTTTAAAGGCGAATAATGCCTGCTTGTTACCAGACACCCAATCCGAAAGGCCGCTGAGCAATCAGCAGCCTTTTTTGTGTTAACGATCGTAGCCATTTTATTATAAACATTTGATAATCAATATAATATACAACAAAACAATTCTTGAACCCAACAGCAAGCAATAACAGCTTGCTATAAGGTGATGCCGCGGGGCAACTGCATAATTGATGCGGGTGCGATCGAAACAGGCAAGGCTTCTTAGGATGCCCAAACCGGACTCGAAGTAAACCACTGACCCATGCCGCCGTATAGTTCCCTACTACCCAGCGACATTGCTGTCTAATTACCTTGGTTTATGCGCCTCGCTCGTCATGTTGTTCCGGTTGTAGTACTGCTCTTGGCTGCCAATGCTTGTTCGCCCGATGCCAGCAAGAAGGACCCCGTCGCGGAGGCCAAGTTTCAGAACGAAAAGCGCATCCGCGATGAAGCCATCACGGACAAGCAGGAGCACGACGCGGAATTCATGGTCACGACGGCCAGCTCTGGCATGCTGGAAACGGAACTAGCTAAGCTAGCCCAGCAAAAAGCCGCCACGCCCGGCCTCAAAACGTTTTCCCAACAGTTGCTGACCCAACACAACGAGCTGAGCGGCGCCTTGCAGGCGCTGGCTAGCCGTAAGGGCATCGTGCTGCCGACGGGCATGAGCGAAGATCAGCAGTCGCAGTATCGCGACGCCGCCGGCCTGACGGGCACCCAATTCGATAAAAAAGTAATGGACCTGCTGGTGAGCGCCCACGAGAAAGACGTGGATGCATTCGACGACATGAGCGACGACGCTTACGACGGCGACATCCGCGGGTTTGCGGCCAAATACCTGCCCACGCTAAAAGACCATCTTAACCAAGCCAAAGAGTTGAAAGACCAAGTCGAAAAACTTCCTTAAAACATAATTAATTCATTATCAACACCTTACACAATCTTATGAAAACTCGCTTTTTGTTTGCGCTGCCTTTGGCGGCGGCCTTGGCCCTTACGGGTTGCAACAATGCCGAAAAACGCACCGATGGCACGGCTGGCGAAGCCGTGACCAACATAGATTCGGCCGCTGCCGAAGGGGGCGTAAAAGCCGACGCGACTGTGATCGACAACGACGCGGGCGCCAATGTGACGGTTGATGCCGATTCGGCCGCTGCGGCCGATAGCACCAGCGCCATGAAGAAATAGCGCTGCTGGATTTTACACAACTATCTTTCTACTAAGCTCTTACCATGAAATACTTTGCTTATGGTTTCCTCGGGCTGGTTTTGCTGCTCGGTGGCAGCAGTTGCTCATCACGCCAGGACGCGGTTGATACTGCACAGAAGGAAAACGAAGCCAAAACCGCTGCCCAGCCTAACACGCCGCCGGCAGTGGAGGACGACAAGAACTTCGATTCGGAATTCATGACCAAAGCGGCCAGCGGTGGTATGCTGGAGGTGGAGCTCGGTACCGCCGTAGCCGCGAAAGGCGCTACGACCGAAGGCAAGCAATTTGGTCAGATGATGGTAAAAGACCATACCAAATCCAACACCGAGTTGAAGGCCATTGCTGCCCGCAAAAACATCACGCTTCCTACCGCTCTCGGCGACGACCATCGCAAAGTGTATGAAGATGTTACGGGCAAAAAAGGCGCGGACATGGACAAGGAATACCTCAAGGAAATGGTGAAAGACCACGAAGAGGACGTGAAGGAATTCACGGAAGCTTCCCAAAAAGCCACCGATCCGGAGATCAAAGCTTTCGCCACCAAAAACGTACCGGTGCTACAGCATCATCTCGACATGGCCAACAAAATGAAAGATGCCGTCGAAGCTCGAAAGTAACTAATTATCTATCAATACGTTACAGAGTATTTTATACTACTCTTTTCTCTCTCTCCTACTACCAAACCAAACCCAAAATTCTCTCACTATGAAAATCACCACCCTTAGCCTGCTGTGTGCGGGTATGCTAGCCCTCGGCGCGTGTAGCTCCAATAGCGGCAAAACCGAAGATGCCAACACGGCCGGCGGCAACGCGGGCGACAACTACATGAACAGCGCCACCAACGGCGACACGTCTGCCGCCAGCATGCCAGCCGGTGCCGATACCAGCAAGGCCTCGGCCATGAACTCGAGCACGGCCCCTGCCGATATGAACGCCAACATGGCTCCCATGACCGATGCGGAGTTTATGATGAAAGCCGACGAAGGCGGGCATAACGAAATCGGACTCAGCAAATTGGCCCTGTCGAAAGGCGTAACCGGCGAGGCCAAAACCTATGCCGACAAAATGATTGCCGACCATACCAAAGCCGGCGCCGAACTAAAGCCCATTGCGCAAAAGAAGAATGTGAAGCTGTCTGGCGACATGGATGCCGAGCACAAAACCATCCGCGACAACATGACCAAGCTTTCGGGTAAGGAATTCGAGAAAGCGTACATGGACCAAATGGTAACGGACCACGTGAAAACGGTAGCGCTGTTTCAGAGCGAAATCAAGAATGGCAAAGATGCTGACGCTAAGGCGTTTGCGTCCAAGACTTTGCCTGTCATTCAGCAGCACACCGATATGGCCAAGAAGGACAGCAACATGAAAATGTAAGCGTCTTTTAGTCAATATCTTACAAAAAGCCGCCTCCGGTAACCGGAGGCGGCTTTTTGTTTGCGTAGCGTTTGCTACTTCTTGTTCAGTGCAGGTGCTACCTTCTATATTTAGACCGATTGCGGCGCACCTTCCCGCGGTCGCAGCGTGCCCCATGAGCCACTCCGACGAAAGACTACCGCTCCAGCAAGACGATCGCATGGAGTTTCAGGTCGAGCGGATGATCTTGTTTACGGATGCCGTATTTGCCATTGCTATCACGCTGCTAATCATTGAGATAAAGGTGCCGGAGATGCACCACCCGACCGAGCAGGAGGCCCTAGGCGCGCTGTTCCGCATAACGCCGAAGTTTGTAGGTTTCTTTATCGGCTTCTTCATCATTGCGATTTATTGGGTGGCCCATCACCGCATTTTTCGCTTCGTGCATAGCTACGATAGCAAGCTCATCTGGATCAATATCCTATTCCTGCTGAGCATTGTGGTTATGCCTTTCACTACGGCTTTTCAGAGCGAATACGTCAACCTGAAAACGCCTTGGATTGTGTACAGCATCAACGTGGCGTTTACCGGGTTTATGCAGGTACGCTTGCAGTCTTACCTCCGCGATCCGGCCAACGGAATTGTGCGGCCAAGGGCAGTGGGCCACCCAGATCTGGACTTAGCACGGCCCTTGATGTCGCCTGCGGTATTTTTGCTCAGCATACTGCTGGCCTATGTACTTCCGGGCTTTATGCTACGGATGCTCCCGATGGTGCTTTTCCCACTTTTTAGCATCTACGTCCGCCGACGTTACAATCGCCAAGCGCAGGTATACAATCATCAAATAACCAGTGGGTTAGCAGCATAAATAAAAAGGCCCTTCACGCTACGCGAAGGGCCTTTTTATTTAGTGAATTACAGGCTAGGCCGCGGTTTCTTCGGCGTACTTGCTGGTTTTCAATTCATCTGCCAAAAACTTACCGGTGTAGCCTTTCTTCAGCTTGGCTACCTGCTCCGGCGTGCCCTGGGCCACGATGGTGCCGCCGCCCCCGCCGCCTTCCGGCCCCAAATCGATGACGTGGTCGGCGACTTTGATTAGGTCGAGGTTGTGCTCAATGATGAGAACGGTGTTGCCCTTGTCGGCCAACTTTTGCAGCACATCGGCCAACAACCGTATGTCCTCGAAGTGCAGGCCGGTAGTGGGCTCGTCGAGGATGTAGAAGGTCTTGCCGGTGTCTTTCTTGCCGAGCTCGGTGGCCAGCTTCACGCGTTGGGCTTCGCCGCCGGAAAGCGTGGTAGCCTGCTGACCCAAAGTTAGGTAGCCCAAGCCTACTTCATTGAGCACCTGAATCTTACGAATGATTCGCGGCTGATTTTCAAAATACTCCACGGCTTTCTCAACGGTCATGTCGAGTATATCAGTGATGCTCTTGCCTTTGAAGCGTACTTCCAGCGTTTCGCGGTTGTAGCGGCGGCCTTTGCAGGTTTCGCAGGGCACGTGTACGTCGGGCAGGAAGTTCATTTCGATGGTGCGCATGCCAGCTCCTTCGCAGGTTTCGCAGCGTCCGCCCTTCACGTTGAACGAGAACCGGCCGGGCCCGTAGCCCCGGATTTTGGCTTCGGGCAACGAAGCAAACAGCTGCCGAATCTCGGTAAAGACACCGGTATAGGTCGCCGGGTTGGAACGCGGCGTCCGACCGATCGGCGACTGATCGACCTCAATTACTTTATCGATAAGATCCAGACCTTCAATACTTAGATAGGGCAGCGGATCGCGCTTGGCGTTGAAAAAGTACTGATTCAGAATTGGATACAGCGTGTCGTGAATCAGCGACGACTTGCCCGAACCCGATACGCCCGTCACGGCGATGAACTTGCCGAGCGGAAACCTGGCTGTTACGTTTTTCAGGTTGTGGCCTTTGGCACCTTTCAGCACCAATTCGCCGCCTTCGCCTTTGCGCTTTTTCTTGCGCAGCTCAATGTGCTTGGCCCCGCTCAGATACTGCGACGTGAGGCTACCCGACTCGAAAATCTCCGTGGGTGACCCGTGTGCCACAATGTGACCGCCGTGCACGCCCGCGCCAGGACCAATATCCAGCACGTAGTCGGCATGCATGATCATGTCCTTGTCGTGCTCCACCACAATCACGGAGTTTCCAATGTCGCGCAGGTGTTGCAGGGCCTTTATAAGGCGCTCATTATCACGCTGATGCAAACCAATACTGGGTTCGTCCATGATGTAAAGCACGCCAACCAGTTGGGTACCAATCTGGGTGGCCAAGCGAATACGCTGCGACTCGCCGCCGCTCAAAGTCCGGACGGAGCGGTGCAAATCGAGGTATTCCAGGCCCACTTCGAGCAGGAAGCCGATGCGCTTGCGAATCTCTTTGAGCAGCTCGCGGGCAATCAGGTTCTGACGATCCGACAGGCGGCTTTCCAAGTCTTCAAACCAGTTGCTCAGCTCTTTAATGTCCATCACCGACAACTCGCCGATGTTTTTGTCCGCAATTTTAAAGTGCAGCGACTCGCGCTTCAGACGGTAGCCGTGGCACTCGGGGCACTCCTTGGCCTGCGTGTATTGCTGGATCCACTCCCGAATATTGTCGGAGTCGGAATCCATCTGGCGGCGCAGAAACGGAATAATTCCCTCGAAGGGCTCGATGTAATTGGCCTTTTTCGGGTCGGCGTCTTCCTCTTCCGGAATGCCGTAGAGCAGACGTTGCACTAAGTCTTCGGGCAGCTTTTCGATCGGCGTCGAGAGGCTGGCTTTGTTCTTTTTCAGAATAAGCTGTAGCTGCTGAAAAATCCAGATGTCGCGGTACTCGCCCAGCGGCGCAATACCGCCGCGGCTGATGCTCAGCCTCTTATCCGGCATTACGGTTTCCTCCGTGATCTCCTGCACCTCGCCTAAACCGTTGCAGGTTGGGCACGCGCCGTAGGGTGAGTTGAACGAGAACGTGTTTGGCGCCGGATCGTCGTAGGCAATGCCGGTGGTCGGGTCCATGAGAAAGCGCGAGAAGAACTGCGTTTTCTTTGAGTCGGGGTCGAGTACCAACATGGTGCCTTTGCCGTGGGTCAGAGCATTTTGCACCGAGCCCGACAGGCGGAACCGATCTTCGGCCGTCACCTTCAGCCGGTCGATGACGATCTCAATATCATGAATCTTGTAGCGGTCAACCTGCATTTTGGCCGTGATGTCGAGCAGTTCGCCATCGACGCGCACTTTCGTAAAGCCCAGTTTAGCAACCTGTTGGAAGAGTTCGCGGTAGTGGCCTTTGCGCCCTTTCACAATGGGGGCGAGCACCACCAGCTTGCGGTCGGCGAAGTGCTTGAGGATGTAATTAATGATCTGCTCGTCGCTCTGCCGGATCATCTTTTTGCCCGTGGCGTAGCTAAACGCTTCGGCTGTGCGGGCATAAAGCAAGCGCAGAAAGTCGTAGATCTCGGTAATAGTGCCCACCGTGGAGCGCGGGTTGCGCGAGGTGGTTTTCTGCTCGATGCTGATCACCGGCGACAGACCCTCAATCTTATCGACGTCGGGGCGCTCTAGGCCGCCCATGAAGGAGCGTGCGTAGGCCGAAAACGTCTCCATGTAGCGACGTTGTCCTTCGGCATAAATCGTATCGAATGCCAGCGACGATTTGCCAGAACCCGAAATGCCTGTAAATACCACCAGCTTGCCACGCGGAATCTGAACGGACACGTTCTTCAGGTTGTGCTCGCGAGCGCCATATACCTCAATATAAGGGGCTTCCACATCCGTGGCATGGCCATTGGAAGAGGGTGCAAGCGCAACCGGTTGAGAAATGGACTTGAGAGCGGCAGTTGTTTTCTTGGCCATGCAGTGCGAAGCGAATAAGTCCGCAAAGGTACGCAAAACGCGCTCCTTTGGCTACCCCGAATAGCTTATTTGCCAGTGCTTTTAGTGCTGAATCGGAGGCTAGCCCACCGGACGTTGTTCCGGGCAGATGGGGTACAACACGGAAGGCCGCCGATTTGTCCCTTCCGATGCAAATTCTACCAGACAATCTGGAGCAGGGGCTGACCCATCGGCAAGATGCTAGTTGGCCTTGTTCTTGCAACTGGCTGGGCTTCGTCACCTTTCCAAAGCTTTCAGCATGAAACTCGTTCCTAAAATTGTTCTTTCCGGCTTGTTTGGCTTGTTTTTACTTGGTGCTTCGGCCCCAGCCCAAGCCCAGATCAACATCAACATCAATACGCCATCGTGGGGCCCGCCCGTGACCTCGAGCAATGTGCAATACTATTATATCCCGGAAGTAGAGGGCTATTACGACCTGCGCGCGCAGAACTACGTGTACCAACGCGACGGCCGCTGGATGCGCGTGGCGTCGCTTAACGGCTACAATCCCAACACCTTTCACCCGGTCATTATCGATTACGTGGGGGCTCAGCCTTGGGTGCGCATCAACGAATACAAAGTAAAATACCCGAAAGGCGGTCATCCGCACGGCATGCCTCCTGGGCAAGCCAAGAAGCTGAGAAGCAGCGCTGTATATGCAGTGCCCGTGTACCAAGAGCAGCAAGGCGGCAAAGGGCACGGTAACGGAAATGGCAAAGGCCACGGCAAGCACTAGCCTTTTTCTTCTGATAACATTATAACCAGGCTCGCCCGCAACGGCGAGCCTGTTTGCGTTTGGGTGGACAGAGAACGCCGGCACCGCCGTATCATTGCGGCAATCAACGGCTTGGTCATGATACAACTTCTTCGCAGGCGACCGCAGCTGTTTGTTTTTCTACTGGCGTTCTCGCTGGTAGCAAGCAATGCCTATTTGCTGCTCGTCAACCATAGGCCTGAGTTTGCCAGCGACGAGCAAAACTACTTACGCATGGCGCGGGGCGAGTTCGCCTTGGTGCCCACTGTACACCGTTACCGGATTCTGCTCCCGGCGTTGGCCCGCGGAGTAGCCGAAGTGCTTAGTCTTTTGCAGCGCTTTCGCGGTGTATCGCAATTGTCTCTGCCATTGGGAGTTAGCTTTTTTATCCTGAATACGACTTTCGCGGCGCTCACAGGGCTGCTGCTTTACCGCATCGCAAAAATGCATGGCGCTACTTCTTTTGCAGCCTTGCTGGGCATGGTGGCTGTAATGACCAGCGGCTCCATGACGTATATCACAGGGCTGGCGTTGGTGGATAGCCCGGCGGGGCTGGTAGAGGCAACGCTGTTTTATGCGCTCGTGGCGCGCTCGCGCCCTTTCCTATTGGCATCTATCGCCGCTTCGTTAGTGGTCAAGGAACCGCTGGGGCTGTTTCTGCCCATTGCCGTGTACTACGGAAATTTTGTGCCGTGGTCGCAACGCCTCGTCGCGGTGGTTGTGGCAACGCTACTGGCAGCCGGGCTCCACTTCGCAATGGATGCGCTGTTGCCTCTTTCGCCGCTTCTCAAGCCGCAAGCAAACCTGCTGCTGCACCATGCTATCCGCGCCTTTTATCGCCTGCGCATGCTTACCTCTATGACCGGGCTATTGGCGGCAGTGAGCGTGTTCGGTGGGTTCAATCTCATTCTTCTTGGCGGACTCACAGGCGGCAGAGCAAGCATTCGCACTTGGGCCGCGCAACTACACCCCAGTGCGCCGTGGTTTTTGGGAGTTGTCTTTGCCCAAGTTCTCTTATCGGCCGACATCAGCCGAATGCTACTGCTGGCCGGGCCTATTGTGGGAACTGCCATTGCCCTGATTTTGGACGGGCATCCGCTATTTGTGTCCTTTCGCCGCCAGCTTGATATGGTACCCCGCGTCTGAAACGTTCTGCTCTTAGCCACTGGTGTTGCCAAGACGCGCTGCAAGCGTGATATTCTGGCTTAAGCCGCCGCAAAAACAGTTAAATCACTTTTGCAATACATTGGTTACTAGACCATTAAACCTTTGTTCCCAAACGCTGTCTAAGCCCCGTATGCGTAAAAAAAGCCAATAAATTGGCGCTTTTATTGCATATGTAGCGTTACAACTAGTTCATCTCACCCTCAAGCCATGAAATTGTTCTCCAAATCCGCGGTGGTACTCTTGCTGGGACTGCTGCTGGCGGGTGTAGCGGCCCCGGCGCAAGCCCAGGTCAGCATAAATATCCAAACACCGGGTTGGGGCCCGCCGGTGCGCTCCAACGCTCAATACTATTACATCCCTGAAATCGACGCTTACTACGACCTCTACGATCGGTCGTACGTGTTCTTCGACGGGGTAAACTGGCTGCGCTCGTATCAGTTGCCGGTTGCCTACCAAGGGTATGATCCTTACCAGTTTCACCCGGTAGTCATCGACTACATCGGGGCACAGCCTTGGGGCTATATCCGCGATCACCGGCTGCGCTACCGCTCGGGGTATGCTTATGGTTACGGCCAACCGCGTGTGGTGGTAGCCCAACCTTATTATGGTGCAGCCAGAGGTGGTTACTATAATCAGCCTCGTGCCCAATACCGTGAGCAGTATGGCCGCAGTGGCAACTACGGCGGCAATTACAGTAGCCCACGCCCCGACTATGATCGTCATCGGGACAACGACCGTGGCAACAACGGCAACGGATACGGCCGTGAAAACGGTGGGTATGACCGCGGCAACGGTAACAACGGCAATGGTCGCGGCAACAACGAAGGCCGCAACAGCCAAGGCCGTTACGGCCGCGGCCGGTAGGCTTCGCCCTAATTGATTAAAAAGCCCTGCGTTAGCTGACGCAGGGCTTTTTTCGTATAGATCTAGTATGACCGCCGACTACAAACCCATCAGCTGCAGCTTCTACGATGAGCTAGAAGCCCGCGCCACCCAGCGCCAACCCTGCACCCTCACCTACCGCACCGAAGCAGACACGCCGCCTAGTACTTATCACGGCATCATCGCCGATCTGTTCATCAAAAACAAGGTCGAGTATTTGCGCTTGGAAGACGGCTTCGAGTTGCGCCTCGACGCCATAGTGGCCGTGGACGACAAAGAGTTGCGCGAGTATTGCTAACAAAAAAGGCAACTTCATATGAAGTTGCCTTTTTCTTAACTAATTCACAATCAGGCAATTAAAATTCAGCGTTCTTCGGGAAGCGCGGGAAAGGAATCACGTCGCGGATGTTGGCCATGCCCGTTACAAAGAGTACCAAGCGCTCGAAGCCCAGCCCGAAGCCAGCGTGCGGGGCCGAGCCGAAACGGCGCAGGTCGAGGTACCACCAGAGCTCTTCTTCGGGCACATTCATCTGGGCCATGCGCGCCTGAAGCTTTTCCAGGTTTTCTTCACGCTGCGAACCCCCGATGATTTCGCCAATGCCGGGAAACAGGACGTCCATGGCGCGCACCGTGCGGTTGTCGTCGTTGAGCTTCATGTAGAAAGCCTTGATATCCTTTGGGTAGTCGGTCAGGATGACGGGCTTTTTAAAGTGCTTCTCGACTAGGTAGCGCTCGTGCTCGCTCTGCAAATCGGTGCCCCAATCAACGGGAAACTCAAACTTCTGCTTGGCTCCTTTCAGAATCTCAACGGCCTCGGTGTAGGTAAGGCGCTGGAAACCGTTGTCGACCACAAACTGCAAGCGACCCAGTAACTCCTTGTCGTACTGATCGTTGAGAAACTGCAAGTCGTCCGGGCATTTCTCCAGAGCGTAGCGCACGAGGCTCTTGAGGAAATCCTCGGCCAAGTCCATGTTGTCCTGCAAGTCGTAGAACGCCATCTCCGGCTCAATCATCCAGAACTCGGCCAGGTGGCGCGCCGTGTTGGAATTTTCGGCCCGGAAAGTAGGCCCGAACGTGTACACCTTGCCCAGCGCCAACGCCGCAATTTCGCCTTCCAGCTGGCCTGAAACGGTCAGGTTTGTCTGCTTCCCAAAGAAGTCCTCTTTATAGTCTACCGAGCCGTCGGCGGTGCGCGGCGGATGCTCGGGGGGCAACGTGGTTACGCGGAACATCTGGCCCGCACCCTCGGCGTCGGAGCCGGTGATGATGGGCGTGTGCACGTAGTAGAAGCCGTGGTCGTTGAAGTACTGGTGAATGGCAAACGCCAAGGCATGGCGCACGCGCAACACGGCCCCAAAGGTGTTGGTACGCGGGCGCAGATGGGCAATCTCGCGCAAAAACTCCAGCGAGTGGCCTTTCTTCTGCAACGGATACGTTTCGGGGTCGGCTTTGCCAAGTACCTCAATATCAATTGCTTGTATTTCAACCGTTTGGCCTTTGCCTTGCGAGGCTACAAGCTGGCCTCGCACGGCCACGCAGGCACCGGTTGCGACGTCCTTCAGGGTTTCTTCCGGAAATTTCTCCGCGTCGGCTACTACCTGTAGATTATGGATGGTAGAGCCGTCGTTGACGGCAATGAACTGCACGTATTTATTGCCGCGGCGCGTACGCACCCAGCCTTTTACCAATACTTCGCGCTCCAGTTCCTGGCTGCGAAGCAGTTCCTGCACGCTCGACCTTCTGAGGGACATCGGATTTTACTTTTGAATGGAAATTCGAAGCCGCAAAGGTAGGAGTTTTGAAAAGCGGCGAGAAAGGAAAAAAGCGGAGTCAGAGTTGTGTCACCCGCCCACCCAAGCAAGGGAGTTGCTCTTTCGCCCAATGCCAAACTTTTTTACCGAAACCCAAGTAGAGAAAGGGCTTATATTTGAAGTAAAACCCCGTCAGTCTTTGGCGGGGCGTACGCGTTTTTGGAGTATGCAACGACTGGATATGAAGCAGCTTCTCTCGCAGAAGCTGTCGCCTCAACAAATACAATTCATTAAGCTGCTGCAAATTCCGACGGCAGAGTTGGAGGCGCGCATCAAAGAAGAGCTGGAAGTTAATCCGGCGTTGGAAGAGGGAGAAGACAACGATGAGGAATTCGAAGAGCAGGAACGCGACGACTCCGACGACAGCGACGAAGATTTCGACAACGACCCCGACGCGGAATTTGACAACGACGACAACACACTCGACGAAGACTTCGACGAGCGTGCCGAAGAGCAACCCGAAATAGAAATACCCATCGCCGACGACACGCCCGACTCCAAGGACAGCGAAGACCTTGACCTAGGCGACTACCTCAACGACGACGAAATCGCGGGCTACAAAATGCAGGGCGATGGCCCGGGCGAGCCCGACGACGACCGCGAAATGCCATTGGCCGACACAGGCGCTTCGCTCATGGATTCGCTGCTGGACCAGCTGGGCTTTGCCGACTTAGACGAAAAGCAGGAAGCCATTGGTCGTCAGCTAATTGGCTCTATTGACAACGACGGCTACATCCGGCGCGATTTGTCGGCCATTGCCAACGACCTGGCTTTTTCGCAGAACATCGAAGCTACCACGGCCGAAATAGAAGCTGTGCTGCATTTGGTGCAATCGTTCGATCCGCCGGGCATTGCCGCCCGCGACTTGCAGGAGTGCTTGCTGCTGCAACTCGAGCGGCGTCCGCAGGAAGAAATTACGGAAGCCGCCGAGCGTATTCTCAACGAGTGCTACGACGAGTTTACGAAGAAGCACTACCAGCGCATTCAGCAAAAGCTGGACCTGGAAGACGAAGAAATCAAAGAAGCTATTGCCCTGATTCTCAAGCTCAACCCCAAGCCCGGCGGTACCGGTCCGATGGGCATGGGCAAGGTCCAATACATCATTCCTGACTTCATCCTAACCCTCGAAAACGGGCAGTTTAACCTGACGCTGAACTCGCGCAACGCCCCCGATTTGCGAGTCTCGCCGGCGTATACCGAGATGTTTCAGGCCTACGATAAGGCGTCGAAGAAGGACAAGAAAATGAAGGAGGCCGTGACCTTCGTTAAGCAAAAACTCGATTCAGCCAAATGGTTTATCGACGCCATCCGGCAGCGTCAACAGACCCTGTTGCGCACCATGGATTCGATTGTGCGCTACCAGCACGAGTTCTTCCTGGAAGGCGACGAGAGCAAGCTCAGGCCCATGATTTTGAAGGACATTGCCCAGGAAATTGGCATGGACATCTCGACGGTGAGCCGCGTGGCCAACTCCAAATCGGTGCAAACCGAGTTTGGCATTTACCCGCTGAAATACTTCTTCTCCGAAGGCATCGCCACCGATTCGGGCGAGGATGCCTCGTCGCGCGAGGTGAAACACATCCTGAAGGAAATCATCGACGGCGAGAGCAAAGCCCGCCCCCTGTCGGACGACAAGCTGGAGAAAATGCTCAATGCCCGCGGCTACAACATTGCCCGCCGCACGGTGGCCAAATACCGCGAGCAGCTGAATATTCCGGTAGCGCGGCTGCGTAAGGAGTTGTAAATAAGATATTTACCATCAAACACAAAATGGGGTTGAGCCAAGCGCTCCGCCCCATTTTTGTGTTTTAAGCATTGCGCCGGTTGTTTTGAATAAGTTGTTGGCGATGGGACTGTCGGTGGTTTTTCACCCGCTGCTGATGCCGTCTTACTTGTATTACGTGGTGTGTTACCAGCTTTCGGGCGTGGTGCTACACCCGCTGCTGCCCGAGCGGTGGGTGGTGTTGGGAACGGTGGTTTTATTTACGCTGGTTCTGCCAACGCTGGGTACGGGCGCCCTCTATGCGCTGGGGCTGATCGATTCGGTGCAGTTACGCAAGCGCCAACAGCGGACTTGGCCTTTCCTGCTGGCGACGGTAAGCTTCGCGGCAGCGGCGGTTGTGCTGTGGCAACCGCATCGCTTCGACGCGCTGCTGAGCTACATAATAGCGGGCATGGCCGTCGCGGTTGCTTTAACCTTCGTGGTTACGTTGCGCTGGCAAATCAGCGCGCACGGCGTGGGAGTTGGCGGGGCCACAGCGTGGCTGGCGCTGCTGTCTTTGAAATCGGGCACTAGCAGCCCGGCCCTGGGATGGCTCGTAGGCTTTAGCCTGATTGCATGGGCAGTCGTAAGCGCCCGCCTCGCTCTGAATGCCCACACGCCCGCGCAGGTATGGGCAGGCCTGGCTTTGGGCGTGGGCGTTGCACTTGGCTTTGGGCTAGGCCTATATGTTTTATAATGATCTGATTATTAATTATTTATGAAAATAAAAATTTGAGATTTCCTTTCGTAGCTCCTCCATAACACGATTTTGGCGCCGGCGTCGGATCGCGGCTTGGGAGCGGGCAGTTAGTTGCTGTATCTTTATCGGTTACTTACCTGCCCTTGCCCTCCCGTATGCCCGTTTCTGCGCTGTCTGCCCGCTCCGAATCCGGAGACGTTTTGCTTGCCCAACTGCACGAAGAGCGCACCCGGCGCCAGCAAGCCGAAGCCCGCATCACCGAACTGGAACAAGCTCTGCAACAAGCACGTATCGAAACCGAGTTGCAGCGCACTCGCCTTTACGCGTTGGTGCGGAACCTACAAATTGGGGTGCTACTCGTCGACAACGACGGCCGGGTGGTGCTGCTTAACCAGCGCTTCTGCGAGATTTTTGGCTTATCGGAGTCGCCGGCCGCTTTGGTCGACGGCAACACGGGCGTCACGCTGGGAGCGCGCATCCAGCACAACTTTCCCGATCCGGCGGCCTACATGGCCCGTGCTACGGCCCTGCGCCAAGCCGGGCGCACCGTACTGAACGAAGAAGTAGTGCTCACGGATGGCCGCATGCTGGAGCGCGATTACATCGTGCTGGACGCTACGATGGCCGGCCGCCTGGTGTGCTACCGCGACGTTACGAAGCGCTACCAGCGAGAGGCTCAAATCCGCAACGTTTCGCACATTCCGGAGCAAAACCCCAATCCGATTATGCGGCTGACCGCGGCTGGGGAATTGGTTTATGCCAACCCTGCTGCCGCCAAACTAGCTCAGGCCTTAAAGGCAGAAGATGACACCCTGAAGGCGCAACTTCTGGCCTTGGTAGCTGTGGCGATCCAGACGGAAATGCACCAAAGCCAGGAGATCACCACAGGCGCGCACTACTACCTGCTGACGGTGGTGCCGGTGCCGGGCCAGGCCTACGCTACGCTTTATCTGACAGATATCACGGCGCAGCGCACCGCCGATCGCCAACTCGCTGACCAACAAGGCTTTTACGAGGCAATTCTGAATCAGCTCCCCGCCGATATTGGTGTCTTTGATACCCACCATCGCTACTTGTTTGTCAATCATGTGGGCATTAAAGACGCGGCGCTGCGGAAATGGATCATCGGCAAAGATAACTTCGACTACTGTGCGTACCGTAATCGCCCGACGGAGATTGCCGAGCAACGTAAGCAGGCATTCGATGAGATCATCCGGGACCGGAAACAGGTAACCTACGAGGAATCCATGATGGGCCCCGACGGCCCGCGGCGGCTGTTGCGGTGCCTGCAGCCGGTGTTCCATCCCGACGGCTCGGTGCACATGATTCTGGCCTATGGCCTTGACATCACGGAGCGCCACCAGGCCCAACAGCAGCTGGCCGAGCAACGAGAGTTCTACGAAACAATTCTCAACGAGCTTTCGGCCGGCATTGCGGTTTTCGATCCAAGTCACCGCTATTTGTTCGTCAATCCGGGAGCCATTAAAGATCAGGAAATCAGGCAGTGGGCCATCGGCAAGACCGATTTGGAATACTACGCCCGCCGCAATCATCCGCAGGAAGCCGCCGCGGAGCGCCGGCGACTATTTGACCAAGCCGTGCAGGAGCGAGCCGAAGTGCAGTGGGAAGAATCTATCGCGTCGGAGAGTGGTGTGCGCTTCATTTTGCGGCGACTGCGCCCCGTGTTTGGCCCCGACGGCGCGCTGCGGCTGGTCATCGGAACGGGCCTCGACATCACCGATCGGCATTTGGCCGAAGAGCGGCACCGGCAAAGCGAAGCCTTGGTATCGGAGCAGCAGGAGTTTATCCGGCAGATCGTCGATAGCTCGCCTAACTTCCTGTACGTGACCGACCAAGCCGGCGACCTTCTGTTTACCAACGCGACCTTCCGCGACCTCACCGAGCGCAGCCTTCACCTGAACGTATCGTTGCAGGACGAAAGCGCTGAAGCGGCCGAAATGCGGCAGTTGCAGGAGTGGCACGACCACGTGCTGGCTACCGGCCACGACATTATGGAAGAGATGTCGTTTACGCTGGCTTGCGGCGAAGTGCGGCAGCTGCAAGTCGTAAAGCGACCGCTGCGGCGGCCCACAGGCACGATTGAAGTACTTACGGTGGCCACCGACATCACCGAATTTAAGCGGGCTCGCCGCGAAGCGGAAGCTGCCGCCCACGCCCGCGAAAATTTCCTGGCCAACATGAGCCACGAAATCCGCACGCCCATGAACGGGGTATTGGGCATGGCCAGTTTGCTAGCGCGCACGCCACTAAATTCGCAGCAGCGCGAGTACGTCGACATCATTCGTAACTCGGGGGGGCACCTGCTAGGCGTGCTTAACGATGTGCTGGATGTAGCCAAAATTACTTCGGGCAAGCTCGAACTGGAACACATTCCTTTCGACCTGAACAACACCATCACCAAGATCGGCCAGACGCTGGCTTACCGGGCAGCAGAAAAAGGTATCGACTTCGTTATCAGCCCCATACAGCTCCAACATCCGCTGGTAGTTAGCGACCCGCAGCGACTGAGCCAGGTGTTGCTCAACTTGCTCAGCAACAGCATCAAGTTCACGGAGCAGGGCAGCATCTGCTTTGAAGGCGCGTTGCAAGCCGAAACGGACACGACAGCCACCATTAGTTTCCGCGTAATCGATACGGGCATGGGCGTACCCATTGATAAGCAGGAAGCCATTTTTGCCAGCTTCGCCCAAGCCTATGCCAACACCACGCGTCGCTTTGGCGGCACAGGGCTGGGCCTCACGATCAGTAGCAGCCTGGTCGAGCAGTTGGGCGGGCGACTGGTGATGTGCAGCGAACCCGGCCAGGGCAGCACGTTCAGCTTTACGCTTACTTTCGAAAAAGCCGCGGCAGACGTCATAAACCAAGTGATTGATAATGAATCACATACAAATCATAATACAGAGCAAGTACGGGGAATGCGGGTGCTCTTGGTGGAAGACCATGATGTGAACCGCCAACTTGCCCAACTCGTGCTGGCCAACTACGACGTGCAGGTTGATGCCGTTTCGGACGGCCCGACGGCGCTCAAGCTGTTTGCCGAAAAGCTGTACGATATCATCCTGATGGACATTCAGATGCCGGGCATGAGCGGCTTAGAGGTGACGGCCCACATGCGCCAACACCCCGATACCGTACGCGCCCAAACCCCAATTATTGCCCTGACTGCCAACGCTTTCCGAGCGGACAATGAGAAATACCTGGCGGCTGGCTTAGACGAATGCTTGCCCAAACCCTTTGAGGAAGCAGAGTTATTGCGCAAGATGCTGGCCCTGAAGCGAACGGACATTGTCCCGATGGCCCCGCTTTTTGACCTAGACCAGTTGTATCACATTGCGCAGGGCAGCGCGGAGTTTGTAATCAGCATTCTTGACTCCTTCTTGGCCACTACGCCCGCCGCTTTGCAGCAACTCCAGGAAGCCGTAGCCGCCGCCGACTGGACGCAGGCCGCTGCCCTAGCGCACAAAATAAAGCCCTCGTTGAAGCTGCTTAACGTGCACGCTTTCACCGATCCTATCCAGACCCTGGAAGCAACGGTTGCGGCTGAAATGTCGCGCCGTGAGGCCGCACAGCAGATCATAACCACCCTACCCCTTGTCCTAAGCCAGATTCAGGATTGGCTGCAAACGCATAAAGCAACCGCTATGAATACGGTTTGATCCGTGCTCACCAGCAGACCCAAAACAAGCTGATTGCCAAGCAATTACAGCTTTACATCAGAGACAATAGCGTTTGGGGCAAATGGCAGCAGCACCTCGGTAGAGGTGTCAGCGGGCTGCAGGCAGCGCTCGCGAACCTTTCTCAGCGCTTGCTGGAAGCGGGCATAATCGAACGGCTTGACGAGGTAGTCGGTAACACGCAGCTCAAAAGCCTCCCAGCCAAAATCTTCGTGGGCTGTGGTGAGCACCACTTGGGGCGGCTCGGGCAACAGCCGGAGCATATCCAGGCCGTTGAGCTCGGGCATTTCTACGTCCAGAAACAACACGTCAACCTGGCGGCCGGTGCTAAAGAAGTTTAACCCTTCTACGCTGCCCGAAAGTGACGCCGTAAGCTGGAGTGAATTGGTAATTTTCACATAATGCTCCAACGTCAAGCGGTTGATTTCGTCGTCGTCAATAATAGCACAAGTCAGGACGGCAGGAACAATGGGTGGGGCTTGTGCCATGCGTAGCAAAATACGTTTATAGTGCGATTATAAATGTCTCTAAAGCTGCTTAATCAGCAAATCTTCAGCAATATAAACGACTATCCTCTATTGCAGAACAGCAGAACGCTAACCCGTATAATTAATACAATTAAATCTATTTCGAGTTATAAATTTATATAACAAAATTATATACACAGCATCATAATGATTTGCAAATCAAATAGTTATATAAATCTGTTATTATATAATTTATTGATTCATTTCCTGCTGCACTAACTGCTGTACCTCGGGCAGATCATAATCTGCTTCGGTTTGAATGTGCTGCATGAGGCGGCCCATGATGCTCTCCTGCCGTTTGCCGTTAGCAAGTGCCTGTGCATAAGGCATATGCGAAAAAGTAACTTGCGAGTAAAGCGGCATCCACTGATCGGGATACTGCGCCGAAATCTTGCTTTCGATCTTTTTTTGCAGCAAAAAGCGTGGGTCGGCGACCCGATCGCGCATTTCCTCAAAATTGTAGATTGCCAGGTCAGCAATAGCGTCGGCGTCGGGCTTGCGGCGTTGTTGAAACGCGGCAAATACAGCGTGCCAGTCGTTGTGGTATTCTTCAATCAGGCTATCCAACACGGAGCAATCTTCAAAGCCGGCGTTCATGCCTTGCCCATAAAAAGGCACGATGGCGTGCGAAGCATCCCCAAGCAACACTACTTCATCGGCGAAGGCCCACGGATAACAGCGAATCGTGACCAGCGAGCCGGTCGGATTTTGAAAAAATTCCGTTGCCAAATCGGGAAGCAACGGAACCACATCCGGAAAAACCTTTTGAAAAAAGGCGAGAACCTGCTCATCCGTTTGAAGGGCGGCGAAAGAATTTTCGCCCTCGTAGGGGAAAAACAAGGTGCAGTTGAACGAGCCATCGAGGTTGGGCAGCGCGATCATCATATACTGGCCGCGTGGCCAAATGTGGAGCGCATTTTTCTCCATTTGCCACTGCCCGTCGGGGCCGGGCTCGATGTTTAGCTCTTTGTAGCCGTATTCCAGAAAGCTCTGCGAGTACTCGTAGCGATCGGTTTTTTGCATGGCGGCCCGCACCGCAGAAAAGGCTCCATCAGCTGCAAACAGGCGCTGAAACGTGCGGGTCTGCTCGGTATTCGTCGTTACATCGCGCAGTTTCAGGCGTCGTTCGCGCAAATCGACGTGGGTGCATTGTTGGTTGAAATGCAGCCGGATCTGCGGATTGGCCTCTGCCAGATCGAGTAATTTTTGGTTGAGGCCCGCTCGCGAAACAGAGTAAATCGCCTGATTTTCTTTGCCATACGGCTGAAACGTAAGCTGCCCTTGCTGGTCGTGCATGACGCGCCGATACATCGGAATGGCCACCTGCCGCACTTCTTCGCCAATCCCGACGCCCTCCAGCGCTTTCCAACCCCGATCGGAGAGCGCTAGGTTGATGGAGCGCCCTTCTTCGGCGCCCGCGCGGCGTAGGTCGGCGCGCCGCTCAAACACATCCACCGAGTACCCCCGACGGGCCAGGTAGAGCGCCAGCAGCGAACCCACCAAACCGCCGCCCATCACCGTGAGCGAATCAGAGGAAACGGCATCGGCCGCAGCAGAAGAAAACGGGGTATCGGACATAGGGCAACACAAACTAATTCAGGCTCAGGTCAGCAACGAGCGAATGTAACCGTTTGTTGGCACTGCGCCCGCCAACGAAAATACGACTCACCATTACACCTACTATCCCTGCGTATAATCCCTTGAATTACAAAGGCATAACTACACGAAATGTCAGGTTGAGACGTGGACCGACGGGGCGCGTGGTTTTGGGTACGGCATGCAGCCAATGCTGCTGCGTGGAGCCCTGCATAAGCAATAAGCTCCCCGACGGCAGGTCAAGCGAAAGGGGTTCGTGGGGCGTGCGGTGCGGGTCGCGGGGCTTGAGGCGAAAGCGACGCACCGCTCCTAGGCTTACCGAAGCAATCACGGGTTCCGGGCCCAGTTCCGGTTCGTTGTCGGCGTGCCAGCCCATGCTATCTTGGCCGGCGCGGTAAAGATTGAGCAGCACACTGTTGAAAACGGTACCGGCAGCGGCTTCTACCTGGTGGCGAAGGCGCTGCAAGGCCGGCGTCCAGGGTTGCGGCTCCAGCGACAGGCCCGAATACCGGTAGCGTGCCGCCGCGTCGCCGTGCCAGGACGTGAGGCGGGGCTGCAGCACGGGTTTGCCGTACAAAACCAAGCTTTCTTGCCGCCACGGAATGGTGTCCGTGAGCTCCTGCAACAGAACATCGGCTTCGGTGGCCGGCAGAAAATCGGGGTCGAAAAGCACTTCAGCGTTGGGCAATCCCAAGGACGTAAGTGCCATACTATCAATTATTTACAAAAAAAATAAAGCTAAGCAGCTTTCCTTTAATGGCTTAGGCCATTGGCAACAATCATGCGGCCCAAGTATTGCGCAGCCAGCATGTACATACCTACCTGAAGTAGTGCGCAGACCGCAAATGGAATCAGCCAGCCCCGGCTCTGGAACGTACTGGTGCGGATGTAGCGCGGCCAAAACCACCAGTTGTAGGCGATGATGGCGGGCAAATTGAATAAGGCTGCAAACCACGACGTTGGGCCCATGCGCTGTAGCACGACCGCCCCAATGACAATGTAAAGCACCATAAACACGACCAAGCGCACCAGCGCCCCGGTTTGGCGCAACACTTTCAGGTTGATACCCAGCAGCGCACCACCGGCCAGCATCGAGAACATCACCGAAAACAGCGTGATGGTCAGGGGCGAATACAGCGCCGGGCCGGTTTGGGTCTCTCCCTCTTCCAGTTCCGTCGCTACGCGTTCGGCCTGCCGTTGGAGTTCGGCTTCCTTTTCGAGTTGCACGCGCACAACGGCTTCTAGCTCCGGCCGAATCAGGGCCGTATCGGGGTGCGGATGTCCCCGGCGGGTGAGTTCGTCGAGCGCGGCCAGTACGGCATCGTCGCGGTATTGCGCACGGCCAAGCACGTACTGCTGAAGCTCAGCATCGGTTTTGCGGGCCATTTTGTCCGCATACTCTTCGGCCATCGGAATCAATTAATTGACAATTAGCAATAAGCGCCCCACGAAGCAACTGGAAACTCTAGCTGCTTTGTTGAACGCAGAACAAACAAAATCGGCTGATAACCAGCCGATTTCTTCTTGGTACAACACCGATTTTAGTTTTTTAAATCGTCGGCTTTAACCAAAAATGCTTTGGTCAGCAACTCGGCCGCCCGGTACACGTCTTGGAAGGAATTGTAGAGCGGTACCGGCGCCAGCCGAATGACGTTGGGCTCGCGCCAGTCGGCGACCACACCGGCCTCGCTCAGTTCATCGAACACGCGGCGGCCATTTTGGTGAACCAACAGCGAAAGCTGACACCCCCGCGCCGCCGGATCGGCGGGCGTAATGATTTCGAGTACCGAGGCGGGCAGTTCCAAGCGCTGGATCAGAAACTCGAGGTAGCCGGTCAGCAATTCGCTTTTGCGCCGCAGCGCTTCCATACCACCCGCCGCTTCTACAATATCGAGGGCGGCGCGGTGAACAGCCATCGGAAGTATCTGACCATTAGATAGTTGCCAGCCAGCTGCTCCCGCCATTGGCCGGAAGCCCTTGCGCATTTTGAAGCGCTCGGAAGCGTCGTGACCCCACCAACCGGCAAGGCGCAACAGGTCAGGCTGATAGGCGAAACGCTCGTGCACAAACACGCCCGAGGTGCCGCCGGGGCCAGAATTGAGATACTTGTAGGTGCACCAGCAGGCGTAGTCCACGTCCCAGTCGTGCAGGTGCAGCGGAATGTTGCCGGCCGCATGGGCCAAATCAAACCCGACGGTAGCACCCACGGCATGACCGGCACGCGTGATGGCAGCCATGTCGTAGACCTGGCCCGTGTAATAGTTGATGCCGCCCATGATTACCGTGGCCAGCGAATCGCCCAACTCCCTGATTTTGGCTTCGATGTCTTCGGTGCGCAAGGTGTATTCGCCCTCGCGGGGCTGAAGCTCCACAATGGCCTCGTCGGGGGAAAAGCCATGCAGCTTCACCTGCGATTCGAGCGCGTACTGATCGGAAGGGAAAGCACCGCCCTCCATCAGCACTTTGTAGCGCGTAGCCGTGGGCCGATAAAAGGATATCAGCAGCAAGTGCAGATTCACGGTGAGCGTGTTCATCACCACTACTTCCAGAGGCCGGGCGCCCACCACGCGGGCGGTGGCGTCGGCGAGGGTTTCGTGGTAATGCATCCAAGGCGAGTCGCCGTTGAAGTGCCCCTCGACGGCCATTTGCTCCCAAGCCGTAAACTCTTGTTCGGCGGCGGCGCGGGCGGTGCGAGGCTGCAAGCCTAACGAGTTGCCGCACAAATAGATACTATCGCCGCCGTGGGGCGCGGGCGGAATGTAAAACCGATTGCGGAAGTCGCGCAGCGGGTCTTGCGCATCGAGTTGGCGGGCGAAGTCGAGGGTGGGTTCGAAGGTCATGGGTAGCAAAGATAGCCTGCTTCCCTGCTAACGCGTTGCCAAGATTTTGGCTACTCTCCCACCCAACGCTTTTACGCGAAGGTTCGGGCAAAATGCTCGGCCTTTAGCCCGAGCCACGTCAGCGCGTTGGCACCCAGCATTTGGGCCTTTATTTCGTCGGAAAACGGCATAGAACGAATGAGCTGACCGGGTTCGAGCTCGCCTAGCGGGAAGGGATAATCGGAGCCCAGCACAATCTTATCGGAGCCCAAGGTCTTCACCAGGTACTCCAGTATGGCCGGGTCGTGTACCAGCGAATCAACCCAGAACCGGCCCAAATATTCGCGTGGGTTAACGGGGTTATCCACGGCGCACAGATCGGGCCGGACCCGAAAGCCGTGCTCTATCCGACCGATAGTAGCCGCAAAGCTGCCGCCGCCGTGCGCCACCGCTACCCGTAAGCGCGGCAGCCGCTCGAGTACCCCGCCAAAAATCAGCGAACACAGCGCCAGCGTGCTTTCGGCCGGCATCCCAACCAGCCACGGCAGCCAGTACTTCGGCATTTTTTGCTGGGCCATCATGTCCCAGGGATGAATAAATACGGCCGCGTTCAGCTCCTGCGCCGCCTCGAATACCTCAAAAAGCTGCGGGGCGTCGAGATTCCAGTCGTTGACGTGCGAGCCGATTTGAACGCCGGCCAAGCCCAGTTCCTTCACGCAGCGCTCCAACTCGCGCACCGCCAAGTCGGGCGCTTGCATGGGCAACGTACCCAAGCCCACGTAGCGGTCGGGGTAGCGGGCTACTACGCTGGCAATGTGGTCGTTGAGCAGTTGGCTCAGGTCAAGCGTATCGTGCGGCTTGGCCCAGTAGCTAAACATAACCGGCACAGTACTAAGCACTTGCACATCCACTCCGAATTCATCGTATTCACGCAGGCGCACGGCGGGGTCCCAGCAATTGTCCTGGATCTCGCGGAAGAACTTGTCGTCCTGCATCATGCGGGCGCAGCAGGGCTTGTGGTGTTCGAGCCGGATGAAGCCGCCGTAGCCGTAGCGCTCGCGCAAATCGGGCCAGCGCTCGGGCAGGATGTGAGTATGGATGTCGATTTTGAGCACGAAAGGCGAACGTGGCAGGTGCGTAAGAAATCCTTAGTCGGCCTTGGCGGGTGTAGGCGGCTGCATCACGGTGCCGCAGTTCTGGCAAGTGCGCTTTTCTTCCGACTGCCAAAAGCGGTTCATGATGGGCGGCAACTGCTGCACAATGTCCGTGATCTCGGCAAATTCTTCGTAGAGCTTGTGGCCGCAGTTTTCGCAATACCACTGAAACCCATCGAGTTCGCCGGCCTCGCGGTAGCGCTCGAGCACCAGCCCCACAGTACCGGCGGGGCGTTGGGGCGAATGCGGTACGCCTGCTGGCAGCAGGAACATTTCGCCGGCCCGCACCGGGATGTCAACCGGTTTGCCATCCTCGATGATGCGCACCACAATGTCGCCTTCCAGTTGCAAAAACAGTTCTTCGCCTTCGTCGTAGTGGAAATCCTTGCGGGCATTGGGGCCGCCCACAACCATCACGATGAAGTCTTTATTGTCTTTGAATACCTGCTGATTGCCGACGGGCGGCTTCAACAAATGCCGGTGTTCGTCGATCCACTTTTGAAAATTGAAAGGGCGGGCTACCATTTTCTGAACGAGGGCTGAAAGTGAGGAATACGTAACGGGGCGGCGCTAGACGGGTGACGGAAATTAAAACAATAAATGCGAGCAATGTCGCGGCGGCCTGCTTTTCTTGCGGGCCCGGTATTTTTCACTTTCATTCTTAATTAGGAAAACATGGATCTGAATCTTGTTTCGCAACGTGCCCTGGTGGGCGGTGGTACGCAAGGAATTGGGCGCGCCGTAGCCGAAGAGCTGGCCCTGGCAGGAGCTACTGTTACGCTCTTGGCACGCAACGAAGCCAGCCTGCAACAAACTGCCGCCGAACTGCCGACCCCAAACGGCCAAACCCACGACTACATTATTGCCGATTTTTCGACGCCTGATGTGCTGGCGCAGCAGCTCAGCCGCTATCTGGCCGCGCACCCCGAGGGCTTCCATATTTTGGTAAACAACACGGGCGGCCCGGCTGGCGGCCCCATTATAGAGGCTTCGGTAGATGCTTTTCGGGCAGCGTTTGAACAGCATGTAGTGTGCAATCACCTGCTGGCGCAGGCCGTGGTGCCGAGCATGCAAGCACGGGGCTACGGGCGCATCGTCAACGTGATTAGCACGTCCGTGAAGCAGCCCCTGCCGAACCTGGGCGTATCCAATACCATTCGAGGAGCTGTGGGCAACTGGGCCAAAACCCTGGCTAATGAATTGGCAATCAATGGCATAACGGTCAACAACGTCTTGCCGGGCGCCACCGTTACGCAGCGCCACACCTCTTTGATTGAGAAGAAAGCCGAACAAACCGGCCAGTCCATCGAGCAGATTGAGGCCGGCATGCGAAAGCAGATCCCGACCGGCCGATTTGCTGAATCCAAGGAAGTAGCAGCGGCGGTTGTTTTTCTGGCGTCGCCCGCGGCCGGTTACATCAACGGCATTAATGTGCCCGTTGATGGCGGGCGCACAGGTAATTTATAATAATTTATAGGACGAAAGTTGTATTGATTATTAAATTTCTTATGTTTATGCTCTCGCCTCTTATCTAGCTATCACCTAAAGCTCTTGCATATTGGTTAAGTTCGACACACTCTCGATCGTCATTCCTGTATATAACGAAGCGCGCACTATCCATCAAATCCTGGATCTGCTACGCGAATTGGAACTGACAAATCACATAAAAAAGGAAATTATCCTAGTCAACGACTGCTCCAGCGACAACTCGGCGGAGGTAATTTCGGCTTATGCGGCGGCGCACCCGGCCATGGGATTGCGGCTGTTGCAGCACACCGTCAACCAGGGCAAAGGTGCCGCGCTGCACACGGGCATCCGGGAGGCTACCGGCGACTACGTGATTGTACAAGATGCTGACTTAGAGTACGATCCGGAAGAGTACAACATTCTCATCAAGCCCATTCTGAAAGGCTTTGCGGATGTCGTATATGGCTCGCGCTTTATGGGTGGCAAGCCGCACCGGATTCTCTTCTTCTGGCACAGCATCGGCAACAACCTGCTCACGTTCCTGTCCAACATGTTCACCGACCTGAACCTGACCGACATGGAAACCTGCTACAAGCTCTTCCGCCGCGACATCATTCAGGGCCTGCAACTCGAGGAAAAACGCTTCGGCTTCGAGCCGGAAGTCACGGCCAAAGTCTCGCGGGTGCCCAACATTCGCCTCTACGAAGTCGGTATCAGCTACTATGGCCGTACTTACGCCGAAGGCAAAAAGATCGGGTGGCGCGACGGTTTCCGGGCCATTTACTGCATCATGAAATACGGCTTTCTGGGCTAACGGCTAAGCAAAGAAATTTTGCATTTCTACACAAGTGATTGACAATCAATTACTTGTGTAGAAATGCGTTTCATCTACCGATCACGCCGAATTTCCATGTCATCGACGTACACGTTTTGCGGGCTACCGTTGCGCCAGAGATAAAACTTGAACTGATTGGTAACAGCGACGGTGTCGGGCAGGGTGAAGGTTTTGCTGATGTGTTCCCATTCCTGGAAATGCTTGATTTCCTGAAGCAGCTCGATTCGGCTGTAAAACACCTTGGTTTCGTCGGAAGCCGACCGGTTTAGCGTGACCACGAGGCTGGCAGTGGCGGTGCGGTCGGGTACCCACACCCACGCCGAAACGGTAAGCTGGCTGGGCTTGTGCGGCGACATCAGGCCCAATTCGCGGGAGTAACCCGTGCCGTATTCGTTGTCGGGGCCGACTTTGACGGAATACTTGCCCGAATGCGCCCGCTCGTTGGTGATGTTTGACGTGTTGAGGTCGCCCCAGCCCAATACATTCTCGAAGTCGTTGAAAGCAAGGCGGTTGGCATCTGTTGCGACGGTCGCAGGCGGCTCGTCTTGGGAGCACGCCGCCAGTCCGGCAAAAGCCGGAGCAATCAGCAACAAACGCAGAGGGGTTTTCACGAAACGGCGCGACTAAGAGGTGAAACGGGGGCGGATACACCGTAAAACTAGCCAAATTTCGCAGGGCACAGAACCTCAGTCGGCGCCCTGTCAGCCGAGTTTCGGCCGCCCGATTGTGAGGCCGGGGATTTCTTTTGTTACCTTAAACTTACTTTTAGGCCTTCGCTGAAGCTGCTTTCGGCTTCTTCCGTTTCTACTCTTTCCCGCCGCGCCGTGCTCTCCCCCGTCGACATCTCCATTGTCATTCCCATCTACAATGAAGAAGCCAACATTCCGGCTCTCTACGACCGCTTGCGCAGCGTGCTCGACCCTATGGGGCGGACCTATGAGTTTGTGTTCGTCAACGACGGCTCGCGCGATCAGTCCCTAAAGCTCATCCGGCTGCTAGCTGACCGCGACGAGCGCGTGCGTTACATCGATTTCAGCCGCAATTTCGGGCACCAGATTGCCGTAACGGCCGGCCTCGACTTGGCGGCCGGCAACGCGGCCGTCATCATCGACGCCGATTTGCAGGACCCGCCCGAGCTCATTCCGCAGCTCTACAAGCGCTTGCAGGAAGGCTTCGAAGTGGTGTACGCTAAGCGCCGCACCCGGCAGGGCGAAAGCGCGGCCAAAAAGTACACGGCCAAGCTGTTTTACCGCCTGCTGGCCAGCATCACCAACATTTCGATCCCGGTTGACACCGGCGATTTTCGCATCATTTCGCGCAAAGTGATCGATGCGCTGAAGATGATGCCGGAACAAAACAAGTTCATCCGCGGCCAGATTTCCTGGATTGGCTACCGCCAGACCTACATCGAATACGACCGCGCCGAACGCGCCGGCGGCCAGACCGGCTACACGTACCGCAAGATGATCCGGTTGGCGCTAGACGGCATCACGGGCTTCTCCGACCTGCCCCTGAAAGTGGCCACCATCAGCGGATTTCTAGTGTCGGGCATCGCGTTTCTGGTCATGCTCTACACGCTGTATTCGCGCTTCATTACCGGCGACTACCAGCCCGGTTGGGCCTCCCTGATGGTCAGCATCCTGTTTTTGGGTGGCGTGCAGCTCATTGCGGTGGGCATTATTGGCGAATACATCGCCCGCCTTAGCGCCAACGTGCGCCAGCGGCCGCTGTATATCATTTCCGATACCAACATTCCGCTTCCGGTCGAGCAGCCGCAGCACTCAGACCGCGCATAGCATCTGTATATGATTGATAGTCAGTTATATACAGAGGATAATGATATACGATTCCACTTCTCCGCCTGGCTTTATGCTGCAAATCGAGAATTTCATCAACGGCCAGTTTGTGCCGCCGGCGTCGGGCAGCTACTTCGATAACATCGAGCCCGCGACTGGCCAAGTGTACGGCCGCATCCCCGACTCCGACGCTACCGACGTGCAGCAGGCTGTAGCGGCGGCTGAGGCCGCCTTTCCGGCGTGGCGCGCTTTGGCCGCCGAAAAGCGGGGCCGCCTCTTGGTGCGCATTGCCGAGCTATTGGAGCGCGACTTAGAGCGCCTGGCCCGCATCGAGAGTATCGACAACGGCAAACCGCTGGCGGCGGCCCGCACCCTTGACATTCCGCGAGCGGCCAGCAACTTTGCGTTTTTCGGGACGGCGGCGCAGCATTTTGCCTCCGAATCGCATTTCCAGGAAGGCCTCGCCCTCAACTACACCGTACGGCACCCGTTGGGCGTGGTGGGCTGCATATCTCCCTGGAATCTACCACTTTACCTTTTCACCTGGAAGATTGCGCCGGCCCTGGCAGCGGGCAACTGCGTGGTGGCCAAACCTTCGGAGATCACGCCGGCCACGGCCTATTATTTGGGCGAACTCTGCCAAGAAGCCGGCTTGCCGCCGGGCGTGCTCAACATTGTGCACGGCACCGGGCCGCGCGCTGGGCAGGCCATTGTCGAGCATCCTGCGATTAAAGCCATCAGCTTTACGGGCGGCACGCGCACCGGTGAGCACATCGCCCGCACGGCCGCGCCCATGTTCAAGAAGCTGTCGCTGGAGCTGGGCGGCAAAAATCCCAACCTCATTTTTGCCGATTGCGATTTGGCCACGGCGGTTCGCACGAGCATTCAATCCAGCTTTTCTAACCAAGGCCAGATTTGCCTCTGCGGCTCGCGCATCTTCGTCGAGCGCGCGATTTACGAACCGTTTAAGGCCGAATTCTTGGCGCAGACCAAGGCTCTTACCATCGGCGATCCGCTGGAAGAAAGTACGCGACAAGGCGCGTTGGTGAGCGAAGCCCATCTGCACAAAGTGCTGTCTTACATAGAGTTAGCCCAAACCGAAGGCGGCACGATGCTGGCCGGTGGGCACCAAGTACGACTGACTGGCCGTTGCGCCGACGGTTATTTCCTCGAACCGACTGTGTTTGAAGGCCTTGCCCCCGATTGCCGCACCAACCGCGAAGAGATTTTCGGCCCCGTGGTGACGCTCACGCCCTTCGACACCGAAGCAGAGGCCATCGCCTGGGCCAACGGTACCGACTACGGCCTGTCCGCCACCGTCTGGACGCGCGATCTGGATCGGGCGCACCGCGTGGCGCATCAGTTGCATTCGGGCATCGTGTGGGTCAATACGTGGTTGCTGCGTGATCTGCGTACGCCTTTCGGCGGCATGAAAAGCTCCGGCGTCGGGCGCGAAGGCGGGCTGGAAGCGCTGCGCTTCTTTACCGAGCCACAGAATGTATGCATTAAGTTATAAGCGATTGTATATCAATTAATTACATACAAATACATGTTGCTTTAAACAAAATAGCTCGTCTGTTATTCCTTTACCCACGCGGGTTGTAACTGAGCGCTCAGCCATTAAAACAATTGTCGGATATTTGCGCCCGGTTTGACACACACTTCCTTGTCCGCTTCCCATTCAGATCCTGCCTCCACTCTGGCCTTAGTGCTGCCGTGCTACAATCCGCCTGCGGGTTGGGCGACCAACATATTGGAGAGTTTGGCGCGTTTGCAGCCGTTGCTGCCGCCCGCTACGGCGGTGCATTTGTACCTCGTCAACGATGGTACGGCCAGCGTAACGGCTACGGACCTCGAGTTGCTCCGACTCCGGCTGCCGCAGTTTACCTACCTCAATTACCCCGTCAACCACGGCAAAGGCTATGCCCTACGCACGGGCGTGGAGCAGGTGCAGGAGACCATCTGCCTGTTTACGGATATCGACTTTCCCTACGAAGAAAGTAGTGTGGCGCGGGTGTACGAAGCCCTGCGCACCAACAGTTGCGACGTGGCCGTAGGTACCCGTGATGAGGCATATTATGTGCACGTGCCACGAGGTCGCACGCTCATTTCCAAGATGTTACGGCGCAGCACGCGGTTTTTACTAGGCTTGGCCGTGTCGGATACGCAATGCGGCCTGAAGGGCTTCAACCGCCGGGGCCGCGAAGTATTCTTGCGCGGCCAGATCGATCGTTACCTCTTCGATTTGGAGTTTATTTTTCTGGCTTCCCGGCCTGCCGCCAAGCTGCGGGTGAACCCCATTCCGGTGCGGCTAAAGCCGGGGGTGGTGTTTTCGCGCATGAGCCCGAAGATTCTGGTGTCGGAAAGCGGCAGCTTCCTTAAAATCCTTTTGGCCCGACTTACGTGAGTGCGCGCACTGCTTTTCGGCCGGCCGGCTGGCTTTGGCATGTACTTGTATTACTGACGCTTATCCTACTGGGCGCGGTGTTGTTTGGGCCGGTGTTCTGGCATCCGGGGCAGTTTCTGTTCAGCCCCATCGAAGACGGCATCAAAAACTATTACACGGCTTTGTGGTATGTGCACCACGATGCGGCCTGGTGGTTTACAGGCATGAATTACCCTTTCGGGGAGCACGTCGTGTACACCGACAACCAACCGCTGCTGGCTTGGGTGCTGGCGGCCCTGCAACGGCACGGCGTGGCGGTAAATGTAGTGGCGGTGTTCAACACAACGATGCTGCTGGCCCAACTGCTGAGTGCGCCACCGCTGCTGGCTTTGTTGCGTCGCTGTCGGCTGCCGGCTTGGTACGCAGCCACGGTTACGGTGCTCATCGTGCTTTTAGCGCCCCAAATGGAGCGACTGTTGGGCCATTATGCCCTCTCCTATGCCTGCGTTATTCCGACGTTGTGGTATCTGGTAGTGCGCGCTACGGAAGCCGGGCAGAAGGGACGTTGGTACGCGGTGTATGCTTTGGCAACGCTCTTTTTTGGGTGTTTGCACCCGTATTATTTTCCCATCAGCGCGCTGTTGTTGCTGGCTTATTGTGCCGTAACGTGGTGGCAGCTACCTGACGGCTGGAACTGGCGGCGGACGCTGCGCTTCTGGCTGCCGGTGCTGATCACGGTAGCGGTGCCGATGGCGCTGTTTCAGGTGGCGCTGGCCCTCTCTGACCCGCACGCCGCCGACCGCCCCAGCAACCCCTACGGCTTCTTTGCCTACAGCAGTTCGGTGTGGAGCGTGTTTTTTCCGGTAGAAGAGCCAATCCGCGGGTGGTGGAAAAGCATCTTTCATACCCCCGACCCTACTTGGGAAGGCCAAGCCTACGTGGGCCTGACCGGAACATTCATCGCCCTCGCTACGCTCGTGCGAGTGGGCTTTCGGCTGGTGCGCCGCCAGTGGCGCCGGTTGCAGCGACCAGCATTGCCCCCCGTGCTGCGCGTGAGTTTGTGGGCTGCATTGCTAATCCTCTTATTTTCAATGGCTTGGCCATTTCGGTGGGGCCTCGAAGGACTTGTGCCTTACTTGGGACCCATCCGCCAGTTCCGTTCGCTGGGGCGCTTCGCCTGGATATTTTACTATATCTACTCGGTGTATGCGGCTTACGCGCTGTATCAGGCTTCCCGCTGGCTGCGGCTGCGGCAGCAGCCCAAATGGGGCCTCGCGTTGCTGACGACTGGCTTGCTGCTCTGGGCTGCGGAAGGACTGTTTAGCGCCGGGCACAAGGCGTACAAGATCCAACACCCCCAGCGGGGCGCGGGGCGGATGTTGCCTGCCGCGGCCGCTGGCTCGCTTACCTATCCGAAGCACTTAGCTGAAACCAATTCACAATCTGTTGATTATCAAGCAATTATACCCATACCGTATTATGCTTTAGGCAGCGAAGTGTTCTCCATTTTTCACAGCGACTCCAGCTCGTACGAAAGCATGCGGGCGTCGCTGGAAACGGGCTTGCCCATTGCGGCTACTATGCTTTCGCGCACGCCTTTGTATCAGGCACAAGCCATACAGCAGCTGCTCAGTCACCCGGCCATCGACAAGCCGCTGCTCGCCCGCCTGCCCGACCGCCGGCCTTTTCTGCTGGTAGTTGCGGCCAATGCGCCGCGCGATTCGGCCGAAAATGCCTTGCTGGCGCGCGCGCGTATTCTTTACCGCGATTCGGCGGTATGGCTGGCGGAATTACCGCTTGCGCAGCTGGAAGCTCGGGAGAAGTATCTGGCTGACTTTCAACAACAAGCTTCGTTGGTAGCTTACTCAGGCTATTGGGCTTCGGAGCCGGCCCCGCAAGTAGTGCACCGCAGCTTCGATGCGCCGGACGCAGCTTTGGCTTTCCCTAACAATGTTGCGCCCTTGCTGGGCACCGGGGCGCAAGCCGTGCGGCGCGGTGGGTTATTGCTAGCCAACCAACCCATAACCCAACCGGGGCTGTATGAAGCCTCCGTTTGGGCCTATGTGCGCACCGAAAAGCTACCGACGCTGCACATGAGCCTGCTCGAAGCGGCTGGTGCTGTGGCAGATAGCAGCGTCGTGGAAACCAAATACAGCACCGATATTCTCGGCGATTGGGTGCGGCTTACCGCGCGGGTACAGGTCAGGAAGCCCGGCCAACGGCTCCGGGTGTGGGTGCAAGGCCGCAAGGTGGTTATTGATGAGTTTGAGCTTCGCCCGGTAGCGGCAACTATCTGGCGCCACGAGCCTACTAAAGGCACGCTCGTTCGTAACAACTACCCGCTACTCGCGATGCCACCTTTTAAGCCGACGAAGTAGCGATTCGAGTCCTGCTCCAAACGTAAATCATTGTTATAGAATTACTTGCAACAAGCAAAACGCCGGGCTCCCCAATGTGGGAAGCCCGGCGTTTTGCTTATACTATCTAGTTCTTAATGAGCCACTTGCATCCTGATTTGACGGCGTTCGGAGCCTACTTGCAGCGAGCAAATGTACTGGCCGCTGCTCGGAAACTGGTTGGCGTCGAGCCATACTTCGTAGCGGCCAGCAACCTGCTTTTTCTCCACCAGCGTAACGATCAGTTTGCCCGTAACGTCAAATATGCGCAGCAGCACCGGGGCCGAATTAGGCAGGTAATAGGCCACCAAACTTGACTGGTCGAAGGGGTTGGGATAATTGCCTTCCAGTGTTAGCTGCACGGGCTCTACGGTCGCTGTATCGGCTGAGGTAGCGGGCATCGGCACGGAATGGGCAGTAGCTGGGCCAGGCTGAGAAGGTGTGTTGGGAACGTTGTGCCGCAGACGGAAATACTGCCGGCCGATCCATACCAAATGTTCTTTGTTCCAGCCTGAAGGCTGCCCGGCATCGCTGATGGCTTTGCAATAGGCTGAGTACAAGGCCGTTTGGTTGGCCGTTTGATCCAGTGTCAGGTTTACCTTTTCCTTCGATGCGGAGTATTCCTTGTACAAATGCTGGCGACAATCCATGTCGTCGGAGGCAACCCGTGCGAGAACCCCAGCCATCATATGATCGGGATGATCGTCGGGGTTGCGGACTTTATCCAGGTCGGGAGCATTGACCCACACGCGAGCCCCGTCGTTGATTTCGCGCTTCATCAGTTGCTGCACCGTGCCCACCAAGTCGCCCCACGACGTATAGGTTGCCGTTTTGTCGAGGCTGGTCAGGCTGGTGATTTTCTTGTTTTTGAGCTTGGCAATTGTCTCAAAATTCGTGCGCGGGTAGCCATCGCCTTTGTAGCCGCCATCGGGCAAACGGAAGAAGTAGGCCGCGGTATTTTTGTACCGGTACATGGCTACCTCGTGTTTGTTGATGGTTTGGGTGCCAGCTGGTGGCAGGGCCTCACTGGAAGCCGATAGGCAGGTAGCAGCCTGAATGGCGTTGAGGCAGCCGGTTTCGCGGCTCTTCCAGTAGGTATCGCCCAGATCGGCGGCCTGCCCAGCGGTTAGGCAAATAAAAATAACCTTCGTCCGCCGGCGCTGCACATCATCGTAAGCATTGCTGCCCATGAATAGCTGCCAGTCGTCCTGGTGAGCAGTGATGTAAAAAACAACATCTTTTGGCTGGCCGGCCTGCGCTTGCACGCGGCTTGTCAGGGAAAGTAATAAACCAAAGCCAAGAAGGAACGCAGAGAATAGTCTTTTAACCATACACGCATTTAGGTGTAACAGGTAGAATCAGAGCGGAGTCCGGAAGCCACCACACAGAATGTGAGAAGCTTAAGTTCCCTAAAGTTATGGTATCGGAGTGATATATTTTAGGAAGGGCACAATTTTTTTACGATTTATTATACAAAATAATATCCCATTAGTTCAATTTACTCAGCATTCGCTCTAGTTCATCGAGCGTAGTTTCCTTGAACTGGATCTCGGTGAGGGGCTGCCCTGTGGTAGTTTCTTGCAAAGCCAGATACGGAATCCCGTTATCGTAACGCATGGCAACCAGAGTAGCGCGTTGGTTGGCAGGCACATTATCAAAGGCGTAACCATTGTCTTGTGCCTGGCCTTCCAGCACGGTTTTGTGCCCCCGAAATACGAGGCGCACCGACGTGCTGGCATCGGCCACAGCCGGCACCAGCAAGCTGGCTTTAGCACTAACTGATTGCCACAAGCGGGCGCAAGTAAGCCACCCCAACCGCTTGGTAGTGAACACGTATTGCGTAGAGTTTGGGCTTTCCGCGGCGCTTGCTCCGGCATCAGAAGGCTCGGCCGCCACAACCGAAAGGGCCGCGCTGGTAGAGTCGGCGGTCGTGGCCATGCCGGGCTGAAAGGAGAAGCGAATGGGCAACGTCATCTTTACCTTCACAAACTGGCCGTCGTGCTGGCCAGGCGTCCAGTGGCCGGAAGTTTGGCGCAGCACGCGCAGCACTTCCTCGTCGCAGCCGTCGCCGATGCCGCGCAGAATTTTGGGCGAGGTCACGCGGCCGGCTTCATCTACCACAAAAGAGGCGAAAACCACGCCCTGGGTTTGCTTGGCTACGGCTTCTGGCGGGTAGCGCACTAGCTTGTTGATGTCGGCGGGGCCGCGGCCATAGGCAGGCATGCGCTCGGCATCGGTGAAAACCTGCTCGGGTGTAGTTTCTACGGTTTCGGCAGCGGCCCATTGCGTAGGCTGCTTGCGCCCGAGGCCGTAGTAAAGCTGCATGGCCGGTTCGCGGCGTTTAACGGGCAGCTCGAGCTGGTAGGTGCGGCCGTCGGCTAGTTGCAGAGGCTGCCCATATGTAGTAGCCCGCACAAGCACCGCACCACCCGTTTCAAGTAGCTCGTTATCAAGTGTTTGCGTTTGCAGATTTGACAGGACCAGATCGGCCTTCGTATAACATTCTTTGAGCTCGACCCATACCGAACCGCTGGGTCGGGCTTGTTGGGCATCGACGAGCGCACCGGCCGGAATGCGCACCACGGTTCCTTCACGTCCGCGCACTTCGGCGGGGCGCGTCGGATCGATCTGGAAGTATTCGCTGGCTTTTAGCGTCAGATCGGCGAGGCGGGCGTCGGTGGGTGGCGGGGCCGTCGTATCCCGGCTGGGCGCGCGCAACGTGCCCCGGCGGTACACGATCAAAGGGGCCGTTAGGTTGGTGCGGCGGCCGAGTTTATGCCAGGTATCCGAGCTGGAAACCAGCGCGGTCAGGCGGCCCGTATCGGGGGCCGCGTCCAGGGCGGTGCTGTCGGTGGGAGTTGGTTGCTGCGGTTCGGTGTGAGTAGGTTTATCGGGCTGACAGGCCACTGCGGCCAGGCCCAGACTTAGAAGAAAGAAAAAGCGGCGTTTCGTTCGGAGCATACACGGAATGGTAATCAACGCGAAAAGCTACGAAGAAACGCCGCCCAAAGTACTATTCTTATAAATATCAGGACATTTTAGAGCCCGCTTTTACAAGTTCTTCAGCACGAAATCCGTCATCTGGCGGTAGAGGTGCAGCCGCGTGTTGCCGCCGTAAATGCCGTGGTTGCGATTGGGGTAATACAGCGTCTGGTAATCCTTATTTTCCCGAATCAGAGCATCAACCCAGGCAATGGAGTTTTGAAAATGCACGTTGTCGTCGCCGGTGCCGTGCACTAGCAAGTACTTACCTTTCAATTGGTTAGCAAACTGCACGGGCGAGTTCTCGTCGTAGCCGGCTGGGTTTTCCTGCGGCGTTTTCAGAAAGCGCTCGGTATAGACGGTATCGTAGTAGCGCCAGTTGGTAACGGGCGAAACCGAGATGCCCATCTTGAACAGGTCCGCTTGCTTGGTCATGGCCAAGGCCGTCATGTAGCCGCCGTAGCTCCAGCCCCAGATGCCGATGCGGGCTTTGTCGACGAAAGGCAGGGTGCCGAGGTATTTGGCGCCTTCGCCTTGGTCGATGGTTTCAAGCTTGCCCAGATTGGCATATGTGGCCTTCTTGAAGGCCGCCCCGCGCGCACCCGTGCCGCGGTTGTCAATGGACACCACGATGTAGCCATTTTGGGCCAGCATCTGATGCCACAGGTAATCAGTAAACGCCAGGCCGGCGCCGGCGTCGTCCTTCACGGTTTGGGAGCCGGGACCGCCGTACACGTACATCAGCACCGGGTACTTTTTGGCAGCGTCGAAGCTGGCGGGTTTCAGCATGGAGCCGTTGAGCGTGACGCCTTCCGTGGTTTTAAAAGTGAAGAAGTCGAGCTTGCCGAGATTATACTGAGTAAGCGTCTGACGCAGCGGGGCGTTGTCTTCCAGCACTTTCACCAGCTTGCCGTCGCTGCCGCGGCGCAGGCTTACGGTAGTCGGGGTGCCATTGGAAGAACGATAATTCAGGTAAAAGCGGCAGTCGGGGCTCATGTTTACCTCGTCGGTGCTGGAGCCGGCTTCGCTGAGGCGAGTTTTGCCTTTTCCCTTCAGACTAACGCGGTAGAGGTGGCGCTGCAGAGGCGAAGCCTCGGTGCTCGTGAAGTAAATCAGGCCGTGCTCTTCGTCGAACCCATCGATTTCCGTCACTTCCCATGCCCCTTTGGTGAGCTGCGTGACGAGCTTGCCCCGCAGGTCGTAGAGGTAAAGATGGCGGTAACCATCTCGCTCTGAGCTATATACAAAGTGCTTATTATCGGATAGATACCGCAAATCATCATTTACCTCAACGTAGGCGTTGTCGGTGTCCGTGAGCACGACTTGGGTTTTGCCGGTGGTGGCGTCGGCGTGCAGAATCTCCAGTTTGTTCTGCAAGCGGTTCAGGCGGCGGATGCTGAGCAGGTTAGGCGTCTGCGTCCAGTTGATGCGCGGGATGTATTGGTTTGGCTCGGGGCCCACGTCCATTTTGGTGGTGCGGCCAGCGGCTACCTCGTAAGCCGAGATGCTGACAACGGAGTTTTTCTCGCCGGCTTTGGGGTATTTGTAGCGGTAATCAATCGGGTACAGCGGCCCCCATATCTGCATGTTGTACTCCGGCACCTGGCTTTCGTCGAAAGTGTAGAAGGCGATTTGCCGGCTGTCGGGCGACCAGAAAAAGGCCTGCGCAAACTCAAATTCCTCTTCGTACACCCAGTCGGTGCTGCCGTTGATGATGTTGTTGAACGCCCCGTTGGTCGTGACGGCCTTTTCCTGCATGGTAGCTAAGTCCGTCACAAACAAGTTGTTATCACGCACAAAAGCCACGCGCTTGCCATCGGGTGAAAACGTGGCGTAGCTCTGTTTGTCGCCGGTGCTCAGGGGTACCATTTTGCGGGTGCCGCGGTCGTAAACAAAATAGTAGGCCCGGCTCGAACGCCGGTAAATGGGCTCGGTATCGGTGCTGAACAGGATTTTCTTCTCGTCGGCATTGAAGGCGTAGTCTTCGGCCTCGATGAGCTGATTGCTGCCCGTTACCTGCATGGCATCACGCGCCACCAGGGTTTGCACCGGCTGGCCCGTGGCCACGTCGTGCTGCACAAGGCTGCCGTTGTCGAGCGAGGAATAAAAGCGGCCGTCGCGCATCCAGTTGAAGCCCGGCACCGAGCGCTCCTGAAAGGTGGGTTTGGCCCATATATCTTCGAGGGTAATGGCTTGTTTTTGCTGCGCCATCGCCACGGGGGCAGTAAGCGGCACGAGTGCTGGGCTGGCTGTAGCAAGCAGCAGCGCCAGACCAAGGGAGCGTAATTTCATTGAGTAAAATAGTCGGAGAATAGGGGCAAGAATGCCCGCGTTAAAGGTAAAGACTAAACCGGGGCAGCAAAGAATGCACGGCGCACTGAAAGCACCGAGAAGCGGCCAGCCCGGAAACGTATCTTGCCTCGCCAATCGGTCTTTTTTGCTCTGCTACTCTGCAAGTTGGGTCCGCTATGTTAAGTTGCGGCATCCACCCTCGGCCAGAAGATAATTTGGCCGATTAAATGCGCTTTCCTCTGATCTTATGAGAAAACTCTACGGTTTGCTGCTGGCTTTGCTGGTGGCACTTGCGGGCCAAGCCCAGACCAAACCCAACCTGGCGTATTACCTGCCCCAGACGGTAACCTACAACCCGGCTATTCCGACGCCCGCCTCGGTGCTGGGCTACGAAGTGGGCGAGTGGCACGTAAGCCACGACCAGCTAGTAACCTACATGCGCGCCGTGGATGCCGCTTCCGACCGCGTTACCCTCACCGAATACGCGCGTACCCACGAGCACCGGCCGCTGCTGCTTCTCACCATTACGTCGCCGGAAAATCAGCGCAACATCGTCCAGATCAAGGCGGATCACCATAAACTGACCGACCCGACCGTGTCGGGACAACTCGATGTGAGCCGGATGCCGGTCGTGTTCTGGATGGGGTACAGCGTGCACGGCAACGAGCCGAGCGGCACCAACGCTTCGCTGCTGGCCGTGTATTATTTGGCCGCCGCACAAGGCCCAGCCATCGATGAACTGTTGCGTAACACCGTGGTGCTAGTCGACCCCAGCATCAACCCCGACGGCATGACTCGGTTTTCTACATGGGTGAACTCGCACCGCAGCACCAACTTAGTAACTGATCCTAACAACCTGGAACAGAACGAAGTATGGCCCGGTGGCCGCTTCAATCATTATTGGTTCGACCTGAACCGCGATTGGTTGCCGTTGCAGCACCCCGAGTCCAGGGGCCGGCTCAAGCAGTTCCACGACTGGAAGCCCAACCTGCTCACGGACCACCACGAAATGGGCTCCAACTCGACGTTCTTCTTCCAGCCGGGCGTGCCTTCGCGCAAGCACCCGCTCACGCCCGACCGCAACTTTGAGCTGACTCAGAAAATCGGGGCGTACCACGCCAAGGCGCTCGACAAAATCGGTTCGCTCTACTTCACCGAGGAGAGCTACGACGACTTTTATTATGGCAAGGGCTCGACTTACCCCGATGTGAACGGCGCCGTGGGCATTCTGTTTGAGCAGGCCAGCTCGCGTGGTCATGCCCAGGAAAGCACTAACGGCGTGCTGCGCTTTCCCTTCACGATCCGCAACCAAGTAACCACCACGCTCTCGTCGTTGGAGGCGGTGCAGGCGATGCGAACCGACCTGCTGAGCTATCAGCGTGATTTCTACCAAAAAGCGGCCCGCGAAGCCAAGGGCCAGAACGTGCGGGCGTACGTATTTGGTGCCGAACAGGATCCGGCGCGCTCCTACGAGTTAGCCCGCGTGATCCGGCAGCACCATATTGAGGTGTACCGGCCCAAAACGGCTATCAAGTTGGATGGCCATACTTTCGGGCCCAGCGATGCCTACGTCGTGCCCACGGACCAGCCGCAATTCCGGCTAATTCAGGCCATGTTTGAAGAGCGCACCAAATTCCAAGACAGCATTTTTTACGACATCTCGGCCTGGACCCTCCCCCGCGCTTTTGGGCTGAACATGGCCGCAGTAACAAAGGCTTCAGCCAGCGGCTTGCTGGGCCAGCGCCTCGACAGCGTAAGCTTCCCCACGGGCCGCGTGATCGGCGACAAAACCGCCTACGCATATGCCTTTAGCTGGCACGGTTACTATGCGCCCCGCGCGCTGAACGTGCTGCTGGCCCGTAAGTTAGCCGTAAAAGTGGCCACCGAGCCCTTCTACATCGGCGACCGAAAAATGGACTACGGCAGCATCATGGTGCCGGCAGGTTTGCAAACGATATCTGCCGACACGTTATATGCCCTGATGCAGCGGATAGCTGTCCAGAACGGGCTCGAGGTAATGGGCATTGGCACGGGCTTGTCGCCACAGGGCCTGAAGTTGGGCAGTGCCAATTTTGTGACCCTGAAGAAGCCGGAAATCCTGCTGCTGGCTGGGCCGGGTGTAAGCCCTACCGACGTAGGCGAAGCGTGGCATCTGCTCGACAACCGCTTCGGCATGACGCCCAGCCTGATAGCCCCCGAAACCCTGGACCGCGTAAACCTCGACCGCTACACCGTTATTGTGGCTTCGGACGGAGCATATGGGGGCATTACGGCCGCGGCCCGCGAAAAGCTACGGGCCTGGGTACAACGCGGCAATACGCTGCTGGCGCTCGGCAAGGGTGCCAAGTGGTTGTCAGACAATGGTTTATCAACTACTAAGTTTAAAGCCAATGGGCCAACGCCCATTTCGCCCGCGCCGACAACCGCGCCGGTGCCCCAACCCACCCAGCAGCCCAAAGCAACGACAGCCGCCCGCGCCAAGTCGGCCCAAACCAAGCTGCCGCCGTCGGGCATGCTGCCTCAGCTTCCGTACGTGGGCATGCGAAATGCGGCCAGCGCGCAGGAAATTACCGGAGCCATTTTTCATGCCCGCCTCGACCTGACGCACCCGCTGGGCTACGGGTTTGAGAACCCGGATGTTTATCTGTTCCGCGACCATACGGTGTTTATGGAACGCTCGCCCGGCTCGTATGCCAACCCGCTGATGTACACGGAGCACCCATTGGCGAGTGGCTTTATTTCCAAAGCCAACGAGCTGAAGCTGCGCGGCACGGCCGCCGCGGATATTGCCGACCTGGGCGCCGGGCGCATCATCTCGCTGACAGATAATCCTAATTTCCGCGCCTTCTGGTACGGCACCAACAAGCTGTTTCTCAACAGCATCTTTTTCGGGCAGTTGATGCGCGCTACCGGCACTCCGGCCGCAGACGAATAATAACCCGTTCTCTGAGGCAATAAATCGGGGAATCGGCGTGTTCCTCTGGTGCTTGCTTGTCACTTGCGGTGGCTTGCGCCACAAACTCAGGCTACGTTTTGCCAGTATCTCCGACCTTTGCCGCTATGCGCCTTCGTTTGCTTCTGCTTTTCCCCTTTTTGACGTTGCTTCTGAGTACTTGCCAACCCGCGCTGGAGCCGGGCCCGCGCTTGAGCTTTGTGAGCAACGCCCGCTACAACACCGGCAACCGGGTCGTCAGCAGCCCCGGCGACACGCTTACCACCAAGATTTATGCAAGGGCGGCCGACGACGATTCGCCGTTGCAGCGCGTGCGCATTTTGGTCAAGTATCAGCCTCGTAAAGAGCCTATTGTCTATCCCAACGCCTACAATCCGCTGACGGACCCGCTAGCGACCCCGGAAGCCGAGTTTGTGTACATGGACTCGGTGCTATCTCCCCAGAGCGCCAAGGAATTCAGCTTTCAGCACACGTTCGGCATTCGCACCACTTCCGGCCAGGAAACTTGGACGTACGAAGCCACGGATGCGAATACCACGCCGCGCACGGCCAGCAAAAGCTTCCGCCTGACCATGCGCAACCTGGATTCGGCCCTGACTTATCATCGCTATACCATTCGGCTGCAAAGCCCCCGCAACTACGATTCGCGTCGGTTTCTGTACGCGTTGGCAGGCCTGGCATTTCCGAAATTCTCTGCATTCCGAAACCCTGCTATTCAAGGACTTATAGATTTCGTGTACGTCCCGAACTCCGACGGCACCATCAGCTTAGCCTCACCCACTGATGCGGCTCTCAAGATTCCGTGGGCAACGAAGCGCGCCACCGAACTGGGCAGCACGAAGCTCACCGAAACGGAGTTTTCCGCCACCGACACCCCCGCTAAACTGCTTGGGCGTTTTACGGAAGCCGTGGCCTTTCCTACTCGTACCCGCACGGGCGCCTTGGTCAAAGGGCAGGTTATTGCATTTCGCACGGCCGGCGCCGAACCCAAACCGGGCCTGTTGCTGGTGCAGGACATCGTCACGACGCCCTTCCCGGCCTTGGTAGTGCAGATCCGTATAGCTAAGTAATTGACATTCAGATGGATAATAAAAAGGCCGCCCCGAAACCCGGGGCGGCCTTTTTCATGAGGAAAAGCTTCAAACTAAAAAACGAAACCTACCGTTGCTGAAGTAGTGAACTTTGTGCCATTTACGTTGATAGTTGGCTCGTTACCAGCATTTAACGTGTAGGGCTGATAGAAACGCTTATCGGTGTTATACACGCCGGCCAAGTCCAGGAAGAAGTTCTTCTGCCGCAAGCCTACGCCGCCTGTAAAGTAGTTGCGGGTACGGTCGAAGTCGCTGTTTTTAAACGGATCGCCGTAGCGAGCATAGCCCAGCCGGAAACGGAAGATGTCGTACCGGGCTTCGCCGCCAAGCCGCAGGTTGAGGGCCGATTGATACAGGTTGCGGATGTCGTCGTTCTGCCGGTCGAAAGCGCCGGTAGTGCTGTTGCCGGAGTTGTCGGTGTTGAGGCGTGCCTGCCCGTAGTTCACGTACTCGGCGTCGCCGGTCACAAAGCCATACTTGCCAATCACAACCGAAGCGCCCACTGCCGCCCGGAAAGGCGTGGTAATGTTGTAGGTATACTCGCCCGGCTGGGTGCTTACGGCCGCCGAAGTGATGGTGTTGTTGGTATCGACGGCGCGGTTGAACGTGGTATTCAAAGAGGTGCCGTACGTATCCGTCAGCTTCGAGAAAGTAGGCGACTGCACCGAGGCGCCCACCCGCACGTAATCACTGGCGCGATAAATCAGGCCGATGCGGGCATTGAAACCGGTGCCTTTCGTGGTCACGTAATCGCGCAGCAGCAGGTTATTGAACTGCGAAGCGGCGTTGTCAGTGCCTTCCCGAAACTCACGCGTCAGGTCGTAGCGCGTGGTCACGATGCCAATGGCTCCGCCCACGTACAGGCGGTCGCGGTAGCTGGCGCCGTAGCCGAAATCGTACTGCATCTGCGAGCCTGTAGAGAGCACCGTTTCGCTGACGTTGATGGGTCCTTGCCGGCCCACTGTGAAGATGCGGCCGTTGTTATCGAAGTCCGTTAGGTAGCCGCCGTAAGCCAAGCCGTCGAGCGTGGTGATATTCTCCCCATTCTGGCCGTACTCAGCATCCAGTTGGGCCTGGGTAGCTGGCGACTCGCGGAGGTATTGGAAAAACGACCGGTTCTCGTCGACGGTACCCCGGTAACGGAAACTGGTGTTGAAATCGTTGACGCGGGTAACCCCGATGGCAAAAGTCCCGGCGCGCCAGTCAGACGTGTTATCGTCGTCGGGCAGCCGGTTGGTAAAAGCAATGCCGATGCCGCCGATGTGCAGGCTGTTGCGCGCATCACTGGTCTGGCTGCCGAGACCGGTGCTTTTCGTGTTGCCAATGCCCACGCCGGGCGTGAAAGTCACTTCCGACTTCTGGTACAGGCCCAGGCCCGCAGGGTTGCTGCTCAGGCTGCCTAAGTCGGCGCCCAAAGCGGTAGTAGCGCCGCCAATGCCCAACGTGCGGGCCGAGCCGCCAAACTGTGTCCGCGAATAGCGCAACGCATCACTTGCATCTTGGGCAAAGCCGTGGCTTGCATAGCCCATCAGAGCTATACCAAGCCAGTATTTGAGGTTTTTCATGAAAGGGAAAGGAAGGTGGCCGGCAATGCCGGCCGTTCACATTCAGCTACTTCTGATTTGGTCAGGACCGCTCACTGCAGGCGGCCACGGCCTCCACTGCGCGGGCTGCTGCTGGGCGAAGGTGACGAAGAGGGTGATGAGAAAGAACCACCGCCCCGTGAGGGCGAATCGAAAGAGCGCGAAGGCTGTTCGTAAGAACGCGAAGGTTGCTCATAGGAACGCTGCGGAGGGCTGTAGGTACTTTGCTGCTGCGAGCGTGAGCCCGAAGACTGGTCTCCCCCACCACCAAAGAGACGGCCCCGACGGGGCTGGCTGTAGTCCTGAGGCGTAGCGGCCGGCTGAGTGCCAGGCTGGCTGGTAGCAGCGTCATCCATCACGCGCCACCGGCGCGTCCGGCCACCCGAGTTGTCGGCGGGCTGGCCTGTTGAATTGACGGACTGATCGGTAGTGCTTAACTCACGGCCGCGGGTGCGGTCGGGTTGGGTATAGACGCCTTGGGGCTGCGAAGCCGCATCGGGAGTAGTAGCCAAACGACCACGGCCGCTAGCCGGTGCCGGCGTACCACCCGACAACACTTGGTCGCCGGTAGAGCTTACGCCGCCTCCAAGACCGCCCGAGCGGCCACGGCCAACATTGGCCCGGCCTTCCGTGACCGCGTCGCGGCTCCGGTCGCGGCGCGGTCCGTAATACACGTTGCCGCGGTTGCCGCGGTCGCCGTAGCTGTTTCCGCCGTAATAGCTATTGCCGCCGTAGTAGCTACCTAAGCCACCATAATATCCTCTGCTATAGCCATATCCGTAACCATAACCGCTATAGAAAGGGTCGTAGATGCCGTAGCTGCTGTAGCCATAGCCCCACGGACGGTAGAACGGACGGCCAAACCCAATGTTGATGTTGAGGCCGCCGTAATAGTACGGGCTGTAGAAAGGGTCGTAAAACGAGCCATAATAGCCTGGCCCCCAGCCATAAGGCGAGAAACCACCGCCGTAGAAGAACGGATCGGTGTAGGCAAAATCATAGTACCCTAGGCCCAAGCCGCGGTACGGCTGGTTGAAGCGCCGCAGGCGCTGTGCGTAGCTGTAATCGTCGTCGTAGTACTCCGAGTTGCTGTTGCTGCGGGCCGAAGAGTTGTTGGAGTCGCCATTGTACTCCGGGTTGGCATCTTCCGAAGATTGCCCTTGAGCTGTTTGGGCTTCATTACGGCTCGCCAAGGCCGCTTGAGCAGCCGGCGTCAGGGCCGTACGGTCTTTGGAAGAATAGTATATACCGTCGCTCTCCGTGGTCGAAGTAAGCGCCGACGTACCCGCGCAGCCCCCCAGCGTAAGCAGGGCCAGAGCGGGTAATAAAGCGTTTAGATAATTTTTCATGGCTGCTTACGCGTAAGGATTGATCCGAAAAGAAGGAGAACGAGTGAAGCCCCGGGTACAACCGCTTTGCGGGCGGATTGCTCCGGTATTATAACGTAATTTGGCACCGAAACGGTGCCCGAACTATAAGGCAAATCTTATACCATTTCGGGAATGATTTGCCTTTTACCCAAAGATACTCCGATCATGAGCAAAAGTTTGCCGAAGCGCAGCGAAGATTACTCTCTCTGGTACAATGAACTGGTAAAACGCGCTGGCTTGGCCGAAAACTCGGCCGTACGCGGCTGCATGGTTATTAAACCCTATGGATACGCAATCTGGGAGAAAATGCAGCGCCAACTGGACGATATGTTTAAGCGCACAGGCCACCAGAATGCCTATTTCCCGCTGTTTGTACCCAAAAGCCTATTCGAAGCCGAAGAAAAAAATGCCGAAGGCTTCGCCAAAGAATGCGCCGTCGTAACGCACTACCGCCTCCAGACCGACCCAGATAATCCGGGCAAGCTCCGCGTCGACCCGAACGCCAAGCTGGAGGAAGAACTGATTGTGCGCCCCACTTCGGAGGCCATCATCTGGAGTACTTACAAAAATTGGATTCAGAGCTACCGCGACCTGCCGCTGCTCATCAACCAATGGGCCAACGTGGTACGCTGGGAAATGCGCACCCGCTTGTTTTTGCGCACCGCCGAGTTTTTGTGGCAGGAAGGCCACACGGCCCACGCCACCGCCGAGGAAGCCCTGGCCGAAACGCGCCAGATGCTGGACGTGTACGCCGAGTTTGCCGAAGAATGGATGGCCGTGCCCGTCGTGAAAGGCGTCAAAACGGAGAACGAGCGCTTCGCGGGGGCTTTGGAAACCTATTGCATCGAAGGCTTGATGCAGGATGGCAAAGCCTTGCAGGCCGGCACTTCGCACTTTTTGGGGCAAAATTTCGCCAAAGCGTTCGACGTGCAGTTTGCCAACAAAGAAGGCGGCCTCGAGTACGTATGGGGTACGTCGTGGGGCGTCAGCACGCGCCTGATGGGTGCGCTCATCATGGCCCACTCCGACGACGAAGGCCTGGTGCTGCCTCCCAAACTGGCTCCTATTCAAGTAGTTATCGTTCCGATCTACAAAACCGGTCAGCTCGACGAACTCTTGGAGCGCATCCGGCCGATGCAGATGGGCTTGCTGGAACGTGGCATTTCGGTGAAGGTCGATGACCGCGACACGGAGCGCCCCGGCTTTAAGTTTGCCGAGTGGGAGCTGAAAGGCGTGCCCGTGCGGGTTGCCGTCGGCATGCGCGACCTCGACAACGGCACCGTGGAAGTAGCCCGCCGCGACACAAAGGAGAAGATGAACCTGCCGCTGGCCGACATCGTGAACAGCATCGACCAACTGCTACACGACATCCAGACGAATATCTACCGCAAGGCCCACACCTTCCGCGAGGCGCACACCACGCGCGTTGACACCTACGAGGAGTTCAAGCAGGCACTCGAGGGCGAAGGCGGCTTCGTAGTGGCGCACTGGGATGGCACTTCCGAAACCGAGGAGCGCATCAAGGACGAAACCAAAGCCACCATCCGGTGCGTGGCCCTCAGCGAGCCCGACGAAGACGGCGTGGACATGCTCACGGGCAAGCCCAGCCCGCGCCGGGTGTATTTCGCCCGCGCTTATTAGAGGCTGGCATAGCGGCGTTGGGTATTTCAACAGCAAGGCCCCTGAAAATTTCAGGGGCCTTGCTGTTGAAATTATATCTATTTTGTCTGAAGTAGCCCGAAAACAGCCTACGCTATCCAATTTGTAATCGCCTCACTCACAAGCAAATATGAGCAGCCCCCAACTTAACCGTGTGCTTGGTTTGCGCCTCGTGATTGTGGTCGTGATCGGCAATATATTGGGCTCTGGGGTGTACAAAAAAGTGGCGCCCATGGCCGCCGAATTACACTCCTCGGGTTGGATATTAATCTGTTGGTTGCTGGGGGGCATCATTACGTTGCTCGGCGCACTGAGCAACGCAGAAGTAGCCGGGCTCCTGGCTGACACCGGCGGCGAGTATGCGTATTACAAAAAAATATACAATCGCTTTTTCGCTTTCCTTTTCGGCTGGTCCTTATTTGCGGTTATTCAGACTGCGGCTATTTCGTCGCTTGCTTACGTGTTTGCGCAGTCTTTTAACAGCATCATTCCCTTGCCGCCGCTGCTGGCTTCGCTAGCCGATTTTAGCATCGGCGGGGTATTTTATCCCTTCGCCGACTTTAATGTTAAGCTTACAGCCATCGTGCTGATTGCGCTGCTTACCTGGCTGAATACGAAAGGCATCAAAACCGGCGCCGGGGTAAGCACCGGGATTCTGGCTTTGGTGTTTGTCGGCATCTTTACCATCATTGCCTTTGGCTTAACCAACGCGCATAACCCCTTGGTTAGCACCCTGCAAACCAAGACGAATACGGGAGCGCCCGTTACTCTAAGCAACATTTTTACCGGCATGCTATCCGCCTTTTGGGCGTATCAGGGCTGGGCTTCCATCGGGTATATCGGCGGCGAAATCAAGGACGCGAAGGCTACTATTCCGAAGGGCATTGCCATTGGCGTTCTGATTATCATCGCTTTATATCTGCTCGTAAATGCCACGTACCTTTCGCTGCTGCCAGTAGCCGAACTAGAGCAGATTTATAAAGCCGGAAATAAAATAGCCGCTGTAGAAGCCGTAAGAAGTTTTTGGGGCTCAAACGGGGCTTTATTTATTTCTACGCTTATTCTGATTACCACCCTTGGGTGCACAAACGCCTCTATTTTATCAGGCTGCCGACCCTATTTTGCGATGGCACGCGAAGGCATGTTTTTTCCGAAAGTGGCGCAATTGAATCAGGCAAACGTGCCGGCCAATTCGCTGCTTTACCAAGGCATTTGGGCTAGCTTATTGGTCTTGTCCGGCACGTTCGACCAGTTGACGGACATGATCATTTTTGCCGTTTTTATTTATTATGGCGCTACTACACTGGGCGTTTTTATTCTGAGGAAGAAAATGCCGGACGCGCCGCGCCCGTATAAAGTATGGGGCTACCCCGTCGTGCCGGCCATCATGGTTGTGTTTTGCGCCGGCCTCGTAATTAACACGACGTTTGCGCGGCCGCGCGAAGCCGCCATCGGGCTGGTGCTCATGCTCACCGGCGTGCCCATGTACGCGTGGTTTGTTCGCAAGCAACAGACGGCCGTGCCGGAAAAAACCTACTAATTACGTAATCGGCTTTTCAAAGCACGAAGCCCTGCACGGGGAAAGCTGGGTCTTCATACGGGCTGGTTAGCGGCAGCGCGCGGCTCACCGAATCAAACACCATTATCTGCCGGCTGGCCGTGTAGCGGGGCCACACGGCGCTTGGGCTACCCGTACGGATAAACTGCACCCACTGCGTGTGCATCTGCTCGGCTAACTGCTGGCCCTCAGTTTTCGCGGAAGAAGCTGAAGCCGGGGTGCCAGGCAGTGAGTTCCAGACGTAGCCCAACTCGCGAGCGTGAACAGGCCGCTGTCCTTCATTGTCTTGATAATCAAACCGATACAACCACACCGGGTGTTTGGTGTCGGCTAGCGTCTGCGCCATTCGGTAAGTGGCCAGGCGATAGAGATAGTCCGTCAATACGCTTAGCCAGGCCTGCTCGGGCGCCTGGCGAGCTTGCGCGGCGGTGTAGGCCTGCCACACGTGACTGTCGTTTTTGCCGAATAAGGCCGTCAGCACTTCCCGGTTGGGAGAAGTCAGTGTGGGCCACATGTTTATAAACAAGCCTGCTTCCTCGCGATTGGTGCCCATTAGTACCCGCACCGGGGTTCGGTTGGGTTGGCTCAGGTAGTCCAGCGGAGGCGTGGGCAAGGTTTTGCCATCCAGCACCGGCCCAAACAACTGTAATCCACCGGGACCACTGGCAATTTTCGCCTGCGCTTGCAGCAGCGTAGCCGTGGGCAAGGTAAGTAGCTGCCGCGCTTGGTCGGCGGGTAGGTGCAACTCCTCAAGCAGCCGACGCGTGACGGTGGCTGCCGTTAGGGTATCGCGGATAGACTGCACGGCTCCACTTTCCAGAATGACTTGCTGAAACAACCCCTGCGCTGCCGGCGCCACCAGCACCGCGCTCACCAGCTTGGCGCCCGCCGATTCGCCCATAACGGTCACGCGGGCCGGATCGCCGCCGAAAGCGCTGATGTTTTGGTGTACCCACCGGAGGGCTGCTATTGCGTCCAGCAAGCCGCAATTACTAGACTCCCGATACTCACGACCCAAGGCCTCGCCCAAATACAGAAAGCCCAGGCTGCCCAACCGATAGTTGATACTAACCGTCACGATGTCATCGCGTTGGGCAAACACGGCACCATTGAAATCGGAACCGGAGCCGCCAGTAAATGCGCCCCCGTGCACCCACACGACTACCGGTTTTCGGGAGTTAGCCGCCGCCGTGGCGGGCGCCCACACGTTGAGTGTCAGGCAGTTTTCTTCCCCTTGCACAGCGCCGCCAGCAACCTGCGCCGCCTTCGGGCCAAAAGCAGAGGCCAGCCGCACGCCTTGCCACGGCTGCACCGGCTGAGGCGATCGGAAACGCCACCCGCCCACCGGCGCCTCGGCGTAGGCAATGCCCCGGAAGATGCGCATGCCTCCTTCACTTACTCCTTGCAGCCGGCCGTGCTGGGTTTGCACAACCGGAGCCGTTACGGCCACGGACGGGGGCTTGCGGAGCGCTTGTGCCGCGCAGGGCCGAGTAGCAATCGGGGCAGCCAACAGGAGCAGCATGAACAGCCCCGAAGCCTTGGTCAGGCCGCTGATAAGCTCGTAACTCTTCCTTTCACTACCCGACTTGGTCATTTTGCAAGTATTTGATTACAAGACAGTTATAAAACATTCCTTTTTACCAGATGTACGTACCGGCCGCGCTGCCATACAGAGCACTGGAAACCACTTTGCCTCGGTACTGAATATTGAAAGATTGCATCGTGTTGCCGGTGTTCAGCACGATCAGCACCTTCTTGCCCGTGGGCGTTTTGAACGCCACGTTCTGCAAATTGCCTGGTACGTTGGTGGCTATGCGTACCGAGCCGGGCCGCACAAATTTGCTGGCGTGTGCAATGATATAATAAGCCACGTTGCGCGTTACCGAGCCGTTGCCGATGGTTACCGCAGGCAGGCAGGTGGTGCAGCCACCGGTGGTATGCGGGCTGTTGGAGGGGTCAGCGGCGAGGTTCCATTCCAGCACGTTTCGGCTCCAGTTGCGCGTAGCCCCGATAATCAGGTTGTTGACGTGCCAGCTGAAGTCGCCCACAAAATTGCTTGGGGCGCCCACCCACTGCTCCGTGAAGTACACGTTCTTGCTCGGAAAAGCCCCGTGCACCTGCGTCAAAGCACTGATGTTGCCGCCGTACAAATGAAACGCCGAGCCGTCGACGTATTGGCGGGCGTCCGCGTCGTTGAGTACCGTGATGGGGTAGTCGGGCTTATCGGCGTTGTGGTCGTAGGCGATGATTTTCGTGTCGAGCCCGGCCGCCTGCAACGCCGGCCCTACCACTTTGATGAAAGCCGCCTGCTCCGGCGCCGACATGACCATGCTGGGGTTGTTGTCGGGGTTTAAAGGCTCGTTTTGCAGCGTAACTGCGTCAATGCGAATGCCTTGTGCTTTCATAGCCTGAATGTACTTCACGAAGTACTTAGCGTAGGAGGCGTAGTATTCCGGCTTCAGCGAGCCGCCTTTGGGGCTGCCGTTTGTCTTCATCCACGAGGGCGCGGTCCAGGGCGAGCCCAGGATCTTGATCGCCGGATTGATCGCCAGAATCTCCTTTAGCACCGGCAGCAAATCCGTCGTTTCCGGCGCCAGGCTGAATTGCTCGAGGTTCGGATCGGTGTTGCCGGAGGGCAAGTCGTCGTAGGTAAATACCCGGTCGCTCAGGTCGGATGCCCCGATGCTTATGCGTAAGTAGCTCACCCCCAACCACGTACTATCGGCTGCAAAAAGCTCCTTGATCAGCGCTGCCCGATCCGGGGCGCTCATCTGGTGCATGACGTAAGCGCTGCCGCCGGTCAGGGTGTAGCCAAACCCATCGATCGTCTGATAGGTCTGCGTCGTATCCACCACGATTGTCGGATCCTGATTAACTGAGGTCGCGAAGTACAGAGACACTTTCTGCTTGGTAAAAAGCGCTGATTTATCGGGGTTCGTCAGCCAAAAGGCGACCTGCGAAGGCACGCTTGCGGTGGGCGTAGCTGGAGGCGTCGGCTGCGGGTTAGAATTCGGATTTTCTTTCTTCTGACAGCCGCTTACGAGCAACAGAGCCAACAACGAGCAGCCGAGCAGCCGACTTTTTAGGGGGAATAAATTCATGAACTTTAGCAGAGAAGAAAGAAAATAGTAGAGATTCAACGAGAGGCTACCAGACGTAGGTGCCCACGGCTCCCGCGTTCAGCGTGGCGGGCGCGAGCTTGCCCTGGTAGCGGATGTTGAACGTTTGGGGCGTTGGCTGGTCGTTCTGCACAATCAGTACTTTGTTGCCGTTGGGCACTTTGAAGGCCACGTTGGGGAGTACGCTGGCGCTCGTAGAAGCAATGCGTACCGAGCCAGCCCGCACAAATTTGCTGGCGTGCGCAATGATATAATAGGCCACGTTGCGCGTCGTTGCGTTGCCGTCGAGCGTGATGGCTCCCAGGCACTCGGTGCAGCCACCCGGCGTGTGCGGATTCTGCTGCGGATCGGATGCCAAGTTCCACTCCAGTACGGTGCGCGCCCAGTTGCGCGTAGCCCCGATAATCAGGGTCTTGACGTGCCAAGCCAGGTTGTCTTCGAACTTGCTTTTGGAGCCTACCCACTGCTCCGTGAAATATAGGTTCTTGTCGGGGTAGGCGTCGTGCACCTGCGAAAGCGCCTCAATTTTGCCGCCGTACATGTGAAACGCCGACCCATCGACGTATTGGCGCGCCTGCGCGTCGTTGAGTACCGTGATAGGATATTCCGGTTTGTCAGCGTTGTGGTCGTAGGCAATGATTTTCGTGTCGAGCTTAGCCGCTCGGAAAGCCGGCCCGAGGCTCTTCTTGATAAATTCTGCCTGCTCGGTCGCGGGCATCAGCAGGCTAGGGTTGTTGCCTGGGTGCAGCGGTTCGTTCTGGACCGTAACGGCGTCAATGCGAATGCCTTCTGCTTTCATGCCCATGATGTACTTTATAAAGTACTGAGCATAAGCATCATAGAATTCGGGTTTCAGCGAGCCGCCTTTCGAGTTGTTGTTGGTCTTCATCCAGGTTGGCGGCGACCACGGCGAACCCAAAATTTTGAGGTCGGGGCCCAGAGCCAAGATTTCCTTCAGAATCGGGATCAGATACGGGCGGTCCGGCGCCAGGCTGAATTGGCGCAGTTCGGGGTCGGTTTGCCCCTCGGGCAGGTCATCGTAGCTGAATACGCGGTCGTCGAGGTCAGAAGCCCCGATGCTCACCCGCAGATAGCTCACCCCGATGTTATTGCCGCTGGTCGTAAACAGTTCTTTCAATAAAGCCGCTCGCTCGCCGGCGCCCATCTTGCTGAGTAGCAGGGCGCTGCCGCCGGTCAGGCAGTACCCAAAGCCGTCGATGGTCTGAAACTTCTGGCTGTCATCTACTTCGATGGTCGGCCCTTGGCTGGTAGCGGTGCTGAAAGCCAGCTTCGCTTCCTGTTTTTGAAACAGCGCCGATTTATCGGGTGAGGTAAGCCAAACTCCTGTGTCAGAAGTTTTTGTCGCGCCCTGGCCCGACAATTGTTCCTGGCAGGCTGCGGCACTGCCGAGCAAGGCCAGCAACAGCGTACCTTGTTGAAAAAGGCTTTTGTATTTGAGGTGCATGCGCAGTTTATAGCTCTAAATTCTAAGTATAGGAAATTGTATCAACGCCGCCAGGCAATTAGGGTTGGGCTGAGAGCAGATGTTGAGTGGCGGGAAGTATCAAAGCAGCCATTTAATCTTCAAATTATTGATATTCATATACTTACCTACACCAAGAATTCATCCTGCTACTTGCTCCACAGCTCCTGAGGGCACTTGGCATCTTAATATACACGGCCGTAGTTTCTGCGTATCTTTAAGAACACTTCCACCCTTGTTGCCTTATGGACTGGATTACGGTTGCCGTGCTGCTACTATTCGGCTTAGCGTTTCTAATCGCCGAAGTTCTGTTTATTCCCGGCACTACCTTGGTCGGGCTGGTCGGATTTCTGCTGCTGGCTGCAGGTATCTGGCTGGGCTACCGCGACTTAGGCACCCCGGCCGGGCACTACGCGCTCGCCCTTTCCACAGTGCTGACCGGGCTGATTCTTTATATAGGCTTGCGGCCCAAGAACCTGGCTCGCTTCGCCCTCACCGACGTCAATGACTCGCGCGTGCGCGATGTCCGCCGCCCCGATGTGCAACCCGGCACGACCGGCCGCGCCCTGTCGGCGCTGCGCCCCTCCGGCACGGCTCTCTTCGACGACGACCGGCGCGAAGTCGTGACGCGAGGCGAATTTGTGTCGGCGGGCACGCCGGTGCGGGTGCTGCGCATCGAGCAGAATCGCATTGTGGTAGAGGCTGCTTAGTCGGCTGGGGCTTGGCTTTTTCGACTATTTACTGCCGAGTCAAAACTACTTGTACATTCGTTGAAGCGGAAGTACTGCTGGCCATTCGGCCACTGAAACCACCAAAACACAAGTACTTATAAATCAATAATTTACCTTATGAATTTACCGATCGTTCCGATTGCCGTTGTGGCCATTGTGCTGCTGGTGATTTTATACTTTTTCCCCATCAGCCTCTGGATCACGGCTATTTTTTCGGGCGTACGGGTAAGCTTGTTGCAGCTGGCTTTTATGCGGGTGCGGAAAGTGCCACCGTCCCTGATTGTCAACTCGCTGATTACGGCTACCAAAGCGGGGCTCGAAGTATCGGCTAACGATCTGGAAACCCATTACTTAGCCGGTGGCAACGTCCCGAGCGTCATTAAAGCCCTGATTTCGGCCGACAAAGCCAACATTCCCCTGACGTTCAAGCAAGCAACCGCCATTGACTTGGCCGGGCGCAATGTGTTTGAGGCCGTCACGACCTCCGTCAACCCCAAAGTAATCAACACGCCAAACGTGGCGGCCGTGTCGCAGGACGGCATCCAACTCATTGTCATTGCGCGCGTTACGGTTCGCGCCAACATCACCCAACTGGTAGGCGGCGCTGGCGAAGAAACGATTCTGGCCCGCGTGGGCGAAGGCATCGTGACTAGCATCGGCTCGTCGCGCTCGCACAAAGAAGTGCTCGAAAACCCCGACAAAATCTCGAAGCTGGTGCTGAGCAAAGGCCTTGACGCGGGCACGGCTTTCGAAATCCTCTCCATCGACATCGCCGACATCGACATCGGCGAAAACATCGGGGCCAAGCTGCAAATCGACCAAGCCACCGCCGACCTTAAAGTAGCCGAAGCCAAAGCTGAAGAACGCCGCGCCATGGCCGTGGCCATCGAGCAGGAAAACCGCGCCAAAACGCAGGAAGCCAAGGCCCGCGTTGTGGAAGCCGAAGCCGAAATTCCGAAGGCCATGGCCGAAGCCTTCCGCTCCGGCAACCTGGGCATTATGGACTACTACAAGATGCGTAACGTGCAGGCTGACACCGACATGCGCGATTCCATTGCCAACCCCGGCAACCAAAGCAGTAGCAGCAAACCGGGCCGCGATGAAACACGCCTGAGCTAGTTTTCACGATCCTACAAAAAGCCGCAAGCCCTTCTCCTGACGTTCGGGAGAAGGGCTTGTGGCTTTTTGTAGGATCGTGTGAGGGCGGCTGGCTTGCCGCCTCAACGCAGTCCCTTTACTTCTTCGTAATCCGGAATTCTACCCGGCGATTGAGCTTGCGGGTTTCCTCCTGGTCGTTGCTGGCGATTGGGTTGGCGCCGCCCATTCCTTCCGTGGTGATGCGCGTGCTGCTGATGCCTTTGCCTACCATGAACTTCTTTACCTCATTCACGCGGTCCTGGCTAAGCTTTACGTTCAGCTGCGGATCGCCTTGGTTGTCGGTGTGGCCTTCCAGCTTGATTTCCAGGGCCGGATATTCCTTCATAATTTTCACCAGGCGCAGCAGCTCCGGGAAAGAATTTTCGCGCAAGTAATACTTGCTCTGGGTGAAGAAAATGTTGTTGAGCTTGATGGTCTGTCCCACGGCAAACGGCACCAGGAACAAGTCTTGATTGACCTCAGAATACTTGTCCCGGTCCACTACGTCCAGGTTGTCGCTTTCGGCCAGATAGTCCTTCGCTTCGGCCCGATACCCATACTGCACGCCCGAAGGCAGCACGATGGTGTAAGAACCGTCCACGGGGTTAGTTTCTGCAACCCCGATTTCTTCGCCCGTCAGCAGGTTTTCATAGTGGATTACGGCCATAACGGGCTTTTTGGTCGAAGCATCCAGTACCTGCCCGCGTACGAGCGTTACGACTTCGGGCTTAAACTGCGGCGTCAGGTTGATGCGGAAAATGTCGCGCGAGTTGCTGATGCCGTTGCGGGAAGAAACCAGGAAAGCTTCGTCACCGGCGGCTGAAAGCGTGAAATAGGCGTCGAAATCCGGCGAGTTGATGCTGGAGCCCAAGTTGCGCGGGGCCGTCCAGTTGGTCCAGGTATCGTCGAGGCGCTTGCTGTAGAAAATGTCGCTTTTGCCGTAGCCGCCGTGGCCTTCCGAAGCGAAATACAACGTCTTGCCATCGGCCGCCAGAAACGGCGCAAAGTCCGCTTTTTTGGAATTGATGGCGCCGCCTAAGTTGCGCGGCTTGCTCCACGTCGAGCCATCTTCGTTCAGAAAGCTTACGTACAAGTCCTGCTCGCCTTTGGTATCGTTGCGCTCCACGGCCATCAACAGCACCTTGCCCGACGTACCCAGGAAGAAGTCGATGTTCTCCTTGTCGTTGTTGTAGAAGTCGTCGATTTCCATTTTCACCGGCAGCGTCCAGCCCGTACGGGTGCGCTTGGAAAGCGAAGCACCCTGTCGGTCAAACGAGCCATCGGGCTTGTAGAGGCTAATCAGCACGGCCGCATTGCCGTCCGTAGATACCGACGCCACCCCGTTGCCTTCGGCATTGTTGATGGGAGCCCCAATGTTTTTGGCGGGGCTAAACGCCTTGGTTTTGGCGTTGGCCAGAGTTGAATACCATACGTCCTGCGGGTCGTTGGTGCCGCCCACGTTTTGGGGATGCTCTTGTCGGGCAAAAAACAGCGTCCGGCCATCCGGCGAGATAACCGGGTGAGTATCAACGTATTTTGAATTCACGTTGGGTCCCAAGCTTACCATCGACGAGTCGAAGCTAACCGCCGCGGGCTGGCCCTGGAATTCTTTCTTTACCATGGTTTCAACCACATCGGCAATGCCAATGGCATCGATTTGGTTGACGCCGTTGACTTTGGCCGTGTTCATGGTCACGGCCACACCGATGGTCCGGTAGGTAGCCGCCGGAAACGTAACCTGCAGAGAGCGAAAGGTTTCCGGAATCGGACCGGGATTTTTATTTTCGTAAACCTGGTGCCGCTCGCCGCGGGTGTCTATCAGCTCAATTTTAGTAATGGAGCCAGGGTTGAAGTTCTCGACAACAGTTACTTGCTTGGCTATCAACGATTTAACGAATTTAACTTCGATCGACTCGTTATTGCCTTCCTTTTTCGGAATCCAGGCTTCGTTGCTGATTTGCCCGAGCGGCTGCGCATTGGGCTCGCCCAATACTTTTTCGGGCGAAAAGGCTTCTTTGCCCTCGGCTTTCTGCGACGATACCTCAACGACCTTAGCGGCCCACACGGCATGTTGCGCTTGCGCGCCGCATGCCACTCCTACACTCAACCCCAACGACAGAAATAGTTTCCGCATACTCATAAACTCGGCAGAACGTGTAAATGCCTTTGGTACTATGAAATAGCCAGTTGCTTCTGCCACCTAGTAAGTTCGCAGATGCTCTTAGGCGATCTCAAAATTACGTAGATAATGCAGGCAAATAGGCTTATGTTTTGTCTAACGCGATACACCAAGTGCACGCTTACCACATACCAAACGAGTAGGCTGGCTATGGTAGTACCGCGGTAATACAAAAAGACCTGTCTGTGTTAAACACAGACAGGTCTTAAAATAAGATAAATTATCTTAGGGTTGCAACGTAAATGTGCGAGTGACCGAATTAAATGGGCCGGGAATTAGATTTCCGCTGTTGTCGATCAATTCCAGCTTCACCGTGTTTTGTCCTGTTGGCAGGCCTTCCATCATGTAGGGTGCCCATTGTTCCAGTACAAATTCCGTTCCGTTGATGGTGGCCCGCACTTTGTTGCCTTCGGGAGTCAGCGTGGTGTTCACCAAGTAGAAGTCCAACATCACACGCTTGGTATCGTTACCGGAGTACGTGTCTTTGGGGCGGCTATAAAACAAGTGCTGCCCTTTGACGTCGAAATTCCGTGGCTGCGGCGCGGCCTGGCCCACGTTGATTACGCGCAGGTCGTAGGCGCCGCGGTGCTTGAGGCTTTCGTGGTAAGAGCGCGACAAGAACGAGAGAACCACGTGCTGGCCATCGGCAATGTTCTTGGTAAACTCCGTTGTGTAGTGCGCCGTGTAGGGCTCGTTGTCGACGATGTTGTGGATGTGTTGGCCTTTTTCCGAGTTTGCCATTTCCCCGGCGTGCATGCCGCCAGTCATCTTGGTGAGCTGAAAATTGGTGATGTCGTAATCAAACGCAACCGCGCCGGAAGGCGACGTCGAATTGGGCGCCGGGGTTTTCAGCTGCATTTGTGCCTCCGGGTATCGCGGCGAGTCGTTGAAGGGCGTGAGCCGGATACCGTTCTTCTCCATGCTAGCCGTAGAGGGACCCGTCGTTACGGTTTCAATAGTAGACTGGGTGGCGGCCGACTCTGTTTGCTGTTTGGCCGTATCGCAGGCCGCCAAGCCGAGCAACAGGGCACTACTCAGCAGTAAAGCAGATGCTTTCATGAGAAATTGGTGGAAGGGGTTAAACAGACTACCGGACCCGTTGCCCGGCTGCGTTCCCGACTGGAACGACACGTGAATTTTAAGTACCTTGCGCAGTACGTAAGGTTTGCTCAAAAGTATATTGATTTTCCGCTATGGAAGAAAAATTGTTGGAAGAAATTCCCTCCCTCGATCTCGCCGACTTCCGTTCGGGCGATCCCGAGCGTAAAGCTCGTTTTGTTCAACAGCTCGGCGAAGCGTATCAGAACATTGGTTTTGTAGCGCTGAAGAACCACGGCCTCAACGACGAACAGACGCAGCGTCTCTACGCCGATGTGAAAGCCTTTTTCTCTCTGCCCGACGATGTGAAGCAAAGGTATGAAAATCCGGCACTGGCGGGCCAACGCGGCTACACGGGCAAAGGCAAGGAGCACGCCAAAGGCCGCAACACCGGCGACTTGAAGGAGTTCTACCATGTGGGCCAAGAGGTTGACGATGAGAACGATCCGATCAAGAATGAGTACCCCGACAACATCTGGCCCAACGAGGTTCCGGGTTTCCACGAAAGCACTTTCACGACCTACAAAACGCTGGAAGCAGCGGGCAAAGACGTCCTGCGGGCAATTGCGCTCTATCTGAACCTGCCCGAAAACTACTTCGACGATAAAGTGCGCAACGGTAACTCTATTCTGCGCCCTATTCACTATTTCCCCATCGAAAACCCCGACGCGGTGCCTTCCGATGCCGTGCGCGCAGCCGAACACGGTGACATTAACCTCATCACTTTGCTGATGGGCGCTTCTGCCGACGGTCTGCAAGTACTCCGGCGCGATGGCCACTGGATCCCGATCACGGCCCTGCCCGACCAAATCGTGGTGAACGTGGGCGATATGCTACAGCGCCTGACCAATGGCGTTCTGAAGAGCACCATTCACCGCGTGGTAAATCCGCCTCGTGAAAAAATGAACTCGTCGCGGTATTCAGTACCGTTTTTCATGCATCCTCGCTCCGAAATGAGCCTCGCTGCGCTCGAAAGCTGCGTTACGCCCGAGAACCCTAAGCAGATGCCCGACATCACGGCTGGCGAGTTTCTCAACGAGCGCCTAGTCGAGTTGGGCCTGAAAAAGTAAGCTTGTCCTTGGGTGCAAGTCTCCGGTTGCCAATGCGCTAGAAGCTGTTTTGTGGCTCTTCGCGTTGGCAACCGATTTTTATTGCGTAAACCCTGAGTAGCAATGGTCTGCTATCGGCGGTTGCTCATCACGAGCCTCTTTTGCCACTAAACCACTGCTAATCAGCAATTAGCAATTTATTGCGTGGAAGATATTAAGCTTGCTCCCCCACCTCGCCGGCTCCGCACGAAGCACGTTCGGCACTTCATCTTTCTAAAAGATGTCGCCGCGCTGGGCCTCACCGCCTTTGGGGGGCCGCAAGCGCACGTAGCCATGATGCTACGCCTGCTGGTGGACAAGCGACGTTACCTGACGGCGCCTGAGCTACTGGAAATCATGGCATTATGCCAGATTTTGCCGGGCCCAACCTCCACCCAAACCATTACGGCCATTGGGTTTCGCCTCGGTGGCCCCAACCTAGCGTACCTCACCATCCTCGTCTGGATGCTGCCGGCCGTCACCATCATGACGCTGGCGGGTCTCACAATCAGCTACTTAGACAAAGAGCTGGTATCCCGCCTGGTGCAGTACGTGCAGCCCGTAGCCGTAGGATTCGTGGCGTATTCAGCTTACAAAATCGCGGAGAAAGTTATTCACACCAAAACCTCCGTTGCCCTGATGGTAGCCTCGGCGCTTTTGGCATATTTCTTTCAGTTACCGTGGGTGCTGCCTATTCTGCTGCTCGCCGGCGGGCTCATTACCACGTTTCGCTACCGCAAGCTGCCGCAGGTCGAGAAGCAGCCGCTCCACATTGAGTGGTCCAACTTTGTGCTGTGGCTGGCCGTGCTGGTGACAGCGGCCGTACTTGGCAGCTATACCAAGCTGCTGCCTGTCAGGCTCTTTGAGAATTTTTATCGGAACGGCAGCTTGGTTTTTGGCGGCGGACAAGTACTTGCCCCCTTGCTGTTTGCCGAGTTCGTAGAGTTTAAGCACTACTTATCAGCCCAGGAGTTTTTGTCAGGCTTGGGGCTAGTACAAGCCATTCCGGGGCCTAACTTTTCCTTCGCTTCTTACATCGGCGCCTTGGCTATGCGCCGGGAAGGCAGCGGCCTGAGCGGTCAGATTCTGGGCGCATTGGTCGGTGCAACGGGCATTTTTATGCCGGGCACGCTGCTGATTTTCTTTCTGATCCGCTTCTGGGATCAGCTCAAGCAATATCGGGTGATAAAAGCCTCTCTCGAAGGCATCAATGCGGTTTCGGCTGGGCTTGTATGCGCTGCCACCTTTCTGCTGTATCATCCCCTGCCCGATACGCCCATTAATCTGGCTTTGGTCGGAATCACGTTTCTGGTATTGCTCTGGAATCGTATTCCTTCTTTTGTGATTATTAGCGTTGCCCTGCTGGCTGGTGTAATATTCTGACAATCAGTAACATACAAAAGCCCTGCTTACTGACCGTAAGCAGGGCTTTTGCGTTAAGATTCAGAAGTCTAATCTTCTAGCATCAGCGTTTCGGGCAGGTGCAGGAGGTAGTCCCCATAACCGCTTTTGCGCAGGGGCTCAGCGATTTTACGCAACTGGTCGGCATCGATAAAGCCTTGGCGGTAAGCCACTTCCTCAATCGAGCCAACCTTTAGGCCCTGCCGCTGCTCAATGACGCGCACAAACTCAGACGCTTGCATCAGCGATTCGAAAGTACCGGTATCGAGCCACGCGGTGCCGCGACCTAGAATGCCGACCTTCAATTTGCCGCGCCGCAGATACTCTTGATTCACATCCGTGATCTCATACTCGCCACGCGGACTAGGCTTCAGATCGCGCGCAATCTGGATCACGTCGTTGTCGTAGAAATACAAGCCTGGCACCGCATAGTTGCTTTTGGGCTGCTTGGGTTTCTCCTCGATGCTCAACGCATTTTTGTCCGCATCAAATTCCACAACGCCGTACCGCTCAGGATCTTGCACGTGATAGGCGTACACGACGCCTCCGTCGGGGCTGCTGTTGCTTTGCAACAATTCTTCCAAGCCTTCACCGTAGAAGATGTTGTCGCCGAGCACCAAGGCTACTTTGTCGTTGCCGATAAAGTCGGCTCCCAAAACAAACGCCTGCGCCAGTCCATTGGGTACTTCCTGGATGGTATACTGAAAGTCGCAGCCCAGATTCTTGCCATCGCCCAGCAGCCGCTTAAACTGCTCTTGGTCGTGCGGGGTGGTGATAATGAGAATCTCCCGAATGCCAGCCATCATCAGAATGGACAGCGGGTAATAGATCATCGGCTTATCGTACACGGGCATAAGCTGCTTACTAACTGCCAGAGTAAGAGGGTGTAAGCGCGTACCGGAGCCGCCGGCCAGAATGATGCCTTTCATCGAAAAAGTTAGTTTCGCTCTTGAATAAAATCCTGATTGGCTTTAAACCACGCCAATGTCTTTTGCAAGCCTTCCCGAATGCGAATCTGCGGGTCGTAGCCCAACAGGTTCTGGGCCTTGCTGATATCAGCCAGCGAGTCGCGGATGTCGCCGATGCGATCCGGGCCGTACTCAGGGGTGATGTCGGAGCCGGCTTCTTCTTTCAGGATGTTGAACAGATCGTTGAGCGACGTGCGGTCGGCGACGGCAATGTTGTACACCTGATTCACGGCGTCGGGATTGTTGGTCAGCCCAGCTTTGATGTTGGCCTGCACGCAGTTTTCGACGAAGGTAAAGTCGCGGGTCTGACCACCGTCGCCGTTCATACGCGGCGGCTTGCCTTGCAACACGGCATCGATGAACAACGGAATCACGGCTGCATAGGCCCCGTTGGGGTCCTGGCGCGGGCCAAAGATGTTGAAGTAGCGCAGCCCGATGATTTCCATGCCGTAGGTTTTCCCAAATACATCGGCGTAAAGCTCATTGGCATACTTAGTTACGGCGTACGGCGACAACGGCTTACCGATGCGATCTTCAACCTTTGGCAACGCCTTGTGATCGCCGTAGGTAGAGGAAGAAGCCGCGTACACAAAGCGCTTCACGTTGGCGTCTTTGGCCGCTACCAGCATGTTTACGAAACCACCCACGTTCACATCATTCGACGTGATGGGGTCATTGATCGAACGCGGCACCGAACCGAGCGCTGCTTGGTGCAGCACGACGTTCACGCCCTGGCAGGCATCGCGGCACACTTGTGGGTCGCGGATGTCACCTTCGATAACTTCCAGCGCTGGGTTGCCTTCAAAAAGACGCACGTTTTTGCGGAAGCCGTTGGAATAGTTGTCCAACACCCGCACGCGGCCGGCGCCATACTTGAGCAAGTATTCAACCAGGTTAGAGCCAATGAACCCAGCACCGCCGGTCACCAGAAACGTCAGATTATCAAGCGGTTGCTCGTGAAAAGGGGTTTCGTACACGTTAAGAATTCTGAATGTGAAATGGCGGCTGGTAAAGCCAGATTTGCTTTGCCAGCCGCCACGAATATTTTATCGCGCCGCGTATTGCTGCTGATAGTAATCCTGATAAGCGCCGCTCGTAACCCGCTCCAGCCACTCGGTATTTTGCAGGTACCAATCCACGGTTTGCGCCAGGCCTTGTTCGAAAGTTACCGAAGGCTTCCAGCCTAACTCGTTCATAATCTTGCTGCTATCGATGGCGTAGCGCAAGTCATGGCCGGCACGGTCGGTGACGAAGGTGATGAGCTTGCGCGAAGTGCCCTGGGGCTGATTCGTCTTTTCGTCCAGCACATCGCAGAGCAGGTGGATGAGATCGAGGTTTTTCCACTCGTTCACTCCGCCGATGTTGTATGTATCGCCAACTTTGCCTTTGTGGAAAACTGTGTCGATAGCCGTCGCGTGGTCTTTTACAAATAGCCAGTCGCGCACGTTCTCGCCCTTGCCGTATACCGGCACCGGCTGGCTCGTGCGGATGCGGTGAATGGCCAGCGGAATAAGCTTTTCGGGGAAGTGATTGGGGCCGTAATTGTTGGAGCAATTGCTCAGTTTCACCGGCAACCCGTAAGTGTGGTACCACGCCCGTACGAAGTGATCGGAGCTGGCCTTGGAGGCCGAATACGGCGACCGCGGATCATAAGGCGTGTCTTCGGTAAACATCTCCGTGCCCATTTCCAACGAGCCATACACTTCATCGGTGCTGACGTGGTAGAAGGTTTTGCCTTCGTAACCGGCAGACTTCCAGAGGTTTTTGGCAGCGTTTAGCAGGTGAACAGTGCCCAACACGTTGGTGCGTACAAACGCCAGCGGATCGGTGATGGAGCGATCGACGTGCGACTCGGCCGCCAGATGAATCACGGCATCGGGCTCTTCGCGGGCAAACAATTCGTCAACAAACGGCTGGTCGGCGATATCGCCTTTCACGAAGCGGTAGTTCGGCTGATTCTCGATGTCGCGCAGGTTTTCGAGGTTACCGGCATACGTCAGAGCATCCAGATTAAGAATCTGATACTCTGGGTATTTGGTTACAAAAAGGCGTACAACGTGCGAGCCAATAAAGCCTGCTCCGCCGGTAATGATGATTTTCATGCTTCAGAAACTAACTGGGAAAGGAATGCAAAGTATTGAACGTAACTATTTGATAATCATATAGTTATGATGCATGACTACTTACTTCCTGCAAGTGCAACTGCCATTTCCAGGCGCTGGCTAAGGCTTCCTCAAGGGTAGAAGTGGTTTTGAAACCAAGCTCGTTGACGGACTTGGTCACGTCGGCGTAGATGGCCGGAACGTCGCCGGGACGCGGTGGTCCGATGGTGTAGTTAAGTTTTTTGCCCGTTGCTTTCTCGAAGGCGTGGACTACTTCCAGCACGCTGTTGCCACGGCCCGTACCCACGTTAAAGACCTCGACGATAGCTTCTTTGCCTTTCAAGAGGCGCTCTACTGCTACCACGTGTGCTTTGGCCAAATCCACTACGTGCACGTAATCGCGGATGTTGGTGCCGTCGGGCGTGTCGTAGGTATCGCCGAAAATGGTCAGTTTCTCGCGGATGCCAGCGGCCGTTTGGGTAACGAACGGAATCAGGTTCTGCGGGACACCCAATGGCAACTCGCCGATTTTGGCCGATTCGTGTGCGCCGATCGGGTTGAAATACCGCAGCAGAATGGTGCGCAACTCGCTGCCCGTCGCTTTCACCACGTCGGTCAGGATGTCTTCGCAGATCTTCTTGGTATTGCCGTAGGGCGAAGTAGCTGGCTTCGTGGGCGTTTCTTCGGTTACGGGCAGGTGGTCAGGGATGCCGTAGACGGTGCAAGAAGACGAGAAAACCAGGTTCTGCACGTGAAACTCCCCCATCACCTTGAGCAGCACGAGCAGCGAGTCGAGGTTGTTGTGGTAATACTTCAGCGGCTTCTGCACTGATTCGCCCACGGCCTTGAACGCCGCAAAGTGAATGACGCCCTGAATGTTCTGCTCCTGCTCAAACACTTCGTGCAGAGCACTCTCGTTGGTGCAGTCGACGTGGTGACAGGGAATCTCGACGCCCAGAATATCCTTGATTCCCGTCAGCACCGACTCTTGCGAGTTGCTGAAATCATCCAGTATAATGGGCTGATAACCACCATTATACAACTCCACCACCGCATGAGACCCGATATAGCCGGCACCTCCCGTTACAAGTATTTTCTTCCGTTCCATCTCCTGTAAGTAACTGACCAAAGAAAGTAACGCAATAGCTGCCCTTAGTACGCAAACGCACTACGGGCAGCCACGCCTTTTACAAGCTCCAATATTGCATTTCCTGAATCTTGCCGCGGTATAAGCCTTTGATGTCGACTAAGACGGGGTTTTCAGAGGTAATGGACTGGAAATAACCCTCTTCCATCTGCGCGTAAGGCTTGTGACTAACGGCCACCACTACGGCGTCGTAATCTTCCCGCACCTCCGACTCAGGCGTCAGGCGGAACCCATATTCATGATGCAGTTCGTCGGAGTCGGCGTGCGGATCGACGATGTCCACGTTAACGGAAAAGTTGCGCAGCTCATGGATCACGTCGGCCACTTTCGAGTTGCGGATGTCTTCCACGTTTTCTTTGAACGTCGCGCCCATCACCAGCACCCGCGACTTGGCCACGTCTTTGCCCTGACGAATCATCATCTGCACCGTTTTGCGGGCAATGTAGGCGCCCATGTTGTCGTTGGTGGTGCGGCCCGATAATATCACCTTGGCATCGTAACCGAGCTCTTTGGCCTTGTAAGTCAAGTAGTAAGGATCGACGCCGATGCAGTGGCCGCCCACCAGACCCGGCGAGAACTTCAGGAAGTTCCACTTGGTACCGGCGGCTTCCAGCACTTCGTAGGTGTTGATGTTCATGCGGTCGAAAATCATCGATAGCTCGTTCATCAACGCAATGTTGACGTCGCGCTGAGTGTTTTCGATGATTTTGGCTGCTTCCGCCACCTTAATGCTGCTGGCGCGGTGCACACCGGCTTCTACCACCAGCTCGTAGGTTTTGGCAATGGTTTCCAACGATTCTTCGTCGCAGCCCGACACCACCTTGATGATGCGCGTGAGCGTGTGCTCTTTATCGCCGGGGTTGATGCGCTCGGGCGAATAGCCCACTTTAAAATCGGTGGGAAACGTCAGACCCGACAGTTTTTCCATCACCGGAATACAGTCTTCCTCGGTGCAACCCGGATATACCGTCGATTCGAAGACCACGTAATCGCCTTTCTTCAGCACTTTGCCCACGGTGGTCGAAGCCGACAGCAGCGGCTTCAGATCGGGCATGGCGTGCTCGTCGATGGGCGTAGGCACGGCCACAATGTAAAAAGTTGCGTCGCGCAATACTTCCAATGAATCCGTGAATTCGATATCGCAACCTTCGAAATCCTTGGCTTCCAATTCGCCGCTGGGGTCGATGCTGTTGCGCATCATTTCCACGCGGCTGGCATTGATATCAAAGCCGATCACCTTGATTTTGCGGGCGAATTCGAGGGCAATCGGAAGGCCTACATAGCCCAGGCCGATGACGGCTAGCTTGGTCTGTTTCTGGATGAGTTGCTCGTACACGGGAGAAATTCTGATATTAAGAACTTATGAATTCGGAATGGAAACGGGTTTTACCTGCCGGCTAGGCGTAAGCTCGTAGTGCTGGCCGCTCTCAGGGCAAGTGGCGTGGCCACCTCCGTCGAACGCGAGGCGATGGCCGTAGGCGCTCATCCAGCCGCGCGGGCGCGCCGGATTGCCGTACACCAAGGCATACGGCGCCACATCTTTGGTCACCACGGAGCCGGCTCCGACGAAGCAATATTCGCCTAGTCGCACGCCGCACACTATGGTACTGTTGGCCCCCACGCTCACGCCTTTTTCCAGCACTGTGGGTTCGTATTGGTCGCGGCGGGGCACAGCGCTCCGCGGGTTGCGCACGTTGGTGAATACTACCGAGGGGCCCAGGAACACGTCGTCGGCGCACTCCACGCCGGAGTAAAGGCTTACGTTGTTCTGTACCTTCACATTACGACCCAACCGGACGCCGTCGGCGATCATCACGTTTTGGCCGATGCTGCAATTTTCCCCCAACTCGCACCCCGGCATCAAATGGGCAAAGTGCCAAATGCGGCACCCGGCGCCAATGCGGCAGCCTTCGTCGAGGACGGCAGTCGGGTGCGCAAAATACGGGGAGGCGTCGGTCATGCCGGCGAGGATTGTTAGAGCCTGTTTAACAGCCCGCAAAGGTAGCGCTTTTGCATTTGAGAGTTAAACGATCCGGGCATTTAGGAATTTTTGCTTTGCCAAAGCTGGCCCCGCAAGCCGTTAGCACACAACCAGATAGATATTCCGGCAATAATTTAATTTCCTAAGTCCAACTACCGGCAAACAGAAGCCTAAATATAACCGATTGACTATCAATTGCTTATAAAATCAAGGTTTCGTAGCCCGCATCATGCGGTCTTTGCCAAACAAATCGGCCTGCGCCTGCACCTTTGCATACCCCAGATTTGTGAGCAGCGCCGCTAGCGCAGCCGCGTACTGCTCGTTGATTTCGAAGTAGAGCCCGCCGCCGCTCCGTAACAACTGCTGGCTTACGTCGGCAATGCGCCGGTAAAACAGCAACGGATCGTCGTTGGGCACGAATAACGCCGTAGCGGGCTCGTAGTCGAGCACGTTGCTGCGCATAGTTCCGCGCTCGCTTTCTAGCACATACGGCGGGTTGCTGACGACCACATCGAGCGAGCCCGCCGCAATTCCTTTCGGGGTATCCGCCAGAATATCAAGCTGTTGAAATTCAATTTCGCACCGATAGCGCTCGGCATTGCGCCGAGCAACCGCCAAAGCAGCTTCTGAGATGTCAACCGCTACAGCGCGGTGTGGGTGCAGGGCGCGACTCAAAGCCAAGGGAATACAGCCGCTTCCGGTGCCAATATCGAGCAAGGAGAGGCCTCGCGTCTGTTGGTTTTCGTGGATGATGAGCTGCACTAATTCTTCGGTTTCGGGGCGCGGGATGAGCGTGGCGGGCGTTACTTCCAGCTCCATGTCGGCAAAATGCGCCACACCCAGCACGTACTGTACCGGCTCGTGCCGCAGCAAACGCGCTTGAAGCGCCGGCCACTCTTGCAGAACCTCAGGCGGCAAGGGATCGTTGGCTTGCATGCGGCGTTGTAGCGGCGTCAGGTGGAGCAGGTGCTCAATCACCAGCCCGGCGATGGCCTGCGCTTCGGACGCCGGATAAATGGCCTCCAAGGCGGTAGCAAGGTCGAGGGCAGCTTGGCGGATAGTGGCGTTCATAAACGATATGGAATAAGCACGGTGCGCTTGGGTCGTGGCGCTTGCCTAGGCAGATTCGTGCGTACTTTGTTCTTGCAAAACTACCACCCACTTTGCTATGCGCACTTTCGACGAGCTGATGATGCGCCGCGCCCTCGATCTGGCGCGGCTGGGAACTGGCTTCACCCGGCCCAACCCACTAGTGGGCTGCGTCGTGACCCACGAAGGCCGAATCATCGGCGAAGGCTGGCACCAACAATACGGCGGTCCGCACGCGGAAGTCAATGCCTTGGCCGCCGTCCGCGATCAAGCCTTGCTCGCCCAAAGTCGGGTGTACGTCACGCTCGAACCGTGCTCCCACTATGGCAAAACGCCTCCCTGCGCCGATCTGCTCATCGAAAAAGGCGTCCGTGAAGTGGTCGTTTGCAACCTCGACCCTAATCCGCTGGTGGCCGGCCGCGGGCTTCAGAAACTTCGTGATGCCGGCATTCAGGTAGAAACCGGCTTACTGGAGGCTGAAGGGCGCTGGCTCAACCGGCGGTTTTTCACTTTTCAGGAGAAAAACCGGCCTTACATCATTCTAAAATGGGCCGAAACCGCCGATGGCTTTCTGGCGGGGCGTTACTTTCAGCCCATTCACATCAGCGGCGAGCTGGCCCGCATGGTCGTGCACCAGTGGCGCGCCGAGGAGCAGGCCATATTGGTAGGCACCCGCACGGCCCTGCACGACAACCCGCACCTCAACGTGCGCGAGTGGCCCGGCCTCGACCCCACCCGCATCGTCATCGACAAAAACCTCAGCCTACCGCCCAAACACCATCTCTTTGATAGTCAACAACCTACACTAGTATACACCTACCGCCAGCGCGACAGCAAACCCAACCTGGACTTTGTAGTGCTCTCGGAAGCCGACAACCTTTTCCCGCAGGTTTTTGCTGATCTGCGCCAGCGCAACGTGCAGTCGGTGTTGGTAGAAGGTGGCCCAACGGTGCTTAACTCTTTGCTGCGGGCGGGCTTGTGGGATGAAGTACGGGTGTTGCGTAACCCCAAAACACTCGGAGCTGGCATAGCGGCCCCGCATTTTGGGCTGGCCGCCTTGCGCGAGCACTTGCCGCTGGGCGAAGATGAGCTATTCGTTTACCATCGGCCGGCTGCCCAAACAAACGAGTAGTAACTTTGCTTTAGGACCACAGGGTGATTTTCTAGTCGCCTAGCCTGCCCACAACCTTTCCAAACCTCGCCTTCTCATGGCCGAAGAACTTATCCTTGACGCGCAGCTTACCAAAGCCGAAAAATATCGCCAGCTCCTTCCTCAAATTGAAGCTCTGACCACTGGCGAACCCGATTTAGTAGCCAATCTAGCCAACACTATGGGTGCCCTTAAGCAGGCTTTTGGCTTCTTCTGGGTGGGCGCTTACCTGGTGAAGGACAATGAGTTGGTGCTAGGTCCCTTCCAAGGGCCTATTGCCTGTACCCGCATCCGGCACGGCAAAGGTGTGTGCGGCGCGAGCTGGGCACAGGCCAAAACTCTGCTGGTGCCCGACGTCGAACAGTTTCCGGGCCATATCGCCTGTAGCAGCGACTCCAAATCGGAGATTGTTGTGCCGGTACTAAAGGATAATCAAGTAGTTATGGTCTTGGATGTCGACAGCAACCAACTCAACGACTTTGACCAAGACGATCAGCGCTATTTGGAAGAGCTGGCGCAGCTGATGGCGCAGTGGTTTGTCTGAATCACGGATTTCTGCGGCGGATTTGCCGGATTCTGCAGCTTCTGTGAACGCCATGATACTGTTCATAAATAGCTATTTATCAGGAACTTACAAATAAAAAGGCCTCGCTGCAAGTGCAGCGAGGCCTTTTTATTTGTAAGTGGATTGCCTTGTTCACAATGTCTGCGGATTTCGAAGAATCCGCTCAATCCGTAGTTCAGAATAAGCTCGGGGTTTCTGTTTTAAGTTGCGCGATGATGGTTTCGCCGCCTTTTACTTTCTCACCAATCTGAACGCGTATCTCGGTATCGACGGGCACAAAAACATCGACGCGCGAGCCGAACTTGATAAAGCCAAACTCTTCACCCTGAGACACTTCGTCGCCTTCGTTTACGTACCACACGATGCGGCGGGCCATGGCGCCGGCAATCTGCCGGAAGAGCACAAAAGGCCCCGCTTCCGACTGCACAACTACGGTGGTCCGTTCATTTTTGGTACTTGACTTGGGGTGCCAAGCCACCAAGTAATTGCCGGGGTGGTACTTGAAGTAACGTACGATGCCCGAAATCGGGTTGCGGGTGATGTGCACGTTGATGGGCGACATGAAAATGCTGATCTGCTTGCGCACGTCGTCGAAATACTCCGGTTCGTGCACGTCCTCGATCACCACTACTTTGCCATCGGCCGGGGCCACAATGAGGTCTTCGTGGGTGAGCAGGTTGCGAAACGGGCTGCGGAAAAATTGCAGCAGCAACAGGAAAGCAACGGCGGACGCGCCGGCAAAGATCTTGTTGAACGTATCGTTCTGCGCATTCAGACGAAATAGCAACAGGTTCACGGCCAGCAAGGCCAGCAGCGTAAAGAAAAGTATTCGTCGTCCTTCTTTGTGAATCTTCATAAATCGCAGATTGACACCAAGTTAGCTGCTTACGCTACCTTAGGCGTCAGACCAATCAAACAAGCAAGCAGGCGGTTAACGTTACCAACGCTCAGAAAAACAAACTTCAACATCCCGCCCAACGATAGGTCCGGGCCGCTCGGCTCGGACCTATCTGAAGGATAATATTACTACAGAGCGGCTTACAATTGGCACAGCCGCCTGCATTTGATTATAACGTGGCTTAGAAACCGCCGCGGTACTTATAGGTTTGAGCCACTTTATCGATGGCTACCACGTACGCAGCGATGCGCATGGGCACTTTATACTTCTGCGAGGTGGCGTACACTTTCTCGAAAGCATCGGACATAATGCGCTCGGCACGCTCGATGACCATGCCTTCGCTCCATTTGTAGCCGAGGCGGTTTTGCACCCATTCGAAGTAAGAAACCGTCACGCCGCCGGAGTTGGCCAGAATGTCGGGCACCACCATGATGCCTTTCTCATTGATGATGGGGTCGGCCGAGGCTGAAGTTGGGCCGTTGGCGCCTTCCACAATGAGTTTGGCCTTGATGTCGTGGGCGTTGTGCTCCGTGATCACATCTTCCACCGCAGCCGGCACGAGTACGTCCACGTCGGAAATGAGCAGGTCGTCGGGGTTCATTGTTTGGGCACCAGTGAATCCTTCCAGACGACCGTTGTGAACGTTTTTGTAGGCAATGGCCTCGTCGATGTTGATGCCCTCTTCGTTCCAGTAGGCTCCGCTGATGTCGGATACGCCCTTGATTTTCACGCCTTTCTCAGCGAGCAGCTTCGCCGCCCACGAGCCTACGTTGCCGAAGCCCTGTACTACTGCCGAAGACTCTTCGGGTTTCATGCCAAGCTTAGCCATAGCGGCCAGCGCCGATACCATCACGCCCCGGCCCGTAGCCTCGGTGCGGCCCAACGAGCCCCCCATTACCAGCGGCTTGCCGGTCACGACGGCAGGCGAAGTAGCGCCGGTCGTCTTGGAAAATTCGTCCATGAGCCACGCCATTTCGCGGGGGCCGGTGCCCATGTCGGGAGCCGGGATGTCGCGGTCAGGACCGAATACGTCTTTGAGAGCCAGCGTATATCCGCGCGTCATGCGCTCGATTTCGCCGGGGCTCATGGTGGTCGGGTCGCAGATGATGCCACCCTTGGCGCCGCCATACGGAATGTCCACAACGGCGCACTTCCACGTCATCCAGGCCGCCAGGGCCTTTACTTCGTCGAGGTGCACGTGCATGTCGTAGCGAATGCCGCCTTTCGACGGACCCAGAATCGTGTTGTGCACGACGCGGTAGCCTTCGAACACCCGGACCTTACCGTTGTCCATAGTCACGGGTATGTTGACAATGACCTGCTTATCAGGCGCTTTCAGAACGTTATAAGTTTGGTCGTCCAATCCCAAGATTTCGGCCGCGATATTGAAGCGCGACATCATTGATTCGAGGGGATTTTCGCGGTCCACGATTGGGGCCGGCTCTTTGTACACCGTGGTGGCAGCCATGCGGAAAAGGTAAAAATGGGTGGGTGGGTGAAAAGAAGAACTATGGCCCGCGACGGTGGGCATCGGGGCGCTAGGGCAAATTAAGGCGTCAAATGTACTAGGTTTATGGCATACGCTGAATACAGCGAAGGAGGTGCATTAGCTGCCAAATAGCATTTGCAGCAGCGCCAGCACCGGCAGTATAAACAGGAAGGCATCGAAGCGGTCGAGCAGGCCGCCGTGGCCGGGCAGGATGCGGCCGGAGTCTTTCACGTCCACGCTACGCTTGAGCATGGATTCGACCAGATCGCCCAGCACCCCAAACACGGCTACTACGCCCGCCACCACCAAGCGGTGCGTCAGCGGCATATCGGGCAGCAAATAGCCCAGTACCCAACCCATTGCTACTGTGAGAATTGTGCCGCCAATCCACCCTTCCCACGTTTTGCCGGGCGAGATATTTGGGGCGAGTTTGTGCTTGCCGAAGGTTTTGCCGGCAGCATAAGCGCCGATATCCGCCGCCCAGACGAGGAGAAGAAGGGCAAGAATGCGGCGGTAATCGTAACCAGTTGATGTAAAGGCAATTACGTTAAGTAATGCCATTGGCACACTTACATATAACAGCCCGACGATAGTTGAAGCAACATCCGCGAAGGGCTGCTTATGACGAGGCCATAATACCATCTCTCGTAACAACAACACCAGCGGCGATATCAGCAATGAAGCCGCTGACACAATCAGCAAGGTTTGCATAAGCTCTACAGCAGCCGCGGCATTTTGCTCCCCTGTTGATGTATTTATCTTGGCAAATAAGCTGACGGCAGCGAATAGAATTAGGCCTATCGAAACACCCCACCACACGGCCGGGTAGTAGCCCGCCTTCCGCATCATCCGATAGAATTCCAACAGCATCTTGGCCTGCACCAAGGCAAAAAATACAGCAAAGCTCCAGGCGCTGTACCAGATACAGCCGAATAAAATAGCCGCCCCAATTGCCCCAAAAATGACGCGCTGCGCCAGATTGGACATGGGTTTCTTTTCAGCGGGCGGCTCAGTCACAGAATTAGGGGAGGCGGAAGAAGTGGGCAAAGCCTTTGTATAATATATTGATAATCAATTATTTACAAACCCGCAGTTTCGCGGCTTGTATCGATTCCTTTGCTGTTGATCGTCCGGCCGCGGGCCCCCGCCACCTCCAGATCGATGGCGGCTACTCCTTTGCTGCTGAGCGTGTGCATTTCGGTGGGCGGCGCAATAGGGACGGCAAACCTCCGCTGCAACACAATTATCAGGCCGGCCGTGAGCCCCAGCGACACCAGCATGTAAGGCCACGGCATGGCCTCGGTAGAGTCGGGGTCGAGGGTAGTAGTCCAGTTGTGTTGCTGATAATACAGCATGATTAGCTGCAAGGCGTTTTGGGCAAAATGCGCGGCCATTGGCACCAAAATATTGCCGCTCCAGGCATACAAATAGCCCAGTAGCACGCCCAGCACCACCCGCGGCACAAACCCAAAAAACTGCATGTGCACGGCGCTAAAAATGATTGCCGACAGCCACACGCCCCAGTGCATAGAGCCCGTAAAACGTATGATCTGACGCTGCACAATGCCGCGGAAGGTCAGCTCTTCGGCAATGGCCGGAATCACGGCCACCACGAGCATCGCCACCCAGAAACGGGTGGCTGTGGTGAACTGTGTCAAGAAGGTAGTAAGCCCTTGCGCCTGGTCTTCCGAAGCACGTGCCTTTTGTTCTAGCCACTGAAATGTAGTGGGCAGATGCACGCCCGCATTCCAAGCCACCAGCGCCGACAAAGCCGGTATGCTCACCAGAATGAGCGCCATGGCAGCCAATAACCACCAAAACGGGGCCGGTCGGCGCGGCGCGAAGTACGGCACCGGCGCCTGCCTATTGACCAAGGCGACTCCTACAGCACCGCCCCCAAAACCCAGCAGCAACGATAGCCCTTGCATCAGCATCAGCACCGACCAGCCGTAAGAATAATGCGACGGATTTGAGAGCACCACCGGCAACGTGCTGAACGACACGCCATAAGCGGCACCTGATATCGCTAAGGCGACAAACATGCCCACACTCATGCCCGCTGCGATCAGTCCGACGAGCAGCAACAGGTTGAGCAACGGGTGCATTCGGTCGGTGGTGAAACCTTTCATCGGGGGGGGGTGGTTACGACAAGTTATACGACAACCTAGAAGTGTCGTAAATTTGCGCAAATTCCTGTAACCGTCTTCCCTGTGGTACACATCCGCGATCTTGCCCTGCCCGATTTTCCGCTTTTGCTCGCCCCCATGGAGGACGTGTCGGACCCACCGTTTCGGGCCGTGTGCAAAGCCAACGGCGCCGACCTGATGTACACCGAGTTTATTTCTTCAGAAGGCCTGATTCGTGACGCGGCCAAGAGCAAAAAGAAGCTCGACGTATTCGATTACGAGCGCCCCATCGGCATCCAACTATTTGGTTCTGACGTCGATACGATGGGCGAATGCGCCCGCATCAGTACTGCCGCCGGTCCCGACCTGATCGACATCAACTACGGCTGCCCGGTAAAGCAAGTCGCTTGCCGAGGCGCCGGTGCCGCCTTGCTGCGCGACGTTCCGAAAATGGTTGAGATGACGTCGGCCGTGGTAAAGGCCACGCATTTGCCCGTGACGGTAAAAACGCGCCTCGGCTGGGACGAAAGTACGCTCAACGTTACGGAAGTCGCTGAGCGATTACAAGATATTGGCATTGAAGCACTTACCGTACACGGCCGCACCCGCGTGCAGATGTACAAAGGCGACGCCGATTGGCGCCTGATTGCCAAGATCAAGGAAAATCCGCGCATCAAGATTCCCATCTTCGGCAACGGCGACATCGACTCGCCACAGAAGGCCTTGGAATATAAAAACCGCTACGGCGTCGATGGGGTCATGATCGGGCGTGCCAGCATCGGCTACCCCTGGATTTTCCGCGAGATCAAGCACTACGTTGCCACCGGCGAATTGCTCGCCCCGCCCACGGTGGAAGAGCGCGTAGCCATGTGCCGCATGCACTTCGAAAAGAGCATCGAGTGGAAAGGTGCCCGCGTAGGCATCTTTGAAATGCGTCGTCATTACGCGCAGTATTTCAGAGGGTTAGAAGGCGCGAAGCAGTGGCGGATGCGCCTCGTCGAAACCGATTCGGTAGACGAAGTGCAGGCCATTCTGGAAGAAATCGCTGCCGCTGAGCCGATGATGGTTGGGTAGGCGTTGCTCGCCTCACACTATCGCTCCTACACAAGCTCAACCATCAAACCGTCTGGGAGCCTACGCTCCGGCTCCCAGACAGTTATCAAATTACTTCTTCAGCTTTCCCCTCAATGCCCTCCACCACTACTGCGCCTGCGTCGCCCACAGTGACTACGCCCCACGGCGCGCCACTCACGGCTTGGATACTGCTGATTATTCTGGCTTGCATCTGGGGTACTTCTTTCATTCTGATGAAGAAGGGCTTGGAGGTGTTTTCGCCGTTGGAACTGGGTGCAACGCGAGTGAGCGTGGCGGCACTGCTTCTGCTGCCGTTTGCGCTACGTCATGTTCGCCGCGTCGAGCGCAGCCGATTTAAGTACTTGTTGCTCAGTGGCGTAGTCGGTACGTTTATTCCGGCTTTCCTTTTCGCATATGCCGAAACCAAGCTCGCGTCGGGCCTGGCCGGCGTGCTCAACGCCCTGACGGTGGTGTTCACGTTGCTGATGGGCGCCCTGTTTTTCGGGCAGCGCATCACGCCTTTGCGGGCCTTAGGCATTGGAGCGGGACTGCTGGGTACGGTTGTGTTGATGGGGCTGGGCGGTAGCGGTGGCGAGGCCACGCCAACGGGCGTTGGCAATGCGTGGTATGGCCTCTACATCGTGCTGGCAACGCTGGGTTATGGCCTGAGCGTCAACGTGATTAAGCACCATTTTCAGGGCATGACCTCAATCGCCGTGACGAGTTTGCTGCTCATGCTTATCGGCGGGCCGGCCTTGATTTACCTACTGGGCTTCACCGATTTTGTGCACAAACTGGCGACCGTTGCGGGCGCGTGGCAGGCTTTCGGCTACATCGCGCTGCTAGCTACCATGAGTACGGCCGTAGCGATGGTGCTGTTTAACAAGCTTATCCGCGAATCGACGGCCCTGTTTGCCAGTTCCAATACGTACTTGGTGCCCATTGTGGCGCTGGGCTGGGGCCTGCTCGACGGCGAAACCATCAACCTCATGCATTGCTTGGGCATGGTCATTATTCTGGCGGGCGTTTTTATCATCAACCGCGCCAAATAGCCTCGCTATCAAGGCTTTGCCGGCAACGTCAGGCGCAGAATAGTTGGGTTAAGTAATTCGGTGCTGCGGCGCAGTTTTCCGCGCTCGTCAATGGCTCGCAATTGGCTGTTGGCAATGTACCAGAACTCGTTGCCGTAGAGCGTGCCGGTGGTCGGAATGCGGTATTCAGGGCGGTTGGCTTCCAGCACTTGCTGAGTTTGCACAGTATCGCCGTTGGGGCTGAGCAGAAACTGCACGACCCGCTCTGGATTTTGGTTCTGAATGGCGATCAGCGAGTTACCGTACGTATAAAGGCCATCGACGCCTCCCGTCGAAAGTCCCTCGGGCGTCCAGAGGGCCTTTATGGCACCGGTGGCTACGTCGATGGCTGTAATTCCCCGAAAATCAGCCACATACACGCGCTTATTATCCGCCGACAGGCTGATGCCGTTGGGGTACACGAGGGTTTCGGCGGGTAACCACGGCTCTAGCACTTTGCCACGCTTTTTGAGACGGTACACCGTACCGGCGCGGCTGTCAGTGACGTATACTTCGCCCTTTGGTCCGATGGCTAAGTCATTGAACAAATGACCATTGCGGTTCTTTTCTGGCTCGTAACGCCGCACAAGCCGGCCGTTGCGGAGCTTGTATTGGTAGAGAGCCGTACGGCCTTGCTCGGCGGGGGCGGCTTCTGGCCCGGCCAGCGAGCACACCCACAGGCGTTTGCGACGACTATCGACTTTCATGCCCAGCGTACCGCCCAAACCATCCTGTGCATCAGTGGTGAAGTCGTGCGCTTGGCCGCTTTTGTCGATGCGCACCACTTTGTGCCGGTAGATGCTGCTGAGGTAAAAGTCGCCCCGGCGCGGATCGTACGCCAAGCCTTCCGGAATCAGGTCGGGCTGTGGCACCGTGAACGCTACGGTGCTATTGCCGACTACGGCACGGTTGCCGGCAAATTGCTGTATCAGAGCCGGATACGCCGGGCTTGCGTGCAGACTGGCAAAGTCGGCGTCCTGGGCCAGCGGATAGCTGACGCCCTGCTGTACCAGCTTCAGAAGCGTTGTGCGGGCCGCGGCTGTGTCGCCTAGCAGGGCATAAGCACCGGCCAGTTTGTAGAGTAAAAAGGGCTGCGTGCCGTTGTCGCCTAGCATTTGGCGTAGCCCATCGCGGTAGCGCACAAAGTCGCCGGTGTCGCGGGCCTGCATGGTGGCTTGATAAAACGCCTGCGGATCTTGCTGCGCGTGGGCGGCACGTGTGGTCAACAAGAGAAAAGGCAATATGCCACAGAGGAAAACACGACTGTTTAGCATATCACCTAACCTCCTGATTTACTATATATTACAAAGCAGCACTCACGCTATACAACGGCGCTGGCCGGCTCCTGATTCAGCTTGCTATTCTTGATGCCGTAGCTGAAATACAAGGCCAGACCGATGATGAGCCAGCCGCCAAACAGCATCCAGTTGCTGATGCCTAGCTGCGTCATCAGATACAGGTTGGTGAGCAGGCCCAGCACCGGTAATAACGACAAACGGCGCAGGTAAGATATTACCGACAGGCCCACGCAGAACAGCAAAAATACCGTCATCGGGATTTCGTGCCGGAACTGATCGTAACCGCCTTCGCCGGCCATGGTGCGCCAGAACTCATTGACAGCGTTGCGGTTATACGAGAAAACCAAGCCCCCAATTACGATCAGAATCAGGGCGACCAGAAACTGGCCATTGACGTACGGCACTTTGAAACGGGCATTGGAAGTGCCGCGCGGATCGATGATGAGGATGCCGCCGCACACCAACGCAAAAGCGAACAACGTACCGATGCTGGTCAGGTCGATGACCAGGTCCATGTTGAGCAGCAAGGCTGGAATGCCCACGAACAAACCGGTAACAATGGTGCTGAACGAAGGCGTGTGAAAACGCGGATGCACCCGCGCAAACACCTTGGGCAGTAAGCCGTCGCGGCTCATAGTCAGCCAGATACGCGGTTGGCCGATCTGGAACACCAGCAGCACGGAGGTCATGGCAAACACGGCGCTCACGGCCACCACGCCCGCCAGCCAATCGACACCAACCTTCTTGAACACAAACGACAACGGATCGCCGACGCCCAGCTCGGTGTAACTCACCATGCCCGTAAGCACCAGAGTAATAATCACATACAGAACGGTGCAGATTACGAGTGCATATATCATGGCGCGGGGCAAGTCACGCTGTGGGTTTTTGCATTCTTCGGCCGTGGTGCTGATGGCGTCGAAGCCGATATAAGCGAAGAATACCGCCGACACGCCTTTCAATACGCCCCCGATGCCGTTGGGCGCAAAGGGCGTCCAGTTGGCCGTTTTGACGTAAAAAACGCCCACGCCAATTACAACGGCCACTACAGTTAACTTCAACAACACCAGCAAGTTGGACGCTGTCTTCGATTCTTTGATCCCGATGTACACCAGCGCTGTCACCAAAACGGTAATGCAAAACGCAGGCAGATCGCAAACCAGACGCGCATCGCCGAACAGCACAGGTGCCGTATTCCAAACCTTATAGGCTTCGAGTTGGGCTGGCGTGGCACTGGTGAGCGGTTTGCCACCCATCATCAGGTCCAGCACGGCGTGGTAGCCAGCATAGGCGCTTTGGGTGCCCATGGTCAGGTAGGTCGGAATGTGCACCCCGATGCCGTCCATGAGGCCCGTGAAATAATCGGACCACGAAATGGCCACCACGATGTTGCCAACGGCATATTCCATGATCAGGGCCCAACCAATAATCCAGGCCGCCAGCTCCCCAAACGATGCATAGGCATAGGTATAGGCCGAGCCGCTAACCGGAATGGTAGCGGCAAACTGCGCGTAACACAGCGCCGAAAAGGCGCAGGCTACCGCCGTAAATACAAACAGCAGCGACACGGCCGGCCCCCCGTCGTGTGAGGCGTTGCCGATGGTACTGAAGATGCCGGCCCCGATTACGGCGGCGATGCCTAAGGCCGTCAGGTCGCGGACGGTGAGGTGCCGCTCCAGACCGTGTTCGCCGGGGTGCGAGCCGTGTAGGTCTTCGTCGGCCGGCGGATTTTGGAGAAGGGCAGAAAGGCTTTTGCGGCGAAATAAAGCGGAAGGGCGCATTTCAGGTAGTGAGAGAGCAGAAGTTTAAGGGGCAAAAGATACAGAATAATGCAGCGAGGCTGCTTTTCTTAAAAAATCTCTGCGTCCCGTATGGAATCCCGAAACGGCTGGCATCTACCGAGTAGGTTTCGCTCTTGCCTTAATCCTATGCCGCGCCTCGTCACTTTATCCGTTCCGCAGCCCTGCCACGAAAGTTGGCACCAGATGACACCCGTACAGCAAGGGCGTCATTGTGCGGCATGCCAAAAGACTGTTATTGATTTTACGCAATTATCTGATTATGAAATAATTAACCTTATAAGCCAAAGTAGCGGTGCGCTCTGTGGACGCTTCACCGACCGACAACTAAACCGCCCTTTGCAGTAACCTGTTACTGTGCCGTCGACGCGCTGGCAGACGTGGTTAGCCGCCGCGGCAGTAACCTGGGGATTGCGAGAAATAATGCCTGCCGCTGTGCACGCGCAAGCGCCAGTAGAGCAGCGCGTTCCGGCAACCAAAACTGACTCGAACTTAGTACCGCTGCTTACTGAAGAGCCAATCGTGCTTCGGGGACGCGTCATCGACCAGCAGGAAAACCAGCCGTTGCCCGGCGTCACAGTTCTGCTGAAAGGCACGCAAATCGGCGTTGCTTCCGGCGCCGATGGCACGTTCGAGCTGGCTATTCCTCAAGAGATGAGGCTGGCACAGGGAGATGATTTGGTAGTAGTGATCTCGAGCGTCGGCTACGAAAGGAAGGAGATCCCGGTTAAGGATTTTTCCAGTGGCACCTTATTATTCGCACTCGATAGCAGAGCTTTAACCGGTTTGACTGTGGTTACTGTAGGCAGCTTGATCGTGTACAAACCCTGGCCTTGGCATCCGCGGGCACTTTGGAATCGCATCCGCTATGCGTTTAGCCGTTGAAGAAATCTTGCCCCTAAACTTGGCTTGAGTATGCTACTACAGAAGGTCGCGCCATGCCTGTTACTGTTCTTAAGTAGCTAGATCACAATAGCCTCAAACCTTTTGCCCCCGAAATGCCTTTTGTCGGGGTATGAAGAATTTGCTGCTCTTTGCCCTTACGCTTTTCTTGGCCACCGCTTGTGCCCTTAAGCCTACCAACAAGTTTGATGTTTTTACGGAGTTGGCGCAGTTACCGAAGGAAGAAGCGCCGCACCTGCGTAACTCCTTGGAATGGTGGTACTTCACAGGACACCTAAAGGATAAAGAATCGGGCAAACTCTACGGGGTAGAGTATGTGTTTTTCCACTTCAACCCCAACGGCAAGCAGGATTGGCAGATGGTAAACTTTGCCCTCACCGATCCGCAAACCCAGCAGTTTCGCTACGACTACAAAGTCAGCAAGCTGCCGGGCGTGCTTCCGGCTACCTTGCCCATCGACCTGAGCATCCAAAAGCAGGCACAAGACTGGCAGCTCACGGGGCAAGAAGGCACGTATCATTTGCAGGCGCGCATGGCCGCCCACGCCGGCTCGGCTATTGATTTACAGACCAAGCCGGCCAAGCCCATTTTGCTGCACGCGGGCACGGGCTTCGAAAACTACGGTGGCCTTGCCAAAGCTGGCTACTACAGCTATCCGCGCCTTGCCACTACGGGCACCCTGGAGATAGACGGCAAAGTCCGCCACGTGGAAGGCGAGCTGTGGTATGACCGCCAATGGAACTGTAACTCCGTGATGGCTAAGGATACCGGCTGGGATTGGTTTTCCATCCAACTCGACGAGCCCCGCTCCGATTTGATGCTTTATACGCTTTACAACCGCGCCACGGGCCAAAGCATCGGCGGCGGTTCGCACAACTCGGCCCGCTCCGAGAATACGCACCTGAGCCAAGAGGATTTTCAACTCGAAACGCTCGCTTACTGGACGAGCCCGCACTCCAAGCAACGCTACCCGGCCAAGTGGCGCGTCCGCGTCCCGAAGCAAGGCTACGAGCTGACCATCGAGCCGCTCGTACCCGACCAAGAGCTGGGAATCAAGCTGTTGCCGGGCATCAAGATGCATTACTGGGAGGGCATGTGCCGCGTCACGGGCACCCACAACGGCAAACCCGTAACCGGCACAAGCTATGTGGAGATCACCAACCGCAAGGAGAGCAAGCAACAGCAAAAAGCGGTAGAGGCCATTACCACCCTACAGTAACATATTGCTAATCATGAGTTTAGCAAAATACGGAAAGTAGTCCCTTTGCCTACCTCCGACCACTTCACGAAGAGGCGGCCTTGGTGGTAGTTCTCAATAATACGTTTGGCCAACGCTAGCCCCAGGCCCCAGCCGCGCTTTTTGGTGGTGTAACCCGGCTGGAATACGCTTTCCAGCTTGCTCTTCGGAATGCCCTTGCCCGTATCGGTGATGTCGATGGCAATCTGGGTTTTGTTGCGGACCGGCCGGCGCAGGTGCAGCGTAATACTGCCCTTGCCATCCATGGCGTCGATGGCGTTTTTGCAGATGTTTTCCACCACCCAATCGAAGAGCGGAATGTTGACTTTGGCCGGCGTGTCGGTGGGCAGATCAGTCTTGATTTCGATGGTCACTTTCTTCGAAACGCGGCTTTGCAGGTAGGCAATGGCATTTTTGGTGACCTGCAGAATGTTCTCGTCCTTGAGTACCGGCACCGAACCGATGTTGGAAAAGCGCTCCGTGATGATTTCGAGTCGCTTTACGTCCTTGCCTAGCTCCTCGATAATCGGCTCATCCTTAAAGCGTTCTGTTTCTTTCAAGTACGAATGCCACGCCATCAGGCTGGACAGCGGCGTGCCAAGCTGGTGAGCCGTTTCCTTGGCCAGACCCACCCACACCCGGTTTTGCTCGGCCCGGCGCGAGTAGCTGAACGCGAAATACGCGATCACGCCCAGGCAGGCAATAATAGCCAGTTGTACCAGCGGATAAAACCGCAACTGCGTGAGCAACAACGAGTCTTTATAGTAGATGTAGGTACGTAGCCCCGCTCCCAACTCCACCACAATGGGCGGGTGCTGGCTTTTCATCTCCTCGATTTCGCCGCGCAAAAACCTGATGGTCTCCTTTTCCGACAGGCCCGGCGGAATGTTCACATTCTCAGCCCCTTGGATATCGCCTTCGCTGCCCGTCAGGATAACGGGAATGGTGGTGTTAGCCGAGATGATCTCGTCGTAGATAAAGCGGATGTCCGACTCCTGCTCCGTGTTGATGAGGTAGCGCTGGGCCTTGGCATACAGATCGATAGCGTGTTTTTCGCGCTCTGAAAGGCGCTGCACCAGAATGTTGGTGTACACGACCGTAGCCGCCGCAATGAGGCACGCCCCGACAATAATCAGCAGCTTGATGCGGGATTTCTGGTCGTGAACCGGGATGAAAGACGGGATACTCGGTGAAATCATGAACGGGATGCCAGCAGAACAGAACGGCAGCGGTTGCCTCAACGACGAAGGTAGTCACTTGGGTTCAACGCAGACGCGGGAGCCGCCCAGTAAGAAAGCCGCACACTGCACATCCGGGCCGGGTCTTTCTTTCGTAAGCACGACAGAGATGGTTTTTCCGTGTCGAAAGCACCGACATGCGCCTATATAGCAAGAGTTTAAATGATGATTTTTGTCAGATCTCGACTCTCCTGAACGCCCTTTCAGCGCGTAAAAGGGCATTCTCAGCGAGAATAAAATGCCGGCGAACCTCTAGTGGGTAACGGCTGTTTTTACCCTACCGATTTGTGCTGTAATTTTGCACTCTACAATCTGAATTCGTCGTAGCCCTGCTATGCTTCATCCCTTCAAGGCCGTCAGCCTCTCCTTCAAGAAAGCCCCGCTCGAAATCCGGGAGCTTATCGCTTTGGATGAGGCCGCCTGTCGCCGCTTCCTACACACCCTGCACCACGATCTGGGTCTTTCGGACCTGCTCGTGCTAAGTACCTGCAACCGGACGGAAGTATACTACGCCGCCGACCGTGACCAGAGCCCCGCAATTATTGAGGCGCTGGGCCAGTTGAAAGGCCTAGCTGACATCAGTGCGCATTACGCCTATTTCGACATCCTCGACACGTACCAAGAGTCCGTTCAGCACCTGTTTGAGGTAGCGATGGGCCTCGACGCGCAAGTCGTTGGCGATCTGCAGATTAGCAATCAGGTGAAGATGGCCTACCAGTGGTCGGCGGATGCTGATGCGGCGGGCCCGTTTCTGCACCGCATCATGCACACGGTGTTCTTCACCAACAAGCGCGTGCAGCAGGAAACCTCGTTCCGAGATGGAGCCGCTTCTACTGCCTACGCCGCCTTGGAGTTGGTAGAAGAGCTTACGACCGATGTAGCCAACCCGCGCGTACTGGTAGTAGGCTTGGGCGAAATTGGGGCTGATGTTTGCCGCCACCTCGGCGACAGCAAGTCCTTCTCAAACGTCACCATCTGCAACCGCACCCGCGCTAAAGCCGAAGCGCTGGCCGAAGAATGCGGCGTACAAGTACTTGATTTTGAGGATCTTGTACAAGGCATGAAAGAAGCTGATGTGGTCATTACTTCCATTGCCAGCGACACGCCTTTCTTTACCCGCGAAATGGTTGAGCACCTTGACGTGCTGAGCTACAAGTTTTTCATCGACTTGTCGGTGCCGCGCAGCATCGAAAGCGACGTAGAAGCCGTGCCGGGCGTACTCGTCTACAACATCGACGCCATTCAGAGCCGCGCTAGCGAAGCCTTGGAGCGTCGCCTGGCCGCCGTGCCGCACGTGCGCGCTATTATTGCCGAAAGCATCATAGGCTTGGCCGACTGGACCAAGGAGATGATGGTGTCGCCCACGATTCAAAAGCTCAAAAATGCGCTGGAAAGCATCCGTCAAGAAGAGATGGACCGCTTCCAGAAGAAAATGTCGCCGGAAGAAGCCAAGCGCATGGACGAAGTAACGAAGTCCCTGATGCAGAAAGTATTGAAGCAGCCCGTGTTGCAGCTCAAAGCGGCTTGCAAACGCGGTGAAGCCGATCAGCTCATTGACTTGCTCACCGATTTGTTTGATCTGGAGCGCCAAGCTGAGTCAGCGCACTAAGGGCGAGCGAAAAGGCTTAAAAACGCAAAAGGACCGTCGGTTGGCGGTCCTTTTTTCGTTCAGCAGGTGTGTGTTTTAAATGCAGCTGTACTACAGCGTGTCGCAGCAGTCTTCGAGTGAGTCGATCACATCGAGCAGCTTGGGGATGGAGAGCGAATAATAGATTTTGGTGCCCACCTTGAACGACGACAGAATGCCGCGGTCTTTCAGGGTAATGAGGTGCTGGGAAGCAATGGCCTGAGGCAAATCTAGCGAACGATAGATCTCCGTTACGGTCATTTTGTCTTCTTTGCCCAACAAGTCTACAATAGCAAGGCGCTTGGGATGAGCGAGCACCTTGAGCATTGCGGCAGCCTTATCTACTTTCTTGGATTCTACGCGCGAAAGCAAAGGTTTCATACAGAAGTGCAACAGTGAAAAAAAAGCTGGTATGGGAGGGATATCGTTAATACGATATTTAGCTCCTGCAAAGTTCCTATCGAACGCAAACGCTTACGAAAAGATTTGACTTTAGGGGGAGAAGTTGTATGATATTATGTCCTTTTTATCTAAGGAAAATCCCATACCTACGCCGAAAATCCTGCGCATCGGGCATTGTGCGTACCTTTAGCACAAATTCTGATGCACTCCCCCACCCACCCAATTAGTATGAAAAACCTGCTGGCAAAATTTGAAAATAAACGTCCGGAAATCGTCTTCGAATGGAAAGACGCTGAAACTGAGGCAGAAGGATGGGTAGTCATTAACTCTCTGCGCGGCGGGGCAGCCGGCGGCGGTACGCGCATGCGCAAAGGCCTCGACAAGCGCGAAGTAGAAAGCCTAGCCAAAACCATGGAGGTAAAATTCACCGTTTCAGGGCCGGCAATCGGGGGCGCCAAGTCGGGCATTAACTTCGACCCGCTAGACCCGCGCAAACGCGGCGTGCTCGAGCGCTGGTATCGGGCCGTTATTCCGCTGCTCAAAAGCTATTACGGCACCGGCGGCGACCTGAACGTGGACGAAATTCACGACGTAATCCCGATTACTGAAGACTACGGCCTGTGGCACCCGCAGGAAGGCATCGTGAACGGGCACTACCGCGCCACCGAGCCCCAAAAGATTCAGAAGCTGGGGCAATTGCGCCAAGGCGTGGTGAAAGTGATTGAAGACGCACAGTTTACGCCTGACCTGAGCCGCAAATACACAGTCGCGGACCTCATTACGGGCTACGGCGTGGCCGAAGCCGTGCGACATTACTACGAGCTGTGGGGCAGCGGCGATGTGCGCGGCAAGCGGGCCATTATTCAGGGGTGGGGCAATGTGGGCGCGGCCGCTGCTTACTACTTGGCCTTGCAGGGCGCCCGCATCACGGGCATCATCGACCGGGCCGGCGGGCTGCTGAAGCCGGATGGCTTTTCGCTCGACGAGATCCGGGAGCTGTTTCTGAGCCGCAATGGCAATAACTTGACTAGCAATGAGTTGCTTTCATTTTCAGAAATCGACCAACGCATTTGGTCTTCCGGCGCGGAGATTTTTATTCCGGCGGCCGCTTCTCGCCTCGTCACACGCGATCAGATTGAGCAGCTGCTCAGCGGTGGCTTGGAAGTCATTTCGTGCGGCGCCAACGTCCCCTTTGCCGACCCCGAAATCTTCTTCGGCCCCACGGGCGAATACGCCGACCAACACACCACCGTCATTCCCGATTTTATCGCCAACTGCGGCATGGCCCGCGTGTTTGCGTATCTGATGGAAACCAACGCCGAAATCACCGACAAAGCCATTTTCGGCGACACCTCCCGAATCATCCGGCGCGCCTTAGAACGTACTCGCCAACAGGGCAATAGCCGCACCGGCGTTGCCCAAAAATCGTTTGAGATGGCCCTACGCGAACTGGTGTAGGGACCTTTACGGGCAACATGTTTGCGCGTGCGCGGTACTGTATAATCCCTGCTAACTACACAACGATGGGCGCACAACGCGCTCTTACCGCTATGAATTTCAACGACATCCTGCACCAACGTTTTTTGGGGAATGACGTGCAAGCGTATTTGTTGTGCGCCGTTATTCTGCTGTTGGGTTACGGCTTCAAGAATCTGGTTTCGCGCCTGCTGACCAAGCTGCTGTTTCGCTTTGTAAGCCAGAAGTCGGAGGGCGTGAACGTTGCCGAGTTCAGCGCCTTGCTGATGCAGCCCATTGCTGTAGTTATCTTCTTGATAACCATCTACTTCGCTTTTAACATTTTGGATTACCCCGTGCGACCTTCCGAGCTGTCGCACAACGAGCCGTGGCCGAAGCTGCTGGCATTTCGGGTCTACCAGCTTGGTTTTATCACGGGCGTAGCCTGGATTGTATTGCGCCTGATCGACTTTGCGGTACTTGTGTTTCGGCGCCGGGCCGAGCTTTCGCCTTCGCGCCTCAACGACCAGCTCGTGCCGTTTGCCAAAGACTTGCTGAAGGTGTTGGTGCTGGCAATGGCTTTTCTGGTGATTTTGGGACAGGTATTTAGCGTCAACGTTACGGCCCTGATCGGTGGATTGGGCATCGGCGGTTTGGCCGTCGCGTTTGCCGCTAAGGAAAGTCTAGAAAACCTGATCGCTTCGTTCACCATCTTCCTAGATCAGCCGTTTGCCGTCGGCGACCTCGTCACGGTCGGCGGGGTGACGGGCACCGTGGAAAAAGTAGGCTTTCGGAGCACACGCCTGCGCACGGCGGAAAAAAGCTACGTCACGGTACCCAATAAGTCCATGATTGACAAGCCCTTAGACAACCTTTCGCTGCGCACGTCGCGGCGCGTCAGCTTTACGCTAGCCCTGAGTCACTTCACGACCAGCGACCAGCTCCGTCGCATCGTGGCCGATGCCCAGCGGGTCATCCGCGAACATCCGCTCACCACCGACGAAGTCCAGATCAAGTTTGCCGCCCTCACTCCCACGGCCAAAGAAGTGACGGTGCAGTATTTCGTCGAAACCAACAGCTACGACGAATATCTCGACGTCAAAGAAGAACTCAACTACCGCCTGGTAGAGCTCGTGGAGCAGCACGGCGGCAGCTTTACCAACACGGCGACCACCGTAGTGCAGCTAACCGAACCGGATCGTTTGCGCGGCTTGCAGTCGCCGGCACAGCCGCTGATTTAGTTTCTACCGGTTGCCCTACCATTCCCCCAAAACCAAAAGAGCCCGCTATACTAGCGGGCTCTTTTGATATACAAATGCTTGTATTTTAATTATTTATCGGCCAAGCAAGCCCCCTAATAGGGAGCCCATTCCGCCGCCCAGCAGGCTTCCTAGGCCACCACCACCGGCGCTGCGAGGGGCAGAGTTAGGCTGACCACCAAGTCCGCCCAGGATGGAAGTGAGCGAGCCTAAGCCACCGCTACCAACGTGCGAGCCCTGTGCAGGCAGGTCGCTGTACTGTCCCGAAGACTGTCCGCCACCGCCCAATACGCTGCTTAGCAAGCCACCACCGAGCAGACCGCCGAGCAAACCGCCCATGCTGCCGCCCCCGGTTGCGCTGCCCATAGCGCCGCCGAGCAAGCCGCCCATGGAGCCGCTGCCGCCCATCATGCCGCCTAAGCCGCCGGAGCCGCGACCGCCGCCCATCACGCGCGAAATCACCATCGGGGCGACAACGCCGAGCAGACCCGCCATCAGTGCACCTTTTGGAATGCCTACGCTGTCGAGCTTGCTGCCAATGCTGTTCAGAAAGCCTTGTTTGCCAGGATCATTGGGATCGTGTGGCACCGAGGCCGCTTGGTCTACGACTGTTTCCAGGGCTTGCTTTTGCTCTTGGTTGATGCCGAGGTAAGCCGAGATCTTGTTGACCATCGCTTCTTCATCGTTGGAGTAAGCTCCGTCGGCCCGCGCAAAGCTGATCAGGTCGGTGACCAGCGAAAAACGCAGGTCGCTGCTTTTCAGCGCATCCAGGTTTTGCTTAATGCTTTCGTTGCTCGAATCTTTAGCGGCAGCCAGTACCTGCTGCGTTGCCCCACCCGACAGGCCGGCAGTGTGGGCTAATTGCTGCAGGAATTCTACTTCGGGGGCCGAAGCCTCGCGGTCGGCCGAAGCCAAGCTGGCAATGACGCTCAGGTACGCTGCTTTTTCCTGGTCGGAATAATTTTGCAGTAGTTGGGTATCGTTCATGGCAAAAGGGAGGGCTTTAGTGAGAAAACCGTCTTGCCCTTAACGATAACTCCGCGATTAGGTTGAAAAGCAGCGCCAATAAACTTGCACGCCGTTCGCCAATGGCAAATTGCTGCCCTGAGTCAAACTTTTCCATGCCTCAACCTCGACAGTTAGAAAGAACTTGCAAAGAAATTGTCAAGTTATAACTTATTGATATTCAAATACTTAAAAACTTAGAAGTCAAAGTATTCCCCGGTCTGAGGCTGGGCGGGTTTCTTGACCGGCTTTTTGAGCTCGAAAGGTTTGGGTGCGGAAGCCGGCACTGCGGCAGGCGCTGCCGCCGAAGCGTCCGCGCTGGCATTATCGGGCCGGGCCACATCGCCGATCGTGCTTTTAGTGCGGGCAGGCATAGCACCACCGCGATTGGCTTGTGCTCTGGCCCGGTCGTAGCGCACACTAAAGTTGTCTTCGTCACCCTGAATGGCCAGCAGGATGGTAGGACCAATAGGCGCCGCACCCGCGGTTCCCGGCCGGTGCAGCACACCTGGCAACAGCGGAATGGACAGGTGATAATCCATTTGCTGGTCGAAGGTGTGCGTGCCGGTCACCCGGATCAGCGAGGCCGTGCGCACGTTGGAGCGAATGTCCATGTCGGGCAGGTACACCGTGCGGCTTTGGATGTAGAAATTATTGGTCAGCTCAGCGAATCGCAGGTGCCGTAATTGCGCCTTGCTGGCTACCATCGAAAGCTTTTGCAGCGGCTCGAAGTTATTGAGTTCGCCGTTGCGCACGGTGGCCCGCACCTCGGCTTCCAAGCGATCTGTGAGCGGATTCAGCCGCCGATCTAAGTACACATCCGACTCGACCGTAGCGGTGAGCGCGCCACGTAAGTGCTTGGCTGTGATGAAGTTCTGTCCAAAGTCTTCAAACACATAAAACAAGCTGTCGAGCGGCAGTTGCGTGCACGAAGCCGTGGTGCTAACCTTGATCAGGTTGGGCTGCCGTGCATCAATTGTCCCGCGCACGCTGGCCTGCCCACCGGCCGCAGCAATGCTCAGCGAAGGCGAGGAAATAACCTGGTTTCGCAGCTGAATTGTGCCATGCAACGCCCGCCCCCGAAAGCGGCGAAAACGCACATGGCGCACCGCCGCGTTGATATTAAGGGCCAGATCAGGCTGCACATGAAATTCGTACTCGCCGCCGCTTCCGGCCCGCCCGGCCACCGTCGCCGATTGCCCCCGTAGAAGCTGGTCGAAGTCAAGAAGGTTAGAAGCAATTTTTGCCTCGATCAAGAGTTGTTGTCGCTGCAGCAGCATCCACGCTAATGCATTGCGCAGCAGCCCATTAGCCTGAAAGTCCGAACGCCCCAGATGACCGCTGAAACCGCTCACGGCTATGTCGTTGCGCCGAAGCGTAAAATTGCCCGTCAGGCCGGTAAAAGGCTGATTTAGGTCGCGCAGGCGCAGGCTCACGTTGCGCAGCACTACTTCTCCCGCCGACTGCACGCTGGCAGTCGCTGGGTGGGCCCGGAACTCGCGCAGGTTACCGGTCAGCTGAATCGCCAGCTGGGCGTCGCCGCTTGCCGACCGCACCGAAGCCAGCGGGTAGAACCGCAAGGCCCGCGCCACATCGAGATCGGCCCGTAGATCGAGGTTGACAGTGGGGTCCTGAAAGTTTGCGTAGCGCAGACTGCCGCTAAAATCGCGGCCCTGAAGCTTGCCGCGCACATTCTGCAGCGCCAGCACTGCCGTTCGCACGTTGTTCTGCGCACCGTTGTCGAAGCTGCCCGTCAGAAATACGTGCTCGACGGTTTGCTTGAACTCGGGATGATAAAAGGACGCATCGCGGCAACCAAACCGAAAGTCAAGGCGCGGATTGTGGCGCGAGGAGAGCAACCCGCGCACCGTTCCCCCAAAATATACGTCGCCCTGGCTGCAGTACGCGCTCAGGTGGCGAGCCATGCGCGGAGGCAATAGCGATATAATAGACTGCACATCCGTGTTTTTGCCGTCCAGGCGCAGGTCCAGATCGGTTTCGGCCGCGTAGCCTACTTTGCCTTTTACCCGGTAGGTCGCTTGGCCCACCTGCAAATCAGATGGCTCAATGGCTACCCGTTGGCCCGGCCGGTCAATTGCCAACTTCGTATTGATTTTCAGTTCTTTATCTCGAAAATAGGCATCGTTTCCCAGTTCGATAGCTTGCACATGCGTGGCTCCTTCAGCCTGGATGTCGATACGCGTGTCTGTTACTGCCAGAGCGGCTCGCAGGTCTTGGGCCTGCACCGTATAGCGTTGCTGCCGGGACGCATCGGCATACACCACGGCCACATTTTTTACACGGATTTTCTCCAGATCAAGGGCAAAAGGCTGTTCGCTGGTACTGGTTGTGTCGTAACGAATGACGTCGTAATTGGGCACAGCCTGGGTGTTGAGGCGAACCTGTACGGTGCCATCTGCAACGGTTACGGAGCGAATGCGGTAACGCCCGGCCACGATGTCCCAGGCGTCAAACGCGCAGTATAGCGCCCGGACGCGCGCCAGCGGAATGGTATCCTGCGGCAGCGAACCCGTCACCACTACGTCTCGCAACGTGACAGAGACCCGCGGAAACTGATCGAATAAAGACAACTCGATTTTCCCAACCCGCACCGGCGTGCGCAGATAGCGGTTGACTTGCTCCACGAATAACCTGATGATCTGATCTTGCCCCAACCATATGCCCACCGCGGCTCCACCTAGCACAAATACCAGGGCAAGAATTGAGTAAACGAATTTTTTTTTCAGACCCACCAACAACCGAATTTTCTGGCAATGAAAGAGTTGGACTTGATTAGCCGCTTCCGGCAGAAAAAATCTTTACCGAAGGTCGCACATTTTGTTGCGTAATCGGAAATCACCCTCCATATTTGCAATCCCAAACGGGACATACCCCACGGGAGATTAGCTCAGCTGGTTCAGAGCATCTGCCTTACAAGCAGAGGGTCGTAGGTTCGAACCCTACATCTCCCACATTGATTAACAGGCACTTAGTCGCAAGACTGGGTGCCTGTTTTCGTTTTGGTTTACACAATGGTTTACACAATCGCTTCTAATACCATATAGTAAAAACTATGTAGATACTTGGAAGCCTCGTTAGTGCCTTTATAACAACAAAGCTTAAGTCCTGCGACAATCTGCTTGCTATTGAGTATGATTACAAACTTTTATTACCTATGTATTAGCCTCATATCTTAAGGTAGCTAGTTCAAAGCCTTTCGTTCTAAAATTCAATTTATCGAACTTCACTAGAAAACATAAAACACATAGATTGCACCTGCAGATTATTAGAGCCTATTAGTGCAGACAATTGCAAGTTTTGTTCTAGCATACGAAAACTTATATGGTTTTTTCAGTTTTCTCTTGCTACCCAGTTGAGTTCAAGCACATGAACATCAAGATAAATTAGCTCCACACTTAAATTCACTTGCCTATTCATTATTACTATGGCTTTAAAATACATGGCACTTCTTTATAATGCCTCACAGAAAACGAATAACGTATGTGCCATTTGCAGACAAATGTATTTAGTTCTTCTTCAATTTTCTAAGGTCTATATCTACGATAAAGTTGCTTTACATCTAAATTAAATAATATCAACTCAAATATACTCTCACTAAATTATGCCAATAAAAGGGTTAGATATTAGCTCAGTTCGGCGATTAAAAGAGAAATTTAAAAGTAAAGGATGGGATGAAGTAGATACACACGATTTCATATTCGATAACTTTTGTTGTTTATTATCTTTTTTAAACGAAAGAGAGAAAGAGTTACTTATTGAATTAACGGAAGAATATTTATGGGTAAGAAACAATGACTACTATTCCTTATTAATATATGGATTTGAGTTGATTGCTAAATCTAATTTATCCATAAATAAAGTTTATATATTAGCTATGATCTCACCAGATGACAGAAGGAAGAATAAAATTAAAAGTGCCAATAAGGTCGCTTATGATTGCATGGATTTTACCATCGGCGCTAAAATACCCTTCTTTCACAACGTTGATTTTCAGCTTATTCATAATATAGATTCAACTCTACCGAACCCTAGAAAAATGAATAATTCAATTATACTTATGGTTGATGACTATATTGGTTCAGGGGAAACAGCTTTGGAAGCTTTGGCTGAACTGGAGGCGGCAAAACCTTTTAACAAGGACAAAATATTTATATTAGGGCTAGTCGCCCAGCAAAAGGGTATTGATAAAATTAAAGATGCAGGCTACAATAATGTATTTTGCAGTGTTATCAAGAACAGAGGTATAACAGATAGATTTCCGATTCCACCTAGAGAAGATTATTTAAAGATGATGGGAGATATCGAAACTAGAATGGGTGTAGAAGATGATTTTCGTTTAGGCAAAGGCGCTTCAGAAGCTTTAGTAACAATGATAAAAACTCCTAACAATACTTTCCCAGTTTTCTGGTTTGAGCCCAAAAAGGTTAATAGTAATTGGAAAGTACCTTTTAGAAGAAAAAGTTAATTACACATGGGTACTAATATTGAGCTAATATTACTTTTAATTGTAAAAAAAAACGGAGCACTTACTCCTGTTTTAGAACAGGGCTTCACTTATTCGCAAATATCACATTTTATGTCCCTGCTAGAGCAAGAGCATTTAATAATATTCACAGAAGGCAAGTTGTCCTTGACAAAACAAGGCGAAGAAAGAGCTGTTTATCTCCAGAAAGAGTTGGCTACTTCACCTAAACAAGGATGGATTTTACCCGAAACTAGAAGTAAGATTGATTCAATTAGCATAAATGATATATATTTACCCGCAATCAAAAGGAAGCCTAAGGTTTGAGCTCTTTTAGTATCAGGTAGCTTTTAAAGCTACAGGGTTGATGAGTCTGTCAACCTGATGAGAACTTACATTCGAGCAATTAATAATGAAATAAAGTCAAAGGGATTTGTCTTCATCTCATTATTAATTACGGCATGACATATGCCCAGGATCGCTCACCTAATTGTAAAAGTTGCTTAAATTTTAGGTTTTCTTTTGTATGGAGTGGCAGCAATACAAAGCCTTACTTATTGCGGAGGCGCAGGCCAAAGGTTATTCTGACGAAAAGTTATTAGAGACGCTCGACTATGCGAATAATTTAATAAACAAATCTTTGCCTGTAATATATGATCTTAAACATTTATCGCTATTAGTTGGATATAAAACAGCATATATACAAAGAGCGACCCATAGATCGCAATTTTTCTATAGACGTTTTGAGATTAGAAAAAAATCTGGCGCCACTCGGGTTATATTCGAACCTCTTCCAAGCTTGAAAGAAATTCAGCTCTGGATATTAAAAAATATCTTAAATAATTGCCCTATTAGCAAATACGCTAAAGCATACGTCAGAAAAAAGTCGATTAAAGACGCAGCAAGATTTCACAAGAATCAGAAATATGTAGTAACAATTGATATTGTTCAATTTTTTGAATTTATAAATTACCCAACTGTTTTGGGCAAATTTATACTTATGGGCTATAGTCGAGAAGTGTCGACAATTTTAACTAAATTATGCTGTAAGAATGATAGTTTGCCTCAAGGGGCCCCAACTAGCCCATCGCTTTCGAATATCGTTTTTGCTGATATTGATTTTGAAATTTCAGAATATTGTTATGCTAACAATATTAGATACACAAGATACGCAGATGACTTAATTTTTTCAGGTGATCTAGAGCCTAAATTACTCATAGGGAAAATTGAAGGCATTTTACTTAATAATGGCTTTATTTTAAATAATTCAAAGACAAGGATTATGCGCCCTTGGCAAAGGCAAATAGTGACGGGGTTGATCGTAAATGAAAAGAGCAAAGTCCAAGTACCAATCGAAGCCAGAAGAAAGCTAAGGCAAGAAATGTATTATATCAATAAATTTGGCTTAGACTCCCACCTCTCTTACACAAAGAATTATAAAGCAAAATATTTAATCCACTTATTAGGGGTAGCTAAATACATGTTTTTTATTAATCCAAATGATACTAAAGTAGCTAATTATATATATCAATTGGAATCTTATATAAATAATTGAGTAAACTAAATGTCATAAATCTATATTTTTCAAGTAAAAATGTAATTATTTTACAAACTACTGCACGCAGACAATCCAGATTTAGAAACCTAAATTCTAGAAGCACATTTAATTTAGGCAACTTATTTTATTAGGCATATTATATATCTTTCACAATGCGGTCTAATCCCAGGATCATTTCCAATCAGCGTAGCAGGAGTAGCGAAGCAGCAGGAATCAACAGTGGTATAGTCCACCATAGGTGTTGAGGAAAGCGGTAGTTTCTGCTTGCTATCCTAACCTTTTTTAAATCTTGTATTACATATAATCAGGAACTCTAGCCTGTAAGTCACTTATTAACGAGCCTTGAATAGTTCGGTTAGGTTTGTGGCATGCATACTCAGTTGTGCTGCTGCTTGTTGCAGTTCAGAAACTGTATTGAATCGCCCTAGGCCTACTCGAACTGTTGCACGAGCATCTTCACGTGATAAGCCGACAGCTAAAAGGGTAGCAGATGGCTCGACGGTACCGGCATCGCAAGCAGAGCCCATGCTGAGAGCCAAGCCCGGCAGACGAGCAAGCAAAGCATCGGCTTCAATGCCCGGGAAGGTTAAGCTGCTGTTGTGAGGCAGGCGTGCTTGCACATTGCCGTTGATGCGAACGGTGGGAATAGCAGCTTGTACGGCATTTTCGAATATGTTGCGGAGAGCCGCTAGACTTTGGCTCTCAGTAGCTAAAAGCCCGGCACAACGAGTGCAGGCAGCGCCTAAGCCGACAATACCGGGAACGTTCAAGGTACCAGGTCGCCAGCCCCGCTCCTGCCCGCCGCCGTAGCCCAAGGGTTCTAACTGGGTACGGCGTGGACTGCGCACCACGAGGGCCCCGATGCCTTGGGGACCGTAAAGCTTGTGCCCGCTAAGGGAAAGTAAGTCGACGCCCCATGCCTGCATATCAACTGGCACTTTTCCTACAGCCTGTGCTGCGTCCGTGTGCATAATAGCGCCAGCGGCATGAGCTAAATGAGCTAGCTGTGGGACGGGTTGAATAGTACCTATTTCGCCGTTAGCTGCGTGAACAGAAACGAGGAGCGTGTCCGTCGTGATAAGCTGAGCGGCGGCTGATAAGTCGACTGTTCCCTGGTGGTTAACGGGCGCTAATACTACCTCAAAGCCTTCGCGGGCCAGCACTTTAGCGGGGTTGCTGATGGCTTTGTGCTCGATGGCCGAAATGACAATGCGGCAGCGGGAGCTGGTAGCTCGCGCAGCTCGGGCATATCCCAGCAAGGCCAAGTTGTTAGCTTCCGTGGCGCCACTGGTAAAAACTACCTCTCCTGGTTGAGCGCCGACCAAGTTTGCTACCTGCTCGCGGGCGAGTTGTACAGCGTCAGCCGTGCGGCTGCCGGCGAAGTGCGGAGAGGATGGATTGCCGAATTGGCCCTGAAAGTAGGGCAACATGGCCTCCACCACGTGTGGGTCGCAGGGTGTAGTGGCGTGGTGGTCAAGGTAAATAAGAGGCTGCATAAGCGCGGATTAAGGGGCCACGTAACGCCCATATTTGCGGTATTCGAGATCGAGATTGTATAGCTGGTCCCAAATGCCCTGCCGCAATTTAATAGCTGGGTCTACGCAATATTTTTTAAAGTCGGCATCGCTCACCTCTCCGTTAGGAAAGAGCAACTTCATATAACCGCTAGCCAAGGCACGCACACTTTCTTGGTTGCGCTGGTAAGCATCGGGGCCTAGTTGGATGTGACGGGCGCAGTAGGCGTCAGTTTCCAGCTCTTGGCGTAAACAGAGTAGAATGTCACTGAAGTAATCAGCCTTCAGTCCGCTTTGCTCGGCGAAGCTTAGGGGGGAGAGTTTGGGGACTTGCCAACCAGGAATAAGGCCACGGATGCGGTCAAGGAAAGCCGTTTCCTGCAGGAAGGTGGGCAATTCACACACTATAGGTTCTTTAGCAGGGCGTTGGTCAGCATCGAGGGTGATGTTGGCCAGTAACACGAACCCACAGTCAGAAGCCATTTCGTGTTTGCCACCTCGTGAGATTTTACCGTTGGCCAAATACCCTTTCAGGCCTCCAACAATTTCAGCGGGGTTTTCAAATTTAAGAGTCTGCACCTCATCGAGTACCACTACTGCATAGCGGGCCAATATGCCGGGCTGGTTGGTTTGATTGTTGACGAACAACACCGCTGGTGACACGTTTCCGCCACTGATAAGACGCACAAGGGGCGAAATATTCTCGTAAACATAACTCTTGCCAGTTCCTTTGGGGGCAAGCTCCATAAGGTGGACATTCTTCTGCACGAGGGGCAGCAGCCTTGCCAACACTAATAGTTGGGCATCCGGTGAGTAAGCAGCTGGGTTGTAGCCCATTGTGAGCAGCAGTAGAGCACGCCACTCCGCAAGATTAAACTCGCCCCGAGCTTCGCGCCAACGGTTCAAGTCAACAGAAGCTTGCATAGGCTGGAACTCTGTGATGACAATGCCTTGGTCGCGGATGTAAAGTAGCTGGGCTACCCCCCACATGCCCTGTTGCAACAAAGCAGGATACGATTCGAGGAGGTGCTCGGCAATCTGGGCCCGCTCCTCCCCTATCATGGGAAGTTTAGCTACGCGCTCCCCTTTTTTACCGGTCAGGCTTACTTCTACCTGCACAGGGGTAAGTATACGTACGGCCTCGCCGTTGAGCAGGCGGTTACGGATGAGGTTGCCTTCGTCGGCTTTGGGCACTACGCGGGCTGCCCACTCCAATACCTTAGTCGCATCTTCGGCTGACAGTGGCCCCCGACCAGGCACTTTCGATTCAAGTACCCACTCAGCTACATACCCAGGAATGCCCCGGCTTTGCAGCTTAGAGGCTGGCAGGCGACGCTTATCAATTGAGACATTGCCAAAAACGCGTTCCACCTTCGATTCCAAAGCAGCCATGTCGACCCCATGCACGAGGCGGGGAAGCGCAGGAATAGTCTCGTCGAAGAGGCCAAACAGGTCATCATTATTCGTGGCCATAGTGGCTTATTTCTAATCTTTAAAGGTCCCCCAGCAAATCGGCCTGGCGGGTTTGAAATTCATCGGTGCTGAGTTCATTAGTTAATCCGAACTGCTGTTCACTGCCATCGGGAAGCTCCACCGTGATGCTTAGCTGGGCAGCCGTAATACGCAGACCGTTAGGCCAATTTGCTAGCAGAACCGCAACAGATGTGTTTTGCAGTCCAGGCAGAGCGGTATTAATTTCTATTTCCAAAGGGGCTTCTGTAGGCCAGCTAAGCGTAAGGCTGCGTAGACGTACAGGGCGGTCAGCTTGGTTGAATAACTGAAGCATGGCCGTGCCAGAAAGTCCAATTCGGGCTCTGCCAGTAGCCGAGCCTAACACCTGCACCGGTACAGCATCGCGCTGAAGCATGAGCCAAGGCACTACTACTTCTTCGGGCCAAATGCCACCGTGAGAGAAGTTGTCAGGGCCTCCTACCTGACTGCCATCGTTGCGACAGATCAGGAAGCTGCGCTCATCCCGCACCACACCTACCCAGCCCGGCAGATTGAAATACTCTGGATCAAGCCACTCAATATCGGGGGATTCCGGTGGACGGGAGCCAGGCACTTCCTGATAAGCTACGCGTCCGTGCGCCTCGAAGCCATCGGGAACAGCTACGGCACGGGTACCAGGACCCAGCATCCGACCGTGGTCGGTGGTAATCAGGATACGAAGCCCAAATGCATGAGGCACCTCCTTAGCTGCCGCGACAATGGTTTGCGCCATGATATCCAGCGCTCCCAGAGCGTTGCGGCGTACAGTCGAGGCTTCCGCTTTTTCGTGGTAAGCCGAGTCCGGCTGCAAGGGCTTCCATACCAACGACTGGCCACCCGTGAGCTGGCGGACGCGGGGTACAGGGTCTTGGTGATCTCTTACGTCGGCGGCCATTTCGGCAGTTAAGTCAGGCAGACGGCTTAACGTGCGCAGAAAGGGAATACCAGTCCGCACGGGCACTTTGGTGAAGTGAGTAATGGTAGGCAGCAAGCCGAAGCAAGGAGCAGCTTCAGTAGTAACAATGCGACCTAAAGACCGTTCGCGCACTTGCTGGGCTAAGTGGAGGGCATCAGCCCAGCCTAGCCCATCTGCAATAATCCAGAGTATTACTTCACTGGCATTCTGAGGATGTACCCGGCTATGCTGAGTCCAGTAAAGGTGCTGGTATGGATGCGTAGCACCAGATAAGCGACTCGGGTAGGTAGCCAGTAGCCACTCCCCGAATGCCAACGCATGGCGGCGCACAGTAGCTGTTATAGCCGCATCTGGCTTCTCCTGCTTAGCCTGCCACGTACGGTAGGGGAGGTATTCCTCCGTAGTCCATCGGAGGACCGCTTCAGGCTCTTGAGGCAAAGGCCCGGGCTCGGGTGGAGGCAGCCGGCTAGCCAGCTCTGCATACTCATCAGGCGGCATGCTACTCCGCAGTACTCGCAGGAGGCCCACAGTAAGAGCGGCGCTATTTTGGTGCACGTAGTGCAACGCTACGCTGAGAGATATAGGCAGCAGATCGGGGTGCAGCCCCTGACTATGTACTTGTGTCCACCAAGCAGCTATGGCAGTACCCACATCTGTATCAGCAGGGCGATTGACAACGAAGCGGGGCAAGTCGGCCTCCCATTGTTGGCGGGCCGCCGTGAGCCACTCGGCTGGCACCGGCGCCGGACAAGGTCCTGCCCAGGTAAGAGCTTGGCGAATAGGGCGCGTTATGGGCGCGCCGGGCAGGCCGACCCAAGCGCGGTGGACGACGAGAGCAGCAGCGGGGTCAAGAGGCATCAGTATTTCAGCCTGCGGTTCCTGCTGCTGCCAACTCGCCAGCCAAGCAGCTACTATGGGTTGGTGCGCGGTGGACCAGTCGTAACGATCGGTTTTGTGAAGCCACGTCAGCCATTGCCCTGCGGCACGAGCCACGTCTTCAGGCTCGGCACTGGGAGCCAGCTCCCATACTGCCTGGGCAGCAGGGTAAAGAGCGTTCAGGACAGTGGGCACGGATAGACCAACAGGCCAGTGGTCCTCACCCCATAGCGCATGCAGTTCACGCGCAACCCCTTGGGCTTCCGCCATCGGCAACGCAGGTACTAACCGCTGCAAGGTGTATCCAGGCGATACCAACTCTGTACACCTACCTCCCTGGATTTCCCACCAAGTGCGGGCCCACTGGGTAAGCGCTTGACCCCGAACAACGACCTGTGGTACTGAAGCCCCCACATTGGCAGTTTCGCGCAGCCAATCCAACTCGTTATCCACGAGTTGGCAGCTAGCAGGCACAGGGGCGTCGCCGTGAGGGTCGAGCAACAGAGAGTTAACAGAATGCACGAGTAAGGAGCTGATTATAGGTCGAGTAGTCCCTGAAGGCGCACCAAACAGGCTTTTTGTTCAGCACGATTGCCGATATCGAGGAAAGCTTTTTCGGCAACACTAGCCTTATCTTTGGCCACACGGCGGCGAAGATCTTTATCAAGGGCGTCGCGACGGGGCTTGTCCTCATCGGGCAGGAATTCGAGTCGACGCTCAAGTTCGGTGAGCAGTGGCGCAGGAGCGTCCTGCGCCTCGTTGCGTGCAACCAGCTCGTCGAGCTTCTGGCGGGCGGCTTGGCGCTGCTCATCAAAACGGCGCTCGAAGTCGGCGCGTTCTTGGCTTACCAGGCCTATCTGCACTTCGGACAGGCCTTCGCGGGCCGCCAACCGTTCGTATTCGCGCACCACCTTACGCACATCATCGGCTGTTTTAGGCTTTTCGCGGCGCTGGTCTTTGAGGTTGGACAGCAGTTTGCTCACCCTATCGGCCTTCCGTTCTAACTCCTTAATCTGATCAGCTTCTGGGGTGCCTTCAAACTGCGCAGCTTTGCGGTTGAGGTCGCGCTCAAAAGACGCAATTGCAGGAGCTTCCGTGAGCGTATTGGCACGTTCGCACATAGTCAACAACCACGCTTCAGTTTCGAGGCGCTTGGTGTTGAGCGTGAGCGTAGCCTCGGCTACTAGGGATACCGTGGAATCGGCTTTAGGGTTGGCACCTTGAAAATAGGCCAACAGTTCGCGCCAATCCGCCAGAGAATTTGCGCGGCGGGCTTCAGTTATTTTCTCACGGATGCCGGCATCCTGTCCCTCCTTGCTAAATTCATCGTGGCGTTCTTCCAACAGTTGTTCAGCGTCACGTATACGGCGGTCCAAGTCAGGTTCACCTAAGGGCGAAACTAGCGACAGAAGAACTCCTAATTGGCGTTTAGAGAGGTCGTAACCTCGTAGAGAGCTTATGTTAGCCAATTCGGCAGCTACTTCAGTGAGCAACTGGCGGAGCTTGGCCGCAGCCCGCTTTTGCCCTTGGCCGATGGTTTGTTGACTGGGAGGAACTACCATTCCCAACGGCACGCCAGCCTTGGTAGGGTCGTTGAATAGCTGAACGAGTTCGATCAGCTGTTTGATACCCCCAGGTGTAGTAGGCACCGTTTCGAGCGCCGCTATTCCTTCGGTAATGCGCCTCTCATACTCCTGAGCCTGCTTCAACTCGTGCCCCAACTGCTCAGCAGCTTGTTTTGCCTCTTTCCGTAGGCCTGGATTTCCACCTTCCGTATCGGCATACTGAGAAAGCTGTTGAACAGCTGGTTCCGCCTCAGCCAAGCTTATGGACTCAGAGTGAGCATAACGAAGCTTGGTAACTAAGCTTTGCACTTCCCCTTCGACCACCTCTTCATTCCGCCGGCTTGCTCGAATGTTATAGGTATGCAACATGGTTTCCAAGATTCCCCGAAAATCATTGCTCGTACCAAGCCAGCTCTTATATTCGAGAGGACGTTTATGCTGGTCCGTAATTTCGAGTTGGTGGCGGTTTACGCCGTACCAAGTCCCAAACAGGATGCCCAAAGACCACGGATCATAGCCGTACGGAGCATTTAGCAATTGAAGCAGCGCTGGGCGTAGGGAGTGGTTTTTGGCACCAGGAGGCACAGCAGCTTCGAGAACCTCCCAAGCATGCTTGACCAACGGCAGTTTAGGAGCCGTAACCCGCTCACTTGTATCGACTACTCCCCAGGATGCAGGCGTACCAACGCGCAGCACCTTGCTGTACAAGTCGCGAGCACGCCCCATATTGCGGGCAGCCTCATCCCAATCCACAAAAGAGCCTCTATACAGCTTTGGCACTGCTAGCCCTACGGCAGCTCGGAGGTTAGTTCCCCGCGTTGAGTCGCCCAAGTAAGGAGCGAAACGGTAGTACACGGTTTCGTAGGCTGCCTGCAGCACGTGTGCTAGGTTCACGGTCTTCTTACCAGTTAGCCTAGACTCAATACCAGATAGATGCAAAGAAGGAACCTGGTATTCGGTCGCTTTGCGGAGATCATCTTTTAACGCATCCAGTGCACTCTGCACGTTGTTGCGAACGGTAGTGCGCCGCTGAGTAATAGGCTCTGTTCCCAGCGTACGTTTCTGGGCTTCCGATAAGTTACCTAACACATTCAGCTCCAGCAAGCCATTGAGCAGGGCCTCATGTGACTTTTTGGGCAGTATCACTACAACAGGAGGCACCTGTTTCTGGTCGGAGAAGCTGGCTATGGCCTGATTTAGATCTTTCTCGGCATGCTGCCGGAGCCACTGCACCTCTGCTTCATCCGCAGCCAGTGGGGCTATCACGTAACCTCGGGCTGCATCAGCCAGTCGACCATTAGCTTCTAACGTCTGCAGCTTGAGCAAAGTAGCCAAGCGAGGAGCGCTCCATTGCGCACGCGGGACGAATACTACGCGGGCGCCCCAGTCGCCGCCGGTGGTGTTATGAAAGGCTACTTCTCCTACCGATGTGAACTTGGCTTCTTCGCTAAGCAGCCCCTCGTTGACTGCAGCTAGCCATTTGATTTCGTCACGTTTGAGCTTTTCAAGGCCTTCTACAACGGCTTGGCGCACCTGCGAGCCATCCTGATTGTTAGCCCAGAAGCGGTATGTTTCGCTTACGGAATCGTACTCAATGTAACCAGCCGTATCACAGAGAGTGGTAAGGGCGCGGCGCACGGCGGTACGAGATAAGCCAGTAAGCACTGCCAAGGCCCCGTTATAATCGGTTGCTTCCGTATCGCCGGGTTTGAAGCCTGCCGTTTCGTACAGCAGAATAGCTTGCAGTATAGCCTCCGTATCGGGAATGTTCGCAGGAATGGCTTTTCGGAGGGTGGTTTGGTATTGTTTCCAAGCATCGTCAGATACAAGTTGGTGCTGATAATAGGCTACCAGAGCAATGGGGCGTATCCAGCAGAGCCGGCCATCGGCGGCTATGGCAGGACGGCGTTTGCAGTGCAGCATGGTATCTTTCACGAAAGAAAGAACCGTCCGAGCCCCAGAACCGGCGCGCAGTGTAGCTGAGCAAAGCAGCGCGGTGGTGACTGGGTGTAGGGGGTGACAGCCATAGGCCATGGTCATCCGGATTTTGTCCAAGTCCCACCCGGCAGCGGCAGTGTAACGCATGGGGAAAAAGTTGCGAACGGAATCGACCGCATCTATCACGTCGTTATCCGCCACCGAATCATCGGGTGTCAAGGCATCCCATACCGCCTTGTCCTGTTTCAGGTACGCATCCAATACGGCTTCCATGGGCGAATAGAGCGGATGGCGAGCCTCATTAGGCAAGCGAGTTAGCTCCTTTTTAAGATCTGCCAATGCACTTTTGCCGGCTCCGCGCTCCTGCATGGCTAGCTCGGCTACGTCGTCGGGGTCCTGCTGGGAGAAGGCCAGGAAAACGGCCTTGTTCAGCTTTACCGGATTGCCTGGCTCGGCCTGACGCAGATCGCTGATACCATCAAGAAGGCTCTGCAAGGGCAGGCTGTCTGTATGCAGACCGTACTGGCGAGCGTATGCTTCGACGAAAGCAGCAAATTCATCGAAGAGCACGAGGATTCCAGTAAAAGGCTTGCCTGGACCGCAGTACTCGCGCCCCATGTGATTCATCAGCTCGCGAGGCGAAAGCGCAGCTCCAAAATTGGGGTATACACCTAGCACATGCTCAACTAGCTTGTGTATCAACTCGCGGTGGCGACCATCTCGGTGCGCGCCTTGCAAAGTAGCGCGTAAGGCACCTACATCAAGATTTTCGGCGGCGGCGTGAATTTCGAGATAGGAATTAGCAATTGTCACCTGCTCAGGTGAAAACTTGGCAAGAGCTGCCAAGGCCTTATCGAACCACAATCCAAGATCGATGCCTTTAGTAGCAGGGTTTTCTTGCAGAGCGGTTTCAAAACCGCGCACTACGGCAGCGGAAAGGCTATCGGCCCCACCACCTGTCAAACGCAGCACCAAATACGGGGTGCGTTCTTCTTTGAAAGTGCGGAGGCGGGCCTCTACCCCAGGGGCCACGTGCTTTACTCCCGCAAGTACGGCTTCCACCTCAGGTGAGCCCGCTGGCTGGCCGAAGAAGTTGGCTAGTGCTAAGGCTAAGTGCGATTTGCCGTGCCCATATGTAGCCTGCAACACGCGACGCGGCTCTTCTTTTTCAAATTCGAAAGCGTTGCATATCGTTTCCAGTACCTGCACTGACGGAAGCTCGCTGCCGATTTGCTGGTTGGTCCACTGATAGGCTTTGGCCAGGGCCAAGTTGTCGGCATCGGTAGGGTATTGACTGAGCCGCACGTCGTATACAAAGCGGAAGTCGGGATTGGGCACCGTTATGTCCCCAATGAATGTTGTGATAGTAGTGGTAGAGGTAGAGGTTTCAGCCATATGAGAGTATCTTAGCTATAAATTGGGTGGCAGGAATAGAATCATGGGGTTACAGCACCAGCCCTCGGCACGGGTCAGCCGAAAGCCAGCGATCGGGCTCGGCAGGACCAAATTCGCGATAGGTATGCGGTAAGGCCAATAGTAACGGCGGATGTTGGCGCAAATTGAAGAGCGCATCCCAGAGGGAGCACCGCTCGGGAGCTGGGAGCCGGGCCAAGAGCGCATCGAGACCCCAGAGCCAAGTACCAGCGTGTCCAGCAGCCGGATGCACCGCCAAGATATGCCGGAGTAAGGCCGAAGCGGCCGCCGGAACTCGCTGGGTTTTCTGGGCCTCGCAGGTCGCTACCACTTCACGGCCTAAGTGCCGGGGTAGCAGGCCCAAGCACTGAGTAGCCCACTGTGGCCCAGCGGTGTAGGCTGGCGGCGCTAGCCACAACACGGCAGATCGGCGACTGGCGCTGCTTGTTGCCAACGAAGCTGCTAATTCCTGTAGAGGTGCGGGAACATCAGTGCAGTCAGCAGGCGGCACGGCAGTAAGCCAGTCGGAGGAGACAGGAGGAGACATAAGATGGCAATGGCAGGCTTAGCGGTAGAGGTGGGTTTCCCAAAGCATGGCGGCATCGAGGCCGGGCTGCCGAATAATTTGGTATGGCAGGTGCTTGCGTTGGCGCTTAATGAGTGCCACATCAGGAGCAGCGAGGGAGCCCAGCAGGTCGTTTACCTTGTTCTCACTGAGTAATAGTACACGGGCCAATTCACCTTGGGTTATCTGCTCTAGCACTATATCTGACCGATCAGGCCAATAGCGCTGCCAAAAGTCGGCTAAGAGGCAAGCGAATGCACCTACCGACAACGCTCGGGGCTGTCGCACGCTGTATTGATGGCGGACATTTGTTTCTTCTAGAATACCCAGTGAACCGAATCCATCTTCTTTACCATAAGTGCTTACATACGCCGTGGCACCCGCTTTTATAGTGCGATCGGAAGGTTCCCATCCTGATACTTCTTGCGAGTATTCATTGATTGCTATTCCAATTTGCGCTTGACCTAACTGGCCTAATAACGTCAGATTATTTAGCGTCAGATTAGCCCAATAGTTGGGTGCGTTAATTGCCGGGCTAGATAGGAAATAATGCATAGCCCATTGGGTCGCAGATTCTGATAAAGAAGAATCGTGCTCCAATGCCGCTAGACCGAAGGCGGTGGGTTTTTCTTGATAAATTAACCCACTACGTTCGCAATAATTTATGGCTGCTGTAAACTGATCTGGGCCTAATGTTAAATCGGCTTCTGCTTGTTTTCTCGTGTTGCCTTCAGTAAGTGAACGAAGTACTGCTGCAACAGCAGCTCTAACCAATCCAAATCCACGATGGTAACTAATTGCTATTTTCTCTTCTCTTATGGGCTCCATAAAGTGCTATTTTATCCTCTATTACAAATGACAAATTAGACACCCCTCCTCGCTATCATCGTCGCCTAGAATATCTAGAAGGTTTGCGGGAACGAAATTCTTTTGACGCTCCAGACGCTGTTGATGACCAGCTTTGATCTGCGCCATACGATCTGGATCTTCCAACTCATCTAAGCCTTCACGTTGATTCCAAGTATATCGAGTGCCGCTTTCTTCGTCTAACCGCTCAAACGCCTTCGACTTCTCGAACAAATCAGGATGCCGCTCTTTTAATCCTACCCACTCATTGCGCTGCTGGTAGAAGCAGAAGTAGCAGCCGGAGCGGCTACGCCATTCATAATATTTCGGCAAGCCTAGACCGGAGTCGTCTAGAATTTGCATCACATCATCATACCCCAACCCATCGTCCTTGAAAGGCAGGATTGGAATAATATTGGGCTTGCTAGAAATGTAGCCTGAACGATTTTCATCGGCACGAATGCCAACATAGGAATACACGAGGTCGTCGCCTACGAATGCCTCAAAGGGTTTGATTTTGAGTAAATCAGTACACCAACGCTGACGAGCAGACGGTAGGAAACCATTGCGAATGTCGAGATGATGCTGAAATGGTCTATCCGGATTCAACCGCTCAATGTTCTTTCCTAACTGAGCTTCTAGCAAAGCCAAGTAATCATAAGTTTCCGGCAGCTCTTCCCCCGTATCGGCGAAGGCATATTCCATCTCGGGCACTTTATCGCGCATATAGAGGGCCAAAGCAGTAGAATCCTTGCCACCAGAGAGGCAAAGGATGTGGCGCACCTTTTGGCCTTCGGGGTGCAGGGGGCCAGTATAGTTAGGGAGGTTCACGGCAGGATAGGATTATTGTTCTTTTTCCAATTCGTCCAGCCACTGCAGTACAGCAGCGCGGAGCAGGTGGGCTGGTGGATGGACGCCTGTAGCGGGGCGGGCAAAGGAATCGAGCTGGGCCACAAGCTGCTTTACCTGCTTGCGCTCAGTGGCCGTAACTACCGGACGAGTAACCGGTACAACAGCTGAATCAAAGCCACCCCAAGCAGCCTGCAAAGCCGCTGCAAATGGCATTACGTGGCTGGGGAAGGCCGCCAAGTCAACGTCACGCCACAAGAGTGGCGGACGACTGGCAACGAGGGCCAGCACGCGGTCCAGGTCGGCCTCAGCGTCAGGCGATGAGCACCGGCCAACTAGGGGCACCAGTGTGGGCGATGGATTGGGCAGCGCTTGGATGCGCTGGTGCGCTTCCGCCCAACTTTCTAGCCCAGTAGACAAGCCGCAGGCTTTCAGCAACATGTCACGCGCGTCGGCACGAGCGGCAGGAAAGGCCTCTGCCCAAGCGCTCAGGGTTGCATTAAGGCTTTTGAAAAACACCTCAATTTGTTCCGAATCGGCCGCTGCGTCAGCTGACCACGATGGGAGCCCGAGGGCTCCCGGGGCCGCGAAGAAGAGCAAATGCTCGGGGGAGCGGCTTTCCTGGAAGGCATCGCGCAGGGCTAAGGCGGTGGCGGGGAGACGCCGGGTTTGCTTGGTAAAGTCGGGCAAACTATCCTGCATCTTCAGCAAGCGTCGCACTACCGGTACTAATTGGGCTTTGACACCGGTAGCCTGCGCAATGCGCTCCACGACTGCAAGGCGCGCACCGCTCACGCGACTGTCGGCTAAGGCGAACATATCGGGGCGGCGCAGCAGCAATTCCCAGTCTGCCTCTTTCTCTTCAGCCAAGAAGTTACCTTCGCGGTACAGGGACGTATCGCCAGCGTGCACGCGGCGGAAAGCTGCCACCAATACAGGTAATAGGCCATCTGAGACACCGTAAGGTGCGGCTCGCAATTTTTCGTATAGCTCTGCCAATGGCACCAAGCGAACGGCACCAAACACCATCTTCTCGATGGCTTTCCAGACGGGGCGCAGGTTCGCACGGTCGGTAGCTATTTCGGCAGGCCCACGCCAGCCCCACGTACCGTCTTCGGTTTGATAGTGCAAACCGGTTGCATGCAGCACGGAGGCATACATGGCATACTCAGGCGGAAAGCCGGTAAAGCTTAGGCGCTCCTGCTCACCTTTATCCAGCATCGCTTTTACCAACGCGCCGCGGGCAGCAGCTCCGGCGGAGGACAGCTGGCGACGGTTCAGCAGCTCATTGCGTAAAACCGGGGTGGACGGGAACGTAGCATCGGCTAGGACCGACAGCTGCCGGCTGAATGAGCGGGCATCGGTCAAAGCTAGGGGCTGACCCTGACTATACCAGGTTGCGGCTGGAATATGGTCGGGAGTAGTCACACCTTCAGCACCCAAAGCTGGGCCAAAGAGTCGGCCCCACTCTTTGCGAAAGTTAGTTTCAGCCTCGTACCGGCGCAGGGCTAATTCGCGACGTGCAGCGCGGTCGCCCTGGATAGCGGGCACGTTGTCTAGAACAACTCGGGCCGCCGCCAGGTCGTGAGCGGCATCTCGCAGGGCCTCGGTTTCAGGAGCTATCGCAATTAGCAGATTAGGATGTGCTAATGATTGGGCAGTAGCCAAGGCCTGAAACTCGGTGGCAGAATCGGTCGCGAGGCAGAGTAGCACGGCCAGCTCAGTTGGGCGCTGTACGGCGCGGACTTGCAGGGCTTCAGGCCGAATGACTTCTACCACTACCGGGCGCAGCGTACCGGTACGGAAAGCGTGGCGGCGGGCTACCAAGCGGGGCAAAGGAAACAGGGAAGAATCGGTAGCAGCGGATAGCAATACGTCGCCGGCCAGACTGGCACGGGCGTTTGATAGCTCGGCCGTAACATCGACGTCGCCACCTTCCCACAGACGGAAGCTACTGCGGGCGCGGCTCCAGATGATGAGGCCCCGTTCTTCTAATTCCTTGATGGCCTTGGGCGTATCGGGACCTAGCGCAGCAGCAAGTACCGCCGGAGAAGCAGGCAGCCGCAATTCGCGCAGCCAGCTGAGCAATGCCACACACTTTAGCGCACGGACAGCCAAGGCATCAAGGGGTTGTTTAGCCACATCCCGCTCCACCAGTTCAACGGCCTCGTGCCAAGGACGAGCAGTAGGGCCCGTGTAATGCGAGAGCAGGACATCACGGCCATAGTCGAAGAGGCTATCAAGACGGAAGAAAGCGGGGTTAGCGGGGTCGTAGGGCTGTTGCAGGAAGCTGCCAAGGGCTCCGTTTTCCTGGCCTTCGAGAAAGTTAAAGACACTGCGGTGGCTCTGGCCAGCGCGGCGAAACATGGCGGGCAATGCCAGAAGCGTAACCGGGTGAAGCGGATAGGCGGCGCGGGCCAAGTCTGGGAACCGATCGGCGAGGCCACTGGGCAGGAGGTAGGACTGTGGATTCAGGACGGGAGCCAGCTGTGCCGTGAAGGCACCATTGAGATGAAGTTCCGGCTTCTGTTCAAGGGCGCGACCAATTAGATCCATGCGCTCTACGTCGGATGGAAACAGCGGTAATTGCCTGAAGCGTTGAGCGACTTTCGCCCACTCCCCTTGTTGAGCCCGGCCGAGCCGGTGCGCATAGGCCTCCGCATTTTGGTGCAATATGGTCAGCACCCACAGTTGGCCCTGCTGAGGGGCGCGGGCGGCCGCTTCAGCCAACTCCTGCAGCACGAAAATATCACCAGCCTGAGGATGGTTGGCCGCATATTCTAGAAATTTGCCGGCCTCATCGACCAATAGCAATAAGCCCATGTGCTGACCGGCACCGGCTATGGCCTGGGCAGCAGCAAGATAAGCGTTGGCAAGGTTGCGCGGGGTCGGCTTGCTCTCTGCCGTAAGCAGGGCAGCAGGAATAGCTGGTGCGCCGGGGGCCGTTTCCAGAGCATGGCGCAAGGCTGTGAGCAGCACTGGTCCCAGCGCAGCGCGGGAGCCAACGACAGGCACGGGCAGCAAGTCTGGCGCTTCAGGTATATTATCGGGCAGCTTCGCCGTTTCACGGAACGCTGGCTCCGACACCAAACGAGCCAGGAAAGTAGCGAAAGCACTTTTACCTGCGCCGTAGGGACCGATCAAAGTAAGGGCGCGATCCGAGGGCGTATGCTGGGCCCGGAGCACCCCTTGTAGGGCTTCGAGGGCCGAAGTAGTGAGAAAGTAGCCGTTTGTGGCAGATCGAGCCGCCAAGTCGCGCTCTAAGTGCACCGACCGGCCAAAACGGGGCCGAACGGAAACGAAATTGGCAAGCGGTTTAAGGGTGATAGCGGGCATGAATACTTAAGCGAAGAGCTGGGCGGCGTAGTGTTGTTGCAGAAGGTCGGCAGGCTGAATCCCTTCCGTAGTGGTCTGCACAACCTGGCGTACCAAAGGGGTATCCTCGAAACGTAACGCACCAGCTGTGAGGGATTCTAACTGGTCGAGGTAAGCTAAAGCAGAATCCTCATCAAGCTTGAACACGACACCGGGTGAACCCTCGCCGTGGGCGATATCACGAACAGAAATAGTACTCGATCCAGGAAATTTCCACTCCCAGAATTTCAGCAGGGCCCAAGTAAAAATGGCGGCGGGCAAACTTGGTTTGGGGCCGATGGCGAAAGTGTATTGCTCCTGGCTACCGAAACCGGAGCGCAGCAAACCCAGCTCACGCAGGGGGCAATCGAGCCCATCTTCGGCATTTTGGCTACGCTCAGACGAGGCCACGTAGGTTTGCAGGAACACGTTTACATCGCGATCTACGGTTTCAGGCGAAGAAGTTTTGGCGCTGCTAGCCCGGGCAGCTGTAAGAATGGCTGTGCTGAGAGCCGGGCGGGTCCATTCCCACTCTCGCCATACATTAAAGGCATACGCCCAAGTGTAAGCTTGACTGCCGGGGCCACATAGGTTCCAATGGAGCACCCATAGGGTTGCAGGGTCTTCGAGGTAGGGGTCAGCCCCGTCGTCAGCAAGCAAGAAATGCCCGAGCTCGGTAGGGAGAATATAGCTGCTGCGTTCGGCAACTGGCTTTACCAGTTGAGTAGCCAGCAGCCAATGGCGAATGGCCGAAACCATGTTTTTACCAACGCCTAATTCTACCAGTGCTTCTTCGGAGGAGAAAATACTTGGATTGGTGGCCAGTGCATCTATTCCTTTTTTGAGCCAAGAAGAGCGCAGAGCAAATGTCTGGTGGCCCGCAAAGCTGGGCGGCTGAGGCAGTAAAGTTTGAGCGGTAGTTTCGAATAAAGTATGTACCTCAGTAACAGTCGAATGGACAGACATATAACTTAAACCAGCTTATTAGAGTAATCTTAGTCATTACTAACTAATAGGCAATGTCGGCAAAGAATGCGTAAGAAGCTACTATGGTTGTGTACTCGTTCCTAAGCTTTAAGAGCTGTAATGCAGGGCCACAAATGCACTCAAGGAGGCGAGATGAAGAATATACGGGCTTTGAATAGGCCAAGCAGCTACAAACCCTGCGTTAGCTATTCTAATTGGCAAAGTAAGGGAAGCCCAGCACCAGTTAGATCAGCAAAACAATTGGCTCAAGGGAAGAAGATTGGCAAAGTAACACAAATAGGACTATGCTTTGAAATTCACTTGGACGTCCTTATACCAAGATTTGTAACAGTATTTGTGAAGACGGGAGCAGAAATAGATCAACCGCCTCTGCCCTGCCCTATTTTTCACTAAGTAAGGGCACCTCACTTATTCCTCAATTGTAACATCATCTCTACCGCCAATAGTAACTACTACATCATAAAGGCCATTAAATTCTTCGTTTTGCGCAACGCGTTGCAATTTTGGAGTAAGGAACTCTGCCAACTTCGTATAGGCATCAAGGAATTCTTTGCCCTGAAGGCCCCGCAAATTCGCAAGTATCTCCTCAGCCGAGATGTTGGCTAGAACATCGTTGAGGACCTCGCGTACTTGCGCGGTCGCTACGTTAGCGGCACCTTGGGGCCGGCCCAGAGGGTTTCCGCTTATTCCGGGTTTGAAAGGCATATGATTGTTCTTTATTGTTCTTTACAATAGGGTGGCCCTTTCCTGCTAATTTTTCTCACTCGTCCCAATCCGGCGGGTAGCCTGGCCACTCGCCTAACAGCACATCAGCTGCGTCATAGCCGGCTTGCCGCTCGTCCTCAGTTACTATTTTTTCTAGCTCATCCGACACATCCACATTGAAACCCAGACCGCGCAATTCCAGTGCCTTCGTTTGCCACCTTTCATAAGCCCCCGCGTCTGGATACAGCACGATGCGACGTTTCCGTAGCGGTTCTAGTCGGCTAGGCGTCAGATATGAAATGCCCATTGTCGCCAGCCAAATGAATTCCGGCATGTAGACCGTTGTTACTATTGCAGTTTTGGCACTTTCTACCAAGGCTACGGGCTGTCCGGCGGGAGCATTGGTCAGCTGCGGCAGGCCAAACAAGCACGGGCTTTTTTCGCCGTACTCCTTATACTCTATTAGCCAACTGGGCAAGGGCTCTCCGCGCCGCTGATAGGCTTGGCTTAAGGCCGTGTGCACCCAGCCAGTATGGCGGCAAATGCTGCCGTCAGGTCGCTGATGTTTAAGAGTATGCCCCGTTTCATCGAATTGCACCACCTGACCGCCTCTCACCCGGCCTTGCTCGTCAATAAGCCAGAACACAGTGGCCCCCGGCCAGTAAGCACAAGTTCCAAGGCAGAACCGGTCCACCAATGCGTTGGCAGTGCCTACCCCGAAACGCTCCCGCAGCAGTTGGCCTAAGTTGTTGTCCTCGTAGCGTCGTAACGTGGCCGTGACTACCTCCAACGGAATACTCAACACGGGCTTCGGCGCGGGCGGCTTAGGCAAGCGTAGTGGCGGGGGCGATGCTATAGGCTGGCTCTGCTTCGCTTCCCGGCGTACCTGCTTCGCGTAGCTCAGACCTCCACTGGCCGGTCTAGTATAGGGATTAAGGTGATAGCCGCAGTTCGCTATCCGTTCGCATCGTCCATATGCATAGGGTAGCAGCTCGTTGGTTTCTGTGTCGACGTAGCGAGTAAAGCAGCCTGCTTTACCGCAGGAAGGACAGGAAACGTGTGATTTAAAGCCAGCGTAAGGCTGTAGCGTGTAACGATAAGATGAGAGAACCATAAAAAAAAGATGTTTTTAGCCTAGCACTTTTGACACCATTGACACCCATAGCCCAATAGATGTGCTAAGGGCGTCAGCGTAAAAGGTGTCAACGGTGTCGAAAGTGCTGGCCGGAAAAGAAGATATTTTATGCGGCCCTGCTTAAGTAGGAGGGCTGAGTCAGGAGTAGCACTCGGCCGGTTTTACGGCGCTCTTCGGCAATTCCTGCGGCGGCCATACGGGCCACAAACTTATGCCGAGACACGGGGAAGCGGTAGCCGAAGTCGGTACAGAACTGCCGATAGTTGCTGTACACTACCGCCGTGTGCTCATACAAGCGGGGGCTAGCTGTGTACTCGAACTCGTCAAGAAATAACTTCACGCTATCCGTTTGAAGCTTATACAAATCGAGTTGCTGCCGGGCGGCTTCGCAATCACTGAACCTTTGTTGAGCCTGTAGTCGCTTCAGGCCGTCTAATACCCAGTTAAATACGCCGGGCAGCTCTTCCTGAATAAGTTTTGTCGCTAAGGTTTTGTCCTGCTCCTCTTCAGGGATGGTGATGGGAAACGGCACGATCAAAAACCGCCGAAAGAAAGCAGGGGTTTGCTCAACTTCAGAAGGCAGCTCATTGCAGTTGAAAATCAACTTGGCGTAATCCGTTAAGATGAAAGGTTGCCCATACGGCAGCCGGGCTTCCACGGGTTCCCCTGAAACCAACTGTTTGAACGTGTCGGCTTCCAACCGGCCGTTTAATTCCGATGCATAGTTCACCAGCTTCGTTCCCAGGTGGGCGCGGGAGTAAGCTGGGTCGCCCGTAAGGGATTTAAGCGAATAATTGCTGATGTTCTCCGGGCCTAGGAGAGCGTTTACAACTTCGAAGAAGACCGATTTACCATTCGCACCCGTACCGTACAGCAGCAGGACTTTCTCCAGCTTTAATTGCGAGGGAGATGCGAATACATACCCTATGTATTCCGCCAGCAATTTCTGGCTAGCAACATCTGGAACAACGCGATTGAGAAACGACTGCCATTGGGGCGCGGTGGCTGCTGGGTCATAAGCAAAAGGCAACTGATGCGTTAAGAAATCCTCAGCCATCGGCAGGCGCAACTCCTGCGCTTTGGAGCCTACATCAAAGGTGCCGTTCAGCAGGTTGATCCTCACCACGGTGCGAGAGTTGGCTACGGGGACGGGCAGGTAAGCTGTGTCGAGGAACTGCTTATACAGCTGCTCGCTAAACCCATGATGCCGGGCAGTCATCCGAGGAACGCCCATCTGCTCCGCCGCTTTTTTAAGGAAGGCACGAAGCGTCGGTTCATCCAGCTGCTTCCAATAGGCCCCATTGTAAGAGTACAGAAACCCTTGTCGCTGGCAGAGGCCCCAGCTGTTGCGGAGGGCCAACTGTAGCAGTTCCTGCACGACCAGCACCACGTAATGCGCTGTGCGCAGTTTGTCTCTCTCAGCATCCAGCTCAGCTAAGGCACGGAAGTCTACAGGCTGCACCTGGCCCAATAAGTCCGCCAATACCTGCTCGTGCGTTACGGCGGCCGGCAGGGCAGCACGGCGCTTTGCGTCCGCCTGCAGCCGAGCCGTGAAAGTCTGAGGCGTGCCGGCATCCAATTGTGTATCTTTGGCTTGGCATCCCGCCATACCTAAAGATTTGGGGTCGTTGATCTGTTGCATCAGATTAACGACCCTTTTCTTGCCCGTTGCCGCGCTTACCGGCGGCGATCCAGGCCAGCAGATCGGCCCGGTTGAAGTACAGCTTATTTCCACGCTTAGCATGGGGAATGGCGCGCTCGGATACCAGCGA